>CAMVKN010000012.1 GCA_947168045.1 uncultured Prevotellaceae bacterium
CAGGCTCTCGCATTGCCCAAACCACACAGGATAGACAACGCAGTTAGCCCACGCCAGCACGAACTATATAATAAGGTATATAGATACGCACCACGCAGACGTCTCGTTGCCATCTGCCTGCTGTGGTTTTACGGATTTGCGAGATTCGTGTATCACAACGACAGACGTTTGAAAACGTCTTTCTTATATATATGACCGCCCGCCGCCCACCTTGTGGCTAACAAGCGATGGCGCAAAATTACAAAAAAAAATCCGAACCGCCAAGCGATTCGGTGATTTTTTTGAAAAGGGCTCGAAATCAATTCTGTTCGGCACATTATCCTATCCTTTGAACCAATGTTGCAGGATTTTGTAATGTGTCCCATAATTATTTCATTTTTCCTTCCTATACAAAGAATACATTAGGCTACAATTGGTGAATGCCATTCTGTGCAAGGTCGGAAAGTTCTCGTTGTATAGCTAATAACAAAAAGTCTTGCTCTGTACCAGGTGCTATGGTCGTGAGCGTCTTGCCACCTACAACACTTTCCCCATTAACGGTTATAAAGATACCTGCATGTGAGGGACTGTCAGAAGAGGCACATTCTTTCACATCATACGCGACCCCTTTCAACCGAATTGCTCTTATGTCTTTCACGCCCATTTCTGCATAGCCATAGAGCTTTCTGTTTTTCCGTTGCGGTATGCTCTTCACGTCATCAATCCAAGATGGGAAAGACATCCTCATTACTGAAAGATACTCTTCATGTATAGAGGCCCTCAGACAAAAAGCCTCTGGCTGAATCTCTCCATTAACAACCATGCGTGGTGAGAAAATGGCACGGGCTACGCTTTCACTATCTTTTACCATAATGAGCTAAAGTCTTTTCATCGTACTCAGTACAGCCTTTGGCGAGAATTTGAGATTGTTTTCTCCTTTTGCCTCTCCATCTTGTATCACATAGTATGAGAATCCATTCGTGCCTATGTTAATACCAGACTTCCTTTCTCTGTTTTGTAGCAGTAGAGTGCCATTAGCCGCAGGGAAGATAGTCCACCCTTGCAGGTCTGAGTCTTTGCTCTTTTGCAACAGATTTTTGAAATTTTTCACGACGTCACGATGCAATGGCAATGCGTCGTTCCCATCCCATCCGCGTTCGTACTCTTGGAAGTCAGACAGCCGTTCTATCATTTCGGTGTATGCCTGACTTCTATGAACAACGGCAGAACTGTGCGATTGCACCAGTTTACTGATGAAATCAAGTGTACGCCGGAGATAGTTCTCGTTGTCTGTGATATAACTTAGTTGTTGTAGTAGTTGCGCATTTAGCTCTGTCGTTGTCATAATTGAGAGGAATAAGGAGAAACGCCTTTTATGATGTCGCGGCTCTCATGGAGTGGCGGTCGTCCGGACGGCCCG
Source organism: uncultured Prevotellaceae bacterium (assembly GCA_947168045.1). Lineage (GTDB taxonomy): Bacteria > Bacteroidota > Bacteroidia > Bacteroidales > Bacteroidaceae > Prevotella. The sequence goes on from CAMVKN010000012.1 coordinate 1,400, forward strand.
CACTTGATAGAACTCTGAGAGTCGGGGCAAAGATACAAAAAGTTTAGGAGACCACAAAGAAAATGACAAAAAAATTTGGAAGTAACAAAAAAAACGCCTATCTTATTCACTATTGAATTCACTATTGAATTGATGACCATCGAATGATGGATTCGAGTCACTTCTTGTCTTTTTGTGACTATGTCCTGGTGATAGTCGTCAGATGGTTTGTGTCAGTTCGTTTTGTAAAAAAGAATAGACATAGCCAGGACTTTGATAGTATAGTCCTGTGGTATCATCTTGCAGGCGGTCGAATGTCTTTGAGGTGTAGAGCACATCAATGGCTTTTTCAGGTGTGTAGTGGTAGTCGTCAACGAGAAAGCCAGCCAGCTCAGCACTCAGTTCGTCCTTTAGCAGTTGTATTTGCTTGGATGTCAGTTTTGTTGTCATGTCCTCGTTAATAGTTTTAGTGCGCGGTCAGTACCGAAATAATACTGGAATGTGATTCCTTTGGCGTATTTAAGTTCCTCAACCAATCTGGTAAGAGAGATAACGCCTCCCTCATAGCGTCGCAACTGATAGGTGACGCCGTCGTTGGCTATCGGTCCATACACCATGTCATAGTCATGTATGGGGTGCTTAGCTTTTCTGTTGCGATTGGCTAACACGAAGAGAGCCCATTCCTCACAGTAGTCAGGATAAACAAGCACTTTGAGTTCACTGGAAGTCATCTTTGAATCATCGAATAGAAACTCTGTAACCTCGGCTTTACCTTCTTGTGTCTGGCTTACTTTCTGAAAAGCCATGTCCCATGCCTGCTGTTTGTCAGGCGAGAGATAAAAGCCACTTCCAAAGTCTTTGTAAGGCTTGGAGTGTATAAGGTCTGGCATTTCTATCTTTATGTTCGATCCATGATAGAGTCGTATCATCGCAGTTTTCCTCCGTTGTTTTGACACACTTGTACAAGGGCCTCCAAAGTGTCTGGGAATGACTGCGTGTGGAGGACACCGTAATGACGTTGCAGGTGATCCATGCCCTTGAAGCGCTTCAGATAAGCATAAGCTTGGTTAGGGCACATGCCAAAATGGATGGCAAACTCGCTTATGAGTGCCACTGTATATCCGATGAAATTTTTCTCTTCATGTGCCATACAGTATTGTTATTGTAATGAATGTAACGAACTATATACGTTTCGGCTGTAAAGGTACGAATATTTTTTTGATTTACAAGCAAAAAGACGGAAAATAATACAAAAAATGATGCTGATGACCATTCGTCAAGTCAAGGGCTATTAGACTAACAATTGTTATACCCCATCCGTTCTATCATCGTCAAGTCGGAAAGATAAGTGTTCTTAATGTACTCAATAAAACGCTCTGCTTCTTCTTGCGAATATGTCTTGCCTGCCATCACATCAGCATGACTTCGCGTCAAAATGGCAATTAAAGCGTCTTCATCCGTTGATATTCTATGCATAGTACTCATCATGCCTTATAAAAACTATCTTTTATTTAATATCAGGTTAAGACCTTGCTTGGTATAAAAATCGAATTTGCCATCATCAGAAATAAGCGGCATTTTCTCTGTAATGGCATGAGAAATAATCAAATGGTCTGACGGGTCTTTATGGTCTTGTGCGAAATTCAGCCTGAGTCTTGAATATGTTCTCATGTGCTCTTCGGCCAATGGAAGAATCTCTATGAAATACTTATCACGGATGTCATCTATCATTTGTTCAGAAGTCTTCCAGTATTTAGAAACGAGCTTGCCATTATTATGCTGGATGATAAGTTCCCGAATGCTTTCTGCACTCATGCAGATGACAGTATCGTAGTCTTTCAGTAAAGCCAACACGTCCCTTGACAATAAGCCACGGTCTGTTGCATAATGGATGAAGATACACGTGTCAATAAGGTATCTCATTGGTACTACTACCGACTTGCGTAAACACCATATTTCTCGCAGGTTATTGTACCCTGCATTTTCATTGAAGTTGCTTCCCTTATCTCCACTCTTTTCTTTCTTTCTTCTAATGGAAGCATCTCCCACGACACTGTTATCAACTCTTTTGCCATATTGTCAAACTAAATTAGTAAACGTCTTTTGTTTTGTCGCGGCTCTCATGGAGTGTCGGTCGTCCGGACGGCCCGCACTTGATAGAACTCTGAGAGTCGGGGCAAAGTTACAAACAAAAATCCGAACCGCCAAGCGATTCGGCGATTTTCTTGAAAAGGGCTCGAAATCAATTCTGTTCGGCACAATACTGTTCAGTATTGCACGGGCGGGATGCTGTCGACGGGTGGTGGGGGGCCTTCTTTCAAGGGGTCATAGACGGTGATCTCGACGTTGGCGATGCCCCGGCGGAGGATGCCGAGCTGACGGGCGGCACACCAGGAGAGGTCGATGATGCGACCACGGCCGAAGGGTCCACGGTCGTTGACCTTGACCACCACCTGCTGTCCGTTGCGGGGGTTGACCACCCTGAGCCACGTGCCAAAGGGATGCGTACGGTGTGCACAGGTGAGACTGTCGTGATGCAAGCGCTCGCCACTGCTTGTCATGCGGCCCGTGGCCCGCTTGCCGTAGTAAGAGGCGACGCCCTTCTCCGTCTGGCCGATGGCCATACTAAATGATAAATGATAAATGATAAATGATAAACTAATCAGCCTACCAGCACCTCTGAGAAGAAAACCCTTTACGCCCTTGCTGGCGCAGCCCTTATCATTTATCACTTATCAATTATCATTTATCAATTATCATTTATTATTTATCATTTATCATTTAGGTTTGCGGCCTAAGCCGCAAACCGCTACACGATTCCTTGTGCCAGCATGGCCTTGGCCACCTTCATGAAGCCGGCCACATTGGCGCCCTTCACGTAGTTGATGTAGCCCGACGGCTCCTTGCCATACTTCACGCACTGCTCGTGGATGCCATGCATAATCTGGTGCAGTCGCTGGTCTACCTCCTCAGCCGTCCATGCCATGCGCATGCTGTTCTGTGTCATCTCCAGTCCGCTGGTGGCCACGCCGCCGGCATTGACGGCCTTGCCAGGAGCGAAGAGCTGGCCTGCGGCAACGAACTTGTTGACGGCCTCAGCGGTGCAGCCCATGTTGCTGACCTCAGCCACACACAGCGGCTTGTTGGCCAGAATCATGTCGGCATCGTCGCCGTTCAGCTCGTTCTGCGTGGCGCAGGGCAGGTAGATGTCGGCCTTCTGCTCCCACGGCTTCTTACCCTCGAAGAAGGTAGCGCCGTCGAAGTCGTCAGCATAGGGTGCACACACATCGTTGCCCGATGCACGCAGCTCCAGCAGGTAGTCAATCTTCTCAGCGTCCAGTCCTGCGGGGTCGTAGATGTAGCCGTCAGGTCCGCTGATGGTGATGACCTTGGCGCCCAGCTCGGTAGCCTTCTTGGCTGCGCCCCATGCCACATTGCCAAAGCCTGAGAGTGCCACGGTCTTGCCCTTGATGTCGAGGCCATGGGTGTCGAGCATGTGGTGTACGAAATAGAGTGCGCCATAGCCGGTGGCCTCCGGACGCAGGATGCTGCCGCCCCACTCCAGTCCCTTGCCTGTGAGGGTGGCTCCATGGAACTGCGACGTCAGCTTCTTGTACATGCCGAAGAGATAGCCTATCTCACGTCCGCCCACGCCGATGTCGCCAGCGGGCACGTCCATGTCAGGACCGATGACCTTGTATAGCTCCATCATAAATGCCTGGCAGAAGCGCATAATCTCCGCCTCGCTCTTGCCGCGGGGGGCAAAGTCAGAGCCACCCTTGCCACCGCCCATAGGCAGCGTGGTGAGGGCGTTCTTGAACGTCTGCTCAAAGCCCAGGAACTTCAGGATGCTCAGGTTGACCGAGGGGTGGAAGCGCAGTCCGCCCTTGTAGGGGCCGATGGCGCTGTTGAACTGCACACGGTAGCCGATGTTCACCTGCACCTCGCCCTTGTCGTCGACCCAGGGCACACGGAATGTAGTGATGCGCTCCGGTTCCACGATGCGCTCCACAATCTTTGCCTTCTCGAACTCAGGATGCTGGTTGTAGACATCCTTGATGCTCTCCAGTACCTCACGTACTGCCTGAAGGAACTCCACTTCGCCGGGGTGCTTGCGCTCCAGCTGCTGCATAATCATCTCAACTTCCATAGTGTTTAGGTTTTAAAAGGTTATAGTTGTCTACGCTGCAAAGATAGCACATTTTGAAGTAACGACCAAAAAAAACGGCAAAAATATTTTTTTGCCGTTTTCCTTGTTGTCTGGCGCTATGCGCCAGGGGGATGTCAGTAGCCAATCTTTCCGTTCCACTTCAGGAACCATGTGCTGCGGTCGGTGAAGTTGGTCTTCAGCTCGGCCTGCACCTCCTGCCGCAGCTCCTCACCCCGGCGTGCGGTGATGTGGTGGGCCATGAAGGCGGCGGGGTTGTCCTGACGGAAGGCGAAGCGCATGAGGTCATAGTAGCGTGTGCCCTCGAAAGCCAGCTCAAGCGCTTCCTCGTTGAGCAGCAGACTGTCGACGACCACCTGTTGCTCAGCCACCAGCTGTGCACGCTTCTGCGGGTCGGGCTCAATGGTGTCGTTGGGCAGCACATAGTTGGTGTTCATGGGCGTGTAGCCAGCGCCACGGCTATGGACACCCAGCTGGTTGGCCCTTCCGCTGCCGCTGCCGGCGAAGTCGAAGACGGTGGCCACCTCGTAGATGCCGTCGTCGAAGTTGAACTGTGCCAGGAAGAGCGAGTCGGCGCGGTCGTCAGTCATGTAGTAGGGCATGGCCTCCTCCTTGATGACCTTGTTGCTCAAGCCCTTGGACAGGATGAGGTAGGCCATGCGCGGATAGCCGGCACCGTTGAGCGCCTCAGCCAGGTGCAGGTAGACCGTAATGCCACGGTAGAGGGTGACGTCGGTGTTTTCATGCTTTCCGATGTGCTTGGTACGGATGCGCTCCTCAGTGTAGCTGTCGTAGACCTCACTCTCACTGTAGACATGGCTCAGGCGCAGGTCACCACTCTGGTAGTCGGTCAGCCCCTTCGGTGCGAAGGTGAACGACGTGCCGTTCCTTGACGGCAGACAGTAGTCCTGCGCTGCCGAGAGGTCGAACATGCGCTGTGAGGGCTCGATGCTCACCTTGTAGTCGTTCTTCGAGGTTGAGCTGAAGAGGTCGCGCAGCTCACTGTAGAAACCGTTGACCTTCGACGCAGCTCCGACAATGACGGTGATGGGATTGTCACTGTACGACATGATGTTGCTGCCGTAGGAGAAGTCAAAGGCGGTGGTTCCTGCTGTCCACAGACGCCTGAAGAGCGAGGTGGGGTATGCCGTGTTGGTTCCGTTGCGCTCGCTGATGAACTTGAAGTATTGGAGCGCCGCCTGGCGGTAGTCGTTGACGCTGCCCGTGACGGAGGCCCGCCACAGGTAGAGCTCGCCACGCATCAGGCTCAGCGGGAAGAAGAGCTGGCGTGAGCCGCCAGGTGCGCCGAGCCCCACATTGCTGAGCGGATAGTAGGTGTTGTAGCGCTCAGGCAGCGTAGCCAGGTCGTTGATGAAGAAGGTGCAGATGTCCTCTATGCCGGCAGTGGTGCCCTTCTCGGCGGCCTCGGCGGCCTCACGGCTGAGCAGGGGCTCGGTGAACAGGGGCACACGCCCGTAGTTGAGCGCCAGCTGGAGGTAGGTCCATGCGCGGATGCTCTTGACGGCGGCGTACTCAGCCATGAAGATGGGCTCTACGCTCGTGGTGGACCTCAGTGCCGTGTCAACATGCTCAATGTAGTAGTTGCAGTTGTTGATGACGGCATAGTAGTCCGAGGGGTAGTTGTAGGCGTTGTCGTCGCCGATGTTGAAGTTGGCCACGTCGCGCAGGTCGCTGCTGGCCGCCTGTGTGAGGTCCACCAGGTCGCCGCGCACCTCGCCAAGGATGACGGTGCGGTCGGCCAGGCCCTGCAGCTTGTACAGGATGCCAGACACTGACCATGCTGTGTCAACGGCATTGTTCAGGTGCTCCTTGTCAGCAAAGAGCACGTCGTTGGTCTCCTGCTCAAAGAAGTCGTCGCAGGAGGTGAGGGCCCACCCAAGCCCTCCCAAGGGGAGGGATGTCAAGATAGCAAAAAGCCACTTACGAGCCGTTAAAAAGACATGCTTGCACATGCTGTTCTTATGTATGGTATTCATATAATATGATATAGTTGAATGTCTGTTTATACTGCGAGTTTAATCACTCCCCTCCCCTGAGAGGGGTCGGGGGCGGGCTTTTTACAGATTAATCTTCACACCGGCCACGAAGCTGCGGCTGTGCCCGAGGTAGCCCACGTCGATGCCCTGCCCAATGACATTGCCGGTCATGGTGCCCTCAGGGTCGCTGCCCAGGTAGCGTGTGACGGTCAGCAGGTTGTTGCCTTGCACCCAGAACTGCATGCCCTGTATGAACTCCGACTTCATGGGCAGGTCGTAGCTCAGGGTGACGCTCTTCAGGCGCAGGTAGGAGCCGTCCTCAATCCAGCGGTCGCTGAAGCGGGCGTTGCCCAAGGGGTCCTGGAAGGTGATGCGCGGCACGTCGGTCTGCTGGTCTTCCACCTGCCAGCGGCGCAGCATGGCCGTGGTCTGGTTCATGAAGCGGTTGCCGCCTTCAAGCTGGGAACGCATGTAGTTGTACACGTCGTTGCCCAACGAGTAGTTGAAGCGCACGTCGAGACGCAGCCGCTTCCAGCTGAGGCTGCTGTAGATGTTGCCGTAGATGTCGGGGTTGGGGTCGCCAATGACGGTCTGGTCGGCTTCGGTTATCATGCCATCGCCATTGAGGTCGGCAAAGTGTACGTCGCCAGCCTCGAAGTAGTTCTTGTCCAGACCGTTGTCAGCCATGAAGTAGAGTCCCTGCTCGCCGGGCAGTCCGGCCTGCTGGGCCTCCTCTGTGTTCCTGAACACGCCCAGCGCCTTGTAGCCGTAGAACATGTTGGCGGCCTGGCCCTCCTGCGAGCGTATGGTGGCGCCATAGAGCGATGTGTCGAAATAGCGGTTGCCTTCAGCCGTCATGCTGGCGCTCTGAGGCAGCTTGGTCAGCTGGTTCTTGTAGTGACCGGCGCTGACGCCCACCTGCCACTGCCAGTCCTTCAGGGCTATCACCTTGACATTGACGCTGGCGTCGAAGCCTTCGTTCTTCAGCTCGCCGTCGTTGCTCCAGTTCTGGCGCAGACCGCTGAGGTAGCCCAGTGACTGCCGTGTCAGCAGGTTGGTGGTGGTGGAACGGAAGTAGTTCAGCGTCAGCCCCACGCGGTTGTTGAGCAGCCGTGCATCGAGACCACCGTTGAAGCGGCGGGTGGTCTCCCACTTGATGGTGTTGTTGCCGATACCCTCGAAGGCCAGACCCGACAGGGTGTTCTGGAAGTCGATAGAGGCGAAGTAGCTCCTGGTGGCATAGTAGTCGATGTCATCGTTGCCGCTCATGTCGAAACCGGCGGTCAGACGCAGGTAGTCAATGCCCTTGACATCGGCCAGCCACGGCTCGTTGGTCATCACCCACGATGCCTGGACGGCGGGGAAGAAGGCCCAGGGAGCCTTGAGCAGCTTGACGTCGCCACTCTCGGAGCCAAAGCGCGAGGAGCCCTCCATGGTGAGGTTGGCCTGCAGGTAGTAGCGGCCACGGTAGTTGTACTCGGCCTGGGCATACCATGCCAGCGAGTTCCAGTTCTCGTTGATGCTCTCGGTGTCCTTGCCAAAGAGGTCTTTGCGCATCTGCGGTGTCTTGTCGCTACCGGTGTTGTAACCCCACTGGCGGTTGACGGTGTAGCTCTCCCAGTTGATGCGTGCACCGCCGAAGAGGTGCAGGTGGTGGGCATCGAAGCGGTGTGTCCAGTCAATGCGCGTGTCGCTCATCACGGAGTTCTGCTTCGAGGCTAAGGAGCGCACCTCGTTGGTGACGATGCTGCCCAAGGACGATACATAGTACGTGGGGGTTCCGTTGATGGGGATGTAGAACATCTCGTTGGTGTTTACCAAGTTATAGCTAAAGTGCTCACTGAGGTAGAGGTCCTTGGCCAGCTCATACTTGGGCGTGACGGTCAGGTTGAGCAGTGAGTTCTCAAAGCGGTTCTTGTTCTCAGCGTCAGACCACTCCAGGATGGCGGCGGGGTTGCCCAGCTTCCAGTTGTAGCTGCTGTACTTGGTCAGTGCCTCGGTGAGGTAGTCCTCGTCGGCAACGTCGAACTTCGTCTCTGAGAACACACCACGGCCCGCGTCGTTGTGGCCATAGCTGTAGGGACTCATAAAGGGACTCTTGACGTAGGCCAGGAACGATGGTGCACTGGGCGTACCCTCGTCGTAGCCTACAGGAGCACCGTCGTTGCGCAGGTTGCGCGTGATGTTCGAGAAGGAGGCATCGAAACGCACATCCAGGCGCGAGCCCAGTGAGATGTCGGTGTTGAAGCGCACGTTCAGCCGCCCCATGTCGTTGTTCTTCAGTGTGCTCTGCTGGTTGCCATAGCCCACGGAGAGGTTGTAGTTGGCCACCTCGTCGCCACCCTCGACATTGATGCCGTAGTTCTGGGTGAAGGCGGTGCGGTAGACGTAGTCCTTCCAGTCGGTGCTCTGGTGGTAGAGGTCATAGTAGTAGTAGTTGGGATCCTCGTTGAGGAACTTGAACGACTGCGTCAGCGTGCTCGTCGTCTTGAGCAGCTCTGAGGCATAGCCACGGTATTCGCCGGCATCCATCACCGACATGAGCTTCGGCTCCAGGGTGACACCAGCTGAGATGTTGGCCGTGATGCGTGTTGCCATCGACTTGTTGCGGCGGGTCTGCACGAGGATGACACCGTTGGCACCCTTGGCACCATAGAGGGCGGTGCCATTGCGCAAGACGGTCACCTTCTCGATGTCAGCAGGGTTGATGCTCGACAGCACGTCGTTGTAGAAGCCTTCGTGGAGCATCGTGCGACTGTATTGCTGGTCGATGATGACACCGTCGACGACGACCAGCGGCTGTGCATTGACATTGAGCGAGTTCAGGCCCTGGACGAACATGACTGAGCCAATGCCGGGCGTGCCGCCTCGGCTGATGGTGTGGACGTAGGCGCCCAGCTGGTCCTCCACCTCGTCCTTGACGTTGACGGCGTTGGTGTAGCGGAAGTCGATAGCCTGTTGCGTGCCCAGGACATTGGTCGTTGCGTCATAGTCGCCACGGAAGGCGGTGCCGTAGAGCAGGGCGGTGCGTTGCTGCTCGCCGCTGACCAGGCCCTGCTGCTGTGACAGGTAGTCGGTGGTGGTGATGTAGAGTGCGGTGGCGAAGAGGGGCACCTTCAGCTCGTAGGTACCGTCGTCGCCCGTGAGCGTACTGTAGCCGTCCACCTCGGCGGCACGCACGATGGCGCCGGCCACCGGCTGCTGCGTGGCGGCATCGACAACGGTGCCGCGGACGGTGCGCGTGGGATATTGTTTCTTCACGACGGCCTTCCTCACGGGAGCCTGCACCTCCACTTCCTCCTCATCGTCGTTCTGGGCGTGGAGCGTGGCAGGCAGAGCGGTGAGCAGTGCCAGGGAAATGCCAAACAGGATATATTGTTTCATAGCTTCTTTCAGTATGTATTAGTCGTGAAACATGTTAACGGAGCATATACCAACCCTTGTAGGCCCGGTCGTCATACTGTCCGTGGGGATAGAGCAACAGGCCAGGCTTGCCCTGGGCCGATGCGGGAATGTTGAGGTCGGCAGGCAGGACATCGACGAGCTGCAGGGTGCCGTGGGGCACCAGCAGGATGCAGTCGATGCGCATGGTGCGCACCATGCGGCCACTGTTGTAGTCGCTACTGCCCACGCGCGTCTCAACCTTCATCAGCGACTGCAGCTCCTTGGTGGTGACGCCGTAGGTGCAGTAAGGGAACTTGAAGTCCTCGGCCACGAGGAAGTAGTCCACCTGGTCTGGCGTGGTGGTGAACGTCGAAGAAACGAAGTCCTTCACGCCAGGGCTGCTGATGGTGCAGCGCACCTTGGTGGGGACGCGGTTCTCAGCCTTGGCGTTGCTGTCGCTGGCAAGGGCGGGGGCGGTGACGAGATAGATGTCGTAGCCCACGTTTGACAGGACATTGTTGAGATAGTAGGTGATGTCAATGTTGCTCGACAGCGTGGGTGACACCTCGGCATAGCCGTTGTTCCACAGGCGATTGTAGAACACGTTGTCGCTGGTGGTGTAGCGGCTGGCGAACTCTGCCAGGTCGGTGGAGTCCTTCAGGCTGGCGTTCCACTCGCGCGTGACACTCTTCACATTCGAGCTGTACTCACCCTCAACGATGATATACTGGTTGAAGGTCATGCGCTTGTCAATGTTCCACTGTGTGGCCTTGCGCACCTCGCCGTTGCTGCACGGGATGACCTGCGCACCGCTGAGGGCACCGTTCTGGCTCATCGGCTTGTAGTACTGGTAGTACTCGAAGGGAAGATTCCACATCATGCTGCGCAGGGAGTACTCCTTGATGCAGTTCTCAGACATGGCCGAGTCCTGCAGGGCGGCGTCGCTGTTGAAGGTGCGGCTGAAGGTGGTGCCTTCCATGATGGCCAGGCGGGTGTTGCGATAGACCATGGAGTCGCGTTTCTCCACCCCGGCGTTGTAGTTGAAGTAGGGCTCGTACTCCTCAACCAGCTGGCGCCACACCTCGTTGGTGGGTGTCAGGAAGATGTAGGTGCTGTCCTCCACAAAGAGGTTGCCCAGTGTGCTGAACAGACGGTTGCGCTGGACGAACACTGAGTCGAGGTACTCCGTCTGGCCGTTCTTGATGCTTCCCGGCACGCTGAGGCCAGGCATGAAGTCCTTGTAGTAGAACTGCGGATAGCTGCGCCCGCTGATGAGCGAGTCGCCGCTGTAGAGGAAGGTGCGCAGACTGTCGAGGTCGGGGTCCTTGCGCAGGTACTCGAAGACGTTGGGCCGATAGTCCACGCGCTCGCTGACGGTGAAGAGGATGCCGTTGTCATACAGGTCGTTCTTCGTCAGCAGCGTGGCATTGCCCACGGCATTGGCGTTCAGGGCCATCTTCTTGCCGTTCATCATGCGGATGGAGTCGTCGCTGAGCTTTGACACGGAGTGGTTGTAGAGTGCCACATGGTTCTGTATGAACTCCTTCAGCACGGTGTTGTCCTCGTCGATGGTGCCACTGCTCTTCTCCGTGCGGTACTGGCTGATGAGCTGCTGTGCCTGCTCGGCGGTGAAGCGGTCGTTGGTGGGAGCAAAGACGGTGAGCACCTGGGGTGAGTTCAGGGTGCGGTCGAAGCCGGTGGCCTCAGCCACGCTGACGAAGTTGGCCAGCTGTGGGTTGCTCTTCAAGGCCTGCCACAGGGTGCCCTCGTGCAAGCCGCCCGTGCCTGTGGCCTTGCCCTCGTAGTGGTCGTCCCACGTGTCGGTGCAGGAGCTGAGCCCAAAGGCCAACAGACAACAACCGATAGCCATTGCCGCCTTGGTCCGGCCACTTAACAAATTAAATTTATTGGTTACCATATCTTTTCATTTATCATTTTTCATTTATTATTTAGGGCGAAGCCCGCATCAGAGGTCGTCCTCCATCTCATCTTCGCCGTCGATGCCGTAGACCGACTTAGGCACCATCTCGAAGTAGTCGAGCATGAACTCGTTGTTGTTACCCTTCTTGCCATTGCTGGCCACGCGGAAGCGGACGTAGTGGTCCTTGGTGGCGTCGATGTTTCCCTGGAAGAGCACCTTGCGGTAGGTACGCTCGTTGCCGGTGAAGAAAAACTTTATGCCACTGGTGTTGAAGTGGTAGGTGCTTCGGCCGGCACGATAGGCGCCAAGGTTGCGCAGCACCTTCTGCTCGGCAGCACGGTCCTCGTCGCTCATGGCCTGGTACTTGGCCAGCGTCTCGTCAGTCTCAAAGCGGTCACTGATGTAGAGGTCGCTGTTGAGGAACTTGCGCATGTCAAGAGGTATGCCCTGCGGCTCATCGTCGAAGTAGAGCTGCATGATGCCGCGCGTCTCAATGGAGCAGAAGCCCAGCCTGAGCTGCCACTCGCCGCTGAAGGGCACGGGGGGTATGCGGAAGGTGAAGTCGTAGTCGCCGAAGATGTTCCACTCGTCGCCCTGCCACGACCAGAAGTTGCAGTGGGGGCGGCGCATGACCAACTGACAGTTGGAGAAGCTCACACCGTCGAGGTAGCCTTCGGGGAAGTAGTAGTTGCGCCCATTGGCCGGCTTCTGCGAGTCGTCGGGAATGTTCGGGTCGTCATCAGTGGCATAGTTGCCCTGCAAGCGGATGTTGTTGCTCATAATCTCGGGGAAGATGGCCGAGAAGTCCATGCGTATGCGCATGTTCTGCACCACGTCGCGCACCTCCTGGCTGAACACCACCAGGTCGTCGACGTAGAAATAGTGTCCGTTGATGGCGTCGGCCTCCTGGTCAGGATAGACATCGCTGACGGTGATGACGTGTGAGCCGCGGCAGTTGTAGTCAGGCGCCTCATAGCGGCGGTTGACGAAGTGCTGGCCCTTGAGGTTGGCGTCAGGACCGTAGATGTCAATCTGGCTGGCATGCTGGTTCATGGGGTCACGACGGCGCTTCTTGCTCAGCTGCTCAATCTTCAGCATCTTGTAGGGCAGCAGCGTCTGGTACCAGTCCACGGGGTTGCACAGCTCGGTGTTGAAGCCGAAGGCCTCGCCCGTCTCCTTCGGTGCGAAGGGTGTCAGCACATCGCTCTCAGCGGCATAGCGGTTGATGAAGTGGTACTGGACGAAACGGTGCAGCGGGTTGTTGGCACTGGTGAGGTGGTCGAAGTCGTGGCCCTCGCTGGCTACGTCCTCAGGATAGACGGGGTCGTAGAAGTGGCAGGCCAGGTCGTAGAGTGCACGCAGGGTGCCCTGGGCGGTAGAGATGCCATACTCGTCGAACTTCGCCAGATAGACGGAGTCGGGCTCCACGAAGGCGGTGTAGGCATACTTCTTGGTGTCGGGCAGCCAGGCAATCTCCTCCCAGGTGTGCGACTTGTAGCGGTAGCGCTCAGTGCGGTGCTGCTTGTGCCATGCGTCGTACTCCGGGTCGGAGACGAGCTGGATTTGCTCGCTGACGCCCGTCTGCTGCAGTGCCTCGTAGAAGATGCTGATGTGCGGGTCGTCGCGCAGGATGTCGGCGATGAAGCTGTTCGACTTCTCAATGACCTTGTCGATGGGCTGCACCACGCCGTTCTCCACCGAGTCGTTCTGGTGAATGAAGGTGCCGTCGGGAAGTGTCTTCTCGAAGATGATGTGTGTTGTCTTCTCCAGATAGACCACGGCATTGCTGTCGGCATCCACGCCCTGCGAGGTGGCCAAGTAGCGCCCCATGAGGTTGGTGGTGGGGATGGTCTTCTGGTCCATCATATAGGTGGTATAGAGATTGTCGATGATGTGCGTGCGTGCGATGGTGTCGCAGTCAGCATCGCTGAGCTGGTCCACGCTCTGCAGTCCGCGCTTGTGCAGGAACTCCGTCACCGCGTCGTTGTCAGGCAGGAAGCAGGTGTAGCTGCCGTAGGTGGAGAGCAGGTCCATGAGGTGAGCGCGCTCCACGATGGTCTGGAACTGGCTGTAGCAGGGTCGGGCCGCCATGTAGTCGCTGACCATCTCGCCGGTGAAGGTGTAGAAGTATTCGCTGTCCGGCTCGTCGGAGCAGGAGGTCAGCGCTACGCTGAATGATAAATGACCAATGATAAATGACAAACCTATCAGCGCTCGGCTCTGCCGCTTTGCTCTGCAAAGAAGTCGTTTATATACCTTGTTTACCATAGATTCTATATTCAATGAATGTTTAGTGACTCATGTTTAGTGTTTAGTGACTCATGTTCACTTGGCCGTCTTCTCATAGCTCTCGTTCTCGCCCGTTCCGAAGGCCGGGTTGGGCACGAGGTTACGGTTGACGCGCATCTCTTCATAGTTGTAAGGCCAGAAGATGGCGTCCATCTTTCGGAAGAAGTTGCCCACATACGACTTGTTCACGTCGTCGCGCCTGGTCATCACTGATGTGATGTAGTCGGTGTTGCCGTCGCGCATGCTGTAGCGCACGAGGTCGTAGTAGCGCTTGCCCTCGAACATCAGCTCGCGCTGGCGCTCGCGGATGACCAGCTCCTCCAGCTGTGTGCGTGTGTTGTAGCTGGCGCGCTTCAGGGTGTCGGCATCCTGCAGGGTGCCCTTCATGATGGAGCGTTTGTTGATGGCGTTGACGAGGTTGAACGCCTTGTCGGCCAGCGGCTTGTTGTAGGCCAGGGCTGCACTGTCGCTGCCCTCGCGCATCTGCTGGCAGAGGGCCTCGGCCTCAAGGAGCATGATGTCGGGCAGACGGTAGACAATCCAGTTGGTGCCGTTGTTACCCTCTTCGTAGTATGTCCTGCCGTTGGTCTTTGTAACATTTTCCTCAATCTTTGCCACGGTCAGTTCGCTGGGCAGCATGATTTGCTGGTAGCTGGTAGACAGCTTGGTGATGTTGCCGTTGTTGGTGTTGAGGTTCGTGTACAAGCGGCTGTCGAGGCCCTTGTTCGCATCCTCGAACACCTTGCGGTCTGAGACTGCCAGCGCATCCTCAGTGACGTACGACGATGCGATGAGGAAGCCTGTGTTGTAGCGCCCGTTGCCATAGAGGTTCTCGACTCCAGTGTTCGCCACCTGGCCACTGGCTTTCGGAGTGCTGGCGTAGACCAGCTCGAAGATGGTCTCCGTGCTGTTGCCGCGGACGAAAATTTCTCTGTAGGCATCGCCGAAGATGGACCCCGAGAGGTTGTCAGTGACCAAGGGGTAGCCGTTGGTGCGCTGCAACATCTGCTCGGCCATGCGTGCACTGATGGTCGTCGACTTGTTGACGTTCTCCATGAAGGCATCCTTCTTCGACTGTATGACCATGTCGGCATAGCGTATGCAGTTGTCATAGTCCTTCTTCCACAGGTACATCTCGCTGAGCATGGCGTAGACGGCATCGCGAGTGATGCGACCTGTCTGGTCGCGCGGCTCCGTCTCCGGATAGCGTGTGACGACCTGCCCCTTGACCTCCTCCAAGTCGTTGATGAGGCTGTCGAGCACGCTGTAGAAGGGTGTGGCAGGCAGGTCCATCTTCTGGTCGTCGTCGGTGTAGGCCGTGGTGCTGTAGGGCACGTCGCGGAAGGTGCGTATGAGGTAGAAGTAGCACAGCGCCCTGAGGGCTTTCATCTCGCCCACGGTGGCATAGAGGTCACTGCGGGTGTAGCTGGGGTCGGCATCGCCCACCTGGACGGCGTACTTCAGCACGGTGTTGCAGCGGTTGATGACACGGTAGAAGCCATCCCATGTGGTGAAAGCGTTCATGGCGGTGATGTTCTCCCTGAGCACATTGTAGATATTGGTCTGGTTGACCTTGTCACGACCGCCGGCGACATTGTCCGAGCGGCCCTCGCCCCACATAATCATGCGCTCGCGGACACCGGCATCGAGCAAGGCGGCATAGCAGCCGTTGACGACGTTGTCAACATCCTCCTTGCCGGTCCAGAAGTCCTCCAGGATAATCTCGTCCATCTGCTTGATTTCAAGGAAGTCCGAGCAGGCGGTGCAGAGGGCGCCGAGGCAGCAGAGCGCCATGCGCCCTATGGTGTGATAGATATTCTTGATTGTATTCATAGTCTTCATATTTCAAATCTCAATTCTCAAATCTCAATTCTCAATTCTCAAATCTCAATTCTCAAATCTCAAATCATTTAGAACTCGACAGTGATGCCTGCAGTGTAGGAACGCGAGCGTGGTGTCTGGTCGTCGTCGGTGGCAGGCCACTCGCCGCCGAAGGCCACGTCGGGGTCAACGCCGCTGTACTTCGTCAGCACGAAGGGATTGTTGATGCTGACGTAGAACGACATGCGGTTCAGCCCAATCCATGTCAGCTGCTTCTTTCTGAGCGAGTAGGACAGCTGGGCATAGCTCATGCGCAGGTAGGAGCCATCCTCGACGAAGCGGTCGCTGATGAGGGTGTTGTAGTTGCTCGTAGCGCCATACATCGCACGCGGTATGGTGGTGATGTCGCCCTCCTTGCGCCAGCGGTAGTTCACGGCCTGGCTCTGGTTGTCGTTGTTGATCATGGCCTCTGAGCGCAGGCGTGCCATGTTGATAATCTTGTTACCCACACGGTAGGTGAACTGCGTGCTCAGGCGCCAGTCGCCGTAGCTGAACGAGAAGCCGAAGCCACCGGTGAGCTTGGGCAGCGATGAGCCGAGGTAGGTGATGTCGAGGGCATTGATTTGGCCGTCGTGGTTGACATCGTCATAGATGGCGTCGCCGCCGTTGAAGCCCGGATAGGCGCCGTTATGACCAGTACCGTCGTTGCGGAAGTCGTACATGATGCGCTTGGGCACGTCGTTGCCGTCGAGGATAATCTGCCCGTCGGCAGTGGTGGCCACGGGGGCCGTATAGCCCTTGGCCACGAAGTCGGCCCAGTAGTCGTAAATCTCCTGGCGTGTCTTGCCGGCGACGGCGTCACGCACCGTGCTGTAGTTGTACTGGTAGACACCCTTGTACTTGAAGCCGTAGATGGCGCCGAAGGGGTTGTGCAGCTGCACGCGGGCCAGGCGCTCGGCGTTGTTGTAGCCGTAGATGCTGTTCTTGTTCTCCAGGATGTAGGGGTCCATCTCCAGAATCTCGTTGCGGTTGTTGCCGAAGTTGACGTTCATGTCCATGGTGAACTTGCCGGCCTTGATGAGGCGGTTGGTGTTGATGTGGAACTCCCAACCGGTGTTTCTCATCTTGCCATCATTATGGTAGGGCACGGTGACGAAGCCGCCGTTGCTGGGTATGCGGAAGTCCTTCATCAGCATGTCTGAGGTGGTGCTCTGGTAGCCTTCGAGGGTGAGGTTGAGCCTGCCGTCGAAGAAGCCGAGGTCGACACCGATGTTATAGCTGTTGACGAGCTGCCACTTCAGGTCGGTCAGGCGTATGTTCAGCGGTGCCATGGCCGTGCGGTCGATGTACATTCCCGCACCGCCGTACTTCGAGGTGAAAAGGTAGTTCTGCGACGGCTGGTTGCCCACGCGTCCCCAGCTGGGACGTATGGCGAACATCGAGAGTGCGGGCTTGAGCTTCTGCATCCAGGGCTCGTCGCTGACAATCCACTTCAGCGACACTGAGGGGAAGTAGCCCCAGCGGTGGCCGGGTCCGAACTTCGTGGTGCCGTCGGCACGCACGGTGACGTCGGCGATGTAGCGCTCCTTATAGGCGTAGTGGGCCGAGAAGGTGTAGTACATGGAACGCCACTGGCCGTAGCCTGAGCCCATGCTGGTGATGATGCCGCCGGCGGCAGGACTGGTGATGATGCTTCCCGTGGAAGGCAGGCCATAGCCGCTGGTGGACTGCGAGTTGCTGCTGCCGCTGGTCAGCTCAAAACGGCCCATCATCATCATCTTGTGGTCCTTGTTGGCGAAGGCAGGCGTCAGCGTCAGCGTCTGCTTGGTGTGGAACGACACACTCTTCGACGAGCTGGTGGCCGCCTGGTTGATAGAGCCGTCGGTGACGACGTTGTTCACCAGTTCCTGTGGGAAGAACGAGTCGTTGTACTGGTTGGCGATGTTCATGAAGACAGAGCCGCGCCACTTCAGCTGCCAGTGGTTCTCGTCCAGGCCCAGCAGGTTGTAGTCGATGATGAGCTCGGGGTTCATGTCGTAGGTGCGGCGCTCGCTCTTGGCCAGGTTGGCCAGGGCCACGGGGTTGACATATCCCTTCTGGTTGTCGTGTGCATTGACCTTGCTCTCGTTGAAGATGTCGGAGCCGCTGAGCTTCATGTTATAGTAGCGGTCGGTGTCGTTGCCGTTGGCATCCTGCTCGTAGATGCTCATGTTCGGCATCTTCTTGCGTGCCCAGTACAGCAGGTCCTTGTTGTCAATACGATAGTTCATGTCGTTCTTCGTGTAGGTGAGCGAGAAGTTGGTGCTCACGCGGATGCGCTCCGACACATTGTAGTCGAGTGCCACGCGGGTAGTGAAGCGGTTCAGCTTCTGCTTGATGGCCGTACCCGTCTCGTGGTCGTAGCCGCCGCTGATGCGGAAGAGTGCCTTCTCACCGCCACCGCTGATGGTGACGTAGTGGTTCTGGCGCAGACCCCACTGGGTGACGGCGTCGCGCCAGTCGGTGTTGTTGTTATACTGCTCAAACTCAGAGTAGTCCGGCTCGTAGTTGATTTCCTTGACGTTGGCCGAGCGCTCGTCGTCCTGCTGCGGGTTGAAGTAGGCCTCCTTCAGCATCATCGTATAGTCGTCGCCGCTGAGCAGGTCGTAGCCCTTGGGCTGATAGGTGCCGGTCAGACGCAGCTGGTAGCTGACCTTCGCCTTGCCCCTGGCGCCACGCTTGGTGATGAGCTCGATGACGCCGTTGCCGCCCTGCGAGCCGTAGACGGCCGTGGCGGCGGCATCCTTCAGCACGGTGATGCTGGCGATGTCCTCAGGGTTGATGTTCAGCAGCTCGGCGAACTTCTCGTCGCTGGCGCCGGCCATGTCGAAGCCGTCGAGGTTCACCTCGCGGATGTTGCCGTCGACGACGATGAGGGGGTTGGCGTCGGTGAGCGTCGACAGCGAGCTGGCACCACGCAGACGCATGGTGGAGCCTGAGCCGAGGTTACCACTGTTGCCGATGATGTCCAGACCGGCGATGCGGCCCTGCAGGGCCTCGTCGATGGTGGTCATGCCCAGGCCCTCGAACTCCTTCATGGAGATGGTCTGCGAGGCGTATGAAATCTCTCGCTCGGGGATGGGCAGGCCGTTGCCCTGTGCCCTCTTCTTCGACCTCACCACCACCTCCTTCATGGTGTTCTGCGACTTCATGTGCAGGTTGTAGGTGGTCTTGTTGATGGGCATGGTGACGGTGGTCAGGCCGATATAGCTGAAGCGTATCTTGTCCTTGGTGCTCTTCACCTTCATGGTGAAGTTACCGTTGAGGTCGGTGACGGCGCTGTTGATGATACGCCCGTTGGCGTCAATCTCGCAGACGGTGGCACCGAGCAGCGGTCCGTACTCGTCGGTCAGCGTGCCGTGCACCGACGTGATGTCTTGTGCCATGGCGCATAGCGGCATCAGTGCCAGCAGCATGAGGAGCCGCCGTACCGCCCCTCTCGCGCGCAAACATTTATTATATATACTCATAGTGACTGTATTTCTTCTTTGGGGGTTCTACTCAGTTGGCGGTGGCGTTGTCGATGGCTTCCTGCACCACATCGCGCCACTTCTTCATGGTAGCGTAGTGCAGTGGGCTGTCGATGAGGTGCACCACTGCGTCGCTCACCATTCGCTGTTCGTTGCTGCTGAACCAGTACTCACGGCACACGTTGTTGTAGCGTCCCGGGGTGGCAATGACCTGATGGGCCTTGCCCAGCTCGTCGGTGACGGTGAGGTGCTGGTTGTCGAAGTCCACGTGCAGCGCATAGAAGCGGTTGTTGGCCGGGTTGCGCTTCATCGTCTCGAAGGAGCTGTTGTAGCTGTCGGCCGCCATGCCGATGGCGAGGCTGTGGTCCTGTACATGATAGCGGACGAAGTCGGTGACGTGTGCCTTCAGCGCATTACGCACCAGATTGCGGCGTGCGGCCAGCTCGGTGTTGGTGGGTGTGGTGTTGTTGCCCGTGGGCTGCGGGTACCATCCCTCAGCCTTGAGGAAGCTGTCCACCGGCTCCGTGTTGCGTGTGTCTGCCCACGGCAGGTTGAGCACGTCGTCCTCAGGCAGGCTTCCGTCGCTTTGCAGGGCGCGCACCGAGTTGCTGGTGGGCACATAGACGGTGTAGTTGTAGTTGTCGAAGAGACCGAAGTTCAGGTTGCCGCTCATTCCGGCGGTGAAGGAGCCGTTGGCGCCGGCCTTCTTGCTCTTGGCGAAGAGTCCGGTGAGGTCGTTGTTGGCCACCTGCAGGAAGGCGCTGTATTCCTCCTGTCCCTTGAGGGTCACCCAGAGTGAGCGCGTGGTGGGCAGCGGCAGTGCCTGCTCCAGCTGGTAGCTCACACCGTTCTCCTTCTGGTAGCGCTCGGCAGCCACGATGGGTGCCTGGCGTCCTTCCATCTGCCATCCGCCCTCGAAGAGCAGGTCGCCACTGCTGTTGCGTGTGACGCGCACCATGCTTCCGCTGCGTGTGAGGAAGTAGTTGTAGCCCTCGTCGACATAGTCCTCGATGGTCTTTGTCTTGGCGGGGTCGGGGATGACGATGATGAGCTGGTTGATGAGGTTCTCCAGCATGTTGTTGCGGCGGCTGTCGGTCAGGGTGGTGCTGTTCACCGAGGCATCGGTGAGCGAGCCGTCCTGCTCGACATAGACCGTGCGTGTCTTGGCCTGGACATACTGTGTGGGGTTGGTCTTGGTCAGGTCATACTGCCATGCCACGGCGCTGACCTGGTCGAGGAGTGTGGTGTCGCCCTCCTCGCCGACGCGGCTGTACTCGCCTGCGCCGTAGCTGGCCGGGTCGATGTAGGTCTGCATGGCCTCATTGGTGGGCAGCAGCAGTGCGTAGCGCGAGCTCATGGCCAGCAGGAAGGGCTTGAAGTTGAAGGCGAAGCCATCGGTGCCGAGTGCACCGCTGAGGGCCCAGTAGATGATGTTCATGGACGAGGTGTGGACCAGTGCGGGCTGCAGCACCGACTGGAACTCGGCCGGCATGAACACCTTGTTGGTCATGTAGACGACGCCGTTGCAGCCCATGAAGCAGGAGTCGACGTCGGCCGTAGTGATGCCGATGGGCATGAGTGCGTCGTTGAGCACGTTGGGGAACTTAGAAGGCACGGCGGCGGTGAAGGTCGAGATGAGGTGGTTGTTGATGAGCGATGCAAGGATGTCGCCGCCCACGTTGTCCCACTCGCCGTATTCGTCCTTCAGCTCGTGGCCCTCGTTGTTCCAGAAGCGTTCCAGTGCCTCGTTGGTGGGTGCAATCATCACGCCGGCATCGTTGTGCAGGTCGATGTTGTCACGAGCGTCGACATACTGGTTCCATCCTGGGTCGAAGCGCAGGATGCCGAAGCCGGTCTTGCCCTGGTCGTCGGTGGTCAGCGCTACCTTGGTGTCCCTGGGGTCCTGCCAGCGCTCGCTGAAGTAGCGCAGCACGAAGACGGAGTCCTGTGTGCCGTACAGACGGCGGTACTCCTGCGTGCCCTCCTCGGTGTAGTAGGGTGCCGAGAAGCGGTCGACGAGGTGTGCCCACTGCGACAGGCTGGGGTGCTGGTGCAGAATCTCAGCCATGTTCGGCGACGACTCCACGACGCCGTCCACCTTCTGTATGTAGCCGTTCTTGCAGGTGATGTCACGCTGACTGACGCGCTTGCCGTTAATCCATGCCTCGGCGGTGGAGTGTGCCTGCTGGTTGGTGAGGGTGGCCAGGTCCTCACTGGTGATGTTGTTGGCCTGCATGAAGGCCGGCAGGAAGTGAATCATCGGCGCGGCCGTCATGTCGCGATAGATGGGGATGGCCTTGCCGCGGCTACGCACCAGGTCCCAGGCCGGTGTGGTGGGGAACAGGTCGGGCTTCATGACATAGACAGAGTCGTAGATGCTGCTGGCCGTCTCGCGGCGCATGGCAGCTCCCACCTCCGGTGTGCCGTTGTCACTCTTCGCCTTGCCGTTGGACATCAGTTCGATGAGGTAGGCGTTCTTAATCATCGCGTTGTTCAGCAGCAGTTTCTTCTGCGCCGTGGTGAGCTTCTCGTAGCTCGTCACCCCCCACGTGTTCTTCTTGAACCACTCAGCATAGGCCGAGTCGTTTGCCACGAAGATGGTGCGTGAGCCAGTGTGCGACAGGTACTCCGTCTGTCCGAGGTCGTCGATGAGCCGCAGCATCGTGCTGTAGTTGCCGTCCTCCTGCAACCGCTCGTAGATGGAGTTGCCCAGCCACTCCGGCTGCCCCGTCAGCAAGTCGTCCTTGCACGAGGTGGTCAGCATGGCGGCACCCATCATCAGCGTACAGGTGGCGAGCGCAGTCCGTCGTCCTGGCATGATGAATGTCATTCGTATCATAGATTCAGTGTTTATAATTATTTTTCAGATTTGCCTATGTGGTCGCCCCTTGAGGGGCTGTGTAGTTTCGTTTCCGGGGGTTGCTGGTGGCAACCATGGGGGTGGACATGCAAAGCATGTCCCTACGGAGAAAGAGGACGTGTGCTCTTTGAAGAGGACGGATGCTCTTTGAAGAGGATGTGTGCTCTTTGAAGAGGACGTGTGCTCTTTGATGGTGTGTGCCCTTTTATGGAAAAGGGAGGGGGGTAGATTCTTTTTTAAGTAGGAAATGTACGCGTGCGCACTTGGGCGCACGCGTACATTTGAAAACGGTGTGATTACTTGCGAACCTTACGCACGACGATGGTGCCATTGTCGAGCGTCTGCTTCTGGATGAGCAGACCGCGCTGGCCGTTGGCACGGCGACCGTCGAGGGTGAAGTACTCTGTGCGTACCACCTCAGAGGTGGTGATGTCACGCACGGCATTCTCGATGTTCGGCTCCTTCGTGCTCTCGGCACCGTAGTACCACAGCTTGAAGTTGTCGGCCACCACCCAGCTGCTGTTGCGCTCCTCAGCCTTCTTCAGACCGACACGCAGCCATCCGTCTTCCTGCACCTTCACGATGATGGTCGTGGTGTACGTTCCCTCGTCGACATAGTCAAAGAGGTTGCGTCCGCTGTGCAGGTCATTCGGCAGGTAGTAGGTCATCTCTGAACCCGCGGGTGTGAAGGTACCGGTATGGCTGGCGTCGTAATCGTAATCGAGCGCACCCTTCATCACGTTGGCCACGCGAGCAGCGTAGCGAGTGCTGTCGCCGCTGACGGCATAGAGGTTGGTCATCGAGGCGCTGTTGTCAGCCACCCACTCAGCATAGTTCTCTTCATTGCCACCGTTGCGGCACCATGCATCCACCTGCAGTCCGTAGGTACCGGCGGGCAGGTACTTCAAATCCTGATACATGTCGAAGGCAATCTGCCAGAACTCGATGGCGCGCACTTCCTTCTGCGTGTCGTCATTGCCCAGGTTGCCCGGGTTCTTCCAGCCCTCAGCGGTCGATGCTGAGTTGCCGAACTCGTCGTAGCTCTCGAAGGCAGCCGACTTGATGACGCTGGTCATGTCGATGGGGTTGCTGTCGGAAGCACCGGTGGTGTCGGGAACGGCAAGCTTCTCAATCATCACGTTGATGGCGTTGACGAGCGGCTCCACGTCCTCGTTCTCATAGTCGTTGGCAGTGATGCCACTCTCAATCTGCACGTAGAGCTCAGCGGCCTCGTCCTTTGTTGCCTTGGCAGCAGCAGAGTTGTCCATGGCGATGGAGAGTTTCTCCAGGGCTGCCGAGAGCTGCTTGAACAGGGTGACGGAAGCCTCAATCTCGGCCACGGTGTCGTAGATGCCAGCCAGCATGTCGAACACGGTCTTGCCGTCGTTGGAAGCCACAGCCTCAGCAGCCTGTGCCTCCAGTGCCTTGGCCTTGGTCTTGATGCTCTTGGCCATCAGCTGGTCACTGTTGATTCTCGACAGAGCCAGGTCGAGGGCGGGCTTCAGGTACTCCATCTCGTAGCCCTGGTAGGTCAGCTTGAAGTTGTCCCAGATGCACCACCAGTTGTTGCCGGCTTCCATCTTGCCCTTCACGCCGATGCGCATGCTCTCGCCATCCTTCACCAGTCCGTAGGTCTGCATCTTGTACATGCCCCAGTCGAAGCACTGTGCAGCGCCACCCATGGAGTTGGGATACACGACGTCGTTTATGGTCTCGGTAGTCCAGTTCTCCACCGTAGTGAAGCTGTGGCCCAGGTCGGCGGGCGACTCTGTATAGACGCTGGGGAACACGTCGGTAGCATTGTTCAGGTAGAGCACTATGGGCACGCTGTTGGGGTCAATGGCGTTTCCACGGGTGTAGCCGTTCTGTTCGCAGCGGACGAATCCCTGTGCCTCGATGACGTACACGCCCTCCTTGACACCGGGCACCACCTGGTAGACATCGAAGTCCTGGCTGTGCCAGCTCTCGAAGCAGTAGTTCATCTTGCCCAAGGCACCAACCATCAGGTTATAGTTATCCGGTCCGAGCGGTCCGGCAGTGACGTTGGCCTCGCCGTCCTTGTCGTTGTTCTCGACAGTCCATCCGGGAGCCACACCCGTCGGTGTGTTCACGTCGCACTCCTCGAAGTCAGGATTCTTCATGAAGCGGGTGACATCGGCACCGGGCACCATCAGATTCATGCCAGCCTGCCTGATGTCAGCAACAGTCTTGTTCAGCCAGGCAATCTCAGCCTCTAACTGCTCGTTGGTCAGAGCAACCTCTTCGAGTATGGTCTCCATGCCGGGACCGCCCTCGGGATTCTCGTCCAACTCATAGTAGTCAGTCAGCTGACCAACGAGGTCCATCAGCTCAGGAGCCTGATAGTACGGGTCGATAGAGATGGCACGTGACTCGGCCAATGCTGCCTGGTAGTCCTTCCACAGCTGGATGTTCTTCAGCACGTCGTCGTAAGCCTGCTGCACGATGGCCAGCTTCTGCAGGGCATCCTCCTTTGAAGTGATGCCGCTGTGGTCAGCAGTCTGTGCTTCATCGTATGCTACGAGATAGGCCTGGGTCACCAGCTCGCCTTCGGCAACGGTCACCACGGGGAAGCTATTCCACTTTTCGTTGACATAGAGCTGCCAAGCGTCGCCGGCGTTGCCGTAGAAGGTCAGCGCGAACTCGTCGAAGCACGACCAGTTGTCCTCGCTCACGCCGTTGGGCAGTGCCACGCCGAGGCGAATGTCGGCAGCCTCATCAAGGGTGAAGAACAGCTTGGTGCCATAGTAGCCCTTGTCGGCATAGACGCGGAAGCACGAGGGGTCATCGGGCGCGTAGTAGGTCACGCCGTCCTGCTGGATGTTGCGCTCGGCAGCGTTGGTGCCGTAGACGGTGGCTCCAGCCAGCGACTCAGTGTTGCGGGGTGACCACACGTTGTTGAAGGGGGTCGACATCTCCGTCTCACCCACCTTGACATAGAGCTTCGAGCCAGTGACATTGTTCACCAGGTTGTCCCATGAGCCACGCCATGAGGTCTTGGCCGTCAGGGCATAGACGCCAGCGGGCATGCCAGTGATGTCCTGATAGGTGTCGAAGGTCTTGTTCCAGTGCTCAGCCACGTTGGCGGGGCCGTGCGAGCCGCTGCCCGTCATGTTGGGAGCAGTGCCTAACCAACCAGTATAGCTGGCATTGTCGAAGTTCGGGTTGGTAATCTTGCCCGTCATGTCTGCAGGATTCTCCACAGTGGCATTGTTCTTGCCCCACTCGGTGAAGGCGTCGCTCAGAGCCTTCGTGGCGGCCTCCACCTCAGCCTTCGTGGCGGCAGTGTTCTGCAGCACAGCCTTGGCGGCAGCGGTCTCGGTATAGCCCTTGCTCTCGCAATCGTCGATGAGGGTCTTCAGGGCCTGCTTCACGGTGGTCAGCTCGTCAAGGGGTGTCTTGGCGTTGTTCACCTGCGTCAGGGTGCTCTCCTCATTGGCGAGGACGGCCTCGGCGGCAGCCACGTCGACATAGACAGCCTTGGCAGCGTCAATGCTCTTCTTCAGCGCGATGCGTGCGTTGAGCAGGTCCTTGGCGGCGTTCAGCTGGTCGACAGTGCTGGCTGTGTTAGTGTAGACGGCCGAGGCGGCATTGATGCTCACGCCCAGCCCGTCGGCCTCCACCAGTGCTGTCCTCAGGTTCAGGGCTGCGATGTAGCTGTTGACGGCAGCATCGTAGGCCTCCTTGGTGTCACCATAGAGGAAGTTCTCGTACGACTCAGCAGTGACCACCTTCCAGTCGATGGTTCCCTCACCTTCGGCCAGCATGTAGAGTCTGGTGTCATTGTAGTCGCCTTTCCAGCCGATGAACTTGCCAGCCTCGGCGTAGGCCTTGTTCTGGATGCGCCAGCTGTCGCCAACCTTGACGGCTGTCCAGTAGAACTCAACCTGGTCAGCATTGCCCGGGTCACGGTCGCACCATGTGGCACCGCCACCGTCGGTGAACAGGTCCTTGTTCGTCATCTGACGGGCGGGATTGGTCACGTCATCGTTCAGGAAATAGTAACCCTCAGGAGCCACGCGGCCCTGTCCGCCAGCGCACTCCTCAACGGTGGTGAACCAGAACGGGTTTGCAAAGGTGCAGATGCTGGCACGGGTGTTCCAGTCGTTGGCACTGGCAAAGAACATCTTCGCCGTGGGACTGTAGAAGTAATACTTCGTCCCATCGTCAAACGTCAGGTCGGTAAACTCCAAACCCTGCGGCTCGGGTATCACCCAAGGATTATCGGGGACACCGGCCCGGGCACTACTGAACGTGGTCAGCAGTGCGCCCAAAACGAGTAATCTTGTTAGTTTCATAAGCATTAAATAATTGTTAGTAAATAGGTATTTTGAAAATGGTTTGTCTACAAAGTCTCGTCTTTGCACTAATCGGGGACAAAGTTAGCAAAAAAAATGTAATTGCAACACTTTTTCGCTACTTTTTTTTGCTTTTAACTAAAAAAATGTCTGATGGGGTCAACGAATGAAAAAATATTCGTACCTTTGCAGTCGACATTCATATAATTAACAGCACCATGACATTGACGACGATACCAGTGAATCAAGAAACAGCCAACTACTGGGAGCAGCTGAAAGGAACAAGCCGGCAAGTAAAGCTGTCGCTTATCTCTCTGCTGAGTGCATCGTTGGTGAAAGAGAAGGTCGAAGCGCAGGTAACAAACGACAGTGACAAGCTCCACATCACAACCGAAGACCTTGAGATAACGCCCTTTGTGGCAACTTTAGGGCGTAGCATCAAACCGCTTCCTGCTGACTTCGACTACAAAAAAGCAAAAGAAGAATACCTAACCCAGAAATACGGATGAAAACGGTATTCTTCGACACGAACATTATGATTGACGTCATTGGCCGTCGCGAACAATTCTGCAAGCCTTCGTTGCAGATTATGAGCCTGGCCGACAGGGGCATACTGCGTATCTGTGTATCGGCAATGTCGTATGCCACGGCCAGCTTCATACTCTCGCGCGACAATAAACAGATGGACATTTTCAGTGAATTTGCCAAATTTGCAAAAATCACCACAGCCACCCCCGTTGATGCAGACACCGTTGAAGAGAGTATCCGTTCTGAGTTCAACGACTTCGAGGACGCCATGCAATTTTTCTCTGCAAAACGCGAGAGCATAGACTATATAGTGACGCGAAACAAGAAAGACTTCCGGGCGGCAATGGTGCCCGTGTTCGAGCCACAGGAATTTATCCAGTACTTGCTACAAGAGTAGCACAGAAAGACGATGAACGCAACGAGAAGCGACTTTGAGATAATGGCGCCTGTGGGCAGCCGCGAGAGCCTGGCCGCCGCCATCCAGGCCGGTGCCGACTCGGTGTACTTCGGCGTGGGACGGCTGAACATGCGGTCGGGGTCGGCATCGGCCTTCACCCTCGACGACCTGAAGGAGATAGCCGACACGTGCCGCGAGCACGGCATCAAGAGCTACCTGACGGTGAACACCATCATCTACGATGAGGACATGGACGAGATGCGCCAGACGCTGGCCGCCGCACAGGAGGCTGGCATCAGCGCCATCATCGCCAGCGACATGGCAGTGCTATGCCCCCCCTGCCCCCCCCGGGGGGGAAACGGCGCGAAGGAGTCACCCCAGCCCCCCCATAAAGGGTCCGTTACCCCCCCTAGGGGGGGCTGGGGGGGCCAGATTCCATTTCACCTTTCCACCCAGATGAACATCTCTAACACGGCGGCGCTGCGCTTCTATGCACAGTTTGCCGACGTGGTGGTGCTGGCACGCGAGCTGACGCTGGAACAGGTGAAGCACATCCATGAGGCCATCGAGCGCGAGCATATCTGCGGTCCCTCGGGACAGCTGGTCAGGATTGAGATGTTCTGCCACGGCGCCCTGTGCATGGCCGTCAGCGGCAAGTGCTACATGAGCCTCGACGCGGCCAACCGCAGCGCCAACCGGGGACAGTGCATACAGGTGTGCCGCCGCAGCTACACCGTGACCGACAACGAGACGGGCCACCAGCTGGAGATTGACAATAAATATGTGATGAGCCCGAAGGACCTGAAGACCATCCGCTTCATCGACAAGATGATGGACGCCGGCGTCAGGGTGTTCAAGATTGAGGGGCGCGCCCGTGGGCCGGAGTATGTGTGGCAGACGGTGAGCTGCTACGACGAGGCCATCAACGCCGTCCTCGACGGCACCTTCACCGAGGAGAAGAAGGACGAGTGGGACCGCCGCCTCAGCACCGTCTTCAACCGCGGCTTCTGGGACGGTTACTACCAGGGGCAGCGCTTAGGCGAGTGGAACACTAACTACGGCAACAACGCCACGGAGCAGAAGGTGTATGTGGGTCGCGCCACGAAATACTACAGCCGCATCGGCGTGGGCGAGTTCAGCGTGGAGGCCACCACCTTCAAGGTGGGCGACAAGCTGCTCGTCACTGGTCCCACCACGGGTGTGATGTACCTGACAGCCACGGAGATACACGACCAGGACGGGCACCCCGTCACTGAGGCCCCGCAGGGCCAGCTCTGCGCCATCCCCGTCACCGACAAGGTGAGACCCAGCGACAAGCTGTTCAAGATAGCCCAACAACCCAACCAACCCAACAACCCAATAACCCAATAACCCAACAACCCACCCCCAGCCCCTCCCCAAGGGAGGGGGGCAAGATAGTTAATAACATTGAATAGTATTGAATAAATAGTATTGAATAGTATTGAATAACATAAATAACAACATACAAAAAATGGAAGAATACAGTCACGAAACTAATCAAGCCCCCCTCCCTTTGGGAGGGGTCGGGGGTAGGTTAGAGATCAACGCCCGGCAAGACGAAATCATCGAGGAGTTCGAGGAACTGGACGACTGGATGGACCGCTACCAGCTGCTCATCGACATGGGCAGCGACATGGAACCGCTGCCCGAGGAGTACAAGACGGAGCAGAACCTCATCGACGGCTGTCAGAGCCGTGTGTGGCTGCACGCCGAACCCACCGAGGATGGCGGCATCCACTTTGAGGCTGAGAGCGACGCACTCATCGTCAAGGGCATCGTCAGACTGCTGGTCAGCATCTTCGACGGCCAGAAGCCCGAGGACATCCTCAACGCTGACCTGTACTTCATAGAGCGCATCGGGCTGCGCGAGCACCTCTCCCCCACCCGTTCCAACGGTCTCGTGGCCATGGTCAGGCGCATCCACGACTACGCCCGCGCCTACGCCAACAGTAAGTAACAGCAGTTCTCCCAGAGCTCCCAGCTCTCCCAGGACTCTCAGTTCTCCCAGAGTTCCCAGAGCTCCCAGAACTCCCAGCTCTCCCAGAACTCCCAGTTCTCCCAGAACTCCCAGAGCTCCCAGCTCTCCCAGAACTCCCAGCTCTCCCAGTTCTCCCAGTAGCCCCAGAAAAAAAACACCCCCATGGAAGATTCATTCAACATTCACCAGGCGCCCCAGCAGGGCGAGAAGGAGTTTGAGAACGCCCTGCGCCCGCTGTCGTTCAGCGACTTCGCCGGGCAGCAGAAGGTGGTGGACAACCTGCACGTGTTCGTCGAGGCCGCCAAATACCGTGGCGAGCCGCTCGACCACACCCTGCTGCACGGTCCTCCCGGACTGGGCAAGACGACGCTCTCGAACATCATCGCCAACGAACTGGGCGTGGGGTTCAAGATTACCAGCGGACCCGTCCTGGACAAACCCGGCGACCTGGCCGGCATCCTCACCTCACTGGAGCCACGCGACGTGCTCTTCATCGACGAGATACACCGTCTGTCGCCCGTCGTCGAGGAGTACCTCTACTCAGCCATGGAGGACTACCGCATCGACATTATGATTGACAAGGGACCCTCGGCACGCTCCATCCAGATAGACCTGAACCCCTTCACACTCGTTGGTGCCACCACACGCAGCGGACTGCTGACATCGCCACTGCGCGCCCGCTTCGGCATCAACATGCACTTGGAGTACTACGACCCGGAGACGCTCTGCGCCATCATCGAGCGCTCGGCACGGCTCTTAGGCGTGCCCATCACCGAGGATGCCGCCATGGAGATAGCAGGCCGTTCACGCGGGACGCCCCGTATCGCCAACTCGCTGCTGCGCCGCGTGCGCGACTTCGCTCAGGTGAAGGGCAACGGTGGCATCGACACGTCCATCACGAAGGTGGCACTGACGGCGCTGAACATCGACAAGTATGGCCTGGACGAGATTGACAACAAGATTCTGCTGACTATCATCGACAAGTTCCGCGGCGGACCCGTCGGCATCTCGACCATCGCCACGGCCATCGGCGAGGACAGCGGAACGGTGGAGGAGGTCTACGAGCCCTTCCTCATCATGGAGGGTTTCATCAAGCGCACGCCACGCGGACGCATGGTCACCGAGCTGGCCTACCGTCACTTCGGGCGTAACCCCTACAACGGTAACATCATGCAGCCCGACCTCTTCGGGTAGCACATGCGTACCCCCGAAAGCGCCCCCATAATGGCTGAGCCCTAAATAAAGAAAGGGTAGTGCTACTGGTGCTACTGGTGCTACCGGCAATCATAAGTGGGCACTTTACGAGAATAACTCAACGCCTGGCTGGAATAACTCAACGCCTGGCTGTCATAACTCAACGCCTGGCTGGAATAACTCAACGCCTGGCTGGAATAACTCAACGCCTGGCTGTCAAAAACGGCCATTTTACGGTTCAATTCTCTCGAGAATTCAACCTTCTCTTGCGTTCTCGCGGGCAGGAACGGGCAGCGCATGTTTTTAGGGGGTCACCACATCCCGGTAGCGCTTGTAGCGCCTGTAGCGCCTGTAGCACTACCTTTAGCCGTCTGAGATGCTGCTACCGCGCCCCTACATTTGGACTCAGCACACTTTATCACACCATACCATTTGGACTGAGCGAACATCAACTGCGTGCAAGCGGCTATACGACAAAGAGATAGCAAGTCAAAAGGAAAAACGGACACCAAAGGCAAAAACAAACATTTTTTGGCCCTGCCGCTTTGAACGTCGCAAAAAAATGCCTATCTTTGCAGCACAAAAAAACAACCATGATGACGACCCGCTACACTCACCTCGCACTGCTGCTGCTCTTGCTGATGGCCACAGCCTGCAAACAGGGGCGACAGAACGCTACGCTGACCGAAGCGCAGCGCAGGGCCATGGACTCCATCGTGGCTTCGTCGAGAAGCATCGACAGCACACGCGCCATGGTCACCGACTTCGAGAAAACGGGCAACACCTTAGGCGAAATCATGGCACTGCGCCACCTGAGCAAGCTCTACCGCGAGGAGAGCCGCTTCACCGAGGCCATCGACTGCCACCAGCAGGCGCTGCGCCTGGCCACCGACATCGGCGACACCCTGGAGATGATACAGGCGCTGAACGGCATCGGCACCAACTACCGGCGCCTGGGCTCGCTGGAAGAGGCGGCACAGTTTCACCAGCAGGCCGCCAACATGAGCAACGACATGAGCGACAAGAACGGCATCACGGCCAAGAAGAACTATGTGGTGTCGCTCAATGGCATGGGCAATGTGCTGCTGACGCTGGGCAACCTCGTCATGGCTGACAGCGTGTTCCGCCTGGCACTGCAAGGCGAGCACGCGCTGGGCAGCGCACTGGGACAGGCCATCAACCTGGCCAACCTGGGAGCTATCAAGGAGGAGCTGGGGCAGACGGACTCGGCCTGGTACTACTACCAGCAGTCGCTGAAGATGAACGAGCAGGCACACTCTGACCTGGGCGTCGCCCTCTGCCATATCCACTTCGGCGAGCTGTCGGAGAAGGACGGGCACCTGGACAAGGCCCTGGAAGAGTATGACACGGCCTACGGCGTGCTGAAGGCCACCGGCGACGAGTGGCACTGGTTAGAGTCGGCACTCTGCATCGCGCGCGTATATATAAAGAAAGGTAACACAGGACAGGCACTGGCCTATCTGCAAGACGCCGACGAGACGGCACGCCGCATCGGCTCGCAGGAGCACCTGGTGGAGGTGTACCGCACCTACTACATGCTGCACCAGGCCAACGGCAACAGCAAGGAGGCGCTGAGCAACTATGTCAAGGCCACAGAGCTGAAGGACAGCCTGATGAACACCCAGACGCTGACGAACATACAGAACCAGCGACTG
Organism: uncultured Prevotellaceae bacterium; assembly: GCA_947168045.1. Lineage (GTDB taxonomy): Bacteria > Bacteroidota > Bacteroidia > Bacteroidales > Bacteroidaceae > Prevotella. The sequence goes on from CAMVKN010000012.1 coordinate 33,438, forward strand.
TCGTACGAGCGCGTCAGAAGACAGCATGAGCTGGAGATGGCACAGGAACAGCTGGCGCTGGAACACTCGGAGAAGACCACCATCCTGGTGGCTGCCATCGCCCTGCTGCTGCTCATCGTGGGCTTGGTGGCCCTGATGTGGTACCACATGCACACACGCGAGCAGAAACAGCAGATGGCACAACAGCTGCAGAAGACACGCGAGATGTTCTTCACGAACATCACACACGAGTTCCGCACGCCACTGACCGTCATCCTCGGACTGGGACACCAGCTGGAGGACATGGAGCAAGAGGACATGGCGCAGGTGCGCTCGGCGGCAAAGATGATGGTGCGGCAGGGCAACTCTCTCCTGGGACTCATCAACCAGCTGCTCGACGTGTCGAAGGTACGCTCGGCCGTGGGCGAGGCCAAGTGGAGCCACGGCGACATCGTGGCCTTCGTGGGCATGGCCGTGGAGAACTTCAGACCCTACGCCGACAGCAAGCGGCAGGAGCTGACCTTCACCCACTCGCAGACGACACTGACGATGGACTTCGTGCCGGACTACATTGAGAAAATCATGTCGAACCTGCTGACCAACGCCATCAAGTACACCCCGTCATACGGCAAGGTGAACGTCACGCTGGAACAGAGCGGCAACGGAAAGCTGAAGATACAGGTGTTTGACACCGGACGTGGCATCAGCGCCGACGACCTGCCGCGCATCTTCGACGCCTTCGTACAGGGCAACACGCAGCCGGGCGACGTCGGCACGGGCGTAGGTCTCTCACTGGTAAGGCTGATGACGGAGGCCATGGACGGCACCGTCAGTGCGGTCAGCACCGAGGGACAGGGCAGCACCTTCACCGTGGTACTGCCGATAAAGAGTAGGAAAATACAAACAAACCAAACAAGCCAAACAAACCAAACAAGCCCCAGCAGCCCCACCCCCAACAGCCCCACCCCCAACCCCTCCCGCGGGGGGGAGGGGAGGATATACTCTCAAGGCGGAGACTACCCGCAAGGTAATTACGGGTATGGGAATACAGATTACGGGTATGGGAATACAGACTACGGGCATAGGAATACAGACTACGGGCATAGGAATACAGACTACGGGCATAGGAATACAGACTACGGGTACGGGAATACAAACTACGGGTACGGGAATACAGGAAACACTTCAAGCGAGTATGACGGTACAGAACTATATCCTCCCCTCCCCCCCGCGGGAGGGGCCGGGGGTGGGGCTTCTGGGGCTTCCGTCCTCATCATCGAGGACAACCAGGACATCGCCTTCTACATTGGCATGCACCTCAAGGGCTGCCGCATCATCTATGCCAGGGGAGCCGAGGAGGGACTGCAGAAGGCACGCGAGGTGATGCCCGACATCATCATCACGGACATCATGATGCCGGGCGGCATGGACGGACTGCAGCTGTGCCGCAGCATCAGGAAGAACGAGATGACGAGCCACATACCCATCATCATCATTACCGCAAAGACCACCGAGGAGGACCGCATCAAGGGATTGGAAGCCGGTGCAGACGCTTATTTAGTAAAACCGTTCAACTCAGAGGAGCTGATGGTGCGCGTAAGGAAGCTGATGGAGCGCCAGCAGCTGATGCGGAACAAGTATGCCCTGGCCGAGATGGACGACGACAGCATGAACCCCGCTGAGCTGACACAACAGGACCGCACGTTCATGAACCGTCTGGTGGACGTCGTTTACCGCCAGATGGGCGTCGGACAGGTTGACATGGACAGCATCGCACGGCAGATGGCCGTCAGCCGCACACAGCTCAACCGGAAGGTGCTGGCCATCACCGGCGAGAACGCCTCGGCCTACGTGATGAAGCTGCGCCTGGCACGTGCCAAGCGTCTGCTGAAAGCCAACATTGAGACACCGGTGGGCGACGTGGCAATGAAGTGTGGGTTCGACGACGTGGCTTACTTCAGCCGCATCTTCAAGCAGACCTTCCAGATGACGCCGTCACAGTACCGCAAGCAACAGATATAACAATCAACACCATACAAGATTATGCACATAGGACAAAGAATCAGAGAGGTGATGAAACAGAAGAGGATGACGGCCGTGGCCGTGTCGAACAAGGTGGGATGCGAGCGCACCAACCTGTACAACATCTTCGAGCGGAAGGACATCAACACGCAGCTGCTGCAAAAGCTGAGCGTGGTGTTGAACTATGACTTCTTCCGCGACCTGTCGAGGGATACATTCACTGCAGCGGAGGGCCAGGCATGAAAGAAAAGACCGGACTCTTTGTGGGCACCTTCGACCCCTTCACCACGGGACACGACAGCATCGTGCGCCGGGCACTGCCACTGTTCGACCGCCTCGTCATCGGCGTGGTGGGCGACAACGTACAGAAGCCACACATCACGCCTGCCGAGCAACGCAGGCAGGTCATAGCCAACCTCTATGCCGAAGAGCCGCGCATCGAGGTGACGACCTATTTCGGACTGGCCGTCGACCTGGCACGCAGGGTGGGTGCACGCTTCATCGTCAAGGGTGTGCGCTCAGCCAAGGACTTCGAGTATGAACGGGAACAGGCTGACATCAACCGCCTCATCACCGGCGGCGAGGTGGAGACCATCCTGCTCTATGCCGAGCCACAGCTGGCCAGCGTCTCGTCGTCAATGGTGCGCGAGCTGAAGCACTTCGGGCTCGACGTCACCCCATTCCTACCCAAGAAATAGCACAACCCTCACCCCCTCCACCCTCCACCCTCCACCCCCAAATCTCAACCCTCAAATCTCAAATCTCAAACCAGTGATTACCTATAACAGCGAGAACGTCAAGTTTCCCAACATCAAGCGCCGCGAGACCACGGCATGGATACGCCGCGTGGCAGCCACCTACGGCAAGAAAGTGGGCGAGGTGGGCTACCTCTTCTGCGACGACGAGAAGATACTGGAGGTCAACCGCGAGTTCCTGCAACACGACTATTACACCGACATCATCACCTTCGACTACTGCGAAGACGACACGCTGAACGGCGACATCGTCATCTCGCTCGACACCGTCCGCTCCAACGCCCAACAGCTGGGCAAGGACTACGACGAGGAGCTGCACCGCGTCATCATACACGGCATCCTGCACCTCTGCGGACAGAACGACAAGGGTCCCGGCGAGCGCGAACAGATGGAAGCCGCCGAAGACAAGGCACTCGCCATCAGATAGCAACGGGATGCGTCGGGAGATGTAAAAAATTGCAAAAAAGAAGGCTGACATATATCAAAAACATGCACAAACGCCGCTGTGTGTGCACACAACAGCGTTTTTTTTGAGCAAAAACTTGCCCAAGTGAAAATATTTGTGTTACTTTGCACCCGTTTTAAGAACAATACCTTCAATAGGAGGTTAATATTAACACACTAAAAAAAGAAAAATCATGTCAGAAATTGAAAGCAAAGTAAAGGCAATTATTGTAGAGAAACTGGGTGTTGACGAGTCAGAAGTGAAGCCCGAATCAAGCTTCACCAACGACCTGGGTGCAGACTCACTGGACACCGTGGAGCTCATCATGGAGTTTGAGAAAGAGTTCGGCGTTTCCATCCCCGACGACAAGGCTGAGAAGATTGGCACCGTTGCCGACGCCATTGCCTATATTGAGGAGAACCAGAAATAAGCACAAGCCCCCTAAGTTAGGGGGTTGGGGGTCTGAACAGGCGAAAGTTCTATTCAGACCCTCAACTTTATATAAAAGCTTAGTGGACTAAATCATTATACTATGGAACTGAAAAGAGTAGTAGTTACTGGACTTGGCGCTGTTACTCCCTTAGGTAACAATCCAGAGGAGACTTGGAAAAACCTGATAGAGGGCGTGAGCGGTGCAGCTCCTATTACACAATTCGACACCACACTGTTTAAGACAAAATTCGCATGCGAGGTAAAGAATCTGAACGTCAATGACTATATTGACCGCAAGGAGGCTCGCAAGATGGATCGTTACACACAACTGGCCATCATCGCTGCCAAGCAGGCAGTGGAGGACAGCCAGATGGACCTGGAGACTGTCGACAAGAACCGCATCGGCGTGGTCTATGGCGTTGGCATCGGCGGCATCAAGACGTTCCAGGATGAAATCACCTACTACGGACAGCACACTGCCGACGGTCCGAAGTTCAACCCCTTCTTCATCCCGAAGATGATTGCCGACATCGCTGCCGGACAAATCAGCATCCTTTACGGATTCCATGGCCCCAACTACATCACGTCGAGCGCATGTGCCTCATCGTCTAACGCACTGGCAGATGCCTTCAACCTGATACGCTTAGGCAAGGCCAACATCATCGTTGCAGGAGGCGCCGAGGCTGCCATCTGCGAAAGCGGCGTGGGTGGATTCAACGCCATGCACGCACTCTCAACACGCAACGACGAGCCGGAGAAGGCCAGCCGCCCCTTCAGCGCCAGCCGCGATGGATTCATCATGGCCGAGGGTGCCGGATGCCTCATCCTGGAGGAGCTGGAGCACGCCAAGGCTCGCGGTGCCAAGATTTACGCCGAGATGGTGGGAGCAGGCATGAGCGCCGACGCACACCACATCACCGCATCACACCCCGAGGGACTGGGCGCCAAGCTGGTCATGCAGAACGCTCTGGAGGACGCCGGGATGAAGCCTGAGGACATCGACTACATCAACGTGCACGGCACATCGACACACGTGGGCGACATCAGCGAGGCAAAGGCCATCAAGGAGGTGTTTGGAGACGCTGCCTACAAGCTCAACATCTCGTCGACAAAGTCCATGACCGGACACCTGCTCGGTGCTGCCGGAGCCGTCGAGGCCATGGCCACAGTGCTGGCCGTGAAGAACGACATCGTGCCGCCCACCATCAACCACGAGGAGGGAGACGACGACCCGGAGATTGACTATAACCTGAACTTCACGTTCAACAAGGCACAGAAGCGCACCGTGCGCGCCGGACTGAGCAACACCTTCGGCTTCGGTGGACACAATGCCTGCGTGGTGTTCAAGAAATACGAATAAAAACGTGGCCTTCAGCGACATCATCGCCCGTCTGCGCCTGCACTTCCAGGATGACCAGGAACTGCGCAGGCAACTGAGGGAGATCATCGGCTTCTATCCGAAGGACATAGAGCACTACAAGATTGCCCTGACGCACAAGAGCAGCGGACAGCGCAACGAGAAAGGACGCCCGCTGAACAACGAGCGGCTGGAGTTTCTCGGCGATGCCATGCTCGACGCAGTGGTGGGACACATCGTCTTTGAACACTTCAAGGGCAAGCGTGAGGGCTTCCTCACCAACACGCGCTCAAAGCTCGTCAGCCGCGACTCCTTAGGAAAGCTGGCTCAGGAGATGGGGCTTGACGAGCTGATACAGAGCAAGGGACAGCAACAGCGGACGCACAACAGCTACATGGCGGGCAACGCCTTCGAGGCACTCGTGGGCGCCATCTATCTGGACCAGGGCTATAACGCCGTGAGACGCTTCATGGAGCAGCGCATCCTGAAGCAGATGGTGAACATCGACAAGGTGGCCTACAAGGAAGTGAACTTCAAGTCGAAGCTCCTGGAGTGGACGCAGAAGAACCGTGTGCGCATGGAGTTCAAGATGCAGAAGCAGTCGAAGGACGACAAGGGGTCACCCGTCTTCGGCTATCAGGTGTTCATCGAGGGACAAGCAGGCGGCAAGGGACAGGGCTACTCAAAGAAAGAGGCACAGCAACTGTCAGCAAAGGAGACGCTGGAGCGGCTGCGGCGAGAGCCACAGTACATCGACAGCATCTTTGCCGCCAAGTCGGAACGCACAAAGATGGAGGAGGAGCCTACCACGGCTGCTCCCCGCATCGAGGAAGACATCGTTCCCCCAGCAGCCGCGGCTGCCGCAACAGTCTCAGGGCTCTCAGCAGCCCCAGGACTCTCAGAAGTCTCAGAAGCCCCAGGACTCTCAGAAGTCTCAGAAGCCCCAGAAGCCCCAGAAGTCCCAGAAGACGACTTCGACCTCTCAGACATCACCCACAACCCTGTGGAGCAGTCGAAGGAGGACATCATCGCCGCAGCAGAGGCAGCCGCCTTTGCTGAGCAATAGAAAGAACGAACCAATAACGTAACGAAGACCTTGAGACACTGCCTGCTGACAGTCCTTGTTCTCAGCATCGCACTGACCACGCTGGCCAGGGGCAACGATGAGGGAAAGGATGACAGGCACACCGCAACGACCATCGACAGACACGACTGGGAGGACGAGGGTGTGCTGCAGCGCAACCGTGAGCCGGCACGTGCCGCCTTCGTTCCATACCGCCACAAGGCCGGCGACCGTCAGATGACGCTCGACGGCCTGTGGCGTTTTCATTGGACACCGACGCCCGACGGGCAACCTGACAACTTCTTCAGCACCGACTTTGATGACAGCCAGTGGGCGCTCTTCCCCGTCCCTGCCGACTGGGAGCTGAATGGTTACGGCACACCCATCTACAGCAGCAGTGGCTATACCTTCAAGATTGACCCGCCGCGCGTCATGGGCGAGCCGAAGAAGGACTACACGGCTTTCGTCGAGCGGAACCCAACAGCCATCTATCGCCGCACGTTCACCCTGCCTGCCGATTGGAAGGGACAGGAGGTGTTCATCCGTCTCGGCGCCGTCAGCAGCGCCTTCTATATCTGGCTCAACGGCCGTCTCGTGGGCTACTCACAGGGAAGCATGGAGCCGGCTGAGTTCCGTCTCACGGACTACCTGGCACCCACGGCCGAGCAGCAGCTGACGCTACAGGTGTTCAAATACAGCGACGGCAGCTACTTAGAGGACCAGGACATGTGGCGGCTGGCCGGCATCCACCGCAGCGTCATCCTTTTTGCCACGCCACCCATCCGCATCCGCGATGTGGGCATACGCACCATCCTCGATGATGACTACCGTGACGCGCAGCTCATCATCCACCCTGAGTTAGAGGTCACACGAGGACAGCGTGGCGACGGCTACCGCGTGGAGGCACGCCTCTATGATGCCGACATGCGCCCCGTCCCCCTCCGTCCCGCCACAGCGCTCGACGGTTCCCCCGTCGAGCCCCCCCTCACCGCCGCCACAGCGCTCGACGGTTCCCCCGTCGAGGCCCCCCTCACCGCCGACGCCGCCACCATGCTCAACCTCGACCACAAGGCGGCCATCATGAACGAGCGAACCCCGCAGCGCGGCTACCCACAGTGGGGCTGGCTGAGCGCCGTCGTGCAAAGCCCGCACAAGTGGACGGCTGAGACGCCCTACCTGTACACCCTTCAGCTCGCCCTGACCGACTCGGCAGGAAACACTGTGGAGCAGCTGACGCAGAAAGTGGGATTCCGGCGCATAGACATCCGCGGCGGCCAGCTGCTGGTCAACGGACAGCCCATCCACCTGCGCGGCGTCAACCGCCATGAGATGGACCCGCTGACAGGACATGTCGTCAGCGAGGAGCGCATGCTGCAAGACATCACGCTCATGAAGCAGGCCTACATCAACGCCGTGCGCACCAGCCACTATCCCAATGCGGAACGGTGGTATGAGCTGTGCGACTCACTCGGGCTCTATGTCATGGACGAGGCCAACATCGAGGAGCACGGTCTGCGCGGACAGTTAGCCAGCGACCCGGCATGGGCTCCGGCATGGATGGACCGCACGCAGCGCATGGTCATTCGCGACCGCAACCATCCGTCCGTCATCTTCTGGAGCTTAGGCAACGAGGCCGGATGGGGACCGAACTTCGCCATGACGGCCGCCTGGATTCACGAATACGACCCAACGCGCCCCGTACACTACGAAGGGGCTCAGGGCAGGCCCGACCCCGCCAGCGTCGATGTCATCAGCCGTTTCTACCCAAGGGTCAAGCAGGATTACCTCAACCCTGGCATCCCCGAGGGCAGCGACCAGGAGCGTGCCGAGAACGCCCGATGGGAAAGGCTCTTGGAGATTGCCGAGCGCAGTGGCGACCACTGCACATGGGTAGGCTCCGACGGCGGTCCACGCCCTGTGCTCACCAGCGAGTACGCCCACTCCATGGGCAACGCCCTCGGCAACTTCAAGGAGTACTGGGAAGAGATGGACAGCCACCCGCGCATGATTGGCGGCTTCATCTGGGACTGGGCCGACCAGGGCATCATGGTAAGGGATGAAGGGAAAGAAGGCAAGTGGAAGGTGCTCTACGGCGGCGACTTCGGCGACAAGCCTAACCTGAAGGCATTCTGCCTGAACGGCATCGTGATGAGCGACCGCTCGCGCACGCCCAAGTACTACGAGGTTCAGGCCGTCTACAGCCAGGGCCGTCACTCCTTGCCACAGCCGCTGTCATACAAGCCACGCCGCTCCAGCAACAAGCCCCTGCCGCCAGACCTCTCACGTTGCCTCGCCACCGCCCGTCTGCAGGCGTTCCGCGCGCCCACCGACAATGACCGCAGCTTCGGCAACTGGCTGGCCAAAGACTGGCAGCGCAATGCTCTTGACACCACCAGTCCCCTTTGCAGTGACACCGCCGCTGCCCACCCCACCCAGCTGCTGCGCCTGAAAGAAGGGGACATCCGCATGGACACCAAGCAGGACGGCAACGAATACACCTTCACGTTCAGCTGCACGGGCACGCTGCCCGAGCTGCCACGTCTCGGCATTGTCATCGAGCTGCCACGCGACTATGAGCAGCTGACATGGTACGGCCGCGGCCCTTGGGACAACTACCCCGACCGCAAGACATCATGTCCTGTGGGCTGGTGGAAGAGCACCGTCAGCGAGCAGTACGTCCACTACCCACGGCCACAGGACAGCGGCAACCATGAGGACTGCACCATGATTGAGCTGAAGGCCAAAGACGGCAAGACACTACGCATCGAGGCCGTCGACGAGCCCTTCTCGTTCTCCGCCCTACCCTACTCTGCGCAGTACATCGCCAGCAAGACCCACGACTACGAGCTCGAAGACCAGGGCAAGACCTACCTCTCCATCGACTGCGCCGTCATGGGGCTTGGCAACAGCAGCTGCGGTCCTGGCGTGCTGAAGAAATATAGCATCGACAAGTCAAGGCAACACCAGCTACGCATCAGAATCACTGCGACGGATGAACCCTGACAGACACGAACCACTACAATAACAAAGAATGACTATGCGCCGCCTCATTTTATCATTTCTCATTTATCATTTATCATTTAGCAGCTCAGCCGCGCAGGAGACCGAGCGTCTCTACCTCAGCGGAACGGGCTGTGACGACATGGTGGAGTGGGACTTCAAGTGTACTGACGGCCGCAACAGCGGCGAATGGACCAAGATTGGCGTGCCCTCCTGCTGGGAGCTGCAGGGCTTCGGCCCTTACCAGTATGGCATGCGCTTCTACGGAAAGGCGACTCCAGAGGGCATTGCCAACGAGAAGGGGTTCTACAAAACAGTGTTCACCCTGCCGCAGAGCTGGCAGGGCCGACAGATACAGCTGGTCTTCGAGGCAGTGTTCACCGATGCCAACGTCACCATCAACGGGCGCAAGGCTGGCAAGGGCCTCTATCAGGGCGGCTTTACGCGACATACCATCGACGTCTCCGACCGCGTGTTCTTCGGCGAGAAGAAAAACCGCTTAGAGGTGGAGGTGGCCAAGGAGAGTGCCAACGCCCAGGTGAACATGGCCGAGCGCCGTGCCGACTACTGGAACTTCGGTGGCATCTGGCGCCCTGTGTTCATCGTCAGCAAACCCATGCAGAACATCAGCCGAGTGGCTGTCAACGCCGGCATGGACGGCCGTTTCCAGGCTGACGTATTCCTCAGCCGTGCCCTCCCCGCCGGTTCAGTATGTGTCGATGTCATCGACACAAACGGGAAGAAGGTGGCTACCAGCCCGGCCGTCACAACTGCCAGCGACCAGGCCCACCTCGACTTCACCGTCAGCAATCCCAAGCTGTGGACGGCCGAGACGCCCAACCTCTACACCGCCGTATTCAAGCTGACCGATGCGCAGGGCAAGACCCTGCATGTGGAGCGCCAGCGTTTCGGCTTCCGCACCATCGAATACCGCCACACCTACGCCGGCGACCAAGAGGACGGCGTGTTCATCAACGGACAGAAGGTCATCTTCAAGGGCGTCAACCGCCACTCATTCCGCCCCGAGACGGGCCGTACGCTGTCGAAGGCCAAGAACATCGAGGATGTGAAGCTCATCAAGAGCATGAACATGAACGCTGTACGCCTCTCCCACTACCCTGCCGACCCCGAGTTCCTGGATGCCTGCGACTCTCTGGGCCTTTATGTGGAGTGCGAGCAGCCTGGCTGGCACAATGCCCACGAGACCATCATTGGCACACAGATAGCTGAGGAGATGGTGACGCGCGATGTCAACCACCCCAGCATCATCTTCTGGAGCAACGGCAACGAAGGGGGCTTCAACTACGAGTTAGAGGCTGTGTTCTCACGCCTTGACCCACAGCAGCGCGTCGTGCTCTATCCCTGGGCTAACCGCAACGGTTTCGAGACGAAGCATTACCGTTCATGGGGCGAGACGGCTGAGTATATGCGCCAGAAGGAAATCTTCATGCCCACAGAGTTCCTGCACGGCCTCTACGACGGCGGCCACGGTGCCGGACTGAAGGACTACTGGCAGCTGATGATGTCAAACCCACGCTGTGCAGGCGGCTTCCTCTGGGACCTGATGGACCAGGCCGTATTACGTACCGACTGGGCCGACGCCGCGCAGCCCACCTCTCACCTCCTTGACCCCGTCGGCAACTTCGGCAGCGACGGCATCGTCGGTCCGCACATGGAGAAGGAAGGCTCGTTCTATACCATCCTTGAGGTGTGGAGCCCCATCCAGATTACGACCCCCGACGCGAGTCTTTCCGCGTTCAGCTCACAGTACTTATTGCTTGGCAAGGAGCTTCTCATTAAAAATGCCTACGACTTCACCAACCTGAAGGACTGCAGGCTGCACTATCGCTGGCTCAACCTGCCCGCCTACGGTGAAACGGCAGAAGAGACAGTGGCGGAAGGCAGCATCACATTGCCTTCGACGGCGCCAGGCGAAAGCGTCACCCTTCCCCTGCCCAAAGGCAGCGGCAGCCTGCTTGAGCTCACTGCTACTGACCCGCACGGTCAGGAAGTGATGACATGGCGCTTCCTGAGAGAGCACCAATTCCCTACGGATTTCATTCTGGGCGTCAACACCCTGACCAAGAGCGAGACCAACGATGCACTCACGGTGACTGTCGGTCCGGCTTCTTACACTTTCTCGAAGAAGGACGGGCACCTCATGGGTGTGAAGACCGCCAACCATAGCTATCGTCTCAGTAACGGGCCGCGCTTCGTGGCCGCCAAGCGCGCCGACCGCAGCGACGACGGCTTTTACAATCATGACGACAAGCAGGCTTTCCAAAAGAAGACGCAATACACAGTCTATCAAGACCAAGGAGCTTTCGCCGGCTTTGAGCTGACTGACAACGGCCATCTCATCGCCCGTTATCGCCATGGCAGCCTGCAGCAGGTCGACTGGCATTTCTTCGACGACGGCAGTGTCCTGCTTTCAGCGGAGACGATGTTCAACGGCGTGGTAGACCTGATGGGTATCTGCTTCGACTACCCCGAGCAGCTGGTCAAGGGCAAGCGCTGGGTGGGCCGCGGCCCCTACCGCGTGTGGCAAAACCGCATGGAAGGGCCGCAGTACGGCTACTGGCAGACAGACTACAACGACCCCATCCCCGGCGAGAGCTGGGAATACCCTGAGTTCAAGGGCTACTTCGCTGGCGTGCAGTGGATGCAGCTGCAAACCAGCGAGGGCACCATCGGCATCTCACCGGCACACAGTCTACAAGAACCTACGTATATCGGCATCTTCACCCCGCGCGACGGCCGCGACCATATCCTCTACACACTCCCCGAGACGGGTATCGCCCTGCTTGAAGTCATCCCCGCCGTGCGCAACAAGGTGAACACCACCGACCTCAACGGCCCGTCGGCCCAGCCTCACTGGAGCAAAGGCAAGAGAGCCATCAGCGCCATCCTCAGATTTGAATGAAAAGAACAGTCCTCCTTCTCTTTGCCTGGTATATTGCGTTGTCAACGCAATCACATGACACCGCCCGTCCTTGGACCTTCTGGTACTGGATGTATGGTGCCGTGAGCGAGGCAGGCATCAAGGCCGACCTGCAAGCCATGAAAGATGTGGGAATGGGCGGCTGTTACCTCATGCCCATACGTGGCACTGAGGAGGCCCCCGCCACCCTTCCCCAGCTGCCGACGGCGCCTGCACAACAGCTGACGCCCCGCTTCTGGCAGCTCATCGACTATGCCATGCAGCAGGCCGACAGCCTCGGGCTGCAGTTGGGCATCCACATCTGCGACGGCTTTGCCTTGGCTGGCGGTCCCTGGATTACCCCGGCAGAGTCCATGCAACAGGTGGTGTGGAGCGACACCCTCATCAGCTTCAGCCAAGGTGTGACACAGTTTCTCACGGAAGAGACTGATGCCCACGGTTTGACACGGTTTTCCACGGAGGGGACATACTATCCCAAGCGGGTCACGCTTCCGGCAGAGCTGCTGCCTGCTCCTGCCGTCACCCCTGGCACCTACTACGAGGACATTGCCACTTACCTCTGTCCAGTATGGGGCGATGCCATCGCCCCCACCCCCAGCAACGCCATCCAGCGCGACGAGAAGCCCACCGTCAGCGGCACCATACAGCGCGACGAGAAAGGCACATTCCGAGCCAAGGAGCCCGGTTACATCCAGTACACCTACGACCATCCCGTCACCGTGCGCAGCATCCAGGTCTTCCCCTCGGCGAACAACATCCAGTCGCAGCGTCTGCTCGTCCAGGCCAGCACCGACGACAGCGGCACGTCGTTTTCCGACGTGCGCCAGCTCACGCCGCCGCGCCAGGGCTGGCAGAACACCAACACGGCGCTATCCCTGCGCCACAATGCCAACCACTACACCTATGCGCTGCCTGAGACCACAGCCCGTCATTTCCGCTTTGTCTGGACGCCGGCCGGCAGCGAGCCAGGCGCCGAGGACCTTGACGCCGCCAAATGGAGCCCGGCGTTGAAGCTTAACGACATCCGTCTCTCTGGCCAGCCCGTCATCGACCAGTACGAAAGCCTCAACGGCAGCTTCTGGCGCCAGCCCGTCCATAGGTTGAGTGAGGAGCGCTTAGCGTTGAGCGACAGTTCCATGGCCGCAGGCGAAAAGCCTCTCAACACGAAACAAGTGCGCATCCTGCGCATCGGGCACGCCTCCACCGGCCACACCAACGCTACGGCGGGCGGCGGCAAGGGCCTGGAGTGCGACAAGTTCTCAGCCGAGGCCGTCACCAAGCAGCTTGACCACTGGTTCGCACTATTCACGCAACGCCCTCACAGCGCAGCGCTGAGATACATGCATGTAGACTCATGGGAGTGTGGCTCACAGAACTGGAGCAGCACCTTCGCCCATGAGTTCCGGCAGCGTCGCGGCTACGACCTGCTGCCCTTCCTGCCCGTCTATGCCGGCATCCCCATCGATGCCATGCCCGAGGCACAGGCGCTGGGGCTCAGCAGCGAGCAGGTGCTGCGCGACATCCGCCTCACCATCAACGACCTGCTGCAGGAGGTCTTCTTCACCACCGTCGCCGCCAGGGCACGCCACTACGGCGTACAGCTGTCCTGCGAGAGCGTCGCCCCGACGATGGTCTCCGACGGCATGGAGCACTACAAGCATGCTGACATGCCCATGGGCGAGTTCTGGCTGAACTCACCCACCCACGACAAGCCCAACGACATGCTCGATGCCATCAGCGGCGCACACGTCTATGGCAAGCCCATCGTCCAGGCTGAGGCATTCACTGAGGTGCGCGGCGTGTGGGACGAGACGCCGGCCAGCATCAAGACGCTGCTCGACCGCAACTTCGCCCTCGGCATAAACCGCCTGTTCTTCCATGTCTTCACCCACAACCCGTGGACGGACAAGAAGCCCGGCATGACGCTCGACGGCATCGGTCTCTTCTTCCAGCGTGACCAGACATGGTTTCCCGAGGCCAGGGCACTGGTGGACTACATCACCCGCTGTCAGCGCTATCTGCAGCGTGGCGTGCCGGTGGCTGACCTCGCCGTCTATACGGGCGACGACATGCCGCGCCGTGCCTGGCGCCCGGAACAGCTTGCCGACATGCTGCCGGGTCTCATCGGCAAGGAGCGCGTCGAGGCGGAGCATGGCCGCATGGCCAACGTGGGACTGCCCATGGAGGAGAGTCCCGTGGGCGTGCGCCATACCGTCATTGCCGACCCTGCCGACTGGGTGAACGCCCTGGGGGGCTACAGCTACGACTCCATGAACCCCGATGCCCTGTTACACCGTCCCTTCGGCTACCGCGCGCTTGTCATCCCGCCATCGGTGTCCGTCAGCGACAGTGCCCAACGGCGCATCAGCGAGTTGCGCCGACAGGGGGTCACCCTCATTGAGCAGCCTGTACACATGGCAACCATCGACGGTCTGCTGCCCGACGTACAGCTGCCGCCAGGCATCGCCTACTGTCATCGCCGCGACGGTGCGAAGGACATCTACTTCATCAGCAACCAGCACGACGACGAACAGCGTTTCACGGCAACATTCCGCTGCGCCACCAAGAACGTCATGTTCTACGACCCGATGGCAGACCGTTACTTCATCGACGTGAACGACATCATCAAAAGCGACTCCCTCACCGTGCTGAGCGTCAGGTTGCAGCCGCGGCAGTCGCTCTTCGTCCTCTTCGGCGAAGATAGCATCACGCTTCAGCTCACCGCCCGCTGGCACTATCCGGCGTTGGACCCCGACACGCAACAGCCCGTCTTCAAATGGAAGACCAATGGCTGGCAACTACTGTTCGAAGAGAATGGCAAGAAGCTGAAGAGCGACACACTCTTCTCATGGGCCGACCATCCAGACAACGCCATCCGTTACTACAGCGGTCATGTGCGCTACGGCACCACGCTTCGCTACCGCAGTGAGAATATCCTCAACCGCGTCGTACTCGACCTGGGCGACGTGCGCGACGTGGCTCATGTGTGGCTCAACGATGCCGACCTGGGCATCCTGTGGATGCCGCCCTATCAGGTCGACGTCACCGACCATCTGCGCCAAGGCAAGAACAAGCTGGTGGTTGAGGTGGTGAACACCTGGCACAACGCCCTGCGCGGTGCCGACCGGGGCACGCCACCCTTCGACGGCATCTGGACCAACGCCCGCTACCGCACCAAGGGCGACGACCTGCTGCCTGCCGGACTGCTGGGGCCGGTTGAGTTGAGAGATGAGAGATGAGAGATGAGAGATATGATTAGACCTATTATGATGATACGTACGCTGTTATTACTCATTGTTTTCTACTTGCCACTGACCGTTGATGCGCAGGTGCGCCTGCCGCAGTTCTTCAGCGATGGCATGGTGCTGCAACGGGAGTCGGAGGTGCGCCTCTGGGGCTGGGCCGATGCGGGGCAGGCACTGACCGTCACCCCTTCATGGGACGGCAAGCCATACAGCACCCGGGCTGACAACAAGGGCCGCTTCGAAGTGACACTGCACACGCCCGAGGCCGGTGGTCCCTACGAGATTACCATAAGCCCCCCCCAGCCCCCCCTGGGGGGGGAGAAGGGAGCCTACCTTACCCTTAGTCACCCCCCCCTGGGGGGGCCGGGGGGGGCTATCCTCCGCAACGTCCTCATCGGCGAGGTGTGGCTGTGCAGCGGCCAGTCGAACATGGAGATGCAGATGAAAGGCTTCAAGGCGCAGCCCGTGGAGGGCACCACCGAGGAGTTGCTCAACTGCAACGACGCGCAGCTGCGGCTCTTCACCGTCAAGCGCCACCCGTCGCTCACGCCTGCCGACGACGTCACGGGACAATGGAGCGAGGCCACCAGCGGCAGTGTGCGCGACTTCTCAGCCACTGCCTATTACTTCGGCCGTGCCCTGCGCCGACAGCTCGGCGTGCCCGTGGGCCTCATCAGCACCAGCTTCGGCGGCTCGGCCTGCGAGGCATGGATGAAGGGCGACTGGCTGCGTGACTTCCCACAGGTGCAGCAGACCATCACCGCCGCTGACGTGCAGCGCCTGCAGCAGCGCTGTCCCACGGCCCTCTACAACGGACAGCTGGCCCCCCTCGTGGGCTATGCCCTGCGCGGTGCCATCTGGTATCAGGGCGAAGACAACGTGCCGCGTTACCAATACTATGCCTCCCTGCTGGCACGCATGGTGCAGGGCTGGCGCGAGGAGTGGCAGCAGGGCGACTTCCCGTTCTACTACTGCCAGATAGCGCCCTACGACTACAGCCTCATCGACTGGCAAGGCAGCCAGTACCTGCGTGAACAGCAGCTGAAAGCCGAGACGATGATTCCCAACGCCCGCATGGCCTGCCTCCTCGACGCCGGTCTGCGCTATGGCATACACCCACGCAAGAAGCGGCAGGCCGGCGAGCGCCTGGCCCTGCTCGCCCTTGCACATACCTATCAGCAGAAGGGACTTCCCGACTTCGCCACCTACGCTTCTGTGGAGTTCCGGGGCGACACCGCCGTCGTGGCCTTCGACCGCTCGAAGGAGTGGGTCTACTTTGAGGACGGTCCCACGACAGGCCGTAACTTCGAGGTGGCTGGCGCTGACAGGGTATTCCATCCTGCAAAGGCATGGGTCAACCGCAACCGCGTCTACGTACGCAGCAGCGAGGTGCCCAAGCCCGTGGCCGTGCGCTATGCCTTCCACGACTGGGTGGTGGGCGACCTCATGCACGATGGGCTGCCTGTCAGCTCTTTCCGCACCGACAACTGGGAATAACACACAAACCACTATGACAAAGATGACAGTCCGTTTCCTCTCCTTCGTCCTCTGTCTGCTCGCCCAGCAGGCCCTTGCCCAGAGCAAAGCGCTCACCATCAACGTGGAGCCTGGCGAATACACCATCGAGCAGGCCCTGCAGCAGGCCCGCCTGGCCCGTCTGCAAGGCAGTGTGCAGGACGGTTCCCCCGTCCTGGTCCTCCAGCCTGGCACCTATCGCCTGACGCAACCCGTCGTCCTGCGACCTGAGGACAACGGCACACGCATCATTGCCCAGGGCGATGTGCGCCTCAGCGGGGGTGTCGCCATCAAGGGCTGGCGCCGTAACGGACGCCTATGGGTGGCCGACGTGCCACTGTGGAACGGCCGTCCCTTGGAGTTCCGCCAGCTGTGGGTCAACGGCAAGAAGGCCGTCCGCGCGCGTGACGTCAGCGACTTCGAACAAATGCACCGCATCCTCAGCATCGACAAGCAGCAGGAAATCATCTACGTGCCTCGCGAAGCGGTAGCCCATCTCTCACCTCACACCTCCCACCACTCACCTCTCACCTCTCACCACTCACCTCTCGAAATGGTCCTCCACGAGATGTGGTGTGTGGCCAACCTGCGCATCAAGGACATCCGTGTGCAGGGCGACTCCGCCGCTCTGTCGTTCCACCAGCCTGAGAGCCATATCCACTTCATGCACCCGTGGCCGTCGCCCATGGTGACGCCCGACGGTCGCCACAACTCGCCCTTCTACCTCACCGGTGCCCGCTGTCTGTTGGACGAGCCAGGCGAGTGGTGGCTCGACACGCAGGCGCGCAAGCTCTATTATATGCCCTTGCCCGGCGAGGACCTGCGCACGGCTGAGGTGGTGGCTCCGGCCCTGGAGACGCTGCTGATGACCGAGGGCACGCCCGACGAGCCGGTGAGTGACATCACCCTTGAGGGCATCACCTTCGAGCACAGCACATGGCTGCGGCCAAGCATCATGGGCCATGCCCCGCTACAGGCCGGCATGTTCATGACCGAGGCCTACAAGATTCGCCCACAAATCAGCCGTCCCAACGGCGACCACAAGCTGGACAACCAGGGATGGGTGGGCCGTCCTGCCGCCGCTGTCACGGTCAGCTGTGCCACGAGGTTTTCCCTCGTGGACTGCACCTTCCGCCATACGGCTTCCACGGCCCTCGACTACCATCACTACACCCATGGCGGAAGCGTCGAGCGCTGCACGTTCAGCGACATCGGCGGTACGGCCATCCTCGCCGGCGCCTTCAGTCCCGAGGGGCACGAGGCACACCGTCCCTACGACCCTGCCGACCGCCGCAGCATCTGCACGGGGCTCACCATCAGTGGCAACCGCATCGACGATGCCGCCAACGAGGACTGGGGTACCATCGGCATCGCTGCGGGCTACGTGCGCGACATCCGCATCGAGCACAACGAGATTTCGAATGTCAGCTATACGGGCATCTCCTTAGGCTGGGGATGGAACCAGCAGCCCTGCGCCATGGCCAACAATGTGGTGCGTGCCAACTACATCCACCACTATGCCCGTCACATGTATGACACGGCGGGCATCTACACCCTCGGTGCCCAGCCCCACTCCACCATCGAGGAGAACGTGGTGGACAGCATCTATACGCCGTCCTATGTGCACGACCCCGACCACTGGTTCTATCTCTACACCGACGAGGGCAGCAGCTACATCACCGTGCGCAACAACTGGACCCCCAGCAAGAAATATCTCAAGAATGCCAATGGTCCCGGCAACACCTGGCTGAACAACGGCCCTCAGGTTCCCGACAGCATCAAGTCACGTGCCGGCATCCCCCATCACTCCCATCAGTCCCACTAATCCCAGCTCTCCCAGCCCTCCCAGTCCTCCCAGAATTCTCAGTCCTCCCAGCTCTCCCTGTCCTCCCAGTCCTCCCAGCTCTCCTAGAACTCCCAGAAGCCCCAGCTCTCCCAGTCCTCCCAGAACTCCCAGCCCTCCCAGTACTCCCAGAAGCCCCAGAACTCCCAGTGTCCCCCCTTGACCGTCAAATCCTCCGCTTAGCCCTGCCCAGCATCGTGTCGAACATCACGGTGCCGCTGTTGGGGCTGTGCGACGTGGCCATCATGGGCCATGTGGGTGGTGCCACCAGCATTGGCGCCATCGCCGTGGGGTCGATGATTTTCAACACCATGTACTGGCTGTTCGGCTTCCTGCGCATGGGCAGCAGCGGACTGACGGCGCAGGCCTACGGAGCGCAGCGCAGCGACGAGGTGGCCGTCACCCTGTGGCGCGGCCTGCTGGTGGGCATCGTCAGCGGCCTGGCCATCGTCGCACTGCAGTGGCCGCTGCAGCTGCTCACCTTCTGGATGATGCAGCCCACGGCCGACGTGGCACAGCTGTGCTTCCCCTACTATTACATCTGCGTGTGGGGCGCCCCCGCCGTGTTGGGACAGTTTGCGCTGACGGGCTGGCTGGTGGGCATGCAGAACACACGGGTGCCGATGCTCATCGCCATTGGCCAGAACATCATCAACATCTCACTGTCGCTGCTGCTCGTGGTGGTCCTCGGATGGGGCGTCAAGGGCGTGGCCACGGGCACCCTTGTGGCGCAGTGGCTGGCCTTCGCGGCCACACTGCTCATGGCGGGCCACCACTATGGCGACCTGCTGCGCCGCCACCGGCCCACGCTGGCACAGCTGCGCCAGGGCATCGGGCGTTTCTTCCGTCTCAACCTCGACATCTTCCTGCGCACCGTCTGTCTGGTCAGCGTCAACCTCTACTTCACCTCGGCAGGAGCGGCCCAGGGAGCGCTCGTCCTGGCGGCCAACACGTTGCTCATGCAGCTCTTCATGATTTACAGCTACATGACCGATGGCTTTGCCAATGCCGGCGAGGCACTGGCTGGACGCTACCTCGGTGCCGCTGACCGCCCCATGCTCTCCCTCACGGTGAGGCGCCTCTTTGCTTGGGGCATGGGCGTGGCACTGCTCTTCACCACGGCTTACGCCCTGGGTGGCAGCACGCTGCTCAGCCTGCTCACCAGCGACGACGCCGTGGTCAGCACCGCCCTCACCTATCTGCCATGGGCCGTCCTCATCCCCTTCGCGGGCATGGCGGCCTTCGTCTGGGACGGCATCTTCATCGGCACCACGCGCTCGCGCGGCATGCTCGCCGCATGCTTCTGGGCGGCGCTGGCCTTCTTCACACTGTGGTTCGCGCTGTCGCCACTGTGGGGCAACCACGCCCTCTGGCTGGCGCTCGTCACCTATCTGGTGGTGCGCGGACTGGTACAAACCTTCATCTGGAGACAATGAGAGTAGCAATCATAGGCGGTGGCGCGGCGGGCTTCTTCCTCGCCATCAATCTGAAAGAACGATGTCCACAGGCAGAGGTGACCATCATGGAACGGGCCCAACGGGTGCTGCGCAAGGTGGAGCTCTCTGGTGGTGGACGCTGTAACGTGACGAACACCTTCGAGGACGTGAACGACCTGAAGGCGGTGTACCCCCGCGGCCACCGCCTGATGAAGCGGCTCTTCGGCCGTTTCGACCAGCGGCAGGCCTGGCAGTGGTTCGAGCAGCGCGGCGTGCCCCTGGTAGCCCAGGCCGACCACTGCGTGTTTCCCCGCTCACAGGATGCCCGCACCATCAGCGGCCTCTTCCTCAGCGAGGCGCGCCGCCTGGGCATCGACGTCAGGACGGGCAGCACCGTCAGCTCGCTCAGCGGCCTGACGGGCTATGATGCCATCTGCGTCACCACCGGCGGACAGCCACGGCGCGACGGGCTGCTGTGGCTGCAGCAGGACATCGTCGAGCCGGTGCCGTCGCTCTTCACCTTCAGCATAGCCGACGAACAGCTGCATGCCCTGATGGGCACGGTGGCTGAGCGGGCCACGGTGCTCATCCCCGGCACGAAGCTACGGGCTGACGGACCGCTGCTCATCACCCACTGGGGCATGAGCGGACCGGCCATCCTGCGACTGTCGAGCTATGCCACACGCCATCTGGCCGAGGCTGCCTACCAGTCGCCACTGATGGTGAACTGGGCCAGCGCCACCGAGGGCGAGGCGGCCGAGGCCATCGCCACGATGATGCGCACCTGTGCCCACAGGCTCGTGCCCACAGTGGCGCCACTCGCACTGCCGCAGCGGCTGTGGGCCTACCTCGCAGCAAAGGTCCTCGGGCAGCGGGCGGCACAGGCACCATGGGGCAGTCTGAACACGAAGGAGCAGCGACGCCTTGTCAGCGCCATCATGGCCGACGAGTACCGCATCAGCGGACGGGCGCCCCACCGTGACGAGTTCGTCACCTGCGGAGGCGTGGCGCTGTCGGCGGTCAACCCCAACACCTTGGAGAGCCGCACACGGCCCGGGCTGTTCTTCGCCGGCGAGGTGCTTGACATCGACGGCGTCACGGGGGGCTTCAACTTCCAGGTTGCCTGGACCACCGCCTTCACCGTGGCGGCCAACTTCCACGATTGACGGTTGACCCGGGGGGACGGAGGTGCGGAGAATGGCTATAAATGTTTCGCAGGTATTTCTTAGCGCTACGCGTCTTGTAAAAAAACAAAGAAAAACAAAGAAAACAAGAAAAAACAACTTGTTTTTATTTGTTTTTAGGGTTTTCATTTGTTTTCTTAAACACGCTTTAGCGTATCATCGACCGAAACGAAGTGAGTAAGTGGCCGAATGGTTGAAAAAAGTGGCCACTTTATGGGAATAACTCCATGAGTTATGTCAGCCAGGAGCCGCTTTACGAAATTATCTCCATGCCTGGCTGTCATCAGTCGCGACTTTTCTCGCGTGCGCGCGCGCAAAGTGCACCTTCAAAATGTCTCAACGTGAGGGGTGGGTCAAAACGGGACGGCCGACGGGTGAAACGGGCAATCGTTACCAAGGGTTAACTTTTCGTTGCAAATAGTTATTTTTTAGTCCCCTCTATCATGTATGTCGATTTTTTTTCCTAATTTTGCACCCAAATTGCGCAAAAAAACAGACACATGAAACGAATCATCACACTCACGGCCATGACGCTGCTGCTGCTGGGCACCATCAGTGCACAACGCTCGACCGAGATGGACAGGATAAGGAAGATGCACATGGCGCTCTCGGCCATCGAGGCGCTCTACGTCGACAGCGTCAACGGCGACCGCCTGGTGGAGGACGCCATACGCGGCATGCTGGAGAAACTCGACCCTCACTCCACCTACAGCGACCCGAAGGAGACGAAGCAGCTCACCGAGCCGCTCAACGGCAGCTTCGAGGGCATCGGCGTGCAGTTTAACATGGTCGACGACACGCTGATGGTCATACAGCCCGTCAGCAAGGGCCCGTCTGAGAAGGTGGGCATCGTGGCCGGCGACCGCATCGTGGCCGTGGCCGACACCGCCATCGCCGGCGTGAAGATGTCGAAAGAAGAAATCATGCGACGCCTGCGCGGGCCCAAGGGCACCGTGGCACAGCTGAAGGTGGTGCGACGCGGCATCAGCGACACGCTGCGCTTCGACGTGGTGCGTGACAAGATTCCCGTCTACTCCATCGACGCCACCTATATGCTCACGCCCACCATCGGCTACATACGCATAGGCAGCTTCTCGGCAACGACCTACAAGGAGTTCCTCGAAAGCATGAAGAAGCTGACGCTGCAGGGCATGGACGACCTGGTGCTCGACCTGCAGAGCAACGGCGGCGGATACCTGCAGGCGGCGGCCGACCTGGCCGGCGAGTTCCTTGAGCAGGGCGACCTCATCGTCTATACCAACGGGCGCACCGTGCCGCGCCGTGACTACAAGGCCAGCGCCAACGGTGCCTTCCGGTTGCACCGGCAGGGCAACGAGACACCACTGCAGGCGCCCGACCACCGCGTGGTGGTGCTCGTCGACCAGTTCTCGGCCTCGGCGGCTGAAATCGTCACCGGTGCCCTGCAAGACCAGGACCGCGCCGTCGTCGTGGGGCGACGCACCTTCGGCAAGGGACTGGTGCAACGACCCATCGAGCTGCCCGACGGCTCGATGATTCGCCTGACCATGGCACACTACTACACCCCCTCGGGGCGCTGCATACAGAAGCCCTACGAGAAGGGCAACAAGAAGAGCTACGAGGAGGACATCCTCAACCGTCTGAAGAGCGGCGAGCTGACCAGCGCCGACAGCATACACTATGCTGACTCGCTGCGCTTTGAGACGCTGCGACTGCACCGTGCCGTCTACGGTGGCGGTGGCATCACGCCCGACTACTTCGTGCCGCAGGACACCGCACACTATACACGCCTGCACCGCGAGCTGGCGGCAAAGAGCATCATCATACAGCAGACGCTGCACTATGTCGACAACAACCGTGAACGACTCAAGGCCGACTACGCCACCTTCGAGGACTTCAGGCAGCGCTTCACTGTGCCGAAGGCAACGCTCGACGCCACCATAGCCGAGGGCGAGAAGCAGGGCGTGAAGGTGAGCAGCGACGATGAGCGCCAGAAGACCCTGCCGCTGCTGAGCCTGCAGATGAAGGCGCTCATAGCACGCGACCTGTGGGACATGAGCGAATACTACGCCATTATGAACGAGGATAGCGAGATGGTGAAGAAGGCCGTCGAACTGCTCTCAAAGCAATAGAAAGGATATGAGACTCAAGACCATCATTACATCGCTGTTGCTGCTGACGGCCATCACTGCCAGCGCACAGACCACCGTGACGGGCACCGTCATGGACAAGGCACAACAGCTGGGCGAACCGTTTGCCACCATACGCATCTTCAAGCAGGGCAACACCGACAAGGCTGCGGCCATGTTCCTGACCGACGTGGATGGCAACTTCAGCCAGGTCGTCAGCGGACAGGGCAAGCACACGCTCTGCGTCAGCAGCATGGGCAAGAACGAGGTGCAGGTGCCCATCGACCTCAAGGGCGGCACGCTCAGGGTCGACACCATCTACCTCACTGAGAACGCCAACGAGCTGGAGAGCGTCGTCGTCGTGGCACAGAAGCCGCTGGTGAAGATGGAGACCGACAAGATGACCTACAACGTCAGCGAGGACGATGATGCCAAGGTGTCTACCGTGCTCGACATGCTGCGCAAGGTGCCCATGGTGACCGTCGACGGACAGGACAACATCAGTGTCAACGGCTCGTCGGCCTTCAAGGTCTACGTTGACGGAAAGCCCAACGTCATGTTCAGCAGCAACCCATCGGCCATCTTCAAGAGCATGCCGGCCACCACGGTGAAGAACATCGAGGTGGTCACCAACCCGGGAGCGAAGTACGATGCCGAGGGGGCTGGCGGCGTGCTGAACATCGTGCTGAACAAGGAGGTGATGGGCACCACCGACATGAACGGATATAACGGCACGCTGCGCGCCGACGTGGGCAACAAGGGATGGGGGGCCGCGCTCTTCCTCAGCGGACAGCAGGGACGCCTCACCTACAGCGCCAACGTCATACAGCAGCAGATGGAGCCTGGCACGACAAAGGTGACAACCGTCATGGACCAGCAGCTGTATAACCAGACGAGCGAGAGCCGCACCAAGACGAAGATTCCCTTCACCATGGGCAGCCTGTCCTTGGGCTACGAGCTGGACTCCATGAGCAGCGTCAGCCTCTCGGCCGAGGTGACATCCATGAGCATGAAGAACACGGGCCGCACAGAGACCAGCATGGGCATGCCGTTGAGCGCCGCACTCGGAAAGAACTACGGCAACGACGTGTATATGAAGAACAGCAACACGGGCTTCAACGGCAGCCTCGACTACCAGCGCTTCTTCAACCGGCAGCGCACCAGCTGGATAGCCGTCATCTACCAGCTCAGCTACGACCCCACGCACAGCGAGACGAACAACGACTTCGACGACGTGCCGGGAATGCCCTTCGACATCACCGACCGCTACTCGGACAACCGCCAGAAGACCACCGACCACACCGTGCAGGCGGACTTCACCACGCCCCTCGGCACAGCGGGCGATGGTTCCCCCATCGCCACAGCTGGCTCCATCGCCAGCACCCTCAACATCGGAGCCAAGCTGCAGCTGCGCAAGGCCACCAGCGATGCCAAGTACTATCTCTACGACGGACCGGACTCGCCCATGACCTACAATGCCGACATGAGCATGGACTATGAGCACCGCAACAACATTGCAGCGGCCTACGCCGAGTATGAGGCCAAGTGGGGCATGATGGGCGCCAAGGCAGGACTGCGCTACGAACACACGTGGCAGGACATAGAATACCACCTGGGCCACGGACAGGACTTCAAGAAGGACTATGGCAACCTGGTGCCGTCAGCAAGCCTGAGCTACACGCTGGCACCGACGAGCAACATCGGACTGACCTACAACATGCGCATCTCAAGGCCGGGCATCACCTACCTCAACCCCTATATCGACCGCTCAAGCCCAACGGCGCTGACATACGGCAACACCAACCTCGACGTGGAGAAGACCCACAACGTGGCACTGGTGTTCAACGCATTCAGCCAGAAGCTGATGCTCAACATCAACCTGAGCCATAACTTCACCGACAACGGCATCGAGCAGTACAGCTTCGACGACGGCACATACCTCAACACCACCTACGGAAACATTGTCAAGCGCCATCTCACCGCGCTCAGGGGCTACGCCAACTGGCTCGTCCACAAGAACACCAGGCTCTTCGTCAACGGCGGAGTGAGCTATGTGGACCTGCGCTCAAACGAGCTCGACGCACGCAACAGCGGATGGCAGGCCAACGCCATGGCCGGACTGCAACAGACGCTGCCCTGGCAGCTGAAGCTCGGCGCCTATCTCGTGACACAGTCGAAGTCGTACACCCTGCAGGGATGGAGCGGAGGAGCCAACCTGCTCATCGGCAACATCACGAAGAGTTTCTTCAAGGACAAGCTCTCCATCGGCGTACAGGGACTGACAGGACTCAACGACGGCGGATGCCTGAAGATGGAGACGATGAGCCGCGGCAAGGACTTCGTCAACCACATGAACATCCGTGTGCCCATCTACCGCGTCAGCCTCACCGCCACCTACACCTTCGGCAACACCAACAAGCAGTTCCAGACCCAGCGCCAGACTCGCATAGAGGACGACTTCATGGAGCAGAAGTCACAGGGCGAGATGATACAGGGTGCAGGAAGCATTGGAAATTAAAAGATGCAAAAATGTAAAAATGCAAAGGTGTAAAAATGTAAAAAGGACTGGAGCTTATGACATTTAACGAAGTGATAGGACAGGACGAGTGCAAGGAGCGCTTGCTGCAGATGGTCAGTGAAGACCGCCTGCCTCACGCCATCATGCTCTGTGGTCCCGCCGGCATCGGCAAGCTGGCCCTGGCCACCGCCTTCGGATGCCACCTGCTGAATCCTCAACGCTCACCTCTCACCTCTCATCTCTCATCTCCCACCTCCCCGGAGCCCCCCATGCTCAAGAACCTGGCTCACCCGGACCTCCACTTCACCTACCCCACCATCAAGCTGCCCTCCATGAGTGCCGACCACAAGCCCGTCAGCGATGACTTCGCCCGCGAGTGGCACCACCTCGTCACCACACAGGGTCTCTACATCTCCATGGACCAGTGGCTGGCGGCCATCGGCGCCGAGAACCAGCAGGCCATCATCACCGCCGGCGAGAGCGACGACCTGGTGCGCAAGCTCAGCCTCAAGTCCAGCCAGGGCGGCTACAAGGTGAGCATCATCTGGCTGCCCGAGCGAATGAACGGCGAGAGCGCCAACAAGCTGCTGAAACTCATCGAGGAGCCACCACAGCAGACGGTGTTCATCATGGCCTGCGAACAGCCACACATGCTGCTGGAGACCATACGCAGCCGCGTGCAGCGCATCGACGTCAGGCCACTGCCCACCGACGTCATACGCAACGCGCTGGTGCAACAACGCGGCATCGACGAGCAGCAGGCCATACGCGTGGCCAGACTCGCCAACGGCTCATGGCTCAAGGCACTGCAGGAGCTGCAGGCGGGAACGGAGAACGAGCAGTTCCTCGACCTCTTCATCATGGTCATGCGACAGGTCTACCTGCGCGACGTCAAGGGAATGAAGGCATGGACAGAGACCTTGGCATCATTCGGACGCGAGAAGCAGAAGCGCTTCCTTGCATACACCCTGCGCATGCTGCGCGAAAGCTTCATGTTCAACTTCGGACAGCAGGACCTAAACTACATGACACTGCAGGAGGAGAACTTCGCCAACAAGTTCGCACGCTTCATCAACGAGGCGAACATCCTCGAGTTCAACGAGCTCATCAACCTCGCCATCCGCGACATCGGACAGAACGCCAACGCCAAGTTCGTGTTCTTCCACCTCGCGCTACAGATGGCCGTACTCATCCGACAGACACCATAGCACACACATATATATAATAATAGTTACTTACAACATAATGGAAGAAAAGAAAGAACACCCCATACGTACCGGCTGTGACCGCGGACTGTGCGCCGCCGCCATCGGACGACAGGACCGACAGCTGAACACCTACGACTGGCTGGCCGACGTGCCAGGCAACGCAGAGAGCACCGACCTCGTGGAGGTGCAGTTCAAGCACACACGCAAGGCATACTATCACAACGTGAACAACCTGCCGCTGAAGAAGGGCGACATCGTGGCCGTGGAGGCCAGCCCGGGACACGACATCGGCGTGGTCACGCTCACCGGAAGACTCGTCTACCTCCAGATAAAGAAGGCGAACCTGAAGAGCGCCGACGACATCAAGCGCATCTACCGGCTGGCACGACAGAGCGACATGGAGAAGTTCCGCGAGGCAAAGGCACGTGAGCACGAGACGATGATAGAGAGCCGAGAGATTGCCAAGGGCCTCGGACTGAAGATGAAGATTGGCGACGTGGAGTACCAGGGCGACGGACAGAAGGCCATCTTCTACTACATCGCCGACGAGCGCGTCGACTTCCGACAGCTCATCAAGGACCTCGCTGCCGCCTTCCACGTGCGCATAGAGATGAAGCAGATAGGTGCACGACAGGAGGCGGGACGCATCGGCGGCACCGGACCCTGCGGACGAGAGCTGTGCTGCGCCACGTGGATGAAGAACTTCGTCAGCGTATCGACAGGCGCGGCACGCTTCCAGGACATCTCGCTCAACCCGCAGAAGCTCGCTGGCATGTGCGCCAAGCTGAAGTGCTGCCTCAACTACGAGGTGGACGACTACATGGAGCACGGACGGAAGCTGCCCAACCGCGACATCGTGCTGCAGACGCAGGACGCTGACTACTTCTACTTCAAGAGCGACATCCTGGCCGGACTCATCACCTACAGCACCGACAAGCGCGTGGCAGCAAACCTCGAGACCATCACTGCTGAAAGGGCAAAGGAAATCATAGAGATGAACAAGCGCGGCGAGAAGCCCATCGACCTGCAGTCTGACGACCAGCGCAAGGAGCCAGAGCCTTCAGCCGACCTGCTGGCAGGCGACAGCATCACCCGCTTCGACAAAGCAAAGAAAAAGAAGAAGAAAAAGAACAACAAGCCGAAGCCCAAGGAGAGTAAGGACCCCAAGGAGAACAAAGAAACCAAGGAGAGCAAGGAGAGTTAGGAGTGATGCGCCATCCATTAAGCATTAAGCATTGTGCATTAAGCATTGTCATCTGTTGCATTTCCTGCGGTCAGCGCCCTGTCTACAGCCACTACGAGCCGACGGGCGCTGACGGCTGGATGCAGCACGACTCCGTCTCCTTCCAGGCGGCTGTCGCCGACAGTGCCGTCTACGCACTCACCCTTGGCCTGCGTGCCACCAACGACTATCCCTACACCCACCTCAAGCTCGTAGCTCACTGCCGCACGGCACGCAGCGCCGTAGACCGCCACGACACGCTCACCCTTGCCATCACCGACGCGAAGGGCGACATGCGCGGAAGCGGCACCACCATCTTCACCTACGAGCAGCCCCTGCACCCCCTGACGCTCTTCGCCGACGACACCCTCACCGTCACCGTCGCCCACGCCATGCGCAACACACTTCTTCCCGGCACCACCGACATAGGGCTGACCGTGGAACGATAAGCGTTTCGAGTTTACCTACGAGATGGCCTGGAAGCTGATGATGAGCTATGAGAAGGAGAATGGCATCGTTCAGATAATGGGGTCGAAAGACGTAGTACGCCACGCGATGGCCATGACACTGATTGACAATGGCGAGGCATGGCTTGACATGATTGACGCAAGGAACAAGACTGCACATGTGTATGACGACGAGATGGCTATAGTCTGGCAGTCATCAACGACAAGCTATACGAATCGCACATACCATATTTCTTTGACACCCTGATAGACGAAAAGGTGACCAACCCGAAGTTGCTGGCAAACATTCAGCGCGACGGAAAAGTCATCTACCGCAGATAGACACCCCTTTTTCATCGCAACTATACCTGTAGCCCAGGTTTGCGGAACGGGTGACAGGGAAGAGCGACCACGCTTTTTCTGTGTCCGCAGGCGCAGGTAGCAGGAAGGGGAACAGCATGCACATAGGCAGCGTGATACGTCAGCAGATGGAGGAGCAGGGACGGAGCGTCTCGTGGCTCTCACGCGAGTATGGCTGTTCGCGGGTGAACATGTACAAAATATTCGAGAAGCAGAGCATCGACACACAGTCGTTGCTCCGCTTCTCGGTCATCCTGCACTACGACTTCTTCCTGCTGTACCAGGAGGAGCTGCGGCAGCGCCTACTCATCCCCAAGGCACAAGAATAGAGAAGAATTGCTTAGTAGGCGGTGGGCAGCCAGACGGTCATCTCGCCGTGCCCCCGATTGCCCCAGGCATAATAGGGGATGAGGCGGACGGTGACGGTCTTCTTCACCGTTGCTGCGGGCCGATAGAGCTGTCCGTCCCAACGGGCTTCGTCGCGGAGGTAGGCCTCCGTCTCCAAGGCTATCATCTTACTGCCACCGATGGTGGTCTCCACGGTGCGGAACTGAGCACTGACAGGCAGCACGACGTCGTCGATGTCGATGCCGCCGGACAGGTCCAGACTCTCCAAGCAGTAGACGATGGGGCCACGCATGACGGCCACCTGTCCGCGACACTCCTCCACCAGCGGGTTCGCCTCAATGATGGTGGTGGTCATGGGCATGTCAATGGTGACCGTATCGCCACGCTTCCACTGTCGGCTGATGAGCATGTAGCCATGCTCCACCGTAGTCTCGACGGGCTGTCCGTTGACGCTGACGACGGGCTGCGCGGTCCATGAAGGCTGGCGCAGCGCCAGTGTGAACAGCTGGCCGCGCCGACTCTTCAGCCCGTCCACGGTCAGCTCCACATGGCCGTCCCACGGATAGTCGGTATGCTGGCTGAGGGTGACGGAACCTACACCCTCGACGGTGGTCTGCAGCCGACTCTCGCCATACATATTCACATACACGCACGCGGGCGCAAGGCTGTAGACATAGTCCTGTGCCTGGCAGAGCGTACGTAGCGTGTTCGGCGGACAGCAGAAGCAGGAGATGAGCTTGCGGCGCTCCTTTGGCCACCGCAGCTTGTAGGGCAGCTCGTCGGTAAGGCGCAACGGGTTGGTGTAGAAGTAGAGCTCGCCGTCGAGCGAGATGCCAGGCAGCACACTGTTGTAGAGGCAGTTCTCCACCACGTCCATGTACTTTGCGTCGCCCGTTGCCTGCAGCAGGCGCCAGTTGAAGAGCATGTTGCCGATGTTCGCACAGGTCTCGTCGTGAGCCGTGCTATGGGGCAGCTGATAGGGGCGCCCATAGCTCTGGTGCACCTTCTGGATGCTGTCAGGCGTGTAGTTAGTGCCATCGGGCGAGGTGCCGTCATAGAGGGCACCACAGGCACCGTTGACGTACATCTTACGTGTGACGATGTCGTGCCAGATGGCGCTGAGGTTCTTCATCAGTTGCTCCTCGCCGCTCTCTAAGTAGAGGTCGGCCACACCAGCGTAGAGGTAGTTGGCACGGACGGCATGCCCCATGGCGCGATACTGCTGACGGAAGGGGATGCGGTCCTGGTTGTCATCAGTGCCGTTCTGCACCATGCCCCGGATGTCGATGAACTTCTTCAACAGGTCAAGGTACTTGGTGTTGCCCGTCTCACGGTAGAGCTCGGCCACAGCCATGTAGTGCGACGGACAGATGGCGTTGCCTGCCAGCTCCTCAGGTGCACGCTGACAGAAGTCATAAAGGAAGTCGGCGGCACGGACGGCACAGTCGAAGAGCGTCGTCTTTCCCGTCGCCCGCTTATGCACGATGCCGGCGGTGATGAGGTGTCCCAGGTTGTAGGTCTCGAAGTTCAGACGGTTGGAGAAGGCAGAAGCAGACCCACCCCCGGAAGACCCAGCCCCGGAAGACCCACCCCCAGAAGACCCACCCCCGGCCCCTCCCTTGTAGGGAGGGGAGTAGTTAGTTTTAGCTCCAGATGAGGCATCTCCCGACCATGCGCCTTCACCATCGCCCACCTCAGCAGCAGGACTATCTACTCCCCTCCCTACAAGGGAGGGGCCGGGGGTGGGTCCGTTTTTTGTGTTCCTCTCCTTGATAATCACCGGTGTGTGGATATAGCCGTCAGGGCGCTGCGCCTTCTGCACTAACGAGATGAAACGATCCATGATGGCGTCAAGCTCAGCATCGTGAGTGACGGCATAGACCGAGGCAACGGCCTCTAACCATTTATACATATCGCCGTCGTGGAAGGGAGGGCCATGGTGCTCACCCTGCATCTCGCCTGCGGCAATGAGGAAGTTGTTAAAACCCTTTCCCTCCTTCGTCTGCCATGTCTGCCACATGCTCTGCACGCTGGTATGACTCAGCACAGCGAAGCGGTCGCCCCAGAAGCCACCCGTCCACTGCACGTCGGTCAGTGGTACGGCCGTCATCTGTCTCTGCGCCCCAACGGGGCTAAATGATAAATGACAAAGGATGAATGATAAAGCCAGCGGCATCATCCACCGCCTTTTCATCCCCATCGTGTTCGCTATTCCATTATTCCTTTTCATCCCCATCGTATCCGTTATTCCATGTTTCCTTTTCATCTCATCTCTCTCATTTCTCATCTCTCATTTCTCATTTAAGCGTTTGTACCATGCCTCGCGCTCCTTCACCAGGTCGTAGCCACGGGCCGAGAGGTAGTTGTTGATGCGTCCCTTGTATTTGCCGAACACCTCGTGCTTCTTCTTCGAGCTCTCGGCATCGATGGCCAGCTCGCGCGCCTCCTTCAGCCATGCCATAATCTGCTCTTTCTCCTCGTCGGTGAGCGTGGGAATCATGTCGCACTGTGCATCGTAGGTCACCTTCACCACATGGTAGGTCATCACATCCTTCACCGTCTCTATCTGGGCAGGCTTCAAATAATGCGACAGCTGGGTGTCGAAGGCGAAATGCGAGCGATAGAGACGTGAGTCGCACAAGGCTTCGGCCAGACGCTTGTCGGTCTTTTTCAGCGAGTCACGCTCGGCATAGATGTCGTTCAGCTCAAAGTAACGGTTACAGATGATGTTCAGCACCGTCTGACCCACCGGCGTCCAGGTGATGCCCAGCTCATCGGTGGCTTTCTGCGAGCGCTTGACGATGGTCTCGACATAGTCAGCGGGACGGCCAGCACTGTCGAGGGCCACGGCAGGAGCAGGATAGGCATTGAAGACGCTCTTGAGGTAATGGACATTCGAGCCGTAGTTCATCTTGACATTGCGTACCATTGATGTGTCACGGCTGCGCTCCACAAAGAGCCATCCCTGCCAACCCATGCGGTCGAGCGTCTGGCGGATGCGCGGCATATCGATGGTGCTGTCATTGCGCAGCCATACCCCGTCGGTGTTGGAGGCATGGATGGCACAGATGTTCTTCGCACCGAGCCGCTGCAGGTCAGCAGCGATGTCGGAGCCATTCTCCAAGGCCGTCTGGAACTTATAGAAGATAGCGATGCCATCACTCTTCACTTCCTTCAGCAGCTTCAGGTTACCCTTGGCATCAAACGGCGTGTCGATGCCCACACGCTTGCCACGAGCCAGGGCAGCCTCGCCGATGTCGTGCAGGCGGGCTACCACCTGTTTGCGCTTTGCCTTGTCGGTAGACCAGTCGTTGCCACAGCCGCCAAGCGGGAGGAAGGCCACGCTGACACCGCCCAGCCGATCCATGGTGTCGAAACAGTCGGTTACTAATGTCATGTAGTTGTCACGCTGCTTAAGGTCTTGGGCATAGAAGCCACTCATGGCCACGGCACCAATGGTCACGCCGAGCGAATCGGCCACACGCTTGAAGTGAGCGGCCTCGGCAGCATCACGCAGTTTGTTGTCCCATAGCTCGCGCTGCCCCAGTCCACCCATGTCGAGTTCCACACCGTCGCAGCCCAGCTCATGGGCCAGGGCAAACTGCCCGAGCTTCTGACGCTTGAGCACCATCCAGTCGCACACACCTACCTGGTAGCGTGCCACCTGTCCAATCATGTCTGTAGACAAAAGCAGCCACGCCAGCGAAGGCAAGAGCCATCGTAAAAGAGTCTTGTTCATCATGGTTTTTGAATGTTGTTAGTAGATGACGGTGCAAAAATACACAAAAAAGCCGAAAGTACAAAACTTTCGGCTTTAAAAAAGAAGGCGGCCTCCTACTCTCCCGCATTGCATTGCAGTACCATCGGCGC
>CAMVKN010000013.1 GCA_947168045.1 uncultured Prevotellaceae bacterium
AATAACGTGATACCGTAATAACGTGATACCGTAATAACGTGATACCGTAATAACGAAAATAGAACAATGATAGTTTGCCCTAATTGTAAAGAAGAGATAGAAGACAATTCCCACTACTGCGACCAGTGCGGACAAATCCTCCTCTACTGCGAGAAGTGCGGTAGGGTAGGGATGGGGCGTCGTTGCACCAGCTGTGGCGGGATGATGCTTAATCCCGACGAGCTTGAGATGCGGATGCGTAACCAGATTGCCAGCACTTCCATCTCGGTGGGATACAACTCACAAGAGTTCACGTACAACAATGGCAGCGAGAGTACCAACCGTCTTTCAGCCAGGGCCATGGGCATGCAGGGCATTCCACAGCTGCTGCTGCACAACAGCTCGCTCAACATCCGCATCGTTGGCGTCAATGGTGCCGTCATCGGTCGCAGGCAGGGGCCCTATGCTGACTTCTTCCAACAGAACATGTTCGTCTCAGGCGTTCATGCACAGCTCAAGTACAACAACAACACGGGGTGGTGCGTCACTGACAAACATTCCTCCAACGGCACACGGCTCAACGGCCACCAGCTGCAGCCCGATGTCGACATGTCGCTCAAGAATGGCGACACGCTCACCATTGCCAATGTCAACTTGCAAGTGAGCATTAGTTAAATAGTTCCATTATCACTTAGTTCGATGAAAATTGACATCTCGGCATCCTGCCGGATAGGATGTGTCAGGAACAACAACGAAGACATGGTGCTGGTTGACCTTTGGTGTACACGCAATGGCCAGGTGCAGACCGAAACCAACACTGACGACGTTGACCGCTATCTGATAGCTGTAGCCGACGGCATGGGAGGACACAACTGTGGCGAGGTAGCCAGCAGCGACGTCCTGCATAACCTGCAGTTCTTCTTCTCAGACATTCCTGTCGGACTCGATGCCAGTAGCTTCAACGAAGCCATCTACGAATGGCTCTCCAGCATCAACCACACCTTCGTGAGCAAGGGTGCTTACGATGAACGTTACAGCAAGATGGGCACCACGCTCGTGGCATGGGCTTACTACGGACACCAGTTCTATTGGATGAACTGTGGCGACAGTCGCATCTACCACTACCATGCCAACACCCTGACGCAGCTCTCTACCGACCATTCGCTCAGCACCCTCGTGGGCGACACACAACATTCCAACATCATCACCAACTGCATCGGCGGTGGCTGCAAGAATAGCTTTATCGACATCGTGTGCTGTACGGATGAGGTCATGCCAGGCGACTCCTTCCTGCTCTGTAGCGACGGACTCACCGACATGCTGTCCGACAGTCGCATAGCCGAGCTGCTGGCCGCTGGCAAGAACGCCGACGAGCTGTGTCAAGAGGCTGAGAAGGCCGGAGGCTTCGACAACGTCTCGGCCATCATTGCCACCGTCAAGTCATATTAACCCACATTCACTTCCTAACTCCTAACTCAAATGCCCCTTAGACTTCCAGACAGGCTTCCTGCCATCGACATACTGAAGAACGAGAACATCTTTGTGATGGACACCACCAGGGCGCACTCACAGGACATACGCCCCCTGCGCATTGCCATCCTCAACCTGATGCCCCTGAAAATCACCACTGAGACCGACCTCATTCGACTCTTGTCGAATACCCCGTTGCAGCTTGACATCAGCTTCATGAAACTGCGCAGCCACACCTCCAAGAACACGCCCATTGAACACATGATGATGTTCTACCGCGACTTCGCCGAGATGCGCCATGAGAAGTATGACGGCATGATTATCACCGGGGCACCCGTGGAGCAGATGGAATATCAGGACGTGAACTACTGGGACGAGATTACCGACATCTTCGACTGGGCCCGCAACCATGTCACCAGTACACTCTTCATCTGCTGGGCGGCGCAGGCGGGGCTTTATCACTACTACGGCGTGCCCAAGTATCCGCTGCCGAAGAAAATGTTCGGCATCTTTCCGCAGCATGCCTTGCAAAGACAGCTGCCCATCTTCCGTGGCTTCGACGATGTGTTCATGATGCCACACAGCCGTCATACCGAGGTACGCCGTGAGGACATCATCAGCCATCCGGAGCTTACCTTGATAGCTGAGTCGCCTGCGAGCGGTGTCAGTATCGTCATGGCCCGCCAGGGGCGTGAGTTCTTCATCACCGGTCATCTGGAGTATGCCCCCAACACCCTCGACAATGAGTATCGGCGCGACCGTGGCATACGAAATGACGTCGACATGCCTGTCAATTACTATCCTGGCGACGACCCCACGCAGCCGCCGATGGTGACATGGCGTGCCCATGCCAACCTGTTCTACAACAACTGGGTGAACTATTACGTCTATCAGGAGACGCCATACGATATCAGCAGTATACATTGAGATTTGAGGTTTGAGATTTGAGGTTTGAGATTTTATGCAGACGCTTGAATTATTGGCTCCGGCTAAGAATCTGGTATGTGGCAAGGCCGCCATCGACCATGGCGCTGATGCCGTCTACATCGGGCCACCGCTCTTCGGTGCCCGTGTCGCCGCTGGCAACAGTATTGACGACATTGCCGAGCTATGCCGCTATGCACAGCCCTTTGGCGTCAAGGTCTATGCCACTGTCAACACCTTGCTTCACGACGACGAGCTACCGCAGGCTGTCCAGCTCATCCATCAGCTGGCCGATGCCGGCGTTGATGCCGTCCTCATTCAGGACATGCGACTGCTGGACACTGTACAGTGTAGCGTGGATAACGTAGAGTTTGCTACCGCCCTCTCGTCAGCAGAAGGCATGGCGGTAGCAAACTCTGCACTCTACACTCTACACTCAAAACTAAAGTTTCATGCCTCGACGCAGGCCGACAACCGAACCGCTGAGAAGGTGGCTTGGTTGTGGCAGCAGGGCTTCCGGCGCGCCGTCCTCGCCCGCGAGCTAAGCGTCGACGAGGTGCGCGCCATCCATCAGGCTGTGCCTCAGATGGAGCTTGAGGTGTTTGTCCACGGTGCCCTCTGTGTCAGCTACTCAGGGCTATGCTATGCCTCCGAATACTGCTTTGGACGGTCAGCCAACCGTGGCGAGTGTGCGCAGTTCTGCCGCATGCCTTTTGACCTGCTTGACGCTGACGAACAGGTCCTGGAGCAGCAGCGCCATCTGCTCTCGCTCAAGGACCTTAACCTCAGCGTACATCTTGCCGAGCTCATCGAGGCCGGAGCCATGTCGTTCAAGATTGAGGGACGGCTGAAGGACGTGTCGTATGTGAAGAATGTCACTGCAGCCTACAGCCAGCTGCTCAACCAGTTCATCAGTGACCATCCCGGTCGCTACTGCCGAGCCTCGCGGGGCACTTGTCGCTACACCTTCCAGCCCGACCTCGACCGTACCTTCAACCGTGGCTATACCACCTATTTTGTGCATGGCCGACAGCCCCGCCAGGCATCCTTCGACACCCCCAAGGCCATTGGCCAGTTTGTGGGCACAGTGAAGAGCGTCAGCACCGACGGCCGCCGCCCCTCCATCGTTGTGGCTGGCACCGCCGCCTTCGTCAATGGTGACGGTCTCTGCTTCTTCGCCCCCAACCGACAGCTGGTGGGCTTTCGTGTCAACAGGGCTGAGGGCAATCGTCTCTACCCACACGCTATGCCTGACGGGTTGCGTCCCGGCGTCCGTCTTTACCGTAGCAACGACCAGGCCATGGACGCCATCCTGGCTAAGCCCACTGCCGAGCGTAAGATTGCCGTCACGATGGCACTCACGCCTGTCAACGATGCTGACGGTGAGGGGTTCCAGCTGACTATGGACGATGGTGCCATGTCACGCTCTGTCCGCATGGCCGTTACGCATCAGCTTGCACGCTCGCCCCAGCGTGAGCAGATAGCACGTGAGCTGAGCAAGCTCGGTGGCACCCCCTATGAGTGTACCTCGGTCATCTTGCCTGATGACTTCCCCTATTTCATTCCCGCCAGTCTGCTGGCCGAGGGGAGGAGAAAGGTTAGTAGCCAAAACAGCCCCAGTAGCCCCAACAGCCCCACCCCCGGCCCCTCCCGCGGGGGGGAGGGGAGTATATACACTCAACCCGAATATTCCGTAACAGAACAACATACTCCCAACTCTCATGGCGAGGATTCCGCAGCAGAACTACATACTTCTATTTTTCATGGCGAGAATTCCGCAGCAGAACTACATAACCCTATCTCTCATGTCGAGAATTCCGCAGCAGAACTACATAACCCTATCTCTCATGTCGAGGATTCCGCAGCAGAACTACATACTTCTATTTTTCATGGCGAGAATTCCGCAACAGAACTACATACTCCCAACTCTCATGGCGAGAATCCCGTAGAAGAACTACATACTTCTATTTTTCATGGCGAGAATTCCGCAGCAGAACTATATACTCCCCTCCCCCCCGCGGGAGGGGTCGGGGGTGGGGCTGTTGGGGCTGTTGGTTCTTCCCCTCTCATGCGCTGCCGCTACTGCCTCCGTCATGAGCTGGGCTTCTGTGTGAAGCGTGGCGGACGCAAGCCGACATGGAGAGAACCACTCACGCTGCGCCTGGCTGACGGGCGTCGCTTCCCGTTGCACTTCGATTGCAAGAACTGTCAGATGCTGGTGTTGAGCGAGGAGAGGCGAAGTTGATGGGACATAAAATAAATGAACAGATGATGTGTGAAAGAATCATAAGAAAGATGTGTAGGTGGATGATGGCTTTATCATTTGTCATCTATCACTTGGCGTTTAGCTCGGCATGCTACCGGGCCGACTCGCCCACACCTGATGGCTGGATACCCACGGAGGAACAGATGGACTCCATCTCGTTCTACACCACCCACCACTACTCGCAGAATTTCAACTTCATCGTTGTCTCCGACAGCCTCTCGCTCATTGTCCAGGACCCTGCCGAGGCCGTTGGCGGACTGCCTGTCGACACCATTGCGGTGCAGAAGAGCGACCGCATCGTGGTGGCTGACATCGTCATGCTTCGTACTGACACCGTCGACTCCGTATGGGTACAGGTGGCACGCGATGAGGAGACCATAGGTTGGGCGCATGAGTCCTATCTGCTCAATGGCGTGGCTCCTGACAACCTCGTATCGCGTTTCATCGATTTCTTCTCCAACACTCATCTGCTCATCATGTTGGGTGTTGTCGTCGTGGGCTTGGCTTTGTTCATCGTCCAGCGTCTCTACCGCCGTCATTCGCCCATCGTGCATTTCCGCGACATCGGTTCGTTCTATCCCACGCTGCTGGCCCTGCTCATCTCTGTTGCTGCGGTCGTCTACAGCAGCATCCAGCTGCTGTCGCCCGAGTCGTGGCGACACTACTACTATCACCCTTCGCTCAATCCGCTTGCCCTGCCACTTCATCTTGCCATCTTCCTTGGGCTGGTATGGATTATCATCATTGTTGGCCTGGCCACTTTGAGCGATGTCTACCGCAAGCTCAGCACCGGACAAGCCATCCTCTATCTCATCGGACTTGCAGCCGTCTGCAGCGTTGACTATGTGGTGTTTAGCGTTCTCACCCTCTATTATGTGGGTTATCCGCTGCTCCTTGTCTACATGGTCTTTGCCCTTTGGCGCTATTTCCGCTACAGCCGTCCACGCTATCTTTGCGGCAACTGTGGACAACCTCTCCGCAGTAAGGGCATTTGTCCCAACTGTGGTGCTGATAACATTTAGGCGCTAAGGGAGGGATAAGCAAGAAAGCTATTTCTTCTTGAAGCTTGCCAGCAGTGGGGCATAGTTCTTGCGAAGCTTCCTAAAGGTGAGGAAGGCATCGATGGCAAGGGCGCTGTGGGAAAGAAGACTGGCGACGAACTGCCCCTTGGTGGACTGACTGGGCTTGACGATGAGGGTGTTCCACAGCTGGTTGATATGCTGGCTGTCGTGGTCGATTTGCAGGCGCAGCTCATTCTTGCGCTGGCGTATCTCTTCAAGTGTGCGGTAGTCCATGGAAGTGCAGTTTTAATATAAAAGATGTATAGAGATGTATGACATCAGTCCTTCATCAGCAGCCGTGCGAGGAAACGCACCAGCGGGCGCTCAATCCATGGGCGGCGGAAGGCCAGGACCAACAACAGCACAAAGGCATGGATGGCAGCCACGATGATGAAGGCAGTGGTGAGACCCATGTGGTGGGACAGCCAGAAGGCCAGGCCCAGCGATGCAAAGAGAATCACCACGATGAGTATGAAGAAAAGAATAATAGCCAAGGTGGCCGTCGTCAACAGACGCACCACCTTGTCTATCACATCGAGCTTGACGAACTCCTTCTGGAGCTCGAGGTAGTGTTTCAGCGCCTCAATGAGCTGGGCGATGGTCTCTACGTTTTTGTCGCTCGATAACATGTCGTCTCTGTGATTTTAGTCGGCAGCTTCTTCCAGTTCGTCCACCAGGTCGCCCACTTCCTTGCGGTTGAGCTTGATGTTGTGCTTCTTCATGAAGTCCTCCACGGTGTCAGAGATTTTGGCACGCGTGTCCTTACCACTCTCGGGGGCCAGCAGAAGGCCGGCGACAGCACCGGCGACAGCACCGCCGATGAATGCTCCAATGTAACCAAGTCCTTTCATAGTTGTTCAGTTTGTTTTAATTGATAAATAGTTGTAGGTGTTGTTTACTTTTCAACTGCAAATGTACGAATAATTTTATTATCAAGCTACGAAAAGCCGTTATTTTTTTTATAAAAATGTTAGTTTTTGTTCATTTAACAAAGTTTATGTGCGTCTTTGCGTTGTTTCTCGCTATTATTTTGTAATTTCGCGCTGAATTATTGACCGTAAGGAATCAACGAATCATTTTAAAATAAACACAGAGTTATGAAAAAGTACATCTTCATGTTGGCTGGCATCGGACTGGCCATGACGTTCACCAGTTGCGGATCGAGTGAGAAAGCCTATCGCAAGGCATACGAGAAGGCTCAGGCACAGGCCGCACAGCAGCAGACTGCTCAGCCCACCACTCAGCCTACGGTGCAGCCGGTGGTTACTGAGACGCCGGTGGTGACGCCTGTCGTGACTACTCCGGCAACGCAGACACAGGTGGTTGACAACCGCGACAATGTGCAGGTACGTCAGGAGCGTGTCAGCATCGTCAGCGGTGCAGGTCTTCAGTCTTACAGCGTTGTGGTGGGCTCGTTCTCGGTTATCGCCAATGCCGAGGGTCTGCAGCAGCGTCTGAAGAATGCGGGCTATGCTGCCCAGATAGTGAAGAACGAGGAGCGCAACATGTACCGTGTGGTGGCCTCGACGTTTAACAACAAGAGCGATGCCGTGAACAGTCGCGACCAGCTGCGCAGCACCTATGCTGACGCCTGGCTGCTGTACAACGGACAGTAAGCCTTGGCACGCATCCTTTCCATCGACTATGGCCGGAAACGTACCGGCGTGGCCGTCACCGACCCTCTGCAGCTTATTGCCGGAGGGTTGGTGACTTTGCCTACGGCTGAGCTGTACGACTGGCTGACGAACTATGTGAAGACTGAAGCCGTGGAACGCATCATCATCGGTGAGCCCCGGCAGATGAACGGCCAGCCCAGCGAGAACATGCAGCGGGTGCAGCAGTTTGTCAACCGATGGCGCAAGGCACAGCCTGACATCCCCATCGAGCTCTTCGACGAGCGCTTCACCTCGGTGCTGGCTCATCAGGCAATGCTCGACGGTGGCCTGCATAAGAAGGCACGTCAGGATAAAGCCCTCGTCGACCGTATCAGTGCTACCATCATCCTCGAGGATTATCTGAGGACAAGGAAACATTCGTAATGCTTAATGCTTAAGTGAGTTGTCCTCAAATCTCAAATCTCAATTCTCAAATCTCAAATCAAAAGAAATTGGTACTACCTATTTATATTTATGGCCAACCGGTGCTTCGCAAGGTGGCCGAAGACATCACCCCTGACTATCCCGGACTGCGTGAACTGATTGACAACATGTGGGAGACACTTGCCGAGAGTGACGGCATAGGGCTGGCGGCCCCCCAGGTGGGTCTGCCCATTCGTCTGAGCGTCATTGACCTGCGTCCCCTGGCTGAGGACATGCCTGAGTATAAGGATTTCCGTCAGGCTTATATCAACCCTCACATCATTGAGACTGACGACAGCCACACTGACAGTTCAGAAGAGGGGTGCCTGTCGCTGCCCGCCATCCACGAGAAGGTGACACGACCGACGCGCATCCACCTGAAGTGGCAGGACGAGCAGTT
Organism: uncultured Prevotellaceae bacterium; assembly: GCA_947168045.1. Classification (GTDB taxonomy): domain Bacteria; phylum Bacteroidota; class Bacteroidia; order Bacteroidales; family Bacteroidaceae; genus Prevotella. Next base: position 8,179 of record CAMVKN010000013.1, read on the forward strand.
CGTTGAGCATGACGAGTGGGTGGAAGGCTACCTGGCCCGTGTCATGCAACATGAGTTCGATCATCTGGACGGACATCTGTTCATTGACCATATCTCACCGCTTCGCAAGCAACTCATCAAGAGCAAGCTGAAGGCGCTGACGCAAGGGCGCTACCGCTGCAGCTACAAGACGAAGCCGGTGCTGAGGAAATAAAAAGAAGAAAAGAAGAAAAGCCCTAACCCCTCCTCAATGGAGGGAAAAGCCCACCCCCCAACCCCTCCCCAAGGGAGGGAAAGGCCCACCCCCCAACCCCTCCCCAAGGGAGGGGAGCTTATATAGACTTGCTGATGATTTTATCTTGGCTTTTCAGACGAATAAACTATCGCAACACCCCTCCCTTGGGGAGGGGGCGGGGGTGGGCTTCTCCCTTGGGGAGGGGTCGGGGGTGGGCTTCTCCCTTGGGGAGGGGGTGGATGTGGGCTTTTTTTTTCTTTCCTCTTACTGCTTCGGCCCAATACAACATTGACCGACTCATTACCATCGGGCGGTCGGCACTGTACTATGAGGACTATGTGCTGAGCATGCAGTACTTCAACCAGGCCATCGCCGCCAAGCCCTACCTCTATGAGCCATGGTACCTCAGGGGCGTGGCGAAGTTCAGCCTCGAAGACTTTGCAGGTGCCGAGCAGGACTGTTCGCAAGCCATAGAGCGTAACCCATACGTGGTGGGCGTCTACGAGCTGCGCGGACTGACACGCATCAGGCAGGAGAAATTTGCTGAAGCCATAGCCGACTACGACCGCGCGCTGAGCTTTACCCCTGACAACCGCTCGCTGTGGCATAACCGCGTGTTGTGCCATCTACAGAACAAGGACTACGACATGGCGCTGGCCGAGCTGGACACCATGCACACCCGCTGGAGCACCTACGCACCAGCCTATTCCATCAGGGCCGATGTCTATATGCAGATGAAGGACACGGCGCAGGCGGTGACGGCATTGGAGAAAAGTCTGGAGGTAGACCCCTATGACGGCAAGACATGGGCGGTGAGAAGCATCATCAGCCTTTCGCGTCGTGAGTGGCCCGATGCCGAGCGCCAGCTTGACCATGCCATCCATCTGTTGCCTAAGGTAGGCACCTATTACATCAACCGTGCTCTTGCCCGTTACAACCAGAACAACCTGCGCGGTGCCATGGCCGACTACGATGCTGCACTCGACCTGGAGCCCAATAACTTCCTGGGCCACTATAACCGTGGACTGCTGCGTGCCGACGTGGGCGATGACAACCGTGCCATCCTTGATTTCAACTTTGTGCTTAACTTAGAGCCTGACAACATGCAGGCACTCTTCAACCGTGCCGTGCTGCTCGACCGTACTGGTGACCTCCAGGGAGCCATTCGCGACTACACGAAGGTCATCGACGAGTATCCAAACTTCTACACGGGCATCCTCTATCGTGCGCGTTGCTATCGGCGTCTGGGAATGACGCAGAAGGCTGAGCTGGACGAGTTCAAGGTATATAAGGTGCAACTCTACCAACAGCTCTATGGCATCCAACCGAAGGCCACGAAACGCAGCCAACGCAAGCGCAGTGACCTGGACATGGACAAATATGATGAGATAGTGGTGGCCGACGAGCAGGAACCAGAGCGTGAATACAAGAGCGACTATCGCGGACATGTGCAGAATCGTCAGGCTGACATGGAGCTGATGCCGATGTTTGCCCTGTCGTTGGAACAGCAGCATGATGAGGTGAGCAAGGCACTGCACTATGACGCACTGATTGAGTCGCTCAACGAGCAGGCAAGGGGGCGCCGACTGTATGTGAGCAATGTGAAGGCTTCGCTCGACACGGGCCATGCCACTGACTATTTCAACTATATCGACTCGCTGAACAACGTCATCAGTGCAGAGAGTAGCATGGCCAAGACACTGCCACTCCTGGTGCATCGTGGCGTTGCCCTGGCCGCCCTTCAGGACTATGAGGCCGCCATCAGTGACATGTCGCTGGTGACGGAAAACACCACACAGCCTTCGCTCCTGCTGGCTGCCCTGTGGCTGAAGGCTTCCAGCCAAGCTCGTCTTAACCAGTATCAGAGTGACGTCGAGGGGACTGAACAGCGTAACGCCGGAGTCATCATGGACATTGACAAGGCGCTGGAGGTGAGTCCTTCATGTGCCTATCTCATCTACAACAGGGGATGTCTCAAGGCACGTCAGCAGGACTATGAAGCAGCCATCAGCGACTTCACTGCTGCCATTGCCGCCGATGTCCATTTGGCTGAGGCTTACTACAACCGAGGCATCTGTCGGCTGAAGGCCGGACAGAAAGCTGAGGGCACCGCCGACCTGAGCAAGGCTGGCGAGCTGGGGCTATACACAGCCTACAGCATCATCAAGAAAAACAAATAAAACAGCTCAGGCACAGAAGCCCCACCAACAGCCCCACCCCCGACCCCTCCCGCGGGGGGGAGGGGAGTATATAGATTTGACGCTGAAAAGGACATCGTATGCTATAGTGTGCTGGATGTTGCGTTAGTGCATATATAATAAGGAAACCAGAAAAAATAGTGCACTTAGTGCACCTTTTGTCCTTAATTCATTGACCTGTAAGTCGTTGGACGGTGCACCAACACCAAAGCATCGTGCACCTAAGTACACCAGCAGACCAACACAGACCAACACAGACCCACCCCCCAGCCCCTCCCTGTAGGGAGGGGAGTAGATAGACCTGCAACGGATGACGGTGTAGCCCCCTCTCCTTCGGGGAAGGGTCCGGGGGGTGGGTCGTTCTGTTTGTGGCGATATCACCGCGACTGATTGGAATAAGTGGCCGAGTTATGAGAATAAGTCGTTGAGTTATTGGAATAAGTCAATGAGTTATTGGAATATGTCGTTGAGTTACGGAAATAAGTCGTTGAGTTACGGGAATAAGTCAATGAGTTATGAGAATAAGTAGCCGACTTACGCGCAAATTCTCGAGAGAATTCTGGTAAAAAGCGGTGCTTCACAAGGGATGGCCATACCCCCGGGCCCCTCCCCAAATGGGAGAGGGCTGCGCCGTCATTCGTTGCAGATCTATATGCTCCCCTCCCTACAGGGAGGGGCTGGGGGGGCTGTGTTGGTTTGCTGGTGTGCTTAGGTGCACGATGATTGTCTGTTGGTGCACCAACCAACGACATGCAAACCAACTGATTAAGTCCCAAAGGTGCACTTGGTGCACCTTTTTTCCCGTTTTCCTTATTAGTCCTTATAGTCTTGACGCAGGGAAAGACAGAGATAAGAAGTCCCCCCAACTCTCCAAAGGAAAGAGTTGGGGGGCAGCTTTTAATTACAAATCTATATACTCCCCTCCTCCCCCCGCGGGAGGGGTCGGGGGTGGGGCTGGTGGGGCTTTTTATTCATCCAGCATCTTCCGCGCTTTGTTGGTGAGGAAAGGCTCCATCTTGTCCAACGGGATGGTGAACGTGGGCGTGCCGGCAGCGAAGTACGATATCTCGTAAGGCTGATAGATAAAGGTCACGCCATCCTCAGTGATGTAAGGCTCGACCGCAGGAAGGGGAATGTTGTTGATGTCCTCGACGGCAATCAGCTCTTCAGCCAGTTCATCGTCGGTCATGTTGCCTCCGGGCTGACTGAAGAAAGAGCGAAGACCATCGCGTATTAGTTTCTGGAACAAATTGCTGTCGGTGTCCTTCAGCATTTCAGAGCTAAACTGCTTGCCGCCATCCTTGAAGAAAGTGATGCCATACTGCGAATAAAAGCCATGAACACCGCCTTCGTAGAGTTCAACGTCGTTCTGGAAGGTGACGACGTCGTCGCTTTCATAGATTTTCTTGAACGTCCAGTTGTGATACACCTCGTTCACGTATTCATCGTCAACAAATTCTCCAGCCAGTTCCTCCATCTGGTTCATCAGGTTCCTTCCGTAGTAGTCGATGATTCCCTGGCCGTCATCCAGTTCCACCTCGTCACTCTCCAGTTCAGCCTGATTGGCCAGATACTGTCGGATGGCAGTTACCAGTTCTTCCTCTCCCTCTTCAGGAAACTCCATGCTGAGTGATACATGGGCCATGCCTTTCTCTTCACTGAAGGTATATTCCTTCAGCTTCAGTTCTTCCTGCTCCTCCTCATCGTCGGATGAAGAAGAACGAGACTTCTGGCCGCAGCTCAGCACGACCAGAAGTCCCATCAAGATAATCAGATTTTTTTTCATTGCAACCCAGTGCGTAGGTGGTTGTTATCCCTTGATAGCAGCTACGCCGGGCAGCACCTTGCCTTCGATGGCCTCCAGCAGTGCGCCGCCGCCCGTTGAGATGTAGCTCACCTGGTCAGCCAGTCCGAACTTGTTGACGCATGCCACGCTGTCGCCACCGCCGATGAGCGAGAAGGCACCCTCAGCCGTAGCCTTGGCAATGGCCTCACCGATGGCACGACTGCCGGCGGTGAAATTGTCGCACTCGAACACACCAGCAGGACCGTTCCACAGGATGGTCTTGGCACCGCTGATAGCCTCGGCAAAAGCCTTCTGGCTCTCAGGACCGGCATCGACGCCCTCGAATCCCTCGGGCACCTGGTTGGCAGGGCAGGTGATAATCTGGGCACCCTCCTTGACGGTCATCGAACCGAAGTCGAGACCATTGGTGGCGGTGCAGTCGCTGCCCAGCACCAGCTGTACGCCGTTCTTCTTGGCCAGCTCCTCTACGCCCAGGGCCACGTCGAGCTTGTCAAGCTCCACGATGCTGTTGCCAATCTCGCCGTTGTGAGCCTTGGCGAAGGTGTAGGTCATGCCACCGCAGAGGATGAGCTTGTCGACCTTGCCCAGCAGGTTCTCGATGATGCCAATCTTCGAGCTGACCTTCGAGCCGCCCATGATGGCGACGAAGGGGCGCTTGATGTTGCTCAGCACGTTGTCGACGGCCTGAACCTCTTTCTCCATCAGCAGGCCCAGCATCTTGTTGTCGGCATCGAAATAGTCAGCGATGACGGCGGTGCTGGCGTGCTTGCGGTGAGCGGTGCCAAAGGCGTCCATGACGTAGCAGTCAGCATAGCTGGCCAGCGTCTTGGCGAAGTCCTTCTGACGGGCCTTCATCTCCTTCTTTGCATCCTCGTAGGCAGGGTCGGTCTTCTCAATGCCGACGGGCTTGCCCTCTTCCTCGGGATAGTAGCGCAGGTTCTCCAGCAGCAGGGCCTCACCCATCTTCAGCGCAGCAGCCTGGTCGGCAGCCTTGGCACAGTCGGGGGCAAAGGCCACGGGCACGCCGAGAGCCTTTTCAACAGCCTCGCGAATCTGTCCGAGCGACATCTTGGGGTTCACCTTTCCCTTGGGCTTGCCCATGTGGCTCATAATGATGACGGCACCACCGTCGGCCAGAATCTTCTTCAGGGTGGGCAGTGCACCGCGGATGCGGGTGTCGTCAGTGATGTTACCATTCTCGTCCAGGGGCACGTTGAAGTCAACGCGCACGATTGCCTTCTTACCGGCAAAGTTAAATTCGTTGATTGTCATAGCTTTGTTATACAATGATATTGAATGTGAATTGAAATGATGGTGCAAAGGTACAACTTTTTATTTATATACGCGCGCGTGTCGTACATTTTTTATACATTTCTTGATGATTACCTCTTTCCTTGACATTATGTCTGAGGGGTTGCTGCCTGCTTCTCCTTCCGGAACGTCCATGTGCAGACGGCCGTAGAACTGTGTCCAGTAGGGGGTGATGCGCCCACTGTCGTCATGAAACGACATGGCTATGGGGTCGAAGATGCGCTCGCCCTGTCGGTTGACGTAGCTCAGCTGTACCAGCTCCGAGCAGTACAGGGCCTCCGTGCCGGGCATGAACACCGAGTCGTAGGGCAAGCCGAGCCACTGACGTGCAGTGCTGATGCTCCGTTCTGTGTCCGTGTCCTTCACCCTGGCGCTGACATAGCGGCCGTCCTCGCGCTGCAGCACTTCCTGCAGGCTGCTCACGACGACGCCTTGGCGGGGGATGGCTTCCAGCACCGAGTCGCCACCCAGGTAGATGGCCACATGGTCGGCCTGTCCCCGTGTCACGCTGGTGATGTGGTTCGATGTGGCAGGCAGGTGGAACAGCAGGTCACCGCGGCGCAGCGTCTGGCACGCCATGCAGCAGAGGGCCGAGAGCAGCAGGAGGACAGAGGTTTTCATTTCTTTTTCTTCTCAATCTTGATGAGTAGCAGACCGATGGCTGTCCAGATGATTTCGCGCAGACGCACCAGCAGTGCCACGAAGATTCCTTCGCGGGCACCGATGCTCAGCCCCTTGGCTGAGAGCAGGAAGCCTCCTTCGCGGCCACCCAGCTGCAGGGGGATGAAGAACAGCATGTTGGCAAAGAGCGAGGTGAAGGCCAGGATGAGGATGCACTGCAGGTAGTTGGCCGTAGGCATGATGACCAGCAGGATGAAGAAAATCTCGAGCGCTGAGACCACGCGGCACGACAGCTCCAGGAAGACGGCACAGAAGAACGTGCGCGGATTCTGTCCGTGCAGGGCCGCAATCTTGGCGTCGATGGTAGCCAACTGTTCGGCATGGCTCTCAAAGAACCGCTTGGCCCAGCGCTTCAGCAGTGGTATGTGGCTCAGTATGCGCATGCCACTCACGGCGATGCCTTTCTTGTAGCCTTTGAGGAAGAACCAGATGGCGGTGATGCAGAACAGGGCGATGAATGTCAGCAGGACGGCCATGAACAGGTCGACCTGCTGTGTCAGCACATAGAGCACACACGACAGCAGCCAGAACCAGAAGTGTGAGAAGATGTGCGTCATCACATAGAGCAGCACGCTGGCCGTAGCCCTTTCGGTGCCGATGTAGGGCGAGAGTGACATGATGCGATAGGGCTCGCCTCCCATCAGCCCGCCAGGGGTGGCATAGTTCAGTGCAAACCCTGACACCGTAATCTTATAGAGCCAAAGGAAGGAGAAGCTCCTCCCTTGGCGGGGTGACGGGACGGTGGTCGTGGCAGAGTGGGGAACTTCCCCCTCAGTGGGCGTCATTGGCGTGTGACTTTCCTCCCCGCTCTTGATGATAATCCACCAGGCGGCGGTGTTGAACACGTAGAGCACAGCCCATAGTAGCACCACGGCCCCAAACCAGTAGCCTGCGCGCTGGACGCCGTCCCACACCTCTTGGAAATCCAGTTGGAGAACCATCAAGGCGAGGACGACCAGTCCGAATATCAGGAACGCGTTCTGGTATTTCTTTTTCACTCTGCGTCAGTGTTGGCTTCGGTGGGTGCGGCATTGCGGTCATCGTAGTTGCTGCTGTGCTCGCTCCTCTCCCTGCGCGGAGCATTGAAGCGCACCTTCTCGCTCTCGTCGCGCTTCTCGTGGTAGAGCTTTGGCAGCGGATTGGCCAGCGGCTCGTCGTAGTTCTGACGGTTGCGCCAGATGTCGATAGCCTCGTAGATGGCATGGCGCAGCGAGTCGGCCTCCATGCGTCCCTGTCCGGCCAGGTTGTAGCACACCCCGTGGGCCGGTGCCGTGCGCACCAGTGGCAGACCGGCAGTGACGCGCACGCCCTTGTCGTCGCTGATGCTGGTCAGGGCCTTGAAGGGCGTCTGCCCCTGGTCGTGGTACATGGCCAGCACGGCGTCGAACTGCGCATAGTCGCCATTGCCGAAGAAGTCGTCGGCAGGGTAGGGGCCAAAGGCCTGGATGCTCTTCTGGGCCAGCTCCCTGATGGCGGGTGTGATGATTTCCTGTTCCTCGTCGCCCAGCACGCCGTCCTCGCCGCCGCGTGGGTTCAGTGCCAGCACGGCGATGCGTGGGTTGGCAATGCGCATGTCGCGGCGCAGCGCCTGGTGCAGGATGGTGGCTTTCTCCACTATCTTCTGCTGGGTGATGGCGTCGGGCACATCCTTCAGCGACACGTTGTTCGTCACCAGTGCCACGCGCAGGTTGTCGCTCACCAGGATGGTCAGTCCATGCTGTACGCTTCCGTCGGCTGGGCGGGGCAGATGCTGTGTGATGTACGACGTGTGACCGTCGAAACCGCGGATGTTGTTCTTGGCCACGGGGGCCGTCACCAGCACATCGAACAGCCCCTCGGCATAGTCGGCCAGGGCACGGTCGATGGCGCGCTGGGCGGCCAGGCCGGCCTCAGGCGTGGGCTGGCCGAAGTCAACCTTCACCTCTTCCTCGATGGTGGTCAGCAGGTTTACGCGGCCGTCGCGCGCTTCACTGGCGTCGTTGATGATGCTGAACTGCGGGTCGATGCCCAGGGCCTTGCTGTGATAGACTGCCACCTTCGGCGAACCGTAGATGATAGGTGTGAACAGCTCCAGTACGGCAGGGTCTTCAAAAATCTTGAATATCACCTCATAGCCCACGCCGTTGGTGTCGCCATGGGTGATTGCTACTCTTATCTTCTTGTCTTCCATTTTTTTTATTTAGTGATATAATAAATAATCTCTTATCTAAGCTTCGTCGACAGCAGTCCGCAGGCGGCCAGTATGTCCTCGCCGCGGCTGGCCCTGATGGTTGCAAAGACGCCGTGTGACGTCAGATAGTCGCGCAGCTGTTCCATGCGTGCCATGTCGGTGGCGGGCAGGTCGGCATCCGGTATGGCATGGAAGCGTATCAGGTTCACGCGGCACTCCAGGCCCTTCACCAGCTTCACTATCTCCTGTCCGTGACGCAGGCTGTCGTTCAGTCCGCCGAAGCAGATATACTCGAATGAGCAGCGCCGCTGGTGGGTGAAGTCATACTGTTTGAGCAGCTCCACAGTTGCGGCTATGGGCATGGCCTTCTCTGCTGGCATCAGGCTCAGGCGTTGCTCGTGCAGCGGCGAGTGCATCGATACCGCCACATGGCACTGGCTCTCGTCCAGGAATCGTTTCAGGTGGCTCTTCACTCCCACGCTGCTCACGGTGATGCGCTTGGGGCTCCATCCGAAGCCGTCGCTGGCGGTCAGCAGCCTTGTGGCGCTGAGCACAGCGCTGAGGTTGTCCATCGGCTCGCCCTGTCCCATGAACACCACGTTGGTCAGCCTGTCACGCTCCGGCAGCGAATAGATTTGGTTCAGGATGTCGGCCGTCGTCAGCTGTCCTTCGAATCCCTGGCGCCCTGTCTGGCAGAAGCGGCACCCCATCTTGCAGCCCACCTGACTCGACACGCACAGCGTGGCGCGCTCGCCGTCGGGGATGAACACCGTCTCCACATATTTTGGTTGTCCGTCCTTGGGTGTGGTGGTGCGCACGGGGAAGAGATACTTCACCGTGCCGTCGGCTGAGTGCTGGCTGGCCGCGGGGGCCATGGCGCCCACGGTGAATTGCTCGCTGAGCTGTTGGCGGGCAGCCTTCGACAGGTTCGTCATCTCGTCGATGTCCGCCACATGCCGCTCATAGAGCCACTTCGCCATCTGTCCACCCGTGAAGGCGGGCAGACCCAGCGATGATGCCACGCGCCGCAGCTCGTCGGCGCTCATGCCCATCAGGGGTTGTCGGTTGTCTGTCATCTTTTTTGTTTCGTCAGTTAAACACCTCTCACCTCTTCTTCAGTGTCAGCGTGGTGGGCAGCCTGGTCCAGCCCTTCTTCTGTGCCGGCACCTTCAGCGTCGAGCCGCTTTTCTGGCGCAGCGTGTATGTAGAGTCGTCCACCTGTGTCAGCGTCGCCGTCAGGTCCTCGCTGCCATAGTCGTTGGTCATCTCCAGCTCAGCCTTGTTGTCGCTGATGCTGAAGTCCGTCACTATCCAGCAGTAGTTGTTGCCCTCGCGGGCCAGGAAGCCCGGCAGCGGGCCGAACAGCTCCTGCCAGCTGATGATTACGTCTTGTTCGTAGAAGTTCAGGCGCATATACACCTTATATTCATCATTAAACAAGTACCCCTTGAACGGCGTCTCATTCTTTTGCTGTGCGCCGGCCGTGGTCAGTGCTATCAGCAGTGTCAGTGTAAGCAGTATTCTTTTCATTCCGCCTGCAAAGGTACGAATTAGCGAGCGAAAAATACTCATTTTCGCACTTTTTTTGTCTCATCCCAAAAAAAACAGCGAGAGGAAAGGCTTTTTTGCAGTAAAAAGTGTAATTTTGCACCTATCATTTATTAAATCATACAACTTTCGCATGTTCTTTGAAACACCGAGAACACTGAGCACACAGAGTATCTTTCAAATAGAAGGAGGCTTTCCCAAGGAACCCTCCGTGTCCTCCGTGGTGAAAAAAGAATCGGCGAGCTTGAGAAACTTGAATTAATTAAGAAAGCATGATGAAAAGCATGACTATGGAAAAACGCATCATGGCCTGCCTGGCAGCCATGATGAGTCTGACGGCGACTGGCCAGACAGTGAGTCAAATTGACAGCCCCGATGGCACCGTGTCCGTCGCAGTGAGCAGCCCTGAGGGACGTCTGCAGTATGAAGTGAAGCTTAACGGCATGACGGTCATCCAGCCTTCGGCCTTGGGCTTGAAGATGAACTTCGCCGACCTGACCGATGGGCTGACGCTTCAGGGCTGCGACGTGACGAATGTCAGCGACAGCTACACGCTGCTGACATCCAAGCAGAGCCATGTCACGGTGACGGCCTCTGAGGGCGTCTGCCATTTCCTGAAGGACGGCCGCCCGGCACTCGACGTGGTGTTCCGCGTCACGGGCCGCGACGTGGCCTACCGCTACAAGGTCTACCCCCGGCGCGACAATCGTGTGGGTGTCGTCCTGAGCGAAGCCAGCAGCTTCGTCCTGCCCGAGGGCACCACCACCTTCCTCTGTCCGCAGTCGAAACCCATGGGTGGCTTTGCCCGCACCTCGCCTTCCTACGAGACCAGCTACACCCTCGACGATGCCACGGGCAAGAACGGCTGGGGCGAGGGCTACACCTTCCCCTGCCTGTTCCGTCTGCCGTCGCTGACCGTGGCCACAGACCGTCGCTCGTCTGCCCCTGCTGAAGGCGCAGGCCCCTGGGTGCTCATCAGCGAGACGGGCACCGACGGCAACTATGTGGGCTGCCGCCTGCTCAACGATGGTGCTACGGCCTACCGCATCGGCTTCCCGCAGGCGGGCGAGATGAACGGCACCGGCACCACGGGGGCTGCCGTCACGCTGCCTGCCCTGACGCCCTGGCGCACCATCACGATGGGCACCACGCTGGCACCCATCGTCGAGACCACCGTGGCCAACGACCTGGTGCAGCCTAAGTACCAGGCATCGCGCGACTACACCTATGGCAAGGGCAGCTGGTCGTGGATTATCGGCATGGATGCCAGCTGCAACTTCGACGAGCAGAAACGCTACATCGACTTCTCTGCCGCCATGGGGTTCCGCTCGGTGCTGGTCGATGCCTTCTGGGACCGCCAGATTGGCTATGAGAAGATGGAGGAGCTGGCCCGCTACGGACGCGAGCATGGCGTGGGCCTCTTCCTGTGGTATAACAGCAATGGCACATGGAACGACGCTCCGCAGACACCCATCGGCAAGATGGACCGTCCCGCTGCGCGCCGACAGGAGATGGCGTGGATGCAGCGCAACGGCATCCTGGGCATCAAGGTCGACTTCTTCGGGGGCGACAAGCAGCCCATGATGCAGCTCTATGAGGACATCCTCACCGATGCCAACGACTATGGCCTGCAGGTCATCTTCCATGGCTGCACGCTGCCACGCGGATGGGAGCGCATGTACCCTAACTACGTAGCCTCTGAGGCCGTGCTGGCCAGCGAGAACTTGCACTTCGGGCAGGGGGCTTGCGATGCCGAAGCACGCAATGCCTGCACACACACCTTCATTCGTAACACCGTTGGTTCCATGGACTTTGGAGGCTCAACGCTGAACAAACGCTATAGCGCCGACAACCAGCATGGCACTACGCGCCGTACCAGCGATGTCTTCGCGCTGGCCACTGCCGTGCTGTTCCAGAGCAGCGTGCAGCACTTTGCCCTCTCACCCTCAAACCTGACCGATGCACCCCAGTGGGCCGTCGACTTTATGAAGCAGGTGCCCACGCTGTGGGATGAGGTACGCTTCATCGACGGATACCCCGGACGCTATGTCATCATGGCACGCCGTAGCGGTAACAGGTGGTACGTGGCAGGCATCAACGCACAGAAGGAACCGGTCAGGAAGAAGCTCGACCTGTCGCCGTTCTTTGCCAAGGGCAGCAGCGTCACCGTCTACACCGACGACAGCCAGCTCAATGGCAGCGTTGCCGACGTCCGTCTCAGAAAGACGGTGATGAGCGTTGAGATACCTGAGAACGGTGCCGTACTGATTACCAGTTTTGCAGCACCGCTATGAAAGAAGCAATCGTTGTCTCATCGCTCGACGATGCCCGGGTGCGTCCCTACGGCAGCCTGACCGAGGCACAGCTGCGCAGCAAGGCCCATGCCGACGACGCGCTCTTCATTGCCGAGAGCCCGAAGGTCATCCGCGTGGCCCTCGATGCCGGCATGCAGCCCGTGTCGCTGCTGTGCGAGCGTCGCCATCTGGAGGGTGATGCGGCCGACATCGTGCAACGCCTGCCTGACGAGGTGCCCGTCTACACGGGTGAGCGCCAGCTGCTGGCACGCCTGACCGGCTATACGCTGACGCGCGGCGTGCTGTGTGCCATGCGACGTCCGCAGCCGCCTGACCTTCAGACCGTCTGCCGCGATGCACGCCGCATAGCCGTCATTCACAGCGTGTGCGACACCACCAACATAGGTGCCATCTTCCGCTCAGCCGCCGCACTGGGCATCGACGCGGTCCTGCTCACGCCCGACTCGTGCGACCCGCTGAACCGACGGGCGGTGCGCGTCAGCATGGGCAGCGTCTTCCTCGTGCCCTGGACATGGCTGCCTGAGGATGATTGCCTGGGGGCCCTTCGCCGCCAAGGCTTCAAGACGGCGGCACTCGCACTTACGCCCGGGGCCATCGCCATCAGCGACCCGGTGCTGAAGACAGAACCCAGGCTGGCGCTCATCATGGGCACCGAGGGCGACGGGCTGCCCCATCGCACCATCGACGAGGCCGACTATACGGTTATCATTCCCATGCACCACGGCGTCGACTCGCTCAACGTGGCGGCCGCCGCCGCCGTGGCGTTCTGGGAGTTAGCAATCTCTGCGCCTCTGCGCGAGAATAGAGAGCTTCAGAAACTTGAATAATGATAATAAAAAACTATGAAAAAACTAACAGCAATGATGGCATGCTGCGCCGTGATGATGACGGCCAGTGCCAAGGTTAGGCTGCCGCAGATGATTAGCGACGGCATGGTGATTCAGCAACAGACCCAGGTACGCCTGTGGGGCTGGGCACAGAAGGGCCGCACCGTGACGGTGACACCGTCGTGGGGCGCACAGCCGCAGCGCGCCGTGGCCGACAAGGACGGGCGCTGGATGGTGAAGGTGCAGAGCCCGAAGGCATCCTTCGAGCCGCTGTCCATCACCTTCAGCGACGGCGAGCCCGTCACCGTCAGCAACATCCTCAGCGGCGAGGTGTGGGTCTGCGCCGGACAGTCGAACATGGAGATGCCCGTCAAGGGCTTCGGCAACTGTCCCGTCGAGGGCTACAACGACGTGGTCATCGATGCAGCGGCTAACAGCGGCGTGCGCTCGCTGAAGATTCCCAGCATCATGCGCATGCAGCCGCAGGAGGACGCCGTGTGCCACTGGAACCTGTGCACCCCGGGCACCGTGGGCGAGGCATCGGCCACCGGCTATTTCTTCGCCCGCCTGGTCAGCCGTACCCTCCACATTCCCGTCGGCATCATCGAGGCCAACAAGGGTGGCTCGCGCGTGGAGAGCTGGCTGACGAAGGAGAACCTGGAGCGTTACACCAGCGAACCCACCGACACCATGGGCATCGTCAACTTCAAGCCGCAGTGGGACTACCACCGCGCACTCGTCTGGGGCAACGGCACCTTCAACCCCATCCTCAACTACACCGTTAAGGGCATCCTCTTCTACCAGGGCTGCTCGAATGTGGGCGACCCCGGCAACCAGTATTCTGACCGCCTGAAGCTCCTCGTGCAGCAGTGGCGCGAACAGTTTGCCCTGGGCGACATTCCCTTCTACTTCGTGCAGATAGCCCCCTACGAGTGTGGCGACCCCAACGGCGACTGGAGCGCCAGGCTGCAGGAACAGCAGTTCCGCGCACAGCACATCATACCCAACAGCTCGCTGGTCTGCACCAACGACCTGGTCTACCCCTACGAGAAGACGCAGATTCACCCCACCCAGAAACGACAGGTGGGCGAGCGACTGGCCTATACCGCACTCAGCCGCGACTACGGCTTTGAGGGACTGTGCTACAAAAGCCCCTCGTACAAGGACATGGTCGTCAAGGGTGATACCGTCTACCTGCACCTGCAGGACGACTACGGTGCCATCAGCCGTTTCGAGGACATGCAGGGCTTCGAGGTGGCAGGCAGCGACCGTGTGTTCCACCCCGCCAAGGCCTCACACTTCTGGCAGCCCGGTGGTGGCTACTGGGACGAGGCCATCATCATCAGCAGTCCTGAGGTGAAGGCCCCTGTGGCCGTGCGCTACTGCTTCCGCAACTTCCAGTTAGGCAATGTGGCCAATGCCGCCGGACTGCCCCTCTTCCCCTTCAGGACGGACGAGTGGTAAAAAAAGTTAACTCCTTTTTTACTTGCACTACTTGCGCCAAGGCTGAGTATCAGTAAGTTACAGAGCACCAAATGGCTCTTTGGAGTGTTCGTTTTGGTTGCACAAATGTTCTTTTTGGTGATAACTCAACGAGATGTTTTCATAAAGTGCCGACTTATGTCAGCTAGGCATGGAGATAATTTCGCCAGGCATGGAGATAATTCCGCCAGGCATGGAGATATGCTCGTAAAGTGCCGTTTTTTTGCACCCATTTTTGCACCCTTTGGTGCAAGTAGTGCAAGTAGTGCAAGTAAAAAAACTGTTAAGTTTATCCTTACGATATGCTTTGGACTCACTGCACAGTCTGCATGCGCAGGGTGACGGGCTTCATGCCCGGGGCGGTGGCGGTGAGGACGACGGGACCTGCATGGCGGGTGGCACGGAGGATGACGGCGCACGAGCCGTTGTAGAGGCGGCGCTGGCTGCCCACGGTCAGCTCGTCGGAGGTGATGTCGCCGTTGATGACACCCACTATCTCGGCCTCGCCCGTCACGCTGAACGTCACCTCCTGGTCGGTGGTCTGCACCAGACGGCCCTTGCGGTCGAGGGCGGCGATGCTGACGTGCTGCAGGTCCGTGCCGTCAGCGCGCCATGCGGCGTTGTCGGCCGTAGCTGAGAGCTTGGTGGCCTGGCCCGTGGTCTCTATCCTGTGGCGGGCCACCACCTTGCCACCCGTGCGGGCGATGGCTTCGAGGTAGCCGGGCTGATAGGCGATGTCTTTCCACTGTATCTGGTTGCGCTGCTTGGCGTTGTCCACGGGGTTGCGCTTGGTGCCCAGGGAGCGGCCGTTGAGTACCAGCTCCACCTCGTCGGCGTTGGTATAGGTGACGAGCGAGAGGGTGGTGCCCTCGGCACGGTTCCAGTGGTCGCTCATGCCGTCGTTGCCCGTCTGCACGCCGTTCCACATGATGTCGCCCTTCTTGTCGATGACGGCGATGTGGACCACGGGCTCGTCGGGCTTGAAGAAGCTGCGCATGTAATATGCCTTCGGCTTGGCGTTCAGGGCGAGGTCAAAGACGCCCTGACTCCATCCCTTGGCGGGCCACCCCTGGCTCTCGCCCAGGTAGTCAATGGCGCCCCAGTAGGCCAGGCCCATCACCTTGTCGAGGTCCATCTCGAAGTAGTTCTGCCCCATGGCGGCGATGGAGGCCTCGCTCTGGTAGAACGTCATGTAGGGGAAGCGGCGGCCGTCGCCGGGGAAGTACATGTAGCGGTAGTTGTAGGACTGGAAGTCGGTGATTTTTGCCAGGTCGCAGGGCAGCGAGTCGGTCTGCCAGTTGCGGTAGCGGGGGTGCATGGCCACGGTCACCAGGCGCGTGCTGTCGTAGCGCTGCACCAGGGGGCGCATCAGGCGGTAGAGGGTCACGCCCCAGTCGTTGTAGGGCATGTTCGGGTCTTGCTGCAGCTCGTTGCCCAGGCTCCAGGCGATGACGGAGGGTGAGTTACGGTCGCGCTTCACCCACTCGGGCACGTCGTACTGCCACAGGGCGGTGAAGTCCTGGCGTCCGCCAGTGTGCTGGCGTGTCCACTTGTCGTAAAGCTCGTCGACGACCAGCATGCCGTAGCGGTCGCACAGCTCGATGAACTCGCGGCTGTAGGGGTTGTGGCTGGTGCGGATGTGGTTCATGCCCCACTGCTTCATCAGCTGGATGCGCTTCTCGATGGCCCGTGGATAGGCGGCGGCACCGAGGGCACCTAAGGAGTGGTGGTTGGCATAGCCCTTGAGCAGCACCTTGCGCCCGTTGAGCTTCAGTCCGAAGGCGGGGCCAATCTCGATGGTGCGCAGTCCGAAGTGGTCGCTGACATGGTCGACGACGTCGCCGTGCTCGTTGTGCAGCGTCACCTCGATGGTGTAGAGGTTGGGCGTGTCAATGTCCCAGAGCTGCGGGTTGGCAATCTCTATCTCAGGCAGTGGCTGCTCGACGGTGCGAGTGGGTGTTGAACGCCTGACGGTGCTGTGGCCGTCGTAGACCACCTGGCCGTCGGGACCTGTTATCTTGATGTCGACGGGCATGTTCTTGTCGCGTCCGCGTGTGACCACCTCGGCCTTCACGTTGACGAAGCGGTTGTCGCGGGTGGTGATGCTGAGCGGGTGGCGTGCGAAGTAGAGGTCGCGGTTGGTTGCCACCAGACGGACGCTGCGGAACAGTCCGCCGCCGGTGTACCAGCGTGAGTTGTTCGGCTCGCGGGTGTCGGCCATGACGGCGATGACGTTGTCGCGGCCCACCTGCAGCTTGTTGGTGACATCGACCTCGAAGCCCACATAGCCGTAGTCGGTCTTGCCCACGAGCTGGCCGTTGACGTAGACGTCGCCCACATACATGATGCCGCCGAAGTCGAGCAGCAGGCGCCGGCCCTTGAGGCTGTCGGCGGGGGTGTGGTGCAGGCGGTACCAGCCGCGCCCCATCTCCTTGAAGGCACGGCTGCTGAGACGGCTCTTGATGTTGGCGGCAGCGTCGCTGTTGTCAGCCTTCTCGTCGGCTGACGGTGCCACCCACGGCTGTTCAATCTGGAAGTCGTGCGGCAGGTTGACGGTGCGCCACTGGCTGTCGTCAAACGACGGCTGGGCATAGCTGGCATCGTCGCCCCCACAGAAGCGCCAGCCAAAGTTGAGGTCGATGGTGCTGCGCTGGCCCATGGCGGGCAGCACGGCTGCCGCCATGAGGAGGAGCAGGGAAAGTAAGCGGTGCTGTTTCATTCTTCTACAATAATATTGACGTTGTCTTTGGTGATGTCTTTGCTGTACTGGAAGGTGGCATCCTTCTTGGCGTGGATGGTGATGTCCTTGAGGTGGATGCCGTCGATGGGCATCTCGGGCAGGCCGTTGAACTCCATGGCCAGTCCGGCGTTGCTGCACACCACGTTGCGGATGTCGATGTTGCGGAAGATGGGGGTCTCCTCAGTGACGGGTGGCACCGGCTGTGCCGTGGTGGCGGCCTGGGCCGACGCGTCGTTCTTCTCAGCGAGCACCTCGGCTACTGACTTGCCGCCGTAGTACATGTTGAAGGTCAGGGCGTAGGTCTTGATGTCGTTCATCGAGATGCCGTCGATGTAGATGTTCTCCACGATGCCGCCGCGTCCGCGCGTAGACTTGAAGCGCAGGCCGACGTCGGTGCCGAGGAACTGGCACTGGCTGACCATGATGTTGCGGACGCCGCCGCTCATCTCTGAGCCGACGACGAAGCCGCCGTGGCCTGCGAAGACGGTGCAGCCGCTGACGACGACGTTCTCGCAGGGACGGGCACGACGCCGTCCGTCGGCGTCCTTGCCGCTCTTCAGGCAGATGCCGTCGTCGCCGGCGTCGAAGCGCGAGTTGACGATGAGGGCGTTGCGGCATGACTCGAGGTCGAGGGCGTCGCCGTTCTGTGCGAAGGCGGGGTTACGCACCAGCACGTTGTCGATGATGATGTTCTCGCACATCAGCGGGTGTAGGTTCCATGCGGGTGAGTTCTGGAAAATGACGCCCTGCAGCAGCACGTTGCGGCAGTTGACCAGGCTGACCATGACGGGGCGCAGGAAGCGCTTGATGTCCTGCCACTGCTGGTCGCTGAGCGGCTTGTCAGGCACGTTCATCGACGACAGAGCCTCGCCCTTGGCATAGCCCTCGTTGGGCACCCAGTAGTCCTTCTTCGGCACCAGGCTGCCTGGCCGGGCGGTGATGGCTTTCCACTGTGCGTCGGTCACCTTCGACCGCTTCACGGGGCGCCAGTATTGTCCGTTGCCGTCGATGGCTCCATGGCCCGTGATGGCGATGTTCTCCTGGCCCACGGCACTGATGGGCGACTGGCAGCGGCGGGTGTCAAGGCCCTCGAAGGAGGTGCTGACAAGCGGATAGAGGCTCTCGTCAGCCGCAAACTGTATGACGGCACCGTGCTCCAGGTGTAGCTCGATGTTCGACTTCAGCACGATGGGGCCGGTGAGCCAGATGCCACGGGGCACCACCAGACGGCCGCCACCGTCGGCTGCCAGGGCGTCGATGGCCTTGCTGAAGGCCTCGGTGCAGAGCTGCTGGCCGGTGCCGTCGGCACCAAAGTCGCTTAGCACGGCCTGGCGCAGGGGAATGGCGGGGGCGCTCAGCTCGGGCATGCTGAAGGGCAGCCCGTCGGTGTACTGCTTGTAGGGATTGTCGGCACTGGCGGTGGCACACAGGGCCAGCATCAGCGCAAAGATTGCTTTTCTCATCATAGTTTTTCAGGTCTTGATAGTTAGTTGTTGTTTGTTGGGCGCAAAGGTAACAAATAGTTTTGGAATGGCCAAGCTTTTTTTGGGCAAAAAGGAGAATCGGACGCTTATTAGTTATACACTAAAGCGTCTTAAGAAAACAGGCTGTTTTCTTAAGACGCTTAGCGTAAGAGACTTGTCACCCGCTTGAGCCCTACGCTGACAGGGCCAGCTCGATGCTGTATTCGCGAGCCATGCGCCGCATGTTGATGAGGGCGTAGCGCATGCGGCCCAGCGCCGTGTTGATGCTGACGTTGGTCAGCTCGGCTATCTCCTTGAACGACAGCTGCTGGTAGTAGCGCATGTAGACCACTTCGCGCTGAGGGGCGGGCAGGGCCTCCATCATGCGCTTCACGTCGTGCAGCACCTGCTCGTTGACCAGCTCCGACTCGCGGAACGAGTCGAGGACCGAGGCCATGCTCAGGTTCTGAAGGTCGTTGTCAGCATTGGGCTCCATGATGTGGCGGCTCTGTTGCTGGCGGTACCAGTCCATGATGGCGTTGTGGGCAATGCGTGTCAGCCAGAACACAAACTTGCCTGAGTCAGTGTACTGCCCGTTCTGCATCTTCGTGATGGCCTTGACGAAGGTCTCCTGGAAGATGTCGTCAGCCAGGTCGTGGTCGTGGACTACGAACATGATGTAGGTGAATAACTTGGACTGTGTACGAACAAGAAGTTCGTCGAAAGCACTGTTATTGCCTTGGACATAAAGCATGGCCAACTGTTCGTCGGTCATTTCCTTGAATTCCTTCATAATGATTTATGTTTTGTTATGAAGTAAAATTCTCTCGATAGGCAATAATTGTTTTGTTTGTGAGTTATTATGTATAGTTATCGTGTGCAAAAGTAGGCATTTTTTTAGAAACGGCAAAATTTATTCGACATTTTTTTGCTTCACTTTATAAAAATGGCTACCTTTGCAGCCATTATAATATAATAATGTATAAAAGAGACATGAAAAAAATCTTTATGATAGTGGCCGTCGGTCTGAGCATGACCGTGACGGCGCAAAGAGAGGGAGGCATCAGCACGAAGATGCTGCACGACATTCAGAAGGAGCAGGAGCTGACCACAGCCGACCGTGCCCTGATGAACGCCATTGCGGGCAACGCCATTGACAACCTGGCAAAGAATCACGACAACGATGCTGCCTTTGACACCCACTTCAGCATTGAGACAAGGAGACAGAGCATCACCGACCAGAAGCAGAGCGGGCGCTGCTGGATGTTCAGCGGAATGAACGTGCTGCGCGGCGACTTCAACCTGCGCACCGACTCGCTGCAGGTGGAGTTCTCGCAGGCCTATCTCTTCTTCTGGGACCAGCTGGAGAAGGCCAACCTGATGCTGCAGGGATGTATAGACACCGGCGACAAACCGCTTGATGATGTGCGCGTGCAGTTCTTCTTCCGCTCACCCATCGGCGACGGCGGCACTTTCTGCGGCGTGGCCGACCTGGCCGACAAGTATGGGCTGGTGCCGGCAGAGGCAATGCCGGAGTCGTTCTCGACGGACAATACCTCGAAGGCAAGGGCTCTCATCGCATCTAAGCTCAGGGAATATGGCCTGCAGCTGCGCGAGATGGTGCAGAAGGGAAAGAAAGGCAGCGCCCTGGAAAAGGCCAAGACGCGGATGCTGACACAGATTTACCACATGCTACAGTACACCATCGGCTGTCCGCCACAGAAGTTCACCTATGCCTTCAAGAACAGCAAGGGGCAGACCGTGGGCGAGCCAAAGGAATATACGCCGCTGACGTTCTACAAGGAGGTGAGGCAGCAGCCACTCAACGGCTCGTTCATCATGGTGATGAACGACCCGCGCAGACCCTACTACAAGACTTACGAGGTGGAGTACGACCGCCACACCTACGACGGCCACAACTGGAAATATGTCAACCTGCCCATGGACGACATTGAGCAGATGGCCATTGCCGCCCTGCGTGCCGGACACAAGATGTACAGCAGCTACGATGTGGGCAAGATGCTCGACCGCAAGCGCGGCTTCGCCGACACGGAGAACTTCGACTATGGCTCGCTCTTCGGCACCACCTTCCCCATGACGAAAGCTGAGCGCATCAGCACCTTCGACAGCGGCTCGACGCATGCCATGACGCTCACCGCCGTTGACCTGGACAAGAAGGGAAGGGCCGTGAAGTGGAAGGTGGAGAACTCATGGGGCACCGACTGGGGACAGAAGGGCTGCCTGATTATGACCGACCGCTGGATGCGCGAGTATATGTTCCGTCTGGTGGTGCCTAATGAGTTTGTGCCTGAGAAGGTGATGACGGCCTACAACCAGCAGCCCGTGATGGTCATGCCTGAAGACCCGCTGTTCATGCCCGACGAGGCACAGCCGCAGTGGTTTGAGAATATCAAGCTGAGTGGATATGGCATGGTGCAGTATAAGGCGCAGGACCAGGAGGGAAAAGAGGAAAACGGCTTCAACCTCAGACTGGTGCGCCTGGCACTGGAAGGACGTGCACACCAGGACTTCTACTGGAAGGCACAGATGCAAATCAATGGCAACGCCTTTGACACCAATGCTTCGGGAAAGAAGAACTCGCTGACCATCCGTCTGGTGGACCTCTTCGGCGAGTGGCAGAAGTATGAGTTCTTCAAGGTCAAGGCTGGACAGTTCAAGCGCCCCTTCACCTTTGAGAATCCCATGCACCCCATCACACAGGGATTCATGTCCTACTCGCAGAACGTCAGCAAGCTGGCGGGATTTGCTGACCGTACCGGCGAGCACGCCAGCAACGGACGCGACATCGGCGTGCAGGTGCAGGGCGACTTTCTGAAGGATGGCAGCGGTCGCAACCTGCTGCACTATCAGATAGGTGCCTTCAACGGTGAGGGCATCAACACGGGTGACGCTGACAACCGTAAGGACATCATTGGCGGAATGTGGGTGATGCCCGTCAAGGGACTGCGAATCGGTGCCTTCGGATGGACGGGCAGCCGCGCCGGAGTGGGCGAGAAAAACCGCTATGCCCTGTCGGGTGAATATAATGTCAACGACTGGACACTGCGCTCGGAGTATATTCACAGCCAGGGGTGGAACGCTGCCCATACGGCTGACAAGGCTGATGGCTTCTATGCCCTTTGCATCGCCCCGATTCAGAAGAACAAGATGCACGTCAAGGCTCGCTACGACCTGTATCGTGAGGCAAAGGCGTGGGGACAGTCGAAGACAATGTATGAGGTGGGCGCTGACTATCTGTTCACCAAGAACTTGCAGTTGAACGTGGAGTATGCCCGCGTGAATGACCGCTCGGCTGCCAAGCACAACTACAACTTGATTGATGTTGAACTGGACATCAGATTCTGATTTGAGATTTGAGAATTGAGATTTGAGAATTGAGATTTTTGGATTGAGATTTTGGATTGAGATTTGAATAGCAAAGTACTGCTTATCTATACCGGTGGGACTATCGGCATGCGCCGCAACAGCCTGACGGGAGCGCTGGAGCCGTTTGACTTCGAGCATCTCATCAGCTGTGTGCCCGAGCTGGAGCAACTGCAGACGAAGATTGACTTCTGCCAGTTCAACCCGCCCATTGACAGCAGTGACATGTCGCCTGCGCTCTGGACGGAGCTGGTGCACATCATTAGCCGTCACTATGACGAGGTGGATGGATTCGTCATCCTGCATGGCACCGACACCATGGCCTTTACGGCCTCGGCGCTGTCGTTCATGTTGCAGAACCTGACCAAGCCGGTCATACTGACAGGCAGTCAGCTGCCCATCGGACAGCTGCGCACCGACGGCAAGGAAAATCTTATTACCAGCATCGAGATAGCAGCGGCTCAACACCCGGATGGGACGGCCGTCGTACCCGAGGTGTGTGTCTATTTTGGCGGACATCTGATGCGTGGCAACCGCACGACGAAGCAGAGTGCCGAGGAGTTCAACGCCTTCGAGTCGTTCAACTACCCGCACCTGGCTGACGCGGGCGTGAACATTACTTATCACAGGGAGCGCATCCTGAAACCTGACTTCACGCAACCGATGAAGCCATTCTTCCGGCTGGACAACAATGTCATCATTTTCTCACTCTTCCCCGGCATCCGCGAGGATCTCATCCGCCATATCATTGCTACACCTAACCTGCGCAGCATCGTGATGCGCACCTTCGGCAGTGGCAATGCCCCACAGACGCCATGGCTCATCAATGCGCTGAAGCAGGGCACGGCGCAGGGGAAGGTCATCGTGAACATCAGCCAGTGTATGCAAGGCGCCGTTGAGATGTCGCGCTACGATGCCGGCTACCGCCTGAAGGAGGCTGGTGTCGTCAGCGGGCGCAACTCAACGGTGGAAGCGGCCGTCACGAAGCTGATGTATCTGCAGGGCAGATATGACGACAATGAAACGGTGCGGCAGATGATGGGGCAGAGTCTTTGCGGGGAAATCTGACACCCTATCGGTCAAGCAGAATCTGAACGATACGCTCTGCCGTGCGGCCGTCCCAGCGGTCGGGTAGGGCACATGGCTTCCATTCACCCCTGACCATCTTGCCTACAGCCTCGTGAAGCAGCTGCGGGTTTTCACCAACAAGTACATTACTGCCTTTGCTTACTGTCTCCTGATGCTCGGTGTAGCTGTTGAGCGTGATGCAGGGCACACCGTTGAAGGTGGCCTCCTCAGCCACGTTGCCACTGTCGGTAATGATGCCGAGGGCATGGGCCGTCAGCCAGCCAAACTCTAAGTAGGGGAGGGAGGGGATAGTCTCAAGGCTTGAGGTCAGACCGTCAATGACGTTTCGGGCCTCTGGCCGCAGTGGTGCGATGACAGGCACGTCAGCAGTAGCACTGGCGATGGCTTCCAGCATGGACTGCAGCTTGGCACTGTCTGCCAGCAGGGCCTTGCGGTTGACGGTCAAGACGATGTACTTGCCCGGCTCCACGTCGATGGCGGGCTGGCGTAGCCGCTGGTGGTTGAAGCGCAGCGTGTCCATCAGGATGTTGCCCACCATGTAGACACCACCTTCGGGCTTGTCGCCCTGCTCGCGTGTGGCCACACTGCTGTTCTTTACGCCGGCAGTGAACAGATAGTCGCTGAGGGCATCGATGACGAGACGGTTCACCTCCTTCGGCATCTGCATGTTGAACGAGCGCGTGCCGGCCACAAGATGTGCCAGCTGCAGACCCCGCTTCTTTGTCACAATGGCTGCCGCCATGGTGGAGGCGAGATCGTCAACGACGATGACCACATCGGTGGGGTGCTGGTTGAGCAACGCATCAAACTGCGCCATGACGCGGCTCGTTATCTCATTCAGACTGGTGCTGTCGACGCCCAGGAACACAGTGGGGCGCGGCATCTGAAGGTCGTCGAAGATGGACGACTCAAGCGTAGGGTCGTCCTCACGGCCTGCATAAACAAGGAGATAGGAGGCGCCGTCGGTCTTTTCTATAGCGCGGATGAGTGGCGCCACTTTGACGAAGTTGGGGCGAGCGCCAGCCACGATGGTTATTCTTTTCATGTCTGCTTTGTTCTTATCAGATGGCAAAAGTACACAATTCTGCGGTAACGACCAAACATTTAGTGCAAAAAAAGGCATCACCCCGAATGGAGTGATGCCTCAAAAAAGGGGTACGATGCCCACTAATAAGCTGATGGCTTAGCAGAGCTTGCGCGAGCCGTCGCCGATGACGACGTCGATGACCTCAGGCTCATGGCCGTACTTAGCAGCAAACTTCTGCTTGGCATCGGCAATGAACTTGTTGTACAGGTCGGCGCGTACCAGGTTGATGGTGCAGCCACCAAAGCCGCCACCCATGATACGACTGCCGGTGACACCGCACTCCTTGGCGATGTCGTTGAGGAAATCCAGCTCCTCGCAGCTCACCTCGTACTCCTTTGACAGACCGTAGTGAGTCTCGTACATCTTCTGGCCCACGGTCTCATAGTCGCCAGCGATGAGTGCGTCGCAGACGGCCAGCACGCGGTCTTTCTCGCCCAGGACGAAGTGAGCGCGGGTGTAGTCCTCTTCACCCACCTCGGCGCGGACCTCCTCAAGCTGCTCCCATGTACAGTCGCGCAGGGTCTCAAACTTGCCCTCCGGATGCTTGGCAGCGATGTGCTTCACTACGTTCTCGCAGCTGTTGCGACGGTCGTTGTAGGGCGAGCCAGCCAGCTCGTGCTTCACCTTACTGTTCAGCAGCACCAGACGATAGCCATCGGGCTTGAAGGGGAAGTACTCAAACTCACGGCTGCGGCAGTCGAGACGCATCAGGCAGCCAGCCTTGCCGAAGACGGAGGCAAACTGGTCCATGATGCCGCAGTTCACACCGCAGTAGTTGTGCTCAGTAGCCTGTCCGGCCAGCACCATGTCCCACTGGGAGACCTTGTTCTCGCCGAAGATATCGTTCAGGCCGCAGGCGAAGCAGCTCTCCATGGCAGCTGACGACGACATGCCGGCACCAAGGGGCACATCGCCAGCGAAAGCAATGTTGAAGCCCTTGACAGGTACACCCAGCTTCTGGAACTCCTTGGCAATGCCATAGATGTAGCGGGCCCAGGAGGCACGGGGACCAGCAGGGTCGCTGAGCTTGAAGTCAACGCGGTCCTTCAGGTCGATGGCGTAGGCCATCACAGTGTCCTCAGTACCGTTGGCACGCATCTCGGCCATGATACCCTTGTCCACTGCGCCGGGGAACACGAAGCCACCGTTGTAGTCGGTGTGCTCACCAATGAGGTTAATACGACCGGGTGATGCATATACATTACCGGTTTTGCCGTCAAAGTGCTTGATAAAGCGACTTCTTACGAATTCAATATCCATACTTTTTAGGTTTGAGGTTTGAGATTTGAGGTTTGAGATTTGTTTATATAGACTCGTGCCTCGCATCTTGAATTAATAATTATTGTTTGTCTTTGATTCTCAATCCACCTTAATGTCCTTATTCACGTTCTTGCAGCCAACGAGGGCATAGAACAGGATGTAGGCGAGCATGGCAATGACCAGCCAATAGGAAGCAATGTTACCTGCACTGCTGGCAATGGCCTGCTGGATGAGCGGCATGATGCCACCGCCAACTACCATCGTCATGAAGATGCCAGAGGCAGCCTCGGTATACTTGCCCAGACCTTCAACGGAGAGATTGAAGATGCCACCCCACATGATGGAGGTGCAGAGACCGCATGCTGCAATGAAGAAGGCTTTGATGGGAATGTCATGACCATCATAGGAGACGGTGCTGGTCTCAGGCATGAAGATGGCTATGAGCAACAGCAGAATGGCGACGGTAGACACCACTGTCATCTGGAGCGAAGTGGACACCTTGCCAGAGATGACACTTGATGTGGCACGGCCAACCATCATCAGAATCCAATAGATGCCGGCGATGACGCCACCGACGGCAGCTGAACCTTCGAAGCCCAGCTCAGTGACGTAGAACTGGAGGTGCATGGGTATGCCAATCTCAATGCCTACATAGAAGAAAATAGCGATGACGCCAAGCAGACAGTGACGGAAGGCCAGCGGGCTGCGCTCATATTTTGGCTGCTCCTTGCCCAGTGTCGGCTCAGGAATCTGCACACGGCTGATGACAAAGAAGGAGATGGCAAACACAGCCATGCCGATGAACAGCAGGGGAGCCACGTTGCTCATACTGGTCTTGGCAGTCACGGTGCCCACCAGGATGCCAGTCAGCATCGGGGTCAGCGTAGCTGTCAGAGAGTTCAGTGTACCGCCAATCTGGATGAACTGGTTGCCACGGTTGCCACCACCACCCAGGATGTTCAGCATGGGGTTCACAACGGTGTTGAGCATGCAGACGCAGAAGCCGCAGATGAAAGCACCAAGAAGGTAGATAATAAGATTCAGTGCTACAGGAATACCGTCGTAAGTGAACACTTTGGTGCCGTCGCCAGCAATGCTGGAAAGATACTGGAAGGCCAGGCCGACAATACCTACGATGAGGGCAATGAGGGCCGTCTTCTTATAGCCATACTTAATCAGCATCTTACCTGCAGGGATGCCCATGAACAGGTAGGCTGCAAAGTTCATCAGGTTACCCCAAGCCTTGGCAAAGGGATAGGTGAAGCCCCAGATGTTGCCAAAGGGGGCGCCCATGTTGGTGACGAAGCTAATCATCGCGAAGATGAAGCACATGGTGATGATGGCCACCAACTGTGTATTGTTTTTCTGTTGTGTCATTTTTGTTATGTCCCCATAATTAGGGGGTGGGGGTCAGAACAGGTGTCCATCGCCCCGCTAAGTTTGTAAATAATTGGATTGTTGCTTTTTTAGTCTCAGTTCAGATCTTCACTTCCCTAATTTAGGGGACTAACACGCCGAACTTATACACCGTCTTCTGCTTGTAGCTGTGGTGCGGAGAGAGCACAACGCTGGGGAAGTAGGGACGGTTGGGACTGTCGGGGAAGTGCTGGCACTCGAAGCAGATGGCCGAGCGACGGCCGAAGGTGGCACCGTTGACACCCTTGTAGCCATCGGCCCAGTTGTCGCTGTACACCTGTACACCCGGCTCGGTGGTATATACCTCGAGGATACGGCCGCTGACGGGCTCGCACAGACGAGCGGCAAAGCTCAGCTCGCCTTCCTCCTTTTTGTTCAGGACGAAGCAGTGGTCATAGCCGGCACCGTTCTTAATCTGTTCGTCGTCGGCATCGATGTCCTGTCCAACGGGCTTCGGAGTGCGGAAGTCGAAGGGCGTACCAGCTACCTTCAGAATTTCGCCAGTGGGAATGCTCGTCTCGTCGATGGGGATATAGAAGTCGGCGTTCATTTCCATCACCTGGTTCTCGATGGTGGGCGTGGGGTCAGCCGTTCCGGCCAATGAGAAGAAGGCATGATGCGTCAGGTTGATGATAGTCTTCTTGTTGGTAGAGGCCAGATACTCGATAATCAGCTCGTTGTCGTCGCTCCAAGTGAACTCGACTGTAACGTCTACCTCGCCGGTGAAGCCCTCTTCACCATAGCTGCTGACACGGTGCAGGGCCAGCGTGCGGGGACCCATCTGGCGTGCATCCCACACACGTGCATGGAAACCGGTGGGACCGCCGTGAAGGGCGTTGGGGCCGTTATTGATGGCCAGCTGATAGTCCTTACCATTTAACGTAAACTGTCCGCGGCAGATGCGGTTGCCGAAGCGACCGATGAGCGTGGACAGGAATGGTTCTGGCGAGTTAATGACACTTTGGATGTTGTCGTGGCCCTGAATGACGTTGGCGACTTTGCCGTCCTTGTCGGGCACCATGATGGAGCAGATGGCTCCGCCATAGTTCGTGATGGCCACTTCATAACCTTTACGGTTGCGCAAGATATAAAGGTCTGTCTTACGCCCGTTGACAGTGGTCTGGAAGTTTTCGCGCTTCAGACCACAGAGATTCGCATTTTCTGTCATAGTCACAAATTTAATAAGACGTTTTTAGTTACAATGCTGTTGCAAAAATACAACAAAAAGCCGACATGCGCAAGCATATCGGCAAAAATTGTTGTTAAAGATAACTAAATGCGGCTCAAACGTGATTTTTTAGGAACTCTGCAACGACGTAAGTGCTGCCGCCGACAAAGATGAAGTCGTCGGTCTGGGCATCCTTGGTGGCAGCCTTGATGGCGCTCTCCACTGTGGGATAACATTCGCCATGGAGGCCAAGTTGCTCGCCGGTCATCTTTAGCGCCGTCTCGGAAAATGCTCGCTTGTTGTCCGCTTTTGTCCAATAATAGTGTGCTTCTTTAGGCATGATGGCCAGGATGCTGTTCATGTCTTTGTCCTCCAGAACGCCGTAGATGATGCGTAACTCGTGGCACCGCTGACGTTCCAGCTCCAACATTCGGCTTAGGTATTGCCATGCTCCAGGGTTGTGGCCCGTGTCGCAGACAATGGTGGGGTGTTCGCCCACCTTCTGCCACCTGCCCTTCAGTCCTGTCAGGCTGGTCACATTCATCTGTGCCTTCTGTATGTCTTCTGAGATTTTCTTGGAGTTCTTCGGGTCCTTGCAGTCGGGCAGATAGCCCAGCTCCATCAGTGTGGTGATGGCATGGGCTACGGTGTTGACGTTCTTGGCTTGAAACTCGCCCATCAGTTCGCAGGTGAATTCCATGCCAAACTTGCTTTCATAGCGTTGGCCTCTGTCGCCAGACTGCGAGCTCTTGAGCTTGACAAGAGGCTCATCCTCGGCAAACACTACACTGGTGCCCTGGTGCTGTGCAGCGGCTTCAAAGACGGGGCGCGTCTCGGGAGTCGTCTCGCCAACGATGCAGGGCACACCTTTCTTCATGATGCCCGCCTTCTCCTTTGCTATCTCACCCAATGTCTTGCCCAGCAGCTGCGTGTGGTCGAGCGACACGTTGGTGATGACGCTCAGGATGGGGGTGATGATGTTGGTGGAGTCGAGCCGCCCGCCCAGGCCCACCTCAATGACGGCAATGTCGACGTTCTGTTCGCTGAAGTACCTGAAGGCCATGGCGGTGGTAATCTCAAAAAACGATGCTTTCAGCGACTCGAAGAAACTGCGCTCCTCTTCTACGAATTTGACCACATACTCCTCGCTGATGGGCTGTCCGTTCACGCGGATGCGCTCACGGAAATCCACGAGGTGCGGCGAGGTGTAGAGCCCCACCTTGTAGCCGCACACCTGTAGCTGGGCTGCAAGCATGTGCGACACAGAACCCTTGCCGTTGGTGCCGCCCACGTGTATGCTGCGAAAATGAGTGTGTGGGTGCCCGAAGTGTTCGTCGAGTGCCTTCATCGAGTCCAGGCCGGGCTTATAGCCCTTCACACCCTGTTTCTCGAAGTTTGCCGTCTTGTTAAATAGATATTGTATAGCCTCCTGGTATGTCATAAGCCTGAAATCTCAAATCAAGAGAAGTAGTTCTTGAAGCGGCTGAAGATGGAGTCCTTCGTCTGCTTGTCGCCTTTGAAGTTGTCACTGTCGCGGAAGCTCTCCACGGCTTTGCGCTCATCACGCGAAAGCGTCTTGGGCACATAGATGCTGATGTTCACCACCAGGTCGCCGCGTCCACTGCCATATCCTTGAACGGCAGGCAGACCTTTGTTCCTGAGACGCATGGTCTTGCCAGGCTGTGTGCCGCTGTCAATCTTTACTTTCAGCGACTTCCCGTCGATGGTAGGAATGTCTACCTCGCCCCCAAGCGTTGCTGTAGGGAAGTCGAGCAATAGGTTGTACACCAAATCATTACCATCGCGTATGAAGGTCTTATTCTCTTCCTCTTCTATGAACACCTGAATGTCGCCGGGAATACCGCCATGGGGGCCTGCATTGCCCTTGCCAGGCACGTTCACCACCATGCCCTCAGCCACGCCGGCAGGGATGTTGATTTCCACCACTTCTTCGCCCTTCTCGACGCCAGTGCCCTGACACTGATGGCATTTGTTCTTGATAATCTGACCTTCGCCCTGACAGGTGGGGCACACACCCTGTGTCTGCATCATACCGAAGATGCTCTGTGTGGTGTGAGTGATGACACCAGAGCCGTGGCAGGTGGGACACGTCTCGTGCGAGCTGCCGTCCTCGGCACCTGTGCCATGACAGTGGGTGCAGGTGGTGTCTTTTCTCACCTTGAATTTCTTCGTCACTCCCTGGTTGATTTCTTCCAGGGTCAGTCTCACCTTCAGTCGCAGGTCACTGCCACGGTGCTGTGGCCTTCCGCCACGACGTGAGCCGAAGCCTCCAAAGCCGTGGCCACCAAAGATGTCGCCGAACATCGAGAAGATGTCGTCCATGTTCATCGATGCGCCACCGAAGCCATCGAAGCCTCCACCACCCATGGGGCCACTGAATCCGAACTGGTCGTACTGCTGCCGCTTCTGCGGGTCATGCAAGACGTTGTAGGCCTCAGCAGCCTCCTTGAACTTCTCCTCAGCCTCCTTGTTGCCAGGGTTGCGGTCGGGGTGATACTTGATGGCTATCTGCCGATAAGCTTTCTTAATCTCGTCTTCTGAGGCCGTTTTGCTCACGCCGAGCACCTCATAATAGTCTCGCTTCATTCAGTTGTTATTGTCCAACGGCCACCTTGGCATGCCGTATTACTTTATTGTTTAACTTATATCCTGTTGCCAGACAGTCTATTACCTTTCCCTTCTTGTCGTCTCCCATGCCTGGCACCAATGCCTCGGCATCGTGCAGGTCAGTGTCGAAGTCGGCTCCCTCGGTATCGATGCGTGTCACGCCAAGGCTCTCCAGCGTCTTCATCATCTTGTTGTAGATGAGTTCCATGCCTTCGCGTAGCACCTGCACGTCATCAGTTTCAGCACCGTTCTTCAGGGCACGTTCCATGTCGTCCACCACAGGCAAAATGGCTTTCACGGCTTTCTCGCTGCCGTTCAGAATCAGTTCTGCACGCTCCTTGATGGTGCGCTTGCGGTAGTTGTCAAACTCGGCAACTTGCCTGATATACTTGTCCTTCAGCGAGGCAATCTCTTCCAGCGCCACGTCTAATGGGTCGCGCTCAGCAGCTTCCTCCGCCTTTTCCTCGGCATCGCCGTCGGTTACTTCCACGTCATGTCCCTTTTCGGGCTCTGTGACATTCTCTTCGTTGACGGGAGCGTCCTTCTGCTCTTCGTCGTCCATCTGAATATTTTCTTCTGTCATAATGTTGCTTTTAATGATTTTTTGTTTTCTAAAAACACTTACAGCAAAAAACGTGCCGTTTTTCCATCGTATGACAAATCGTCTTAGTTTTTTGTGCCAGCATAAAAAATGAGGAAATTGTTTTGTCATTCTAAAAAAAATATGTACTTTTGTGGCTGAAAAATTTTTTATAAGTTATAATCTATAAAAACAAACAGGAAATTCAATGGCAAAAATTGTAACACTTGGCGAGATTATGCTCCGCCTGTCGCCTCAGGGCAACGACCGTTTCATCCAGAGTGAAAGCTTCCGCATCATTCCCGGTGGCGGCGAGGCAAATGTGGCTATCTCGGTGGCTAACTATGGTCACGAGGCTTATTTCGTAAGCAAATTGCCCAAGCATGAGATTGGTCAGATTGCCGTCAACGCCCTGCGCCGCTATGGTGTCAACACCGAGTTCGTGGCCCGTGGCGGTGACCGTGTGGGCTTGTATTATGCTGAGACGGGTGCATCGATGCGCCCCTCGAAGGTCATCTATGACCGTGCTCACAGCTCTATTGCTGAGGCCGACCCCAGTGACTTCGACTTCGACAAGATTATGGAGGGTGCCCAGTGGTTCCACTGGAGTGGTATCACGCCTGCCATCAGCGACAAGGCTGCTGAGCTGACACGCCTGGCCTGTGAGGCAGCCAAGCGTCATGGTGTCACCGTCAGCGTCGACCTGAACTTCCGCAAGAAGCTGTGGACCAGCGAGAAGGCCATCAGCATCATGCGCCCCCTGATGAAGTATGTCGACGTGTGCATCGGTAACGAAGAGGATGCTGAGCTCTGCCTTGGCTTCAAGCCCGATGCTGACGTGGAGGGTGGTCAGACCGATGCCAGCGGCTATGAGGGCATCTTCAAGCAGATGATGCAGGAGTTCGGTTTCAAGTATGTGGTCAGCACCCTGCGTGAGAGCTACAGCGCAACCTACAACGGATGGAAGGCTCTTATCTACGACGGTAAGGAGTTCTACCAGTCGAAGCGCTATGAAATCAATCCCATCATCGACCGTGTGGGTGGTGGCGACTCGTTCTCGGGCGGTCTTATCCATGGTCTGCTGACAAAGGCCACACAGGGCGAGGCTCTGGAGTTCGCTGTGGCTGCCAGCGCATTGAAGCACACCATCAATGGCGACTTCAACCTGGTGAGTGTAGATGAAGTGGAGTCGCTGGCTGGTGGTAATGCCAACGGCAGGGTGCAGCGTTAAAAACCTACCCAAGCCCTCCCAAGGGAGGGATGTTCGGATAGTTTACTTTAAATAATTATGGCAAAATTTGACAAGATAGCCGTATTAAAGAAAATCGGCGACACGGGCATGGTTCCCGTGTTCTACAACAAAGACCTTGAGACTTGTAAGAATGTCGTGAAGGCTTGCTATGAAGGTGGTGTGCGCGCATTCGAGTTTACAAACCGCGGCGACTTCGCCCAGGAGGTGTTCGGCGAGTTGGTGAAGTGGGCTGACAAGGAGTGCCCTGAGCTGGCATTAGGCATCGGCAGCGTTGTTGATGCACCCACGGCTGCCATGTATATCCAGCTGGGAGCCTGTTTCGTGGTTGGTCCCCTGTTCAACCCCGACATCGCTCCGGTGTGCAACCGCCGCCTCATCCCTTACTGCCCGGGCTGCATGACCGTGAGTGAGATTGGCAAGGCTCAGGAGCTGGGCTGCGACTTGACGAAGGTGTTCCCCGGCGACGTCGTTGGCCCGAACATGGTCAAGGGACTGAAGGCGCCCATGCCTTGGTCGAAGATTATGGTCACCGGTGGTGTCTCGCCTGACGAGGAGAACCTGACGAAGTGGTTCAAGGCTGGCGTCTTCTGCGTCGGCATGGGCTCGAAGCTCTTCCCCAGTGACAAGGTGAAGGCCGGCGACTGGCAGTATGTCACCGACAAGTGCAAGGAGGCGCTTGGCTATGTGGCTAAGGCACGCACATAAGCTGCTTGGCATCATTATTCTTTTTTCAGCTTGTTCGCCTGCTGGCAGACAGACGGCGGACAAGCTGAATTCTTTATCATACGCTCTACATTACTCCTCGCTTGACTCTACTGAGTACTACGCCCAGCAGGCATATAGTCTGTCAGAACATGATGCCGACGGGCAGGCCGAGGCTCTGAACAACCTGGCCTTCGTGCGCATTGCCCAGATGCGCTATGCCGAGGCGGCCCAGCTGTTGGAGCAGATTCCCTCCCTTACGGGCAACCAGCTTGAGTTGCTGGTTAGCTATATCCAGCAGATGCGCCTGTGCCAGCGTACATCGCGCAACCGTGCTTTCTACGACTATCGCGAGCTGGCTCTGAGTGCCCTGCGCCGCATTGACGAGGAACGCCAGTCGCTGGACCTACGCCAAAAGGCACGCCTGACCTACGCTGAGAGCGAGATGGCCATCGTCACCTCAACCTATTATTATTATGTGGGACTGGAGCGTCAGGCTGTTCATGCGCTGGAATCCATGCCCGCCGACTTGGAGAGTGACACGGCACAGTACTTGAACTATCTTTACAATGTGGGTGCCGGCGGCATCATCACCCAGGGCACGCAAGAGGAAATCAACCAAGCGGAGTTCGACCATCTGATGCGATGCTTCCTGCTGTCGCAGCAGACAGGCCACAGCTATTTCACAGCCAACTCTTTAGAGGCGCTGGCCGAACACCTCATGGTGGATGAATATCGCGAGCAACTGGTGAATGACAATCTGCCAGCCATGAAGTTTCTTTCTGAGGCATCTGGCATGGTTGGCAGCATGATTCCTGATGGTGTGACATACGACTCGCTGGCTGTCAGTCTGGCACAGACCTCTCTCCGGCTCTTCACCGACTATGGCGACGTGTACCAGATTGCAGGTGCACACCGTACGCTGGCCTCCTGCTTCCTTGCCTTGCACGACTATGAGCGCGCTCTTCACCACCTCCATCTGGCCCTCAGCGACACCACCATTAGTCAGGCCCCTGACCTGGTGGCAAGCATCCACGAGCAGCTGAGCGTGGCTTACGCCGCCATCGACGATAAGCAGCACAGTGACGAGCATCGCAACATCTACCTGGACCTACAGGAGCAGACCCGTCAGGACCGCTCCTTAGAGGCACGGGCCGGACAGCTGGAACAAGCCTCCCAGCAGCTCAGCATCCTCATCTGGGCCGTGGTTGCTGTCATTTTGTTGCTCATGGTTCTCTTGGCCTGCTTCTACCTACGTCATCGAAAGAGCCACACGTCGAGGGAGGACGAGGCAATGCAGCAGCAGGAGGATGAGCTGAACGAGCAACTCTTGATGGCCGGTCTCAGAGTGGAGAAGGGCGAGCGCTTAGCTTTGGAGCAGCGTGCCCGTGTGTCTCTGGTCAACGGCATCACACCGCTCATCGACCGCATCCTCCATGAGGTGCGTCGCCTGCAGCAGGATGGTGGACAGGAACGGTTGGAATATATATCGGAACTGACTGACAACATCAACCAGCAGACACAGTTGCTCACCAACTGGATTCAGCTGCGTCAGGGCGAGTTGAGCCTCCATGTCGAGACTTTTGCCGTGCAGCCCCTGTTCGACATCGTGGCGCTGGGGCGCCGCAGCTTTGCCATGAAGGGCATCACGCTTGAGGTGGAGCCAACGGATGCCAGGGTGAAGGCTGACAAGGTGCTGACACTGTTCATGCTGAACACCTTGGCTGACAACGCCCGCAAGTTCACACCTAAGGGCGGCTCCGTCAGCATCAGGGCAACCGTTTGTGAAGACTATGTGGAGCTGTCAGTCAGCGACACTGGTATAGGCATGACTCCTGACGAGCTGGAGCATGTCTTTGACCGCAAGGTCATCGTCGACGAGAAAACTCCAGGTTCTCATCTCAAGTCTCAGCTTTCTCATGGCTTTGGTCTGCTGAACTGTAAGGGCATCATTGAGAAGTATCGTAAGCTGAGCAAGATTTTCAGCGTGTGCCACATCGCAGCTGAGAGCCGTGAAGGCCAGGGCAGCCGTTTCTCCTTCCGCCTTCCCAAGGGCGTGGCCCGGGTCGTTGCCACCCTGATGGTCATGACAGGGCTGTGCGGAATGGTGCGGGCCAACACGGCCGACAGCCATCTCACGGCTGCCAGCGCCTATGCTGACTCCACCTTCATTTCAAATGTCAACGGCACTTACTGGCGCACCGTCAGTCTGGCTGACTCATGTCGGCTGCATCTCAATGCCTACTATCGGCAACAGTATCCCAACGGCGAGGACACCCTGTGTATGCTTGGCGATGTGTCATCCACCCCGCCAGAGATAATCTGGCTCCATGACAGCATCCAGCTGAACTACGGCATCCTGCTCACTATCCGCAACGAGAGCGCCGTGGCAGCCCTGGCACTGCACCAGTGGCAGCTCTACCATTATAACAACCGCATCTATACACAGCTGTTCAAGGAGCTGTCGGCCGATGTCACCCTCGACGACTACTGTCGTAAGATGCAGCAGTCGCAATCCAACAAGCAGGTGGCCATCATCCTGCTCGTGGTGCTCTTCCTCGCCGTGCTTGCCGCTGTGGCTTGGCAGCTGATGGCAGCTTGGGGGCGTGCTGCACAGCGGCAGCAGCAACAGCAGGAGAAAATGGAGATGACCACCGACGAGATAGCGCGCTGCCGACAGGAGGAAGAGGCCCTGCATGTCAGCAATGCCGTGCTGGACAACTGTCTGTCGGCCCTCAAGCACGAGACGATGTACTATCCCAGTCGCATCCGCCAGCTCATCGATGCAGGTCAGGCCGAGGCCCTGCCTGAAGTGGTAGCCTACTATCGTGAGCTGTATGGCATCCTCAGCCTTCAAGCTACACGGCAGACTGAACATACACGTCTGCACCTGCAACGGCTGGAACATGGCATACTGGGCGACAAGGTGCTTGTTGACTATCTTTTTGAACTGTTGCGCAAGCAGTCAGGACAGAAGAAACTGCAGCTGACCACCGAGGCCAGCCCAGACGGGCGCTACACATTGTGCACCGTGCCTATGCCGGCCTTGCACCTCGACGAGCGGCAGGCTGCCACTCTTTTCACACCGGCTGGCGTGGAGAATATTCCATATCTGCTGTGCCGCCAGATTGTGCGCGACCATGGCGAGGCCACCAATCGCAGGGGCTGCGCCATCAGGGCCGAGGTGCGAGGCGGCGGCACCGTAGTAGTCATCACATTGCCCAGGGCGATACAATAAACAATGACCAATAAACAATAACCAATAAACGATAAACAATAACCATTATTTACTCAACGATAAACATAATTATGGAACGATTCAAAGTCATCATTGTCGAGGACGTGCCATTAGAGCTGAAAGGTACGCAAGGCATTATACGCAACGACATTCCCGAGGCGGAGGTCATCGGCACGGCTGACAACGAGCAGGCTTACTGGCGGCTCATCAAGCAGCAGCAGCCAGACCTGTTGCTGCTCGACCTGGGGCTGGGAGGCTCAACAACCGTCGGCGTGGAGATTTGTCGACAAACTAAAGAAATGTACCCGCACGTGCGCGTACTTATATTTACTGGTGAGATACTCAACGAAAAGCTGTGGGTTGACGTGCTTGATGCCGGGGCCGATGGAATCATCCTGAAGACTGGCGAGTTGCTCACTCGTGGCGACGTGCTGGCAGTGATGGCCGGCAAGCAGCTGGTCTTCAACGAACCCATCCTCAAACGTATTGTCGATGTGTTCAAGCGCACCATCGGTTCGCAGTTAGCCAGGCAAGAGGCACTGGTCAACTACGAGATTGACGAGTATGACGAGCGCTTTCTCCGTCATCTGGCCTTAGGCTACACCAAGGACCAGATAAC
This sequence comes from uncultured Prevotellaceae bacterium, assembly GCA_947168045.1. Taxonomy (GTDB): domain Bacteria; phylum Bacteroidota; class Bacteroidia; order Bacteroidales; family Bacteroidaceae; genus Prevotella. Next base: position 45,358 of record CAMVKN010000013.1, read on the forward strand.
CCAGCTCCGTGGCATGCCCTTTGGTGTGAAGAGCTTGGAGAAGCGCCAGAATGAGCTGGTGCAGAAACTGTTCCCCGATGGACGCAGCGTCAATGCCACCCGCTTGGTGGTGAGAGCATTTGAGCTGCACATCCTTGACCTTGACAACCTGGAGCCCGACGAGGAGTGACTCTTGGTTTGAGATTTGAGAATTGAGATTTGAGATTTAAGATTTGAGATTTGAAGTTTAGTAAGTTTTTCTCCTATCTGGCATTGGTGCTGCTGCTGGTACTGTTAGTACTTGTGCTGGCATCGTGGATGTTGTCGGCCACGCGGGGCGAGGACGTGCGGTCGTTGCTCTCGTCTGAGGGCATCCGCTTCTTCCTTGGCGGCTTTGTGTCCATGATGCAGCATCCCCTGCTGGTGTGGCTGTTGCTGCTGTCCATGGCCTGGGGCTGCCTCTCTGCCAGTGGTATGCTTTCGTTCTTCAGCACGCCGCTGGCGGCTCATCGCCGTCGGCAGACCGTCATTCTGCTCACCATACTCTTCTTGGTTTATTTGGGGGTGGTCCTCTGGCTGACGGTCCCCTCGCAGGCCGTGCTCCTCTCGGCCACCGGCCAACTGTGGCCATCGCCCTTCAGTCGGGCACTGGTGCCTATAGTAGCCTTTGGCACCATTCTCCTCTCTGCTGTCTACGGCCTGCTGGCACGTCGTTTCTTGTCAGTGGCCGACGTCTTTCAGGCGCTTGTCCATGGCATAGCCGCAACAGCGCCCCTGCTGTTGCTCTATGTCTTGGTCATGCAGCTCGTAGGCTCCCTCCGCTTCGTCTTCGGATAATAGAGGTGAGGGGTTAGGGGTGAGAGACATTTTCCTCGGCGTTATCGGGCTTCTCGTGGAAGATATTGTGGTGGATGAAGTCCGACCCCTCAAGGCACATCAGCACGAGTGCCGTTGCGACGAGCGCCAGCGCATACATGCCTGCTCCTGCGGTCATACCGATGGCCGAGGTCACCCACAGACCTGCTGCTGTGGTCAGCCCCTTCACGGCATTTTTCTGGAAGATGATGCAGCCGGCCCCGATGAAGCCCATGCCGCTGATGACCTGTGCTGCCATGCGGCTGGGGTCGCGTTGTATGCCCTGTATGCCCATGAAGTCGTCGAAGCCGTGCATTGACAGCACCATCAGCAGTCCGCTGCCCAGGCCTACCAGGAAGTGTGTGCGGAAGCCAGCCTCCTTCGAGCGGTATTCACGCTCCAGGCCGATGGCGCCGCCCAGCAGGGCCGCCACCACGATGTGTAGGATATATTCGCCTGTCATAGTCTAAAATCTAAAATAATAAAACTTACCTCTCACTTCTCACTTCTCACTTCTCACCTCTCATCTTAAATAGGGATTCATCATCACCTCATCGCCAATCTTCGTGGCAGGACCATGTCCCGTGAAGACCGTCACGTCGGCGGGTAGCGGTTTTAGTACCCGTTGCAGACTGCTCATCAGCTGCTGCCATGAGCCACCCTCCAGGTCGGTGCGCCCTACGCTCATGCGGAACAGCGTGTCGCCGGCGAAGAGCACCTTCTCATCTTCGATGTAGAACACCACGCTGCCCGGCGAGTGTCCGGGTGTGTGCAGCACCCTCAGTTCGAGCGAGCCCAGAGCAATGCGGTCGCCATCGTGCAGCGCATCGCCCAGCGGAGGCATCGCGTGGTCATAGCTTGTGCCAAGCATGCTGGCTACCTGTCGGCCCATGTGGGCATAGATGTCATTGTCAGCTGCATGCAGCCGAGGTTTCACGCCGAAGGTCTCATACAGTGTGTCGAGTCCGAAGATATGGTCGAAGTGCGCATGTGTGCAAAGCACATGCTGCAGCGTCAGTCCGTTGTCCTTCAGATAGCTGACAACAGCCTGCCGTTCCTGGTCGTAGAAGGCACCGCAGTCAATGACGGCAGCCTCCTTTGTCGTCTCGTCACTCACCACATAGCAGTTTTCCTGAATGGGGTTCAGTACAAATTTCTTAATCTCCATAACTCCTAATTGCTAACTCAAACCGGCAGATAGATACAGTATTTTTCCTTGAACCACTCCTCATCGAACCATTCGCTCAGCGCCGTTGTCTGTACGCTGCGTCTGAAGGGGCGTGTTTCTTCTTGCAGGTCGCCCCCCTTCAGGCAGAAGATGCCGTTAGGCATGGCGTTGTGCTGTTCTTTCTTGATGTTCTTCCTAACCATTCGTACAAGGTCGGGCAGGGGCATCACGGCACGACTCACTACGAAGTCATACTTACCCTTCTCCTCCTCGCCGCGACGGTGCAGAGGCGTACAGTTCTCCAGTCCGATGGCCTGGGCCACCTCCTGTGCCACGCGAATCTTCTTTCCTGTGCCATCGATGAGCGTGAAGTGGCACCGTGGGAAGAGGATGGCCAGCGGTATGCCGGGGAAACCGCCGCCCGTGCCGAAGTCGAGGATGTCAGTGTTGTCCTTGAAGTGCAGCATGCGTCCGATGGCCATCGAGTGCAGCACATGGTGCAGATAGAGGTTGTCGATGTCCTTGCGCGAGATGACGTTTATCTTCTCGTTCCACTCATGGTAGAGTACATCAAGCGCCGCTATCTGTTCGTGCTGCCGCTCCGTCAGCTGTGGGAAGTATTTTTCAATCAGTTCCATTGTCGTTTCCTTTTATGCCGCAAAATTACGAAAAGTCGAGGAAAACGCAAAGAAAAAATACTTATTTCTTTTCTTTATCCTACATTATTCATAACACAGTATTTGTACGCTTCGCGTCCTCCAAAAACAAAAGAAAACAAAATAAAACCAACAAAAACCGGCTTTATTTTGTTTTTCTGGTTTTATTCTGTTTTTGTAAGACCGCTTTGCGGTTGAACACGAGGCGATGAACAATGTAGATTTGTTTTTAGGGTGTCAGGGTGACAGAACGCCGACAAACACAGTAGGTGCACCCTGTTTTTGAGGGTGACAAGGGTGTCAGGAGGGTGACAGACGTTTGCGAACACAGAACGCGTCAATGGATTAGATAGCCGAGTTTGCGCTGAATATTATCGAGAGAATTCAGCGCTAACCCCATGAGATAATTCTGCAAAGTGCAGAGTTATGATATTATCTCATGTGGTTTTAACGCTAAAGCGTATTGTCACCCTCCTGTCACCCTTGTCACCCTCTAAAACAGGGTGCAACCCCTCTGTTTATCGACGTTCTGTCACCCTGACACCCTGTATAACGAAAAAATGCTTATATAGGGGCGGGATGACCCGAAACGAATCGTCCGAAAAATCCGACCAGGTCGGACAAAAGTCCGAGCAGGTCGGATTTGCTATGAAGGTACTTTCGCTCGGAAAAGAAAAGAAAAAAGTGTTTTTCTTTTGCTTTTCGCTCGCTTCTTCGTACCTTTGCAGCTGAAAAGAAATGAAACGATGATAGTAGAACATTTCAAGGCAGCCCTGTTCGACCTCGACGGCGTGGTGTTCGACACTGAGCCGCAGTACAGCGTGTTCTGGGGTGAGCAGTGCCGTCTGTACCATCCGGAGCACCCCGGGCTGGAGAACGAGATTAAAGGCTCGACGCTGGAACAAATCTTCGAGATGGGGTGGGGAGGCGACCTGGTGCCGGAGCGCGCCAAGGTGGTGGAACGCCTGAACGCCTTCGAGGCACAGATGCGCCTGGACTATGTGCCGGGCTTCGTGCCCTTCGTGACGGGACTGCGACAACAGGGCGTCAGGACGGCTGTGGTGACGAGCAGCAACCGGCAGAAGATGGAGAACGTCTACGTGAAGCACCCTGAGTTCGCGCCACTCTTCGATGCCGTGCTCACCAGCGAGGATTTCGACGAGAGCAAGCCGTCGCCCGACTGCTACCTGAAAGCCGCCCAGCGCTTCGGCCTCACGCCGGCTGAGTGCGTGGTCTTTGAGGACAGCATCAACGGCCTGCGCGCTGGACGGGCCGCCGGCATGACGGTGGTGGGACTGCTCACTACCAATCCACTGGAGAAGGTGCAGCCGCTGAGCGACATGCAGATTGCTGACTACCTACGGTTGGAAATGAGTGGTGATTGTTTAGAGATTAGTAAATAAAAAACATTAAATATAAAATAGTAAAAAGCAATGCCAGGATATTTGGTCAGCGACGAGCGCAAGGTGACGACACGTCGCTTCATTGAGATGAAACAAAAAGGTGAGAAGATTTCAATGCTCACCAGTTACGACTTCACTACGGCCGGCATCGTCGACCGTGCCGGCATCGATGGCATCCTCATCGGCGACTCGGCCTCCAACGTCATGGTGGGCAACGCCACGACGCTGCCTATGACCGTCGACCAGATGATTTATCACGCCCGCTCGGTGGTGAACGCCGTGAAGCGTGCTCTCGTGGTGTGCGACATGCCCTTCGGCAGCTACCAGACGGGTGTGCACGACGGCGTGACCAACGCCATTCGCATCATGAAGGAGAGCGGCTGCGACGCCCTGAAGATGGAGGGTGGCGTGGAAATCCTTGACACGGTGAAGGCTATCCTCGATGCAGGCATACCTGTGATGGCCCACTTAGGACTGACGCCGCAGAGCATCAACAAGTTTGGTGGCTATGCTGTGCGCGCCAAGGAGGAGCGTGAGGCCCAGAAGCTGCTCAGCGATGCCAAGGCGCTGTCAGAGGCCGGTTGCTTCGCCTTGACGCTCGAGAAGGTGCCCGCCGCGCTGGCTGAGCAGGTGACGCGCGAAATCAGCATCCCCACCATCGGCATCGGCGCTGGCAACCACTGTGACGGACAGATTCTCGTCGTGGCCGACATGCTGGGCATGACGCAGGGCTTCTCGCCACGCTTCCTGCGCCGCTATGCTGACCTGGGCACGGTGATGACCGACGCCATCGGCCAGTATGTCAGCGATGTGAAGAGCGGTGATTTCCCCAACGAAAGCGAGTCATATTAGGAAAATGGATAAGATAGGACGATATGAATTCATGGCCGAGCCGTTCCACTGCGACTTCAGGGGACGGCTGTTCATGGGGCATCTGGGCAACCACCTGCTCAATGCTGCCGACTTCCACAGCACCGACCGTGGCTTCGGCATGAAGTACCTGATGACGATACAACGCTCGTGGGTGCTCTCACGCCTGGCCATTGAGATGGACGAGATGCCTGAACAGTACACCCGCTTCGTGGTTGAGACATGGGTGGAGAGCGCCATGCGCTATTTCACCTCGCGCAACTTCCGCATCGTTTCGCCCGACGGTACCAAGGTGTATGGCTACGGGCGCAGCATCTGGGCGATGATTGACACCTCCACACGGCAGCCCACCGACATCTTTGCCATCGACAACGGTGCCATCAACAACTGGATAGTGACCGACAAGGAGTGCCCCATACAGAAGGGAGGCCGCGTGAAGATGGGCAACGATGCACCGCTGGTGCGCACCATCGAAACACACTATAACGACGTGGACATCAACGGCCACATCAACTCAGTGAAATACATCGAACACATCCTCGACCTGTGGCCCATCGACTTCTACCGCGAACACCAACTAAGGCGCTTCGAGATAGCATACGTAGCCGAGGCCCACGGCGGCGACCACCTGGCGTTCTATAGCGAGGCGGTAGGCGACAGCGGATATAACGTGCGCATAGCCAACGCCGACAGTGGCGTTGAGGTGTGCCGTGCGGCCTTGGTCTATTAGAAGTTAGGAGTCCTTTGCAGAGCAAAGCGGCAAAGCCGAGCGAGGAATTAGGAGTTAGGAATTATGCATTACAATGAAGGCTCATACATAGAAATTAAAGGCGCTCGGGTCAACAACCTGAAGAACGTGGATGTGCGACTGCCCCACGGCAAGTTCATCGTCATCACGGGCGTGAGCGGTTCGGGCAAGTCGTCGCTGGCCTTCGACACGCTTTATGCTGAGGGACAGCGTCGCTACGTGGAGAGCCTGAGTAGTTATGCCCGCCAGTTCCTGGGACGCATGAACAAGCCCGAGTGCGACTTCATACGTGGCATACCGCCAGCTATCGCCATTGAGCAGAAGGTGATAGCACGTAACCCGCGCAGTACGGTGGGCACATCGACGGAAATCTACGACTATCTGCGTCTGCTCTTCGCCCGTATTGGCCGGACCATCTCGCCCATCAGCGGCGAAGAGGTGAAGAAACACAGCACCGAGGACGTGGTAAGGAAGATGCTTGAGTTTTCGAAAGGAACGAAATTCATCCTCATGGCTCCGCTCATCGTTCCTGAAGGACGCACGGTGGAACAGCAGCTGAAAGCCTGCCTGCTCCAGGGCTACAGCCGCATCTTCGCAGAAGGTGAGATAGTGAGGATAGACGACTGGCTGGAGGCGAAGTCACAGCCCAACGACGCCCCACTCTTCATCGTCATCGACCGCCTTTCAGCCGCTGACGACAAGGAGACCATCGACCGTCTGGTAGACTCGGCTGAGACTGCCTTCTACGAAGGGCAGGGCCAACTGCGCCTGATGGTGATGCCGTCGGGACTCAGCTATGACTTCAGCACGCGCTTCGAGGCTGACGGTATGACCTTCGAGGAACCCACCGACCAGACCTTCTCGTTCAACTCGCCCGTGGGGGCATGTCCTGAGTGCCAGGGCTTTGGACAGGTCATCGGCATTGATGAGCACCTGGTCATACCCAATACATCGCTGTCGGTGTACGATGGCTGTGTGGTGCCCTGGCATGGAGAGAAGATGAGCGAATGGAAGAACTGGTTCATACAGCATGCCGCCGTCGACGACTTCCCAATCTTCGAGCCTTACTACAACCTGACGCAGCAGCAGAAAGACTGGCTGTGGCACGGTCTGCCGTCAGACCGCAGAAAGAAGGAGAAACCCTGCATAGACAGCTTCTTCCAGATGGTGAAGGACAACCAGTACAAGATTCAATATCGTGTGATGATGAGCCGCTACAGGGGTAAGACCACTTGCCCTAAGTGTCACGGCACGCGGCTGAAGCCCCAGGCTGACTATGTGAAGATTGGCGGACGTAGCATTACCGACCTGGTGCAGATGCCAGTGGTGAGACTGAAGGAATGGTTTGCCCAGCTACAGTTGTCGGAGCATGACGCCACGGTGGGCAAACGGTTGCTGACAGAGATTAACAACCGACTGCAATTCCTTCTGGATGTGGGACTTGGGTATCTGACGCTCAACCGTCTGTCGAATAGTCTCTCAGGCGGCGAGAGCCAGCGCATCAACCTCTGCACATCGTTAGGTAGCAGTCTGGTGGGCTCGCTCTACATCCTCGATGAACCGAGCATTGGTCTTCATTCGCGCGACACCGCTCGTCTCATCCATGTGCTGAAGGAACTGCAGGCGCTGGGTAACACCGTGGTGGTGGTGGAGCATGACGAGGAAATCATGCGTGCTGCCGACTACCTTATCGATGTAGGGCCTGATGCCGGCCGGTTGGGCGGGGAAATCGTTTATCAAGGACCAGTTCCAAACCTTCAAGACCTTAAGAATGTCACAGTTTCCCCTTCTTGCGTCCCTTTGGTAGCAAGCGAACAAAGCATGAGCGCTGCCACTGATGGGGCTGCTTTGTCCTCACGCTCCTACACCATCCGGTACCTCATGGGACAGGATAAACTCGATATACCAGGGAAGGGTGCTGGGGCTCGTCGCCCTTGGAACCGCTTCATTGAGGTGAAGGGTGCTCGCATGAACAACTTACGCGGCATTGATGTCAGGATTCCGCTGAATGTTATGACTGTCGTCACTGGGGTCAGCGGCTCAGGCAAATCGTCGCTCATCAAAGGCATCCTCTATCCTGCACTGAAACGACACCTGGGTGAGGTGTTCGACCCGCCCGGCGAATACAACGGCCTGGCTGGCGACGTGGACGCCATACAGCGGGTGGAGTTTGTTGACCAGAACCCTATCGGCAAGTCGACACGCTCAAACCCCGCCACTTATGTCAAGGCTTACGATGCCATCCGTGACCTCTTTGCTGAGCAGCCCCTGGCACAGCAGATGGGGTTCACCAGCCAGTTCTTCTCGTTCAATACCGACGGTGGCCGATGCGATGAGTGCAAGGGCGCCGGAACCATCACTGTAGAGATGCAGTTCATGGCCGACCTGGTGCTGGAGTGTGAAGCCTGTCATGGGCATCGCTTCAAGCGTGACATACTGGACGTGCGCTACAAGGGGAAGAACATCGACGATGTGCTGAACATGACCATCAACGAGGCCATTGAGTTCTTTAGTGGTGAGCAGCCTCAAATCGTCAAGCGCCTGAAGACCCTCGCTGACGTTGGCCTGGGCTATATCAAGCTTGGACAGAACTCGTCGACCCTCTCAGGCGGCGAGAACCAGCGCGTGAAACTGGCCTACTTCATAGGACAGGAACGGCAAGACCCTACGCTGTTCATTTTTGATGAGCCTACCACAGGCCTGCATTTCCACGACATTCGCCGCTTGTTGAGCTCGATGAATGCCCTCATCGCGCGCGGCCATACCATATTGATTATAGAGCACAACCTTGACGTCATCTGCCAGGCCGACCACGTCATTGACCTGGGGCCCGACGGCGGTGACAAGGGTGGCGCGCTGGTCTGCGCCGGTACGCCCGAAGAGGTTGCTGACTGCAAGGAAAGCATTACCGGACAATACCTAAAAACCAAACTATGAAAGAGTTACCAATTCATCCGTCCATCTATGAATGTCAGATGGAGGAGCTGACGGCCCAAGAGCAGGAGCTGGTGCATCAGGCCATTGCCTCTACTGAGAACTCGTATGCACCTTATTCCCATTTCCATGTGGGTGCTGCGCTGCTGCTTGACGATGGTACGACGGTGCCAGGCTGTAACCAGGAGAATGCAGCTTTTCCCGCTGGCTTGTGTGCCGAGCGGTCGGCCATCTTTGCCGCTGGTGCCGCCAAGCCCCAGGCCGTGCCTGTCATGCTGGCCATAGCCGCCCGCGACACCACGGGCCAACTGACAAACGACCCAGTGTCGCCCTGTGGTACCTGCCGCCAGGTCATCATCGAGACTGAGACGCGGCACCACCATCCGATGCGCCTGCTGCTCTATGGCAAACGCTGTGTCTATGTCATGGATGGCATCCAGCAGCTCATGCCCCTGTCGTTCACTGAGTTCTGACGGGCATGGCACTGCTGCTCATCTACTTCGTCGCACTCTTTGTCCTAAGCCGGTGGACGTCGCGCCGTGCCAACAACGACACGTTCTTTCGCGGAGAGCGTCGCTCTCCGTGGTACATGGTGGCCTTCGGCATGGTGGGGGCCTCCATTTCAGGCGTTACCTTCGTGTCGGTGCCGGGCATGGTGCTGACACAGGACATGGCCTACCTGCAGCTCTGTCTGGGCTTCATCATTGGCTATGTGGTAGTGGCCTTCGTGCTGCTGCCAGTGTACTACAAGCTGAATCTTACCTCTATCTACACTTACCTGGGCGATAGGCTTGGGCAGCGGTCCTATCTCTCAGGTGCTGGTTTCTTCCTGCTGTCGAAGATGATTGGCACGGCCGTGAAGTTCTATGTGGCCTGCCTCATCGTTCAGCAGTTTGTCATGGACAGTCTCGGTGTGCCCTTCGTCGTTACCGTCAGCGCCATGGTACTGCTCATCTGGCTCTATTCGCATCGTGGCGGCGTGCGCACCCTGGTGTTCACTGACTCGTTACAGACGCTCTGTCTATTCTCCGCCCTGCTGCTCATCATCTGGATGGTCATTCAACGCATGGACCTCTCAATAGCCGATGCCATCAGTGCCGTGGCTGCCGATGAGCGAAGCCGCATCTTTTTCACCGACGACTGGATGAGTCCGCTCAACTTCTGGAAACAACTGCTCAGCGGCGCCTTCATCGTCGTGGTGATGACCGGTCTGGACCAGGACATGATGCAGAAGAACCTGACGTGTCGCACTTTGAGCGAGGCTCAACGTAACATGTGCTGCTATGGCGTGGCCTTCGTTCCTGCCAATCTGCTTTTTCTGACCCTCGGCATACTGCTGGCCCAACTGTTCAGCAGCCAGGGCATGTCTCTCCCTGCACAAGGCGACATGCTGCTGCCGATGTTCGTGCAGACGTCTGGCTCGACAGCAGTGCTGGCCCTGTTCACCCTCGGTGTGGTGGCAGCGTCGTTCTCGTCGGCCGACTCGGCACTTACCGCACTCACCACCAGCTATTGCATCGACATTCGCCAGCGTACTGCTGACGAGCGCCTACGCCGTCGCGTACATGCCACCATGTGCCTGCTGCTGGTGGCCTGCATTCTCGTCATACGTGCCGTCGGCTCCTCGTCGCTCATCGATGCCATCTATACCATTGTGTCCTACACCTATGGTCCCCTGCTCGGACTGTTCGCCTTCGGTCTGTTCACCCGTCGGCGTGTGCATGATAGGCTGGTGCCATATATATGTATTTCGTCACCTTTGCTGTGCTGGCTACTTTCCGTGATTTGTGCCAGCACTTCAGGCTATCGTTTCGGCTACGAGCTGCTGCTGCTCAATGGCCTGCTCACCTTCCTCGGACTATGGGCTTTGTCAGCCAAGCAGCCCTCTGAGTGGAAAAAAGACTCTATTTAGTAAGATTTTGCAAACTCTGCTTTGCAAATTAGGAAATATTTCGTACTTTTGCATCTTGATGGAACAAACTATGGTTTACGACACGCAAAAGAGACAAGAGAATGTTATGGAGCCGTTCTACCGGACGCACATGTACCTTCTGGAGCATGTCAAAGCACCCGTGCGGCGTACCTTGATGGACGAGATAGACTGGAACGACCGTATGATAGGAATCAAGGGCACCCGTGGCATCGGCAAGACCACCTTCTTGCTGCAGTATGCCAAAGAGCACTTTGGAGTGGATGACAGGCAGAGTCTGTATATCAACATGAATAACTTCTACTTTCAAGGACGTGGCATTGCTGACTTTGCAGGCGAATTCTATTACAAGGGTGGGCGCGTTCTGCTCATCGACCAGGTGTTCAAGCAGGAAAACTGGTCGCATGAGCTGCGCAAGTGCTACGACCTCTATCCTGGGTTGAAAATAGTGTTTACCGGCAGCAGTGTGATGCGGCTGAAGGACGAGAATTCAGAGCTGAACGGCATTGTGAAGTCGTACAACCTTAGAGGCTTCTCTTTTCGCGAGTTCATCAACTTGCTGACTGGAAATGACTTCAGACCATATAGTCTGGAGGAAATACTGAGCGACCATGAGCATATCGTGAAGCAGATTCTGCCAAAGGTGTCGCCACGCCGCTATTTTCAGGACTACATCCACCATGGTTTCTACCCCTTCTTCCAGGAACACCGCAACTACAGCGAGAACCTGTTGAAGACGATGAACATGATGACCGAGGTGGACATCCTGCTTATCAAGCAGATTGAGTTGAAGTACCTGACGAAGATAAAGAAGTTGTTCTACCAGCTGGCAGAAGGTGGGCCTAAGGCGCCTAATGTGAGTAATCTGGCCAAGGACATTGAGACATCGCGTGCCACGGTGATGAACTATATCAAGTATCTCACCGATGCCCGCCTGCTGAACATGATTTACCCTTATGGAGAGGAGTTTCCCAAGAAGCCCTCGAAGGTGATGCTACACAACAGCAACCTGCTCTATGCCATCTATCCCATCCATGTGGAGAAGCAGACGGCCATGGAGACCTTCTTCGTCAACTCACTATGGAAGGATCACAAAGTGAACCAGTCGGGTGGCGAGACGACCTATCTGGTGGACGGCAGTCTGAAGTTCCGCGTCTGTGATGCCACCAACAACAAGGTAAGGTATACACCCGACGTGTACTATGTGCGCTATAACACCGAGATAGGCAAGGAAAACCAGATTCCCCTGTGGCTGTTGGGATTCCTCTATTAAAAGAGGGCGAAACCTTCTTAATATATCATTATCTCAATTTCTCATTTTCTCAATTTTACATGAAACATCTTAAATGGGGCTTCATAGGTTGTGGTGAGGTGTGCGAGCTGAAAAGCGGCCCCGCCTTCAGCGAGGTGGAGGGTAGCAGCGTGGTGGCAGTGATGAGCCGCACGAAGGAGAAGGCCCGCTCGTATGCTGAGCGCCATGGTGTGCCACGGTGGTATACTGATGCGCAGCAACTCATTGACGACCCAGAGGTGAACGCCATCTATGTGGCTACGCCCCCGTCGAGCCACGCCACCTTTGCCATCATGGCCATGAAGGCAGGCAAGCCCGTCTATGTGGAAAAACCGCTGGCCTCAACCTACGACGACTGTGCCCGCATCAACTATGTCAGCGAGCAGACGGGCATGCCCTGCTTTGTGGCCTATTATCGTCGCTATCTGCCTTACTTCCAGCGTGTGAAGGACATCGTGGAGAAGGGCGTCATTGGTGAGGCTGTCAGCGTACAGGTGCGCTTCGCCGTTCCTCCGCGCGACCTGGACTATGCCCATCCTGAGAATTTGCCGTGGCGCCTGCAGCCGGACATCAGTGGTGGCGGCTATTTCTATGACCTCGCCCCCCATCAGCTCGACCTGCTGCAGCACATCTTCGGCGTCATACTCGAAGCACGGGGAATGACAGCTAACCGAGCTCATCTCTATTCCGCCGAGGACTCGGTGAGTGCCATCTTCCGCTTTGAAAACGGCATGACGGGGAGCGGATCGTGGAGCTTCGTGGCCCATGAGTCCGCACGCACCGACCGTATCCTCATCATCGGCACACAGGGCTCCATGGCCTTCTCGGTGTTCAACTATGCTGCCATAGAACTGCATACCACCAGGGGCACCGAACTCATTGAGGTTCCCAATCCGTCCTATGTGCAGTTTCCGCTCATCAAAAGCGTCATCGAGCATCTGCAGGGCATCGGTGTCTGTTCGTGCACCAGTGTGTCGGCCACACCAACGAACTGGGTGCTCGACAGAATCCTCGGAAAGATTTAGACCATGTCAAACCCTCTAGACACAGCCCTTCCCCAGTCCCACCATGCAGGAGAGGAACTCGGAGGTGTAACTGAGGAGACTGAACCTTCTCCGTAGGTTGCAGCTCTGCTGTCGCAAATCTGGAAATACGATTAAAAAAAGAACAAAACGATGAAGTTTTTTCAATATAAGGACATTTATTCGGCAGCGCAGTTAATGACGCTGATACAAGATGTTGGTTTCTTGCCACTGCTCGACAGCGGCATCGGCGGTTTCTCTGCTGAGGCGGTGGTGACTGACGACTGCCGATATGTGGAACTGCCTGACGGTGGCTGGGATTGGCCCATGTGGAAGTGGAAGGGCGAGATAGTCAGCGAGGGCAACTGCGTTTACGGCAAGTTCTTCAATGGCAAGGCTGGCTACATCAGCCTGGAATGGTGGCCCGACTTCTACAACTATCGCCGCAGCAAGCATCCAGTGCCAGAAGAGGGTACCTTAGAGGATGCGATTCTTGCCACCCTATGTGCACATGGCAGCCTGATAACACGGGAACTGCGCGCCAAATGCGGCTTCACCGGGCCGAAAATACGCAGTAAGTTTGATAGCTATGTCACCCGCTTGCAGATGGGGTGTCATATTGTGACCGAGAACTTTGTGTATCCTACCGACAAACATGGGAAACCCTATGGCTGGGGGTGGTCGTTGCTCACCACTCCCGAGACACTGTATGGTATCGACCGTTGTCGCAGCAAACGCTCACCTGAAGAGTCGTTTAGCCGGATGGTAGCACATCTGAAAGAGGTGCTGCCTGAGGCTACTGACGAACAAATCACCAGAATCATCAGATAGATGCCGGCATTGATTCTTTTCCTTATACTGCTGTTTCAGGCTCCTGCTTGCGCCCAGGAGAAGTCTGACAGCACGAGGCATCACTCGCTGGTTCGTGAGACGGTGCGCAACTTCGACCGTTTTGACACCAACTTCATTGAGCCACAGCACTATGTCTTCACCGTCATGCTGCAGGCCACCCACACGTATGACATCTTCACCCTGCGCAGCGCTGGGGACGATGCACAGTCCATTACCTTCTCGCCCGACATGAATCTGAAGCTGGGGCCTTTCGTGGGCTGGAAATGGTTCTTTGCTGGCTACACCTTTGAGCTGGGCAACATCAATCTGTCACGCATCAAACAGCAACTTGACCTCAGTATCTACAGCTCCCAGATAGGCATTGACCTGTTCTATCGGCGGACAGGCAACGACTATAAGCTACGCGATGCCAGGCTGGGGGCTAATGTGGACACACAGGTACTGGAACGCCAGTCATTCAGTGGCATCAAGGCTGGCATAACTGGCTTCAATGTCTATTACATCTTCAACCATCGGCGCTTTTCCTATCCCGCTGCCTTTGCCCAAAGTACGCAGCAGAAGGTGAGCTGTGGCTCGTGGATGGCCGGTATGGGCTATACGCGTAATTCTTTGGACGTGGACCATGCGCAGCTGCAGAGGCTCATTGATGAGCGCATGGGCATTAACACGGTGCCATTAGACTCGGGACTGATGATTAACAACGTCAGCTATAACGACTTCAATGTCTCTGGTGGCTATGCCTACAACTGGGTGTTCAAGAAGAACTGGCTGTTTGCCGCCAGCCTGCAGGGGGCCTTGTGCTATAAGAAAAGCGTAGGCGATGCTGTTGGCATCAAAGAGGGCTTCGACTTCAAGAACGTCAACCTCGATGGCATTGGGCGCTTCGGTGTGGTGTATAACAATATGCGGTGGTATGCAGGAGCCAGCATCATCGTCCACACCAACAACTATCACAAGCCCCGATTCCGCACCAACAACACTTTTGGCTCAATGAACATGTACGTAGGTTATAACTTCGGACTGAAAAAGAAATATAGGAAACAGAAAAATTAAGCAATAGAACAATGAAGACAACAAGACAATCCCTATTGAATAGGTGTGTGGCGCTACTCATCGCTTTCCACCTGTCACTCTGCATTTCCTTTGCGCAGGAGCGGTGCCACTATGAGAAAGTAGACAGCACCACAGTGGAACGGTTGTTAGCCGACCCCGCCGCAAAGCAGGGTGGGGTGGGGCAGACCATGCTCTATTATGCACGGCAGTTCCTCGGTCGCCCCTATGTGGCCCATACGCTGGAGTTATTTCCCGACGATGAACGCCTTGTATTGAACACACGAGAGCTAGACTGCACCACCTATGTCGACGTGGTGGTGGCGCTGACGCTATGTAGCCGTCGGGGTGAGACCACTTTCCGGCAGTTCGTGCATCAGTTGCATCAGCAGCGCTATTGGGATGGCAAGTGTGATGGCTACCCCTCGCGCATACATTATTTTACTGACTGGATTCGCGACAATACACGGCTGGGCTTTGCCCGTGAGATACAGCTTGACCAGGCACCCTTCACTGCCGTGCAGAAGGTCAGCGTTAGCTATATGACCACTCATCCCAATGCTTACGTGTCGCTGAAACGACATCCTGAGTACCTGTCTGTGATAGCAGCACAGGAAAAAGATCTAACGGGTCATAGGTATCGCTACATACCA
The DNA here is from genome assembly GCA_947168045.1 of uncultured Prevotellaceae bacterium. Lineage (GTDB taxonomy): Bacteria > Bacteroidota > Bacteroidia > Bacteroidales > Bacteroidaceae > Prevotella. Next base: position 60,769 of record CAMVKN010000013.1, read on the forward strand.
ACGGCTCAGCTGGGTGACAGTCCAGCACTTCGCGCTGCCGTACATGATGGCGACATCATTGCCATCACCAGCCTGACACCAGGCCTTGACATCGCTCACCTGGGCATTGCCGTGTGGCACGACGACGGCCTGCACATGATTGATGCCTCCAGCCGTCATAAGAAAGTGGTAGAGGAGAGCGTCACCATGCAGCAGTATCTTTCCAACAGAAAAAATGCCGACGGAATAAGAGTGGTGCGCCTGCAATAGTCATAAAAAATACGAATTGTAGGCATTGAGTGGAATTTTTTTCTCATTTTCTTTGGTAGTGTGCGGAAAATCGCGTATCTTTGCACAATTCAAAATAAAAAATAATCATTTGATTGTTAATCGTAAAATATTTAAAAACTAATGAGTCAAAAGAGAGTTTACCTCTTCGGCAACGGTAAAGCCGAAGGTAATGCGAAAATGCGTGAGGAACTCGGCGGCAAGGGTGCAAACCTGGCCGAGATGAATCTCCTCGGAGTGCCCGTTCCCCCGGGCTTTACCATCACTACTGATTGCTGCAATGAGTACTATCAGGTGGGCCAGCAGAAAATCATGGAGCTGCTCAACGACGACGTGACGGCTGCTGTGAAGCATATTGAGGTGCTGATGAACTCGAAGTTCGGCGACAAGGAGAATCCCCTGCTCGTCTCTGTCCGCTCGGGTGCTCGTGCCTCCATGCCTGGCATGATGGACACCATCCTCAATCTCGGCTTGAACGACGAGGTGGCTGAGGGTATGGTGAAAAAGACCAATAATCCTCACTTCGTCTACGATTCCTATCGCCGTTTCGTGCAGATGTATGGCGATGTGGTGCTGGAGATGAAGCCCGTGAACAAAACCGATATTGACCCCTTTGAGGAGATTATCGAGAAGGTGAAGGCTGAGCGTGGCGTGAAGCTGGACAAGGACCTGAACGTAGAAGAGCTGAAGAAGTTGGTTCAGCTGTTCAAGGCCGCCATCAAGGAGCGCACTGGTAAGGACTTCCCTGACGATCCCATCGAGCAGCTCTGGGGCGCCATCTGCGCTGTGTTCCGCAGCTGGATGAATGAGCGCGCCATCCTCTACCGTAAGATGGAAGGCATTCCTGACGAGTGGGGCACGGCTGTAAGCGTGATGGCTATGGTATTCGGCAACATGGGCGACACTTCTGCTACGGGTGTTTGCTTCAGCCGTGATGCCGCTAATGGTGAACCCCTCTTCAATGGTGAGTACCTCGTCAATGCACAGGGTGAGGATGTGGTGGCCGGTATTCGTACTCCGCAGCAGATCACCAAAATTGGCTCACAGCGCTGGGCCGAGCGTGCTGGCATCAGCGAGGAAGAGCGTGTGGCTAAGTATCCCTCTATGGAGGAGGCTATGCCTGAGACCTACGCTCAGCTGAATCAGATTCAGAAGAACCTGGAGAACCACTACCGCGACATGCAGGACATGGAGTTCACCGTCCAGGAGGGCAAGCTCTGGTTCCTTCAGACTCGTAACGGCAAGCGCACCGGTGCTGCCATGGTGAAGATTGCCATCGACCTGCTCCACGAGGGTAAGATTGACGAGAAGACCGCCATCATGCGCTGCGAGCCCCAGAAGCTCGACGAGCTGTTGCACCCCGTCTTTGACAAGAAGGCGCTCACCCAGGCTAAGGTTATCGCCCAGGGACTGCCCGCAAGCCCCGGTGCTGCCTGCGGTCAGATTGTGTTCCATGCCGACGATGCCCAGGAGTGGCACAAGGACGGACACAAGGTGGTGCTCGTGCGTATTGAGACCTCGCCTGAGGACCTGGCTGGTATGTCGGCTGCTGAGGGTATCCTCACCGCTCGTGGCGGTATGACCAGCCACGCTGCCGTGGTGGCTCGTGGTATGGGTAAATGCTGCGTTTCGGGTGTTGGCTCGCTGAACGTCAGTTATAAGGATAAGACTGTCGAGATTGATGGCGTCACCTATAAGGAGGGCGACTATATCTCACTGAACGGTACCACTGGACAGGTGTATGCCGGCGAGGTGCCCACGAAGGCTGCTGAGCTCAGCGGTGACTTCAAGGAGCTGATGGATCTCTGCGACAAGTACACCAAACTGCAAGTGCGCACCAATGCTGATACGCCTCACGACGCACAGGTTGCCCGCAACTTCGGTGCCAAGGGTATCGGTCTGACACGTACCGAGCACATGTTCTTCGAGGACAAGAAGATCGTGGCCATGCGCGAGATGATCCTCAGCGACAGCCTCGCTGGACGCGAGAAGGCGCTGGAGAAGCTGCTGCCCTATCAGAAGGCCGACTTCAAGGGTATCCTCGAGGCCATGGACGGACTGCCCGTCAACATCCGCCTGCTTGATCCGCCCCTCCACGAGTTCGTGCCCCACGACCTGGCTGGTCAGGAGACCATGGCCAAGGAGATGGGCGTGAGCCTGGAGACCATCCAGCGCCGCGTGGCCTCCCTGGCCGAGAACAACCCGATGCTGGGTCACCGTGGTTGCCGTCTGGGCATCACCTTCCCCGAAATCACCGCCATGCAGACGCGTGCCATTCTCGGTGCTGCCTGCGAGCTGAAGAAAGAAGGCAAGAACCCCATGCCCGAGATTATGGTGCCGCTCATCGGCACGCTCTACGAGCTGAAGCAGCAGAAGGAGGTCATACAGAGCACTGCCAAGGAAGTCTTCGCAGCAGAAGGCGTGGAGGTGGAGTTCGAGATCGGAACGATGATTGAGATTCCGCGTGCCGCTCTGACCGCTGACCGCATCGCCACCGAGGCACAGTACTTCTCATTCGGTACCAACGACCTGACGCAGATGACCTTCGGCTACAGCCGCGACGACATCGCCAGCTTCCTGCCCGTCTATCTCGACAAGAAGATTCTGAAGGTCGATCCCTTCCAGGTGCTCGACCAGAAGGGTGTGGGCAAGCTCATCAAGTACGCCGTGAAGAGCGGCCGCGAGGTGCGTCCTGACCTCCGCTGCGGCATCTGCGGCGAGCACGGTGGCGAGCCTAGCAGCGTGAAGTTCTGCGCCAAGATCGGCATGAACTACGCCAGCTGCTCACCCTTCCGCGTACCCATCGCCCGCCTCGCCGCCGCGCAGGCAGCAGTCGAAGAGTAATTATCACACTGATATAAATTTAAGGGACCTGTCCGTTTGGGCAGGTCCTTTTTTGCACTCTAGAGATAAAGATGTCTAACCTATCTCCCCTTCCTATACATACTTGGATTAATACCCTTCATCCTTGTGAAGAAACGGGTGAGCGAAGCAGTCTCAGAAAAGTGCAGGCGGACGGCAATATCTGAGATGGGGAGTGAGGTCTGCTGCAGCAGGTAGGAAGCCTCCATCAAGAGCATCTGGTTGATATAGTCTACGACGGTGCGACCGGAGATGTCGCGGACAATCTGTGAGAGATAGCGCGGCGTGATGCAGAGCTCTGAGGCATAGAATCCTACATCGTGATGCTCGGCGAAGTGGATGGGCACAAGACGAAGGAAATCGAAAAACAGTTCCTCGATGCGTTTGGGGAATCGGCGGTTGCAGATAGTACGTTCCTGGATGGCATTCAGTTCAAGCAAGAACAAACCATATGTTGTCCGGAGACTTTCGCTGCGGAAAGGGTGGTCGGGCGAAAAGAGATAGCGGCGGATGATGCCCATTAGTTCCATGAGGTTTTGAAGGTCGACTTCCGCGAGAGTCAAGCGTGATTCACTCAGCTCCACTGCTGGAAGATAGGCAGCACGGATGGCGTTGCGCATTGTGGGCGACTCGAAGGCAAAATCCTTGTCGGCCACAAGGCAGATGCCGCGATAGTCATCGGAGATATCGATAACGCTTACCATCATCCCTGGGGTATATATAATAAGGTCATCTTTAGTGAAGTGAACCTCGCGACCATCGTATAGCATCGTTATCCACCCATGCAGCACGATGGTGTAGCCGTAGGCGGCAATGGTTCCCGGCAGCGCATTGGTTTCTACCAAGGAGTTGTGCGGATCGGTATCGATAATCAGCAGTTTCCCGTCCCAGTCAGGGATGGTGTTGTGGCCGTATTGCCACATCCAGGTGGCTTCTA
>CAMVKN010000014.1 GCA_947168045.1 uncultured Prevotellaceae bacterium
TGACCACTTGTCTGACCACTTGTCTGACCACTTGTCTGACCACTTGTCTGACCACCATGTTCTGTAACGTTATCAGGAATAACGTAAACACCTTCTACTCCATCAACATTAAACTTTGGCAGAGTGAGAATGAAACAATTCCAAGGTGTAGAGAATTTAGGATCCATACCTTCGGTGTAGCCATCATGTCCTTTGTATGCAGAAACTATCTTTTTGAAGCCAGAACCACGACGCTCCATATACTTCAAGCGACTAAATATGTCGGCAAGCACAGGATTGCGACGACGAGAAGCCATATTCATCACATCCATATCTTTGATAGAGCCTCCATCAAGGAGACCACCAGGTGAGAATATTTCAAGTCGGTCATCATACATATCAATGTGTACTTCACTACCCAACTCAAGATAATTACGATGGATAAGAGCATTCACCAATCCTTCCTCCACGGCACGTTCTGGGTACTCTGGATATTCCAGGCGATTATCAGAGGTCTTGCGCCATGCTTTCTTAGAGTTACGACGTACAAAATCAAGTCCAGCTTGCAAAAGTGTAACTAAACTTCCAGTGTATTCTTCATCGTCCAGAGCGTCCATCACTCCATTAGCCTTGTCTAGTCCATTCCAACGTGTACAGAATAGGCGAGAGTGACGCACTGGGGAATAGTCTGCAAGCAAAGCACCGGCATTCGTCAGTTCGCCCTTCTCATTGACGATTCCAAAAGACTCATAGTCACTATCTTCAAATGAACGATTGGTGCGCTTGAAGTATGTCGCGCGTAGTACAGTGAAAGCCATATCTTCAAATTTCCAACGAGACACGAGACTGTCATACGACATGTTAGACCCCTTTAGCACCAATTCCTTGTGTTTCGACATACTTGCCACTACGCTCTCATTGCCCACACGAACAAACGCTTGCATCTGACCATCACCAATATAATAATAAGGAGTCTGTTCTCCTGGCATAACATCCAATACCACAAAGTCTTTTCCTTCTGCCTTGACAAACGAAAGATTAAAGTCAGGAATTGGATCAAGGTGTGTCTTGATGGTTTCACTGATTTTCTCAGCATCGCCCTTGGCATCTGCGAGTCCAACTAACGTGTCATCGTCCGCAATGCCCCATACAAGTTTGCCTCCAATACCATTGGCAAAGGCACTCACACTCTTGCACCAGCTCTTGGGTTTCTTCACCTCAAGAGCCTGTTTCTTATCGTATTCTGTAGCTTCGCCTATCAACTGGCAAATATTAAGCTTCTCCATTTATATCTGAATATTTTAAATTTAACTGAGGCAAAGCCAATTCTCTAACTCATGCCCGCCTTTCTTCTCCATCAGTAGCCGCACCTTTGTACCAATTATCTCATGGGTCTTATCATCAATTCCCCATATCATATAGGCATAATCGCGTGGTTTAGGCATCGTAAGTATGATACTACATCTTTATTTCATTGGCACTATCGATGCTTCGCCTTCCGTAGTCCAGGTCATAGCAGGCCAAGGTGCGGCGGGTGCAGTCTATCACATAGCCGTACTCCACATCGCCGTGATTGCCGTCGCTTTTCACGTAGCCAGATGGACTGTGCTCCAGGTCTTCTGCTATGCGCTCCCCGTCCCACGTGGGTTCCCCGTCGGGGCCATTGCCATCGTTGCGCCCTCTCAAGAAACGTTCCAACTCTCTTCCCACACCCTTGGGCGAGCCGTCCCAGTGGTGATAGAGGTATATGTACTTGGGTGTCGGCTCCTTGTCACCGTCCTGCCCTTTCGCTTTTCTCGGAATAATCCGTACAATAGACCGTGTTCCCATATTTGCTTAGTTATATAAGTTAGCGGATGCAAAAATACAATAAAAATCCCGTTACGGCAACAACCGTAGCGGGATTTTTTCAAATATATAAGTCGTGTTTACTTCACCTCCTCGAAGTCAGCGTCCTGGACGTCGTCGTTGGGGGTGCTGCCCTGCGTCTGCTGGCCGCCCTGGAAGCCCTGGCCGCCAGGCTGCTGTCCGCCGAAGCCTGCGCCGCCGGGCTGGGCGCCAGCCTGCTGGTACATCTTCTGAGAGGCTGCCTGCGTGACGGTGTTCAGGTTGTTGATGGCAGCGTCAATGGCAGCGATGTCGCCACTCTTGTGGGCATCCTTCAGCTGCTGCACGGCCTGCTCCACGTTAGCTTTGTCGGCACCGAGCTTGTCGCCGTTCTCCTGGAGGAAGGTCTCCGTCTGGAAAATCATCGAGTCGGCCTGGTTCATCTTGTCAATGCGCTCGCGCTCCTTCTTGTCGCTCTCTGCAAACTGCTCTGCCTCGGCCTTCATGCGGTTGATCTCGTCCTGGCTGAGGCCTGAGCTGGCCTCGATGCGAATGGCCTGCTCCTTGCCTGTGGCCTTGTCCTTGGCGCTGACCTTCACGATGCCGTTGGCGTCGATGTCGAAGGTGACCTCAATCTGAGGTACGCCGCGGCGTGCGGGAGCAATGCCGGTGAGGTTGAACTGTCCGAGGCTCTTGTTCTGCGATGCCATTGGGCGCTCGCCCTGCAGCACGTGGATGGTCACCTCTGTCTGGTTGTCAGCAGCAGTCGAGAAGGTCTGGCTCTGCTTGCAGGGGATGGTGGTGTTGGCCTCGATGAGCTTGGTCATCACGCCGCCGAGGGTCTCAATACCCAGTGTCAGCGGTGTAACGTCGAGCAGGACGATGTCGCCCACGCCGCCTTCCTTGTTCAGGATGGCTCCCTGTATGGCAGCGCCGACGGCCACCACCTCGTCGGGGTTGACGCCCTTTGAGGGCTCCTTGCCGAAGTAGTTCTTCACCAGCGTCTGCACAGCGGGTATACGGCTGGAGCCGCCCACGAGAATGACCTCGTCAATGTCGCTCGTTGAGAGGTGAGCGTCCTGTATGGCCTTCTGGCAGGGTGCCAGACAAGCCTGGATCAGGTTGTGAGCCAGCTGCTCGAACTTGGCACGTGTCAGGGTCTTTACCAGGTGCTTGGGCACGCCTCCGACAGGCATGATGTAAGGCAGGTTGATTTCCGTTGAGGTCGAGCTTGACAGCTCAATCTTTGCCTTCTCGGCAGCCTCCTTCAGGCGCTGCATGGCCATGGGGTCAGCCTTCAGGTCGGCACCCTCGTCGTTGCGGAACTCCTGCACCAGCCAGTCGATGATGACCTGGTCGAAGTCGTCGCCGCCGAGGTGTGTGTCGCCGTTGGTACTGAGCACCTCAAAGACGCCGCCGCCAAACTCAAGGATAGAGATATCGAAGGTACCGCCACCGAGGTCGAAGACGGCAATCTTCATGTCCTTGTTGGCCTTGTCGACACCGTATGCCAGTGCGGCAGCCGTGGGCTCATTGACGATACGCTTGACGTTCAGTCCGGCAATCTGGCCTGCCTCCTTCGTGGCCTGGCGCTGGCTGTCGCTGAAGTATGCTGGCACGGTGATGACGGCGTCGGTCACCTCCTGTCCGAGGTAGTCCTCGGCGGTCTTCTTCATCTTCTGCAGCACCATGGCGCTGATTTCCTGCGGTGTATACTTACGTCCGTTGATGTCGACACGGGGGAAACCACCCTCGTTGACCACCGAGAACGGAACGCGTGAGATTTCCTTCTCCGTCTGCTGCCATGTCTCGCCCATGAAGCGCTTGATGCTGTAGACGGTGTTCTTCGGGTTGGTGATGGCCTGACGCTTGGCGGGGTCGCCAATCTTTCGCTCGCCATTGTCAACGAAACCCACTACTGAAGGCGTTGTGCGCTTGCCTTCGCTGTTTGCAATCACAACCGGCTCGTTGCCCTCAAAGACGGCCACGCAGCTGTTGGTTGTTCCTAAGTCAATTCCAATAATCTTTCCCATAATTCTGTATTATTTTAATTGTTATTATTCTTGTTCGTGCCACCCCTTAACCGGGGGCTCTGGCTACTGAATCAATAGCAAAGGCTATGCCAAAAGCAAATTTTTTAAAAAGAATGGCACTTTTGTTGCGTCATTTTGTCATAAGTAGAAAAAAAATATTATCTTTGCACCCAAAATATGTTTATCACTTAATGACAATGAATAAGATGAGAAGGAAAACGATGTTGGTGGCTGTGCTGGCCCTTGCTTCAGTGAGCAGTCAGCTGTTGGCTCAGCAGCCTGTGATGCCAACCCGCCATGAGAAGCAAGCTTATTTCGTAACGACGAGCAATGTCAAGTCGCAGCCTCGTCAGGTCACTGCATCGGCCGCTACTGGTGACGGCACGTCGGCTGAGTCGCGAGCTGAACAGCGTCGCAAGGACTTCATCAGCCGGAACTTCCGCTACATCAGCATGTGTGAGTGGTATCCCGGCATGCGCTTCATGGTTCGTCCCACACAGAAGGACCTGGTGGTGCGTACTTTCTCAGATGCCAGGACGGGCAACATGGTGAGCACGCGCAGCCTGAACGATTCCATCCTGGTTTACGAAGGTCACGCCAACCCCACGGGCACGCTCCATGAGCAGGTCATCTTCCACTTGGAGAGCAACCCCGACCAGAAATACCAATTCGAGGTGCCCACGTCATCGTTTGACGACTACTGCTACAGCAAGCACGGTGTTCCCTCGTTGGCCTACCTGGGCGATGTGGACATGGCCATTGACAGCCTGACGGGCAAGCAGGTGCGCGTGCTGGAGCGTTACCTGTATCAGGACACCGAGGTGTCAAGCGGCAGCTTCAAGCCCGTCGACATCGGCGATGCGAAGCGTGGCACGGTGATGACCATCACGAAGGTGGGCGTAGGCACGAAGGACTTCCCTGTGAAGATTGTCGTGAAGGAGCCTGACCGCAACGGCGTGGAGGGACAGGAGTATTTCCAGCTTGTGACCATCAGCCGCACCAACTGCGGCCTTCGCGACGAGGACTTCGAGAAGAGCGACAATTTGCCACACACGTTCCAGGGCTCGTTCCAGCTGCTGGCTGACAGAGTGGCAGTGCCTGCCGAGCAGCAGCTGTGGGTAGGCAAGACGGTGTTCACCTTCTATGACACGGAGATGCTGGACGAGACAGAGAAACCACAGAAGATTGCCAAAATGACATCATTTGTGGTGACAGACATCTATGGTCTGGGCGATTCGGAGATGGTGACCATGACACTGCGGGGTAAGAAGGACAACAAGATGTATACCAAGCAGGTGTCGACGACGAATACGAAGGTTACCGGCAAGGAGGAAGTGCTGGGCGAGCTGTTCATGGAGGGCGACCCCGACAACCTGGAGGGTGTGCGCAAGGCTAACCTGCCGTTCATCCAGAAGGGACAGGTGAAGATTGGCTTCACTGAAAATGAGGTGCGCATGGCTCTGGGTGAGCCGAGTGACATCACACGTGTCACGGGTGGCACCTATCAGTGGATTTACCAGTATGTTGACACCAACCGTCCCTTCCGTGCCATAAGGTTCAGCAACCGCACCAAGAAGGTGACGCAAGTCACAAGATAAAAAAAAGAGTGAAGAGTTTAAACTCTTCACTCTTCACTTTTAATGGCTTCCATGATTTTGGCCTCGAGTTCCTCGCAGAGCTCGGGGTTGTCTTTTAGCAGCTGCTTGGTGGCGTCGCGACCCTGGGCGAGCTTCGAGTCCTCATAGCTGAACCATGAGCCGCTCTTCTTGATGATGCCGTATTCTACGCCGAGGTCGACAATCTCGCCAATCTTTGAGATGCCCTCGCCGAAGTTGATTTCGAACTCAGCCTTGCGGAAGGGTGGTGCCACCTTGTTCTTCACCACTTTGACACGTACCTGATTGCCGATGGGCTGGTCGCCGTCCTTCAGTGTCGTCACCTTGCGGATGTCCAGACGCACCGATGCGTAGAACTTCAGGGCGTTGCCGCCTGTGGTGGTCTCTGGGTTGCCGAACATCACGCCAATCTTCTCACGCAGCTGGTTGATGAAGATGCAGGTGGTGTTGGTCTTCGAGATGGTTGCCGTCACCTTGCGCAGTGCCTGGCTCATCAGCCTGGCGTGCAGTCCCACTGCTGAGTCGCCCATGTCGCCCTCAATCTCCTTCTTTGGTGTCAGTGCTGCCACTGAGTCGATGACGATGATGTCGATGGCAGCCGAGCGGATGAGCTGGTCAGCAATCTCGAGTGCCTGCTCGCCGTTGTCGGGCTGCGAGATGAGGAGGTTGTCCACGTCCACGCCCAGCTTCTGTGCGTAGAAGCGGTCGAAGGCATGCTCAGCATCGATGAAGGCAGCTATGCCGCCGGCCTTCTGACACTCGGCCATGGCATGGATGGCCAGTGTGGTCTTGCCGCTGGACTCTGGGCCATAAATCTCGATGATGCGGCCCTTGGGGTATCCGCCCACGCCCAGTGCAGCGTTCAGGCCAATCGACCCTGTGGGGATGACGTCCACCTTCTCTATCTGTTCGTCGCCCATGCGCATGATGCTGCCCTTGCCGAAGTCCTTCTCAATCTTCGACATCGCAGCCTGCAGAGCCTTCAGCTTCTCCTGCTGCGGGTTGAGGGCCTCGCCCTCCATTTCTTTCTTTGCCATAAGTAAAAACTGTTTCTTGTTAAGATTATTGGTGCAAAGTTAAGCAAATAATCCATAACGGCAAAACTTTTCCTTCCATTTTGTTGAAAAAAAAAGAAATGGTGACTGAAAGAAAGGGGGGGGCGTGTATGTCCTTGGCACCATCATTGCTGGCATGGTGTAGGGGTAACGGATAGCAGTTGTAGCTCTACGTCGGTGGTTACGTCAGGCCATGAGGTCAGGCGCCGTGCGTAATTACCCTCCTTGTCAAAGGTGCCGTTGTTGAAGGAATAGGTACGGTCGCTTTTCATGCTGAGCGACATCCAGTTGTCATCGTCGATGGTTTGCCCTTTGACCACATAGTACGCCTGCAGGGCGACCAGGATGCCGGCATCGGTAGAGTTGTCGGAGCGGTGCACTGCATGCCAGTTAAGCTGGTAGGTGCCGTCGCGCCGGTCTTTGTCGGTGCGAGGTGAGTACTGATGTGTGGAACCTGACATCTCCTTGACACCGAAGGCATCCATGTTGTCAAACCCCTTGACCTTAACCGTGGTATAGAAGGAGAAGGTCCACTTGTACCTGTAACCCTCATTCTGGTCGGTGTAGGTAAACGTCTCCCGCTTGCAGTCGACGGGTGTGATGGAAAAGAGCTCAACGGACGGTGTGGTGACGTTGACCTTGAGTTCCTTGTCAATGGCTACGGGCATCTCTTTGCTCTTTTCAAACTCATAGTAGCAGGGTGCGATGCTGTAGGTAGTCTCTTCGCTGCGAGCTGGTAACTCAAAGTGGTAGACATTTCCCTTTTCCAGCCTTATGGTGCTGCTGTTCTCTTTGGAATAGATGCACCTCACCTGTCCGTTGTCATTGATGCATAGTCCGGGTATGAACCACTTGCCGAAGCGGTCGGCCATGATGCCGGCATCGTCAATCTTGTATTCGGCGACGAAGCGCATGGTATGCGTGCTTTCGTCCCACAACCGATTGACGCGCAGTGAGTTGTCGTCAATGCGTGGGTACCAGGTGTAGCTGTGCTTCCATAACGGCCAGGGGCCAAGCGTGATGTTGACACTGGCCTCGTCGCCCTCTCCGTCCTTGTAGCCATACTGGCCCTTCCGGTTGGGGTCGTAGTTGCTGTAGTCGCCACTTGCGAGTTGTTCGTAGTATTCGCTCGACTTCTTCGCTTCTTCCTCCAAATCCTTCAACATCCGTTTCTGTGCCTCATTGCCGAGGTCCTTATATGCCTGGATGATGTTGCGCAGCGATAGGTCGAGGTAGACACCGAGCTTGAGACTAAGCTCCAGTCGCCATTGCGGTCCCGCTCGCGTGGTGAGGTCGAAGGCCTTATGCCCGTTGGGCATGGTGGCGATGCTGGGTATCTGCGCCCCGAAGGAGAGGGTAAGGGCCGGTATGATGCGTACGGAGAGAATCTTTCCGTAGATGCCGAGACCGAGCTGAATCTCAAACCCGAGCGAGACGCTGCCTTCGAGGACGAACTCAGGGAACTGCCAGCCGGTGTCCTTGACGTTCTCAACCGTCTTCGTTACCTTTCCGTCAATGAAGTTGATGTCATAGTGGTTGATGGTCTTTTTGTAACTGTTGAACGATGCTGAGAGGCTGACATTGGCCGCTACTTGCATGTTGATGTTGACGAAGAGCACGATGACCACGGGGCCTACGGTGATGGCTTTCCCCTTGAGAGGCCGCCATGTCTTGGTCTTGGTGATGCTGCCTTTGCCCTCCACCTTGATGGACACCGACTGCTCGACGGTATGGTGCACTTTCGCCGTGAACTGTCCATTAGTGATGCTGAAATTATTAAAGTCGAATGTGATTTCTGACTTGTAGTAATTATCATCGTAAGGGAAGTTGATTCCTACGCTGCCTTCCATGTTGCCGGCATTGCCATCGGCGGAGAGACCGCCGGCAAAGTGAATGTCAAAGCCGAGCTTGTCATCCTCAAGCAAGACGTGCAACTCTTTCTCATCGGCAGACGGGGCATAGCGTGCAAGGGTACGGCGTGAAGCGGCCTGCGTACTGTCGTCTTCCTCGACGATGGCCTCGACATAGAAGTCCTCGTTCTCCTGAGTGGTCATGGTGCCCTGTATGTCGAGTTGCTTGTAGGTCTCATCCAGCTGGGCGAAGGTGGCAATGTACTTGATGACGCCGTCCTCGTCGACCCTGTACTGCACGCGGTGGTTACAGCCCCAGGGAAAGAGGTCGGTGACGGTGCTGACGAGTATTTCGCCTGGAACGGGCAGGAGTCGGACGGGCGTGTCGGTGCGGTAGTGAATCTCGATGAAGGCGCCTGTGGGGTCTGTCTCTGCGCTGATGATGTATTGCTGGTCGGCAAGCGGGAGCAGCCGGACATCGCTGTTGTACTGATAGGTGACGGTGCATCCTCTATCTTCGACGGTGAGGGCTGTGTCGTAGCCTTCGCCCTGATGTACGGGTACTTCCTGCGGGCCGTCCATCTCGTCGTCTTCGATGAACAGGTTGCATCCTGTGAGCAGGAGCAGGAGGGGTAGGATGTGTATGAGACGCTTCATAGCCGTGTCGTTTCTGTCTTACAAGGTTGTCATAACTCAATCTCGACCGTGTCGGGTACGACAATCACCTCGTCGCCGTTGATGACGGGTTGATAGACCTCGGCGTGCTGGTCGAGCGTGAGCGGATAGAGTGAAGAGAGCGTGCCGCAGGTCTCGCCGGTAAAGACGAGTGTGTCAGGGAATAGTTCAAAGCGTGCCTCCCCCACGAAATAGCAGCGCAGCGTGATGGCCTCGCCATAGCTAAAGGGACTCTCTATGCGCATCATCATGTAAGGGATGTCGTGGTGTTGCATCATCCGGCCTGTTGCCCGCAGCTCCTCGCCGGCGTATGCTGCGATGAGGAAGGAGTCGCTGTTCTCGATGGTTAGTGGTGTGCCGTGCACATTGACGCTCGCATAGAGTATCATGTCGTAGGGGTAGCGCCCGGGGGTCGCCTGCATGGGTGGCAGCACCTGCACGTAGCAGGTATCGCTGAACTGGTGGATGGTGGCCGTGGCCACGACCTGTGTGATGCCAGGGCTGAGGGCATGGAGCGTGTCATTGACGAAGGTGCAGACGGTGGTGTCGAGCGACTGCCAGAAGACGGCCTGATTGAAGAGCGAGTCGGGCGTAAAGCTGACAGGCAGGCAGTAGCTGTCGCCTTGTACGATGGTAATCACATCGCGCCGGAGGTGCATCTGCTGCGACTTGAGCATCTCCACACTGCCTGACTCCCAGAAGTCGCCACAGGCGGTCAGCAGGAAGAGCGCGATGAGGCAGGCGGTGAGAAGTCCTTTCGTCCGCCAGCGTCTGTTTGCATGTATCCGATTGCTCATACGCATAGTCTAACTATTTGTTTTTCGCCTCTACCATGATGGTGTTTGAAGGCTGGCCGACGCGTCCGTCGGCAAAACGGACGATGACGTAGTATTCGGCCTTCTGCCCTGGCTTGAGGCTGCGGTCTGTGAAGTCGACGACGTCCGCCGCCACATTGGTTACATAACGGAAGCGCTGCTCGCTGTCCGTCTTGCGGTGGATGCAGATATAGTAGTCGCCAGCCGTTGCCAGCCAGTCGACCTGCGATGACGGCATCTCCCATACCAGTCGCACCAGTCCTTCATGCTGTATCCAGTCACCTACAAGGTTGATGGGTATGTTGAGTACTCGCGGCCCGGTGTGGAGCCAGCTGACGGCCATGCTGCGCGAGGTGTAGGGGCTGGAGTTGAAGCTCTCGACCATGTAGTAGTAGCGCTCAGTCTGGTGGTAGGGCGGGTTGTCGTCCACGACAACGGCAAAGCTGCCTGTCTGCCTGAGGCTGTCGGCATCCCATCGGGCAATGGGCTGCCAGTCGCCCTCGGTGCCTAAGCGCCGCCACAGTATGTGGTAGGTCATGTCGGCGTCGGTGCCCACCACCCATCGCATGTGCATGCCAAGACGCTCGCCAGACGAGGCATTTGACGGCAAGACCGTGCGGTGCCACGACTCGTCGAGGTGAGCGGCGGTGGGGGGTGTGTTGTGCGGACGCAGCACCTGCAAGATGGGGCTCCATTCGCCGTAGTTGCTCTCGTAGTCCACCGCGCGTACCTTATAGTATATATACTTCTGGTTGACATCCAGTGCCAGCGAGTCGATGTACAGGGCATCGGGTATGCCACCCTGGTTGACCTGCAGGAACTCGTGCGTTGAGTCGTTGGCGAAAGCCAGGTCGTAGTAGGCAATGTCGGTGTCCTCCCGTCGCGGTTGCCATGACAGGATGACATGGCCCGTGGGGAGCACCTCGGCACGCAGCGAGTCGGGAGCTGAGGGGGCCTGATAGTCGGTGATGCGGATGAGCTGCGACAGCGAGCGTGCGGTATTGCCGGCCTGGTCGTATGCCCAGATGCTGAGCATGCCCGTACGCAGTCCCGTGACGTCGATGGTGGCCACCGTGTCAGTCGGCGGAATGAGAGAGCCGGCTGAGGATGTGGCGAGGCTGATGGGGCGCCACTGTCCCTGTGTCAGCCGCTCGTTATAGTAGTGGATGACATATCCTGCCAGGTCGTTCTCCAGCGAGTCGTTGTTCTGCCAAATGACGTGTGCCCTCA
Organism: uncultured Prevotellaceae bacterium; assembly: GCA_947168045.1. Taxonomy (GTDB): domain Bacteria; phylum Bacteroidota; class Bacteroidia; order Bacteroidales; family Bacteroidaceae; genus Prevotella. Next base: position 11,081 of record CAMVKN010000014.1, read on the forward strand.
CGCGGGCTGAGGGGTTGGTGTCGTCCGGACGTTCAATGACGATGCGCTTCAGCTGTGGAGCCTTGGGGGGCTCGATGTCGTAGGCGTAGGCCGTGTGGACGGGCGACGGCTCGGTCATTGTGCCAAAGGCGTCGTGGGCAAGGATGCGGTATTGCCAGGTGCCGTCGTGGGTCACGGAATCGGCGTACAGACAGAGACCGGGCAAGCCACCGTTGTCGACCATCGAGAGGTAGGGTTTCTCGTTCAGTCGCTGCCAGGTGCCAGCCTGCTCGCGGCGCTCTATCTCGAAACTGCTGTGCTCGTTGTCAATCCAGCTGAGGACAAAGCGGCGGGGCGCCGTCAGCGAGTCACGCAGGTCAGGATTGTAGGGCTGGGGCTTGTAAGGCTCGTTGACGACGTGCCCAGCAACGCCAGGCTCGAAGATGATTTTACCTCCCGTATCCCACACGGTGGGCTGGATGTAGTAGTCGTACTGCTCACCACGGCGGGCCGTGCGGTCGATGCAGCCCACGGCCATGGCCTCAGCCAGGTCTGGACGCCATTCGGCCACGAGCATGGCATAGCCAAAGGAGAGGTCCTGTTCGTTGTTCAGTTCCATGCCTGAGCCTACACTACCAGGTATGTCTTTTGTCTGGTTAGGACCCATGCGTCCTTCGCCATAGAGCGTCCCCATCGCTATCATGGCTAATGAGTCGCTTGGCTGATAGCGTGCTTCAAAGGCTTCCTTTGTCAGGGGCTTCATGGCATAGTGCAGGGTGTCAATGTCGAGGGTTCCTGTTTTGACACGGAGCACATTGACACCTGTCTGGCAGAGGTAGCGCCACGATACGTAGTCCTCGGGCACCCAGCGCAGGGCCACATGGTCACCGTATGTACGGGTGAGCAAATGGATGCGCGAGGTGAGCAGCCCCTGCTGCGTAGGACTGACGTTTACCGTCGAGTCCGCGTCCTGCGCCATGGCTGTCATTGTCCCTGTCAGCAGCATCAGTCCTACTAACAACGGTTTGCAGATATGTCTTACTATATGTTTCATCATCATTGTCTCATACTGATGTTATCTTCCACTTCCTGAACGGGCAGCCCTGGTCGATGTACTCTCAGACTTCGGCTTCGTCCACCATGCATCAGGCTGGGCGTTGACTACCACACCGTCGACCTTCACCTCGGGTTCACCGACGAGCTTGATCCAGTCGTTGATGGTCTTGAGGCTGGAGGGATGCGTGCGGTCGGTGAGCGGACTGACGGTCCGCTCCGAGAAGGCGCCGTAGTCGGGGTTGTTGGCATTCTGGCGGGCAGCACCCTGGCCAGTGGCCTCATAGAGACCGGTGTTCAGGTTATAGGTGTCGACACGGTAGATGAGGGCATCGAGTTTCTTCACATAGCCCAGGGCCTCGGCTGCATCAAAGCTATCTTGGCCTGGGTACAAGTCGTACCAGAAGCAAGTGCCCCGTGGCGTGTAACTGATGGCAGGGAACCAGGTGTTGCGGCCTGTCAGACGGGAATACAACAGGCTCGATACGTCGCTCTCCCAGCGCACACCCGACAGTTTCTTGTCCATGGAACTGCCGAAGGAGCGGTTGCCGCGCTCGATGGTCTTGGTGGTGTACTTCCTGAAGTCGCTGTCAAAGGCACTCTTGCCGTTTACCTGTCCGAAGCAGTCGCCGAAGATGAGCGGGAACTGATAGTAGGGCACCCTGACCTCGAAGCCACGGCTCTCCACACGCAGGTACTGGCCGCGATGCAGGTTGTTCCACTGCTTGACGAAGTAGTCAATCCAGTAGTAGTCGCCGGACTTCAGCTCGTAGTTGTCTTTCTTCGACTCCATACGCTGGTTATAGTAGTAGTTATAGAGCTCCATAGCCACCTCTTTCATCTTCGCACTCAGCTCCTGGGCCACGTAGTAGGGTGCAGCGAAGTCCTTGACGTAGTCGGCCAGCGAGAGGTGGTAGGGATAGCTCGTGTGGTCCTTGTCGTAGGCGGGCACGTAGCTGGCGGCCTTGCCGTCCTGGTTGGCCATGGCTGCCTCGTAGTCCTCACCGAGCTGGGTGGGCAGTGGATAGCGGGGCTGGTTCTCATCGTTGTAGTACCAGTCGTTCCAGGTGTGATACATATCCGAACGCAGATCCATGGTGATGCTGGCCATGCCCTCCACCTGGTCGGCACCGGCCACGTCGCTGGTGTTGTAACTCAAGGTTAGCGTCTCAGTGGCATGCGGTGTCTTCACGTCGTCGAAGGCATAGGCGTTGGTCTTTCGGCCAGCGATGAAGACGAAGTTCGACAGGTAGGCAAAGTAAGCGTAGGGATCCTTCGTACGAATGACATTGTCGTCGTTGGCACCACCCCAGATCAGCGTGTTGTCCTGCACGGCAATCCAGTGGGGGTAGCTGAAGCGGGAGTTCTCGGGGTAGTGCAGTTGATTGTCATAGGTGTAGGTAGGCTCTGAGGCCGGACGGACGCCGACGAAGGGTGCCTCGTAGTCGAGCAGCGGCTGCATCTGCGTGGCGCCGACATTGTAGCCTATCTCACGCCAACTGCGGCCATTGGCCTGACGGAACCATAGGTCGGCCAGCGTGACGACGCTGTCGCGCGTGCAGGCTTCCTGCCGTTTCTGCTTCAGGTTGTTGTAATAGGCGTTCCACTTCGAAAGGAGCGTTCTGTTGTTGGCCATATAGGTCGTGGCAGCGGCGCAGACCACCTGGGCCGACACTTGCTGCGTGCCGATGGTGATGGTCTCCTCCTGCAGTCTGTCGCGTCCTGATATGCCTGTGTTGCTGGTCATTGTAGCGATGACGGTCTGCATCACCTTGCTGTAGTGGCGTGTGCCCTGCTCCTTGAGGAAGTCGAGATAGGCCTGGGCCTTCTGGGCCATGCCCATGGGGGGACAGTCGTCGGCGGGCACCTGGAAGGTGTAGGTCAGCCGCAGGTTGTGCTCGTAGGTCTTGTTGCGGCTGTCCTCCAAGGGTGAGAAGGCTTCGAGCGGACTCATATTAACGCTGTTGTCATAGACGGTCCAGGTGTTCTGCTTTGTCTCACTCTTCTCAAACTCCTGACTGCCCACGGCACGGCTGCTGAGCGTCCACTCCAGCTTGCCGTTCTTCCACGTGCGGTCGTGGATGTCCTCATTGAGGGCGATGGTGGGACGACGCAGGTCGGCCACATAGGCACGGGCGTTGTCCTCGGGGTCGTTGAACAGTTTGCTGCCCTTAGCCGAGGGATAAGCCAGGGCGACATAGGGCTGCAGGTCGTCCACCACCTCCGGCACGGCAGATGCCTCGGTCGTGCAGAAGTAGACGAGTTTACGCTGTATCCATTGATGGTAGTTGCCGTTCCACTTGTCGCGGATGGTGTCGTGCTCAACGATGAAAGGCCACACGCGCTGTCCGTTCTCCACCTCGAAGGCGGTGCCGGTGAGTGCCATCAGGTAGCGGCGGCCAGGCTTCAGCTGCAGGTTGAGGTGATACTTCGTGCCCTGGTTCTCACGCACGCTGACGGGCACCTCGGTGATGCCGTCCATCTGCTTGATACGATTGATGAAGGTGTTGTAGTTCTTGTTGCGCGTCTCGTCCTTCACCTTCGCACTGTTCAGGCTGGCACCATTCATCTTGATGCTGGTCTCGAAGGAGGAACCCACCTCGCGAAGCACGGCCATGCCGTAGGTATAGGCCTGCAGGTTGTTATAGCCCTGTTCAGTGAGTTCGAACAGGCGCACGCCGAGCTTGCCGAGTGAGCCGTTCTGCGTACCATCCATATCAAATATGTACGTGCGCGAGGCCTGCAACTCCAGTAGCGAGTCGGCTGCGCTGCTCTGCTGGCTCAAGTCATAGAGCGTGTTGGGGTCAACGAGGCGGTACTGGCTGTTGAGCGATGCCGTGGTGGTCACCATGGCGCGCGTTGCCTCACGAGTGCTGATGGCGTTCTTCATGTCCCAGCCGGCCTCAAGGCTATCCTCGCCCAGCGTGCAGTTGTCGAAGAGGCTAAAGTTGTCGAGGGCGTTGCCTCGGAAAATCTCACATCGGTCGCCGCAGTCGAAGTCGAAGCGCTTGTTAATCTTGATGAGTCCACCCAGCAGGTTCAACTTCACGCGGGCACGGCCCTCAATCCATGTGGGCGACGGCATGCCACACTCGAAGACGCCTCCGATGCCGGCATCGACGATGTCGATACGTTTGTCGATGAGCTTGCCCAGCTTGATGTGCAGGCCAAACTTAGCGGCGAGGTAGGCATAGAACTGTCCGAGGGCATACCAGCCGTCGCGTCCCATCGTCCGCCTCAGGTTGATGCAGTAGGCATTGCCCTGATAGTTGACCATCGACAGGTCGAAACCAGCCAGTGCCTTCAGCGAGCCGTAGAACAGGCCGAGGTCGACATTGATGTAGCCCCATGCGGAAGCACCCACCATGATGCCGCCATTGACGGAGCCCGTCATGGCACGCACGGCCTTGGCCCTGGAGTTCTCGGCCTTCGACAGGTCGGCATTGGTGTTCACCGACGACGAGCCACCGTTGAGGAACTCCGTAATCTCGTTGGGGATAGGTGGCAGCTGACCGTCGTCGGGCAGCTCATTGCCTAAGCAGAGGTAGGCATCGGCACCGATGTTGACGCTGACGATGCTCGACTTGTAGTCGATGAGGATAATCTTGCAACGGTCGTCCTTCGCAGGCTTACCCAAATAGAGATGCCACTTGACGGGTGTCTTCTCCACGCCTTTCTCACGCCATGTAATCTTCATGTTGAGGGCTATCTTCACTTGGCCCATCTCCACCTTGTGACGCTCGGTCTGGGTCATCTCCTTCTCCTTGATCTGCTGGTTGGCCTGGGCGTCGCCGTGCTTGGTGCCCTCCTCCTCGTTTTCCTTCTTGTCCTTGTCGGAGGTCTTGTTCTCATAGTCGCTGTTCAGGGCGGCCAGCGAACCCATGGGGTCGCTCTGGAACTCCTTCACCTTGGCATCGAGGTTAGCCTGGAACTCGTCGAGTTTCTTCTTCTCTTCCTCCAAGGTGTTGTTCAGTTTACCCATGGCATCGCCAAGACTACTCTCGAAGCCTGCCTCGACGGTGATGTCGAGGGCCAGGAAGCGCTCCTGGTCGTCGTTCTGATAGAGCAGTTGCATCTTCGCATCGACGATGCCACTGACAGCCTGTACGTTACCCTTGAACATGAAGGTGGTCAGTCGGTGCTGGTCCCTGTCGTAGATGACGTTCAGGTCCATGTCGCCGCTGAGGGTCTCCTCGCCGGCAGTGGCTGCCAGTCCTAAGCCGAACGAGACACCCACCATGCCATGCTGCGGCTCCGGGTCGCCGAAGGTAGCCGTCTTGGCATCATAGACCGGACGGCAGTTGAAGTAGAAGCCACCAGCGATGCGCGTGATGACGAGCGGGTCGAAGCGTAGTGGCGACGTCTTCGCGTCCATATTCAGGTCGGCGGTGAAGAAACCGAGCGAGTAGCCTTCGGCCTCCTCCTTGACCGGCATCTCATAGTAGCCGCCCTTGACGTCGAGCTTGAACAGCTCCTTCACCTCCAAGCCCAGCGTACCCGCATAGCCGTCGCCCCATTTGTCGTCGCTCTTCACCTCTAAGCGTCCGTCGAGCGTGAGCATGCCGAGGTCGGCCTTCAGCTCAACGGCGCGGAAGTCCAGACTGCCGTCGCTGAGGCTGTAGCCTGAAATGTTGGTATAGTCTTTGGGAATGGTCAGTTTGCTGGAGATGTCCAGGCCGACGGCTGCCGACACCTTGTCGTCGCAGAAGCCGATGACACCCTCAATGCCGAGGTTAAGCTTCTGTTCGGAGGCGTTATAGTCGGGTTTGAATTCACGTATCTCCACTGAGAAGGGACCTATCTTCTTCTTAGGCGACGTGAGCGACCACTCGCCCAGGTCGAGGAAGCACTTCTCGGTCAGTTTCAGCTCCTCATGGCTGAAGGCCACCCATCGGCCGCTGTGTCCGCTCTCCCACTGTTGCTCGCTCCCCACACGGGCGGACCCGAGCGTGTCGGCAGCGAAGTACTGACGCTGCTCCTGATAGACAGTAGCCGTGTCAGCATACGAGAAGTTGGCCAGGCGCATCTTGGCGAAGTGGATGCCGCGGAAGTCCATCTTCAGCGGCAGCTTGCGTGCATACTGGCGTATGTAGTTGACCGTCGAGTTCGAGTCGGCAATGTTCACCTGTCCGGCCAGGCATAGCTCCACATAGGTGTCGGTCTTCTCTGCGCTACGGTCGATGGCCGTCACGGTGAGGTAGGTCTGCTCTTTGATGGGTATGACGTCAGCCAGGAAGCTGGTGAAGCTGAGCGAGTCAATCTGCTGTGTCTTGAACAGGTAGGCCATGCGGCTTTCTTCGCCGTAGGTCTTCTTCTTGTGTGCTTCAGGCTTGCCCTCCTTGTCGTAGGTATAGTAGGTCGTCTCGCCATCTGTCAGGTGGCGGATGTCGCAGGTGAAGCGCACCTTGCCCTTGTTGGTGTCGATGCTGTCCTTCTTTCCAAACAGGGGGATGGCGAAGCGTCCTTCAACATGGCAGGAGTCGAAGTTGTTCTGCGTAATCATGACCTTCGCCTGGTCGAGGTCGAATTCCCAGCCGCCGGCCTTGCCGGTCTTGGCTTCCATGAGGTTGAGTGCCGCGATGTCGCAGGTGATGCCCGAGTTGTCGAAGAACATCTTCTGTCCGCTAATCTTCAGTCCCTGGTCACCCTTTCCGAAGACGGCCCACTTGGGGAACTGCACGCTGACCTCGTCGACATAGACACCCTGCCAGGCGTTCCAGTCGTTCTTGCAGTAGCTGTTCACCTGCGAGGGGTCGTATGTGGCGGGCATCTGTGCGATGTCGGGGAAGTGGATGCTGCTGCCCTGGTAGTTCTCCTCATAGCTGTGGTCGAAGATGATGTCCTTGCCGGGCGAGAACACCCATCCGGGCAGGTCCTCCACCTCGAAGGGGTCCATGTGTATGCGTCCCATCCAGTCGCCCCAGCTGTCCTTGATGGTGGCCTGCAGGTCGAGGATGGGCGGCAGGTCCTGCACCTTGCCCTCAACGACGCGCTTGAGGTTGGGTATGGTCATCGCAATCTCCACACCGAGGCCGCTGAACTCGTTGTTCTCCCACTGTATGAAGCAGCCGTCGGCAGGCTGCAGCGGCTCCTTGGGGGCAAGGAACGTCATGCTGTAGTTGCTGTACGGGTCCTTGATCTTGAAGTCCGAGAGAAGGGCCAGCACGCCGTCCTCGGGCAGGATTTGGTCTTGCGAGACGCATATCCTTGGAGCGCCGAAGATGAGCACGTCGTTTTCGAGGACATTGCTTTCAGGCAGCGTAAACTCGCCGATGAGATTCATCACCGCGCCCTCAGGTGCGTATGTCATGCTGGCTATCTGTATGGACATGTCGTCGGGCAGGAGCGAGGCGATGGTGTCAGGCAGCTCTGTAGGCATGTAGATGTCGAGCCACTCGCCCTGTTGCCACTTGTCCCACTGTCGTTCAGCCGTCTTGAAGTAGGAATAGTACTTGCCGAGGTCGTAGCGCTCTGCCAGGTCAACAATCTCACCATTGGCCACCGACCCAACCTTGTTGGCCACGTCCTTGGGCAGGCCCAGGTCGCCCCAGATGTTGTCCAGTCCCCATGACGAGAAGAGGGAGTCGACGGCCTGCTGTGCGGTGTACTGCTGCATGCCAGTGCTTTCCTTGGGGTAGGTGACGCACTGTCCCGAGTAGACGATGTTGTCGGTGTTGACCAAGAGGTTGTCAAACTTGACGGCGACGCGCACCTTCATGTGGGCTGCCTGCCAGTTGATCCATCCCGTCCCACGCAGCGTATGGTCATCCTTGTCTATCGTCACGTCGTCGTTCAGCGTCAGTGGCCATTCGTTGACGTAGACCGTTGTGCCTGCCTTGGGCTTCTCGGTGATGGGCGTCTTGTTTTCAACGAGTGCGGTGTTGTTGCCACAACTATAGGTCTCGTTGAAATGCTCGGCCATGGCAAAGTCACGGTAGTTGAGCGAGTCGCCAAGCATACGTATGGACTTGGCGTTGGTCGACTTGGCGGTGACGCGCAGCATCAGGTAGTCGCCCTGCTGTACCTTCCCCTTCAGCTTGTCCCACTTGATGGTGTCGGTGAGCGTTTTGGTCTTGTTCTTGTAGATGGGGGCAGACTTGAAGATGCCCTCGGGCGTGTCGGCCGAGTTGCCTTTGTAAAGTGCCACATCATATTCAAACTTGACGGTGTCCTGCTTGCCACCGTAGCCTCCCTCGAACCAAGCCTTGCGCCACTCCACGACGATGCTGTCGCCGACGAAGACCTTGCGTGCCGTCTTGTCGCTGAACACGGGCTTGGTGAGGGTGGGCTGCTGGAAGACGTAGGCAGAGTCTTTCGAGTCATACTCGGCCTTGCCATCCTCTGCTGACAGCTCAATGCCGCCCGATGGCTTGGCAGGCTTGAAGGTGGGGTCATAGAATCGGAAGAGAAGGATGTTGGAACGTCCTTCGTTCTCTATGAGCGAGAAGTTGAGGTTGCTGGGTTGGCTGTTGATGAGGCTGTTGGCCGTCACCTGCAGGGCATAGACGGCGGTGGTGTCATTCTTCCATTGGTTGATATAGGCCTGTGGAAGCGTCAGCGTGGTGGAGGTCATCCGTGACAGCTGGTAGGCGGCGGCATTCTTCTCCATCGCCTCATCGGGAGCCAGGCCGTCGAGCCTGACCACCTTTACACTATAGTTGAAGGACACTGCCCCCGACTGGCAGCCCAGCACGGGCGGTGTCCAGGTGACTAACTGTGTGGGCTGGTTGACATTGAGCTTGGCCACGGCGAGCGAGCTCAGCGGGTCGTCTGTCAGGATGCCCTCACCCTGCAGCGATGGCAGCGGCGACAGAATCTGTGGCGGCTGGGCCACGTAGCAGATGGTGAACAGGCAGCGCCCGTCGTCAGGACGGTTCAGTTGCACGGGCTGCGTCAGTTCGGGGTCCCATCGGTACACCTGCATGAACATCTGATACTGCCCTTCAGGCAGCAGGCCCGTCACCTCGTTGTTGTTGCTCTGGTACAGACGCTCGCTGATGGCGATGTCATCGATGGTGAGGTGGCTGAACAGGTTCTTCATCTCCACGGGGTTCAGCGTCTTCACCTGATGGGGTGGCAGGACGATGGGCTGGCGGGGGATATGGCCGTTGGCTGCCGTGGCCACCATCACCTGCTGGTCAGGGAACACCATGTCGGCGTGCATGCCCATGTGTACCAGCTGCTGCTCGTCGGTGTTGTTGAACAGCTTGACGGTGAAAAACTTGCCAGGGTTGGCCAGATACTCGCCAGCCTGCGGGGGCAGTATGGTGTTGACGGCAGTGACGCTAACCTCGACTTCCTGGGCATGGAGTACGCCAAAGAATCCTGCTCCCCCCTGCAGGGCGGGGAGTAAGTAGCATAACAGGAAGAGTAGCCACTTCTGCGTATGTTGTCTTTCGCTCTTCATATCTGTGTCATCTCTGTTCCGTTCTCTTTCGCTTGATTTCAAGGAGCGAGAACGTGTAGTTGTAGCCTAATGACAGGGTTACCTCGGTGGTGCCCATGGAGCTGTTGTCCGCCGTGATGTTCGTGTCGCTGTACTTGTTGAAGCCAGCGCCGAGCGAGAATACATGGACCTTGTTCAGCACATAGCCAGCCGAGAGGTCGAAGCCTATCGAGAGATTGCGTTGCTGGTTCTTGATATCGTTGTAACACAGCGACAGGGTGGCCGCAGTGTTGAGGTTTTTCTCCTTCAGGAACGAGCGTCCTGTCGACAGTGACAGCACGTCGCTGGTGTAGCGGGTCTGATAGCCGTCGCTCTGCTGGTGGCTGAGCGAGGTGGTGAACGACATCTCCCAGGGCTTGACGTCGAGCGAGTGGGAGGCGCCTATGGCGAGCGTCGTCACGTCGCTGATGCCGGTGGCGAAGTCGTTGAGGTCTTTGTTCTTGGTGAAATTGCCCGTCAACGACAGCACATGGCTGACATTGTCACGGTCCAGGGTGTACGACGGCGTGACGTAAAGCGAGTGCATGATGCGGTTGATGCGGGTGGTGTCGTTGACATGTGCCTTGCCGTCGCTCTGCACCTGGCGGTAGCCGTTGTAGCCAACGGACAGCTGCAGGTTGCGGCTCAGCGAGGCAGAGGCGGAGGCGTTATAGACAAAGCCGCGGGTGGTGTACAGCTGATTGCGGGTGATGTTGTCCTCCTGCCCTGAGAACGTGGCCATGAGGGCCACCTTCCGGAACAGGTTGGTTGAGACGTTGATGCCTACTGACTGGTAGTTGTTCGCGGTGTAGTAGAGTCCGAGCGTGGTGTAGTCGGGCTGCACCATGCGGTAGAACAGCGAGGTGTTGAAGTTGGGGAGGCTGATGTTGGCGCTGACATCGGTGGCTATGCGCATCATCGATGTGTAGCGGGCCTCGAACACCTTGTCCCACCGGTCCAGCTGGGTGGTGTGTACGCGTTCAGCCCGCTTGTCGGTTGAGAAGGTGGTGAAGGCCAGGTTGCCGCGCAGCGACAGCCATCGCGTCAGCCCCAGTCCGCCGCGCAGGGCGATGGCCACGTTGTCCTGCGGGCTGACGCGGTTCTGCCATTCGGGGGCCAGGCTGCTTGACTGGTCGTAGGCCCGCAGGAAATAGAGGTCTATGTAGTTCAGCCCCTTCCCGTAGCCGGCCTTGAAGCCCCAGCCCATGCGGCGGTACTGCGGTGAGCGGGCGGCGGGGTTGGAGGGGTCGTCGTTGACGGCATTGCGCAGGTTGCCGTAGAAGGCGCCGAAGCGCATGTCGGCAGTGGTGTATTCCAGCCCGATGCCGTTGAACGACATGTTCATGATGTAGGACGACATGGCCATGTTCGAGCGGCCGAAGTGTCCCCGCCAGTTCTTGTACGTGGGGTCGATGTGGAACGAGATATGGGGGTAGTTGAACGACGAGTTGTTGTTAGAATAGTAGAACGCAAAGGGCATGGAGATGCCGTAGAGCGAGACGTTCAGGTTGGCATAGAGCGAGTTGGCCCACGGCGACCGGTAGCCATTGCCGAGGCTGGAGTGGTAGTAGGTGTTCTGCGTGCCGACGGCGCCCGTGATGATGAGGGGGTCGCTCTGGGCGATGGTGCTAATGGAGTTTTGCGACAACGACTGGGCGGCGACCTCGCCTTGCCCCTTCAGGAAGGGGAAAAGGCATCCCCCCACCCCGCTCCATGTGGAGGGGGTGAGGAGTACCATCGTTACCAATAGTATTTTTAGGTACGCGTGCGTATGTGTGTGTCTGCCTTCCAAATCTTTTCTCTCCCAGCGGCAGAACCGCCGGGCACGGGATTAGGTGTTGCTACTTCAGCATCTTCTTGCCATCAACGATGCGCAGCTGGCCCTTGACCATCTGACGGTCGGTCGTGGGACGGCCCAGCAAGTCGTAACTGCGACCCTGCTGACGGAGACTGGCGGTCGGCAGGTCGTCAATCGATGTGACGACGTCGTTGGCGGTCATGCTATAAGGCTGCTTGACCGTGCCGAGCATCTGCTGCATGGGCAGCTGCTGGTCGATGTCGTACACCTGTCCGGTGGTCTCGTCGTAGAGCTTGAAGCTGACGACCTCGCCGTTATTGGCATGGACGGTGATGAACAGACGGCCATCGACGGCCACGCCTTCGCCACGGCACTCGTCGCCCACGAAGGCGCCAATGCTATAGTGACCGGCGGCGGGACGGTTGTCGATGCTTGCAATGATGGTCATGTTGTCGCGGAAGCGAGAGGCGTCATACTGCCAGATGCTGGGCGAGGACTCCTGTGACGAAGCCATCGAGCGTGCTGATGCCCGACGTGAGTGGGCAGGATCGATCTCTTGAGCAAAGTTAATGGTGCGGCTGGCATCGCCGGCATTGAAGAAGAGGTAGCCCTGTCCAGGCCGGAAGGCTGTCAGGTTACCCGTCCATTGGCCGTTGGCATACTCAGCAAAGCCATCCTCCTTGGACACGATGCGGTCACCATCAACAAATGTCTTATTAAGGCTTAGGGCATCGTCGAAGGTCTGTTCCATCACATACGGGTTGGGCAGGTAGTTCCAGCCTTTACGCAACGTGAGATTATCAGACATGCCTAATGAGCCGCCGTAGAACACATACGACTTGAGATAGTTGATGACCTCCTGTGATGGCGGAGCGGTCAGCTCACCCATCTTCAGCTTGAAGCCAACGTTCTGGTCCAGGAGGTCCGTGTCGCCGAAGTAGCCATAGACGGGGTCGTTGTACAACTGACCGCTCTGGGTACGAATCTCCACCAGCTCGGTGCCGAAGACTGTCTGTAGGCTGTTCAGAGTGCTGAAGTCAGCGTATGGGATAGAACGCCACTCCCAGCCTTCATTCATGCCAAAGGTGTATCCACACTCTATGATCTCGCTACTCTCTGTGATTTCCGTGCCCTCACCATCGTTGTAGGTCACCGTGAGAGTGAGATCGCCAGGAATCTCGCCAAAGACCCATCCGATACCCTCATTCGAGCCGCTATCATAATAGCATCCCGTGTTGTCCACGGTTGCATCGTAATTGACATAGGAGCCAGAAATGGTAAAGGTGGCATTCGCATTGAACTTGGCACCCTGAGGCAGGGGCTTCACCGTGACATCGCTCATCTGCTCGGTAGCCAGGGTGGTGGGCCACACCACCTGCAGGCCTGTGACACCCTGAGTCACGACGATGCGGACGGAGGCTGATACCGTCGTGGTGTGGTTGCCGTTGGGGTCGAAGGTCTTCTGCAGACGGTTGACGACCGACATCGTTGCTGTCAGGACGGCCTCGCCAGGGGCATTGGCAAAGGCTCCGTTGTCGTTGATTTCCACAATGTCGGGGGCGCTCGACACGATGCTATAGTCACCGCCGAAGGTCTGACAGCCCTCGGGGCCAAGCACGAAGAGTGGCTCTACCTGCTCAGTGATATTGACAGGTTGGTCCTTATAGGTGACGTTCAATACATCCTGTGCAGCCGACAAGGTGCTGAAATCGTTGAAGGCAATGACATAGACCACGCAGCTGATTTGTGGATTGTCTACTGAGATGACCTTAACCATACCTGCACCTGTGGTAGCGACAGTGATGTTGTTAGCCTTGTCCATCACCAGGCTCTGGTTGCCTTCATAGAGCTCAAAGGTGACAGCCTTGTTCGTGGCTTCGGCAGGCGACACATGGAAGGCCATGCCGTCAACAAAGTAAGGGGTCAGGTCGTCGCCCACATTACACTCTATATAGGCGAAAGCACCCGTATCGGTATTGAAGCCTACGAACGGCGTGGTGATGCTATTCACGGGCGTAGTCTCCACTGGTAATGTAAGTTGGAGGTGCAGCGGGATGGAAGGCTCGCCGATGGTCTGATCACCTGAGAAGAATATCGGTTCGGAGGCTAATGCCAGATCGTACTCCTTTTGTAATGCAGGGTCATAGGCCTTGAAAGTGATTTCAGAGCCCTCGTTTTCATCGCCTTCCACGCGGAAGCGCAGCACGTAGGTCTCCTTCTGCGCATCTTGCACAGACATCACTTCGGCCAGACCACGCAGCTCACCGTCAAGGAAGGCAGCAAACTGATACGACTGATAGTCGCTGGCCGTAAACTCCAATTGTTCGAAGCTGCCACCCGCCGTCTCTTGATACATTTCGATGTCGGCAAAGATGTAGGCTTCGCTCTTATGCTGGCCATACTGATACGACCAATGCGTCTGCTGGGCGACGGCACAGAAAGCATACGCCAGAAGACAAAGTGTCAGGGACAAAAATTTTCTCATAATTCTATTGTCTTGTTAAATACTTTAATTTGAGGTGCAAAGATAGCTAAAACATACGAAAATGACCATGCACAATCGTGCATGGTCATGGCATAATGGCGCAAAAACGCCCATTTCATCGGTAAATGGCACATTTACGCTGTGCAGCGCCGCCTGCTCACTCCATTGTCCGGCACTGTGTTGGCGACAACCCGAATGTGCGTTTGAAGGCGCGGGAGAACGAGGTGGCATCGTCGAAGCCACATTGATAGCCAATCTCCGAGACGGGCAGTTGGGTGCTTTCCAAGAGCTGCCGAGCCTGCTCCAGCCGCAGGTGAAGGATGTATTGCTGGGTGGTGACGCCGGTGATGGCTTTGACGCGACGGTTCAACTGACCGCGAGTGATGCACATCTCGTTGGCAACGGCTTCCACAGAGAGGCCTCCTTGTGACAAGGCTTTCTGGACGGCACCATCGAGGCGGCTCATGAACTCGTTGTCCGCACCATTGGGACGTGCCTCCACAGCGGCCTCCGACGGTGCATCTTCCGTGTTGCCGGCCGCGGCTGACTGGTGGGTTAGCTGGCGCTGGGCAAAGTACTGCTCGAGGGCTTGCTCGCGCTTCTTCATGCGCCTGTGGGCCCACCACAGTACCAGGACGACCGTGACGACGAGCAAGACGCATAGGCCTATGATGAGCCGTATGCGCCGCTGCTGCGACTGCTGGGCCTGTTGGTGCATCTCGTTCTCTTGCTTCAGCTGGTCGAGCCTGAACTCAGCATCGTAGCGGGCCATCATCTCTGCCGTAGCGTTGGAGTAGAGCGAGTCCTTCAGCAGGTCGAAGCGCGCCAGGTGGAGGTTAGCGCTATCGGGGTCTGACTTATAGAGGCACTCATAGAGTCCTCGCTGGGCGTGCATCTCGTTGGCAAGGTCGCCCATCTGCGTGAAGATGAGGGCAGCCTGCTTAAAATAAGGTATGGCCTCCTCGTTGCGCCCGAGCTGGAGGATGGCCATGCCCATCTTGTTGTCGGCAATGCCCAGCGAGTGGTAGTCACCCACCTCGAGCAGGGTAGGAATGGCGGTCTTGAGGATATCCTCGGCCTCGGCATACTGGTGCAGGCCAATGAGGACGGATGCCTTCTGGGCCTGTCGCATGGCCAGTTTGTCGGTGCGCCCCAGCTGTTGCTCAATGTCGCAGGCCTGGGTGATGTGCTCCAGCGCCTCAACGTCGTCGCCAAGGGCGTGGTACACCTCTGACGCCATACCCTGCAGGACGGCCATACGTGCGGGATTATTGGCCTGTTGTGCCAGGTCGATGGCCTTCAGGATGTACTTCTCGGCCTCCTTCGGCTGGTTAGCACCGATGAAGATGCCGGCCAGGGTATTCAGCGACGAGCTCATGACGTCTGGGTCGCCGCTGCGCGCGTCAATGGCGTAGCAGCGCTTGGCGTAGTTGATGGCCTGTTCAAAGTTCGACTGGCGGAAACATATCATGGCCAGCAGGTTCAGACAGTCGGCCTCAAGGTCGGTGCCCTCACACAAGGGCAGTGCCTGGAGACCGTACTGATAGGCTTCGTCGTAGGACTGGCGGCCGTAGGCGGCGTCGCACGAGTCTACAAGGCTTTCAGCCTGCTGAGGGGTCATGGATGTGAAGGAAAGGGCGAGCATGAAAAGCAGAGGTATCTTCAACAGGCTCTTTGTTGTCTTCATAGCGAATCGTTGTTTATGCTTTTGTGCTGCAAAAATACATAAAAAAAACAATACGCGCAACACTTTCAGTCATTTTATGTTCTTTCATGCTTCGTTTTCTCAATCCAAGTTATTTTATACGCTTACCATTTTTTCGCGTGCGCGCGCGTAAGGCATGCGAGCATCATGCAACGCCAAAAAATAAGCGCCCTGTGTGAGGGCGCTTATTGTAGGGTGGGGGACTGGTGTCTGACTATTTCATGGGCAGGTACCAGTTCTTCTCGTCGCGCAGTGAGACGGCGGGGTTCTTGTAGGCGAGCTTGCGGGCCAGCCACTCGCTGCCGAAGGTGGAGCTGTAGAGCCCAGCCTCGTTCTTGTGGCGTGCCATGCGGGTGAGGTCGCCGAAGCGGTTGCCCTCGAAGGCCAGCTCCAGGGCCATCTCGTCGCAGATGATGTCCTCCATGGCGTTGATGGTGTCCTGCATGGTGAACGTCTCGGGGTTGAGGCCGTACTCCGCGGTCAGCTCGCTGAGCTTCTTGCCCACGATGTTGGTGTAGCTGTAGGGTGAGAAGCGCTCCTGGGTGTAGTTGCATCCCCTGGAGTGTATGCCTCTGTTGTTGTCGAACTTCTGGATGTTCTCCGTGCTGAGGAAGGGGATGGTGGTCTGCAGCAGCTCGGCCGTCTCACGGGTGATGTAGCGTCCGAAGTCCAGGTCGGTGCTGTCGCCGCGCTGCTCGTAGTCAAGCAGGTCGGTGTTGATGCCGTCCTTGAGGATGGCGAAGGCACCGTCGGGATGTCCCATGCGGTTGAGTGCCTCGGCCAGTCGCAGATAGACGGTTGAGACGCGGTAGATGGGCACGTTGGCGCTGTTGAACTTAATCATGACGTTGAAGATGGAGTCCTCGCGTGTGCTGGGCACCACCTGCTGCATGGTGGTGTAGCGGCGCCAGTCGCCCGTTGGCACTGACCTGACGACGGTGCCTGCAGCGCTACTGCTGGCTGGCCTGTAGTAATAGTCCTGAGCGTTGCTCAGCGCGATGTATGCCGGCGATGCATCAATCTGCCGTTCAGACAGATAGCGCTGATTGCTGTTGGCATCGCCGCTGTTGGTGCTGTAGAAGTCGTAGCCGAAGTAGCGTGGCAGGTCGGTGACGACACCGCGCAGGCGGTTGGTAGCCAGGGGGATGTAGGTGATGATGTCGTGGGTGCTGTTGCCACCGAAGATGTCGCGCCATGAGGGTGAGTAGGAGGTGTAGACGAAGTCGCTGGGCATGATGTCCTCAAACTGTTGCATCATGGTGCTGCTGGGGTTGGCGTAGTAGCTTCCGGTCTGCACCCTGTTGTCAATGAGGTACTGAGCGTAGTGCTTGGCGGCCTTGTCATACTGGTGCGTCTCAAGGAAGAGGTCGCCCAGGACGACGTCGACGGGCATCATGGCATAGCGTGACTGTACGTTCTTCGTCTGCGATGACTCACCTTCGCTGCCATTGAGTTCGCCGACACTGATTTCACCATAGTTAGGCACGGGTGTGCCGCCATCGACGGTGAGTCCACTGTACTGGATGAGCTCAGGTGTGAGGGCATCGACGATGTACTTCAGGTCCTTCTTCTCCAGCGTGCGGTTGGCATCGCCGATGCTTACCAGCGGGTCGGTGTAGAAGGGCACGTCGCCATAGTTCTTGCACAGCTGCATGTAGGTCCATGCCCTGACGGCCAGTGCCTCGGCATACTCAGGGATGGCCACGCGGACGCTACCGGTGCGCAGCGTGGTGTCGCGGTGGGCGATGTAGTAGTTGCAGTTGTTGATGATGCGGTAGTAGGCGTAGGCCGAGTCGAACTTGTTGGCCGTGGTGGCCGTGAAGCTGGCCAGGTCGCGCAGGTCGGTCTCGGTGTACTGGTTGGTCATCACCAGGTCGCCGCGCATCTCGCCCGTCATCACATACTGGTCAGCAATCATCTGCACGCCCTTCAGGATGCCGAGGGTGTAGAACATGGAGTCGGTCTTTTGGTCGAGTGCGGGGTCGAAGATTTGACGGTCGGAGTCAGTCTCGAAGAAGTCGGAGCAGGAGGTGAAAGCCCACCCAAGCCCTCCCAAAGGGAGGGATGCTAAGACAGATAACAGCCAGGATGGCATCGCCTTCTTATTCGTCGAAAAGACTTCCTTTATTTTTTTGATAATCATGGTTTCGTGTTTTTTTATGTAGATACTCTATTTAGACATCCCTCCCCTTGGGAGGGCTTGGATAGGCTTTTACAGGTTGATGCGCATGCCGAGGGTGAAGGTGCGGCCCAGTGCCACGTTGCCGGCGTCGATGCCCTGGTAGAGGACGGCGTTGGCCACGGAGGCCTCGGGGTCGTTGCCCAGGTAGTGGGTGATGGTGACCAGGTTGTTGGCCTCGGCCCAGATGCTGAGTCCCTGCAGCCAGCTGAGGTTGACGGGCACCTGATAGTTCAGGCGGACGGTCTTGAGGCGGAGGTACGAGCCATCCTCAATCCAGCGGTCGCTGAAGCGCGAGTTGCCCATGGGGTCAGCATAGCTGATGCGCGGCATGTCGGTCTGCTGTCCGTCGGTGCGCCAGCGGTTGGTCATGGCCGTCGTCTGGTTGTAGAAGTTGTTGCCGGCCTCGAGCAGGTAGCGCTGGTAGTTGAAGATGTCGTTGCCCAGCGAGTAGTTCAGTCCTACGTGCAGGGTGAGCTGCTTCCAGTTGAGCGTGGCGAAGATGTTGCCGTAGATGTCGGGGTTGGGATTGCCGATGATGGTCTTGTCAGCCAGGCTGATTTCTCCGTCGCCGTTGATGTCGACGAAGCGCATGTTGCCAGCCTCGAAGTTCTGGGGTGCGCCGGTGGCATCAGTGAGGTAGAGGTAGCCGTTTTTGCCAGCCTTGGCAGCCTCGGCGTCTGAGGTGAGCACGCCGTCGGTCTTGTAGCCGTAGAACATGCCTACGGGCAGGCCCACGATGGTGGCGATGTTGTCAGTTCCGTAGATGCTGGAGGTGTAACCCTGGGCCGTGAGCTCGCCGCCGACGTAGATGCGGTCGTCGTTGGGCAGGCTCTTCACCTTGTTGACATAGTGGCCCACGCTGGCCCCCACCTCTAAGGAGATGTTGCGGGCAGCCACAGGCTTGCCGCTGAGGGTCAGTTCAAAGCCCTGGTTGTCGAGCGAGCCACCGTTGCTCCAGTAGTTGTTGATGCCGGCCACGGGGTTGTCGAAGGTCTTCAGCGTGAGCAGGTTGCTGGTGTGGTGGTAGAAGTAGTCGAAGTCGACACCCACGCGGTTGTTGAGCAGTGCAGCCTTCAGACCGATGTTCAGCTTGCCGGTCTGCTCCCATGAGATGCGCTCGTTGCCGATGTTGTCGAGCATGGCGGCCGTCGACTGATAGAGGTACTTGCTGACGCCGAATGAGGTACGTGCGGCATAGTTGTTGATGTCGTCGTTGCCGCTGATGTCGTAGCCAGCCTTGAGCAGCAGGTAGTTGATGCCCTTGTTCTGCGGGAACCACGCCTCGTTGCTGATGGCCCAGCCCAGCTGCAGGCTGGGGAAGAGGCCCCAGCGCACGCCGCCGAGCTTCAGTCCGTCGGCCTCGGTGCCGAAGCGGCTGCAGCTCTCCATGGCCATGGTCAGCTGTGCGAAGTAGCGGTTGCGGTAGTTGTAGTCGGCATTGGCATACCATGTGAGGCTGCGCCACGAGTCGTTGGCGCCGGTGGCCTCGGTGAAGCCCCTTTCAGCGGTGATGTTCGGCATCTTGTCGTTGCCGTCTGTATACTGTCCGCGCGGCTCGTTGTCGTCGAAGGAGAAGGAGGTGAAGCGCAGTCCGCCGTAGACGTTGAGCGAGTGCTCCCTGAACTGTTTCTTCCACTCTAAGCGTGTGTCGCTGCTGACGGCCGTCTCCTTGGAGAACATTGACACGGCCATGCTATGCACGACGCCCACACCGTCGATGAGGAACGGCGGTATGCCACCCTTCGGACGGTAGTAGCGCTGCGACACACGGTCGAGGGTGTAGCTGAAGGTCTCTGTCAGTGTCAGCGAGGGGCTGAACTCAAAGCGTGGCGCGATGACGGTGTTGAAGTGTGTGGCCTCCATGCGGTTCTTGTTGATGGCATCGCCATTGACCAGCAGTGCCGTGGGGTTGCCCAGGGTGATGTCCTCGTCAAGCATGGTGAGGAAGTCGTCGGCCTCGGAGAGCGTTGACGACAGCTTGCCCGTTACATTATTATATGTATAGGGATTGAGGAAGGGCGACTTGACCATGGCGAGGAAGGTGGGCGAGGAGATGGTGCCCGTGGTGAGGTCCTGCGGTGCGCCGTTGTCGAAGACGTCGCGGTTGAGCTTGGTGTAGGACATGTCGAAGCGTGTCGTCAGCTTGGGTATGATGCTGATGTCGGTGTTGAAGCGCACGTTCAGACGGTTGAAGCCGTTCCTGCGGGCAGTGCTCTGTCCGTCGGTGTAGCCCAAGGACAGGTTGTACATGCCAACGTCGTCGCCACCCTGCACGTTGATGTTGTAGTTCTGGTTCAGGGCCGTGTGGTAAACCTCGTCCTTCCAGTCGGTCTCGTTGTGGAACTTGGTGTAGTAGTACTTCGAGGGGTCGTCAATGAGGAACTTGAACGTGTTGGGGTCGGTGTAGTTGTTGATGCCAGGGTAGGTGCCGAGCATCTCAGTGGCGTAGAGCCTGTACTGTGTGGCATTCATGACGTCGGGCGTGCGTGGCACCAGCGTGACGCCCACGCCGATGTTGGCGTCGATGCGTGTGGCCATGCTGCGGCCGCGCTTGGTCTGGATGAGCACCACGCCGTTGGCACCCTTGGCACCGTAGAGCGACGTGCCGTTCTTCAGGATGGTGACGTTCTCGATGTCTTCGGGGTTGATGTTCAACAGCATGTTGGTGTAGTCGCCGTAGTGCAGGGCTGAGCGCGTCTGCTGCAGGTCCTGTACCACGCCGTCGATGACGAACAGCGGCTGTGCGTTGGAGTTGAGCGAGTTGATGCCGCGAATGAACATGGCACCGCCATAGCCCGGTCCGCCAGACCGCGTGATGGTGCGCACGTCGGCACCCAGGATGTTCTCAATGTCGGTCTCGATGGTCTGCGATGTGGTGTTCGACATGTCGGCCGTGGCGATGGCTCCGATGCGGGTGTCCTTGCCGTACATGGGGCGGAACTTGTCGCTGAGCAGCTCGATGTGCAGCTTGGCGTCGGCGCGGCCGATGCCCACGTGCTGGCTGAGGTACTCAGGCGAGTGGACGTAGAGTGCCGTGGCAAAGGTGGGCACCTTGATGGTGAAGGAGCCGTCCTCTTCGGTCATGGCCGAGTAGCTGGCGTGGCCGAGTGCCTGGATGAGCACGCCGGCCAGGGGCTGCTTCGTGGCGGCGTCGATGCAGGTGCCGCTGACTTCCATGGTGGGGTAGGAGGGTGTCTTCACCACTGGCTTCCTGACCGCGGGTGCCGGCTCTTCGGCGTTGGTGTATACCACCTCGTCGTCGTCCTGAGCCGTGGCCATGAACACATTGAAGAAAGAAAAAAGTAGGATGATGTATCGTCTCATAGCTGTATTCTCTTTTGCTGATTCATCTTCAGGTTAGTAATTGCCCCGGTCATACTTGTAGTCGGGGTGCGCCTTGAGGTAGTCGTCGAGATCCTTCGGGCGCAGGATGATGCAGTCGAAGCGCAAGTTGCGGTCGTAGGTGTCGCGCAGGCTTGACGACACCCTGCTCTCCAGTCGCAGGTAGGGGAAGTAGTTGCCAGTGCCATAGTAGGACACGGGGAAGGTGAAGTCGCCAATATAGATGGTGTCCACGCTCAGCGTGTCGCTGTCGAAGGTGCTCTTCACCGTCCAGTCCTTTGCTGCCTTGACAGTGTTCTTGCCTGTCTCTTCAACATACTCCATGCTGGCGTTGAAGTGGTAAGGCTTTGACTTGAAGTTGGAACTGGTGATGTTGGCCGGCACGGTGACCACGTAGATGCTGTAGGTGGTGCTGCGCACGTTGGGCAGACGGAAGTACACCTTGGGATTGGTGGAGCTGCCCAGTGGCGGCAGGTCGAGGTAGCTGTTGTTCGACACATGGCCGCTGACCTCGGGGTTCTGCGTGCCCGGCGTGACATAGATGCGCTGTGCCCCGTCGGTGGTGACGTTCTCAGTGTAGCTGGCATGGCTCTCAGCCTGGATAATCAGCTCAGGGTTCCATGAGTTCCACGGACGCACGCGCAGGCTGTCGGTCACCCAGAGGGCACCGTTGCTCTTGTCCACGCGGGTGGCTCCCTCGAACAGCCGTGCGGCATCCTCGGTGTAGAGCTTCGTGAAGGTGGTGCTGTAGAGCGAGTCGCAGTTGAGCGTCTGTCCCGTCTGAAGGGCGTTGAGCTTCTTGTTGTCGTAGATGTTGCTGTTGTAGAACAGCTCGCGCATCAGGTTGTGCTTGATGGTGGCGTTGGTCAGCGAGTCGATGTCTGACAGCGTGACGGTGGTCGTCCTGTCCAGCTCGTAGTCCTTGAAGTCGAAGGACGGCAGGTAGCGGAAATACTGGCTGAGCTGTGCCGTGGCCTTGCTCCATGCCTCGTTGGTGGGCACAATCATGGTGTAGTTGCTGTCCTCCTGGTTGATGTAGGCATTGTACAAGCCATAGAGGTCGTTGCGCTCAGTGAAGATGGAGTCGAGATAGGTAATCTCGCCGTTGAGCATCGGTCCCTGCACGCTTCTGAACTCGTCGAGCTTCCGCTCGTCGAAGCTGTGGTAGAAGTCGGCAACCGAGTCGATGGGGTAGTCCAGGTTGTTGAGCGACTCGTAGATGTTGGCGCGGAACGGGATGATGCCGTCGAGTGTATGGATGGTGCCGTTCAGTCCTGCTACGTTGGGCTTGCTGATGGCGACATCCTGGATGACGAACTGTCCGGCAGCGTTTCTGCCGAAGTTCATCATCTTCTCGTTCAGGGTGTAGATACGCTTGGGCTGCGTTCCTAATGCCTGGTAGTTGTTGCGTGCGATGTGGTTGTCGATGAACTCCTGCTTCAGTCGGCTGCTGCTGTAGGCTGACAGACGGTCGTAGTCGAAGGTGCCGTCAGCAGGCGCCCACACGGTATATGTCTGCGAGGCGCTGAGCACCTGGTCGTAGCCGCCCTTCTTCAGCAGGTTGGCGAACTGCGTCAGGCTGGGGTTGCTTGCAATGTTCTCCCACAGTGTCTGGTGCTGCGTGCTGAGCAACTCGCTGTCGGCATCGTAGTGGTCCGTCCAGTCAGAGCAGGCGGTCAGCAGCGAGGCTGCAACGATGTTGCAGCAAAGGAGACAGGTGGCAGAGGTTTTTCTTATCTTGGTAGTCATAGTAATTGTCTTTACACTTATTACTTTACACTTGTTACTTTACACTATTCACCTTAGAACATGTCTTCCAGGTACTGGGTGTTGTTGAACACGCTCTCAGGGCAGAACTCGATGTAGTCGAGGTGGAACTCGCCCTGAGGGTTTTCAATCACGCTCTTGCAGCGCACCCAGTATTCACCCTGCTTGAACTCCTGGCGCGTGATGATGCGGCGCAGGTCCTGTGGATGGCTGCGTGCGGGGTTGCCACGGAAGGTGTAGAAGAGAGGACCGCGCATGTAGCCGAGGTTGCGCATGTTTGCATCGCTCTCGATACCCATGTCGTCCTGGTTGTTCCAGTCACACCAGCCGGTGATGATGTCGGTGTTGTTGACTATCAGCTCGGGGTGTGCGCTGTCGAGTGGCTTGTGGCGCATGTCGAGCGGGATGTCGAGGGCCCTCATGGTGGTGAGGTCGCTGCTGGTGCCGAGATAGAACTGCAGCATGCCTCGCTCGGGGTCTTCGGCGGTGTAGCCGATGCGCAGCTCGTAGGTGCCGTCGGGCATGGGAGGCAGGCGGAAGGCAAAGTCGTAGTTGCCCATGCAGTTGAACTCGTCAAACTGGTAGTTGCTCCAGCCGTCGTCCAGGTGCGGGAAGTAGTAGAAGCGCGTGTCCTCGCCGTTATAGATGGCCAGGTTCTTGAAGAAACGCGGCGGGAAGCGGATGTAGTCGCAGTTGCCGTGACGTCCGTCGGTGCCCGACTGTCCGCCGTTGAGCGCCTTCACCTGCTCAGTGCTGATGCCGCGTAGCGAGTTTGACATCATCTCGCCGAAGAGCACGGTGTCATCCATGCGGATGCGCTCGTGTAGTGCACCGTTGGGCACGCGCCATTCGTAGGCAAGCATTCCCTTCACCGGGTGGATGTATCCGTTGAGTGCTGACACGTGGAATCTGCTGCCTTGCAGCTCTACGCCGTCGAAGAGGACAGTGTGCATGCTCGGCGAGCCCAGCTCGGCCACACGGTCGGTGAGCGAGTTGTTGGCTATCCAGCGGTTCACCATCAGCTTGCCGTTGTTACGCGTAATCTTCAGCAGGGTGTAGGGCAGCATCGTCTCGTGGTACTCCACGGGGGTGACCATGCCACGCTCGTTGGTGCCATAGCGCACCAGCATCTCGTAGGGCACCTTGCACTCCAGGATGTGGTAGCGCACAAACATGCTCAGGGTGTTCCAGGGGTTCTTGTAGTCGGTGCCGGTGCTGATTTCGATGCGGTGGTTGCGTGCGTAGTCGTACCATCCTGAGCCAGGCTCGGCACACTTGCCGTAGACGCTGTCGGCGTATGCCTTCAGCCCTTCGATGTCGGTGATGCCGTGTTCGGCCAGCACCTGGTCGGTCTCAGCCAGGATGGTGTAGCCCAGCTCACACTTCTCAGGTACATAGAAGCCGCGGGTGTTGTCCACCTTGTCAAAGTCGGTGGTGCTGATGTTCGTCAGCGAGTCGGTCAGGCCGGTGAGCTTCAGCGCCTGCGAGAAGATGGTGTACTCGTCGGGATGGTTCTCCATCTCGCCTGCGATGAGCATGTTGGAGCGCCGTATGACGCAGTCAATCTCGTGCAGCACGCCGTTCTCCAGCTCGTTGTCCATGCTGGTGACGGCTGAGGCACGGCTGATGAGCAGCGCGCCCGTCTCAGGGTCGATGCTGGTGTTGATGTCGCGCCCCAGCATGGTCTTGATGGTCATGCCGTTGCCCATGTCCACACCCATCACCTTGGTGTTGAGCAGGTGGAAGAGGGCGATGTCCTCACAGAGCGAGTCGGTGAGTCCCTCCAGTCCCGGTGCCGTCATGCCGTTGTGCGGCAGGTCGGTGTTGACGGGGTCGTTGTAGAGGCTATCGAGATACGCTGCCACAGCCTCGTTGGTAGGTGCGAAACAGGTGTAGGTGCCGTAGGCTGAGAGGATTTTGTCATAGCCGATGCGCTGCAGGATGTAGTTGAAGCTGCTGAACTGCTCGCTGCGGTTGGACAGGTAGTCCTCGATGGTCTCGCCGGTGAAGGTATATAGGTTCGACTCGTCGATGTCCTCCTTGCAAGAGGAGAAGAGCGGCATGGCGGCCATGACGGCACAGCCGAGCAGTCCCTTCACGATGTATGTCTTTGTCTTGCTGTTCATAGTTCTATGGTCTAATAATAAACTCAATTCTCAAATCTCAATTCTCAAATCTCAAATCTCAATTCTTAGAAGTTGACTTCTCCTGTATGTAGACGGGGTTCTGCTTCAGCAGTGCGTTGACTTTCATCTCGCTTTCCTGCACTGGCCAGTAGAGGTAAGGCTCGCTCTTCATCTTGTACGATACGGCGTCGCCGCCTCCGTCGGCATACTTGCGGACAATGAGTTCGAGCATGGGCTTGTAGAGTGCGGGCCATGTACCCTGGTCAGCCATTGGCACGCTGATGTTGACCCCCTCCATGTGGCGGTAGCAGTAGCGCATCAGGTCCCACCAGCGCTTGCCCTCGAAGCAGAGTTCGCGTTCACGCTCGTCGAGGACAAGCCTCTCGAGTGCGCTCTTCGACTTGTAGTCGTCATACTTCAGCGTGTCGGTGGCCGTCTCCTTCATGGAGCGCTTGTTCACCACCTGCACCAGGTCGAAGGCATTGCGCAGTGCTACCTGGTCGCTGTCGTTGGCGGCCGTCTCCACCAGCGCCTCAGCCTTCATCAGCATGACGTCGGTCAGGCGATAGACAATCCAGTTCTGCTGGAATTCCCTGAAGGCGCGGCTGGTGCTCTTTCCCCTCTGCTCGCCTTGCTCGCCCTCGAAGTATCCAGAGCCATTATAGACCATCTTCCTCACGCTGAGCTGGTCGGCCTCCATGTTGTTGGCATCGAAGACATTGTTCCAGAAACGGTAGTCGTTATCAGACATGTAGACCTTCTTGCCCGTCTTGTCAACGCTGTTGAACAGCAGCGAAGCCATGAAAGTGCTGGTGGTCTCGTGCTTGTCGTCGTTGCCTCTTTCGTAGTAGTAGTTCTCCAGGGCTGTGTTGCTGTTGGGCCTGCCGTTGTACTGCCATTCGAGGATGCTCTCCCTTGAGTTGCCTCCCTCTCCGAAGATGGACGACAAGGCCTGGGTGCCCCTGTAGAGGTGGTAGATGTCTTCCTCTTTCTCCGACGTCACCGTGACGGTCTTGTGCTGCTCATAGTAGGCATGCTTGGCGTTGATGACCGAGTCACAGAAGGCAATGGCCTGCTGGTAGTCAGCCGTGCTGTGCGTCATGGCAGCGCGCCATAGGTAGATGTCGGCCATGATGGCGTGTACGGCATCGCGTGTGATGTAGCCCTTGTTGCGCCAGTCGTTTTCGCCGAAGGCACCGCTACGCATGATGTAGCGTCTTGACTCCTCCAGGTCGTTGAGGCAGTTCTGCAGCACCACGTCGGGTGCCAGTTGCGGCATGGGTTCCACCTGCGTGTCGTCCTCGAAGGCCTTGTCGCTGTAAGGAATGTCGCGGAAGGTCCTGACGAGGTAGAAGTAGCACAGTGAGCGCAGTGCCAGCATCTGTGCGCGCACCACCTGATAGTCGCCCATGGTGAACTCCGGGTCCTCGGCCATGACGTCCTCAGCATGGTTGAGCACGATGTTACAGAAGTTGATGACTTTATAGAAGTCGCCCCACGATGTATAGCGATTGGTAGGCAGCAGGTTGACGGCCGCGATATTGTCGAGTGTGTTGTCTATGACGTCGGTGAACTTCACCAGCTCGTCGGAGCGGTAGCCGCCCCAGACGATGGTACGCTCCATGACGTTGTAGTCCAGCATGGCCTGGTAGCATCCGTCCACCATCTGGTCCACGTCGCTCTTGGTCTTCCAGAAGTCATCTCCCACGATGCGGTCTGTGGGGTAGATGGTGAGGAAGTCATTGCAGCTGGTAAGGGCCATTGTGCCTGCAACGATGTTGCAGCAAAGCAGACAGGCAGCAAAGTTTTTTCTTATCTTAGTAGCCATAATAATGATATTTCACTTATTGCTTTTCACTATTCACTATTCACTTATCACTTATCAGAATCCAACCTGGATGTTCATCGTCACCGACCTGGAGCGTGGGGTCTGTTCCCAGTCGTAGGCGATGCCCCATGAGCCTGGTGAGTGCTCGGGGTCGGTGCCACTGTACTTGCTCCACACAAAGAGGTTCTGTCCTGAGAGGCTCAGCTGCAGTCTTCTGAGTCCGAGGCGCTTGAGCGTCTCCTTCTTGAAGTTGTAGCTCAGCTGAACGTAGCTCATGCGTACGAAGGAGGCGTCCTCCACGTAGCGGTCGCTGCCTAACCAGTTGTAGGCGGTGTTGAACATGGCGCGCGGAATCTCCGTCACGTCGCCGTTCTTGCGCCAGCGCCAGTTCACTGCCGAGCTCTGGTTGTCAGCGTTGTACATCTTCTCCAGCTCCATCTTGGCTGAGTTGACAATCTTGATACCCTGGCGGTAGCTGAAGCTGGTCTTCAGTGACCATTCGTCGTACTGCAGGTTGAAGCCGAAGCCGCCGTTGATGTGCGGGTTGGAGTTGCCTAAGTAGACAATGTCGAGTGAGTTGATTTGTCCGTCGTGGTTGATGTCCTCATAGATGACGTCGCCGCCCTGGAACTGGTAGGTGGCTGTGCCATCATCGAAGTTGTAGACCTGGCGGATGGGGTAGCCGCGGGTGTCCATCATCACCTTTCCGTTCTCGTCGATGGCGATGGGCGCCGTCTTTCCGCTGGCCAGGAACTCGTTGTTGATATAGTCGCGCAGCTTCTCGCCGTCCCAGCGGTTACGCTGTTTCAGGTTGAGGAGGTACTCGTAGGTGTACTGATAGACACCCTTGTAGCGCAGACCATAGATGGAGCCGAGTGGGTTGCCCTTCTGTATGCGGTTGAGGTACGAGCCGCGGCTGTCGAAGTTCCACTCGCTGTTGATGCTCTCCAGCACGCTCTCGTCCATCTCCACAATCTCGTTGAAGTTCTGCGAGATGTTGAAGTTGGCGCTGAACGAGAACTTACCAATTTTGATAATCTTGTTGGCTGAAAGGTTCAGCTCCCAGCCCCTGTTGGTCATCTCGCCCACGTTAGCCGAACTCAGCGAGGCGAAACCTGTCGACGAGGGAATGCGCACGCCACCCATGAGCAGGTCCTTGGTGCGCTTGAAGTAGTAGTTGAAGTCACCGGTGATGCGGTCCTTGAAGAATCCGAAGTCGCCGCCGACGTTATACTGTGTGGTGCGCTCCCACTTCAGCTTGTCCAGGCGCAAGCCATCTAAGCGGATGGTGTTGCGCGTGTTGCTCATGCCTCCATAGACGCCGTTGGCATCGTATTTCGAGTACTGCAGGTACTGGCTGCCGGGCTCGCGGCCTACGATACCCCATGAGGGACGGAAGGAGAGCATGGAGAGCCATTTCTCCGACCACTTCATGAAGGGCTCCTGGCTGATGTTCCATCGTGCTGAGATGCCGGGGAAGAAGCCCCACTTCTTGTCGCTGCCGAACTTCGTCGTGCCGTCGGCGCGTAGCGAGAAGTCGAAGCTGTAGCGGCCTCCCTTATAAGAGATGTGTCCGGTGTAGATGCCCGACATCGAGCGCCACTGTCCGTTGCCTGTTGACATGCTTTTGATAACAGCGTCTACGGTCGGCGACGTGGTGCCGTTGGGCTTGTTGAAGTTCACCACCCTTTGGCTGTTGTCGTTGCCGCTGGTCATCTCCCAGCGCATCAGCATGGTTGAGAACCAGTCCTCGTTCTTGAACTTCGGCGTAAAGGTGAGCGTGTGGCGCGTGGTGAAGGCCAGCGAGTTGTAGTCGTACATCTCCGAGCGGTTGTAGTTGCTGTTGCTCCATCCTGGATCGCTGAGCGATGCCGGTGTAAACAATGCACCGGGCCAGTACTTGGGCTCGCTCTTCGAGAAGATGTCGATGTAGACCAGTCCTGAGTAGTTGAGCATCGTCTTGCTGTCGTCCTTGCCCAGGAGGTAGTAGTCCAGTCGGAACTCAGGCGAGATACGGTAGGTCTTCTCGTCGCGCCATGCCAGGTTGGCTATGGCCACGGGGTTGCCCTTGTCGCGCATGGACTTGAGCTGTGTGGCCGACGTGCCTGCTGCTGACGAGCCGGCGGCATCGTTGGCGCCTGGAGGCAGTATGATGTAGAACTCGTTGGTGTTGTTACCCAGTGCATCCTGACGGTACACCGACATGTTGGGCGACAGCTTCTGTGCACGGCCCAGGATGTTGTCGTCGTAGTTACGATGGTTGGCGGTGTAGGTCAGGGGGAAGGTGGTGCGGAAGGTGATGCGGTCGCTGACGAAGTAGTCGAGGGCCAGCTTCGTGGTGAAACGGTCCAGTCTCTGCTTGATGATGGTACCGTTCTGGTGGTCATAGCCGGCCGAGACGCGGAAGTTGGCCTTCTCGCCGCCACCGGAGATGGTGAGGAAGTGGAACTGGTTCCATCCCACCTGCTTGACCTCCTTCACCCAGTCGGTATTGTTGTTCCAGTTCTCGAACTCAGCCCACGAGCGGTTGTAGTTCACCTCGTTGATGTTCGTGGTGGCGTTGGCGCTCTGCGAGGGGTTGTAGTACATTTCCTTCAGCATCATGGTGTAGTCGTCGCCGTTCAGCAGGTGGTATCCCTCGGGCTGCCAGGTGGTCTGCACGCGCAGCGAGTAGTCCACCTTCGTGGCACCGCGTGCGCCGCGCTTGGTGCGAATCTGTATGACGCCGTTGGCACCGCGCACACCCCAGACGGCTGTGGCGGCTGCGTCCTTCAGCACCTGTATGTCCTCGATGTCCGAGGGGTTGACCGAGAGCAGCGATGCGTAGGTCTCCTCGTTGGCGTTCTGGAAGTCGAAGTTCTCGTCGGGGTTGTCGAAGATGTTGCCATCGACGACGATGAGCGGCTCGGCGTTGCCGTTGATGGAGGTGACGCCGCGCAGTCGCATGCTGGTGCCGGCGCCGAGGTTACCCGAGTTGGCCACGATGTCGAGGCCGGCAATCTGTCCCTGCAGTGCCTCGTCGGCGGTGGTGAAGGCCAGGCCTTCCACCTCGCTCATGTTGAATGTCTGTGCGGCCACTGACACCTCGTTCTGCGGGATGGCCAGGCCGCCCTGGTTGAACTTGCGCTTGGCCACGACGGTGACCTCCTTGATGACGTTCTCGTCCTGCAGGCGGATGTTGAACTTCGTCTTGGTGCCGATGGGCAGCAGTGCGGTCTTGCAGCCCACGTATGACACCTTCAGCCTGTTCTTGGTGTTCTTCACCGTCATGGAGAAGTTACCGTTCAGGTCTGTCTGCGTGTAGGAGACGTTACGGTTGTTGGCGTCCACCTCTACGACGTTACAGAGCATGACGGGTCCCGAGGCATCAGTGACGGTGCCTGAGATGCGCGCCTCCTGGGCAAAGCTAAATGAAAAGTGACAAATGATAAATGTCAAACTTATCAGCAGTCTCTTGCTTATCTTGTTTCTCATAGCTTTCTGTTTCAATAGCGTTTATACAGTCTTTCCTCAAATAGCTGGCGATATGCCTTCAGCCTTGCTGCTGCTCCGGGCTTCGTCCATGCTTCGTCGTAGCGCTGCGTGCCGGCGTGCGAGCACAGCGGCGTGCTGATTTGGTGTACCACGGCGAATGACGATGTCGAGAAGGTGCGCTGTGTGGCCGTCACCCTGCCGTTGAACACGTAGTCGCGTGTCATCTGGTTGGTCAGGGTGTGTGCGTCGTTGGCGTCGATGGTGACGTTCTGTCCGCTGGCGTCGGTGACGACGATGCGGTTGTTGCCGCCGCTCACCGTCAGGCGCTCGCGGATGCCGAGGGTGTCAGAGCAGGCCGTAGAGAACTCGCCCGTGTCGATGACGTTGTCAGCATAGATAGAATTGTCCTGGAAGTGGTAGCGCACGAAGGCGTTGATTTCTTCCACCATGGCCAGTGCCAGGTCGCGGTCCTTGGTCAGCGCTGCCTTCTCCTCGTCGGTGAGCAGGGTGCTGTTGAGCAGGATGGTCCACGGTGACAGCAGGATGTTCTTGCCGTCGACGACCATGTTCTTCTTCTGGCCGCTGAGGTACTCCTCGTTCTCAGTCACCTTCGGCATCCACTTGTCGAAGAGCTCCCTCACCTTGGCCCATGAGGGCAGTCCGCGCTCGTAGGCCTGTGCCATGGCCTCGTTGTCAGGCGCATAGACGGTGTAGTTGTACGAGCTGAAGTAGTTCACGTTGTCCGTCAGGCCGTTCTTGTCGGCAAAGGGATGGTAGGCCTCCATGTACGTCTTCTTCGTCATGTCGTTCTTCTGTATGAACCTGTCGTTGGCGAACTCCATGAGGCTGTCCATGTCCATGTCGGTACACATGTCGAGGAAATCCTTGAAGCAGGCGTTGTCCTCCAGCACGTTCAGCACCGAGCGGTGTGGCGGCTGTATGACATGGTCGATGGCGTAGGCCGTTCCGTTGGCCTGGTTGTAGGTCTGTGTCAGCATGGATGGCGGCAGCTTGCCGTTAATCTGCGCACCGCTCATCACGCTGTTGGGTGTGAGCATGATGGCGCCGCCATGCTTCGTCTTGTAGTACTTGTTGGTGCCCAGCTGCTCGCCTTCGCCTAACACGATGGTGTGATAGTTCAGGATGTCGATGAACAGCTGACGGAACTGGTTGGGGGTGACGCGTCCGAGCGAGTCGTCAGGCGCTGTGCCCACGGTGCCTGTGGCCGGGTCATACTTCCATGCCGAGCAGTACACGTAGGGCTCCTTGTCCTGGTAGTAGAACTTCAGTGCCCTGGGCTGTGCGGTGTTCAGGTAGGCGGGGTCCACATAGTAGCGGCCGAAGGCATCGTCGGTGGGGATGAAGAAGCCGTAGTTGGCGCTCATGGCCATCAGGTAGGCATAGTAGTTCTGCGACAGGTTCAGGTTCTTTCGCTTGCCACCGTCGTTCACGGCCTCGTTCATGATGCGCATGTTGCTGCTCAGCGTGACAGGTGCCGAGACGGCAATCAGCGAGGGCGGTGCGAAGACCTTGTTGAGCATGTAGACGACGCCGTTGTTGGCTATCTTCACGTCATACTGGCCATTGGCGTTCTTGTTCAGCACGTCCAACGACAGGCCCATGGGGTCGTTGGCCTCGTCCATCACGCGGCCGAACTTCGAGGGCACGGTGCCCACGAAGGAGCTCTGCATGAGGTTCGAGACAATCTGGTTGACGTTCTGCAGGGGGATGGAGTCGATGTTCTCCTCCAGGTTCTCCAGGGTGTTCTCCTTCTTTCCGAAGGCATCGATGAGGAAGGCACCCTCGCCGCCGGGCAGGAAGTAGGTGCGCATGGCCTCGTCGGTGGGCACGAACATGGCAGCGATGTCCTTCAGCGGGTTCTCGCCCGTGGCACCGTTGTTATAGTTGTTCCATCCCGGGTCGTAGGGCAGGGGCTCCTTGATGCTGAAGTTGTCGGGGTCCCTCATCGAGCCTGCCGTTGAGTAGCCCTCCGAGCGGTTGCTGAGGAAGCGCTTCTGGTAGATGACTTCCGGGTGTGGCACGCCCGTGAGGTCCACGCCAGCCTTTTGCTGCTCCTCGTACCAGTCGTTGTATTTCTTGGTTACTGAGTTCGGGTTGTCGGCTCTCTCAGGGAAGGGGGCGCTGAAGCGGTCCAGCATGCGGCTGAAGAGGTTGCTCTCGCCATTGGTGCGAATCACCTCGGCCATGTTGCCTGGAGGCACCAGCACATCCTCCATCTGGTGGATGTAGCCGTTCTTACAGGTCACGTCAGAGCTGATAATCTTGTTGCGGAAGATGTAGGCTGAGTGCTTCTTCTCGTCGTAGGGTGTGCCCGTGATGACCTCGAAGTCGCTGTTCTGGCCCGTGGTGGTGATGTTGTTGGCCGTCATCTGCTCCTCGGTGAAGTGCACCATCATGGGCAGCGTGGCGTCCATGACGACATAGATGCCCTGGTCGTAGTACTTCTCCCAGTAGCTGTTGTTCGCCGGCATGGCCTCCCTGTTGGGCAGGAAGGTGATGGTGTCGATGACGCTCGAGCCGGTGGTGTGCTTCATGGCCTGGCCCTGCATCACCTCCGTGCTTCCGTTGCTGATGTTCGAGAGCATCTCCACCAGGATGGCGTTGTCGAGCATCGACCCATAGAGCAGCTGTCGCTTCATGGCGTCGGTGAGGTCCTCGTAGCAGGTCACGCCCCATGTGTTGTTCTTGTAGAAGCGCTCAAAGGCTTCATCGTTGGCGGCGAAGACGGTTTTCGAGCCGGTCTTGCCCAGTGTCTCGGCGTAGCCCATGTCATCGATGAGCCGCAGGTAGTTGGTGAACGTGCCTTTCAGCACGCTGACCGTGTCGGCTTGCAGGGCCTCGGGGTGTTTCAGTGCCTCATAGATGCTGCTGCCTAACCACGACGGATAGTTGTCGGGGTCGTCCAGCTTGTAGTCATCCGTACAGGCAGTGAAGACGCCACACGCCGAAGATAGGCAGAACACTATAGAGAGTCTGCCAACTTTTTTCAAAAAGCGGTGTGTCATATTAGTATTTTTTTTAGGCTTTTGTTAGTTCTGGAGTGCAAAGTTAAGGCTTTTAAGCCAAACGGCCAAATAATCGTCAAGGTTTTTTAAAAAAAGTAAAATAATGAGACAAACGCTGATGAGGCAAACGCTAATGAGACTTACGCGCGCGCATATATAGAAAAGCCGTCAGGTGCTTGCACCTACTTGCACCTGGGGACGCCAGCGGTGCAAGCAGGTGCAACCTCAAGTGCAAGCAGGTGCAACCCAATACATGTTTGTAACTTGTTGACTTGCAAGTGGTTGTAAATTAGGTGCAAGTAGGTGCAAGCACCTGGCAACTTTTCGCTTATGCGCGCGCGCACGCGAGAAAAGTCGCGACTTATGACAGCCAGGCATGGAGATAATTTCGCCAGGCATTGAGTTATGACAGCCAGGCATGGAGATAATTTCGTAAAGTGGCTCCTGGCTGACATAACTCATGGAGTTATTCACATAAAGTGGCCACTTTTTTCCACCATTCGGCCACTTATTCACTTCATTTCAGTCGATGATACGCTAAAGCGTCTTTAAGAAAACAAAGGAAAACCAACAAAACCAATAAAAACAAATTGTTTTTTCTTGTTTTACCTGTTTTTATTTGTTTTTTCAAGACGCGTAGCGTTTGTGTCAGCATATTTTTTCGGCATAGGTTTAAACCTTCGGGAGCAGGATGCGTCAGAAGAATAGTTGCAACACAAAAAACATTCATTTATAACTAACCCCAAAAAACGAAAAAACAACCATGATGAAGAAAGTAATGATGGCTATTGCAGCCGCACTGATGATGAGTGCCACGATGGTGGCCCAGACCGAGGAACAACCACAGGCCCCCACGATGGACAAGGCTGAGATGGTGAAGGCACGTACCGAACAGATGGTGAAGGACTATGAACTGAGCGATGAGCAGGCCAGCCAGCTGCTGGCGCTGAACACAGAGTTTGCTGACAAGCTGCCCCCGATGATGGGCGCTGGCCGCCGTGGCTTCATGCGTCCGCAGGGTGGCGAGGGCCGTCCGCAGGCCGGTCAGGGCCGTGGTGAGCGCCGTCGTGGCAACGGTGAGGCCCGTCCTGAGCGCGGTGAGCGTCGCCTGCAGCCCGACAGCGTGCGCCGCCTGCGCCGCATGGGCGAGGGTCAGCCCTTCGACCGCGAAGCCATGATGAAGGCGATGGAGGAGTATAATGCTGGCATAGAGAAGATTTTCACTGAGGACCAGCTGAAGAAGTATAAGGAGGACATGCAGCGTCGCCGCCCGCAGGGACCGCGTGGTCGTCGTGGCGAGCGTCCTGTGCAGCGCCAGGAGCAGCAGTAGGCTGTAAGGCACTGACAGCCTTTGTCTTACGGGCCGGCGTGGTGGCGAGGAACCGCTCCACGTCGGCCTGTAGCTTGATGAAGAGCGGGCACTGCTGGTAGCCCGTGTTCTTCTTCAGCATCGTCTTGATGTCCTGCCGCGAGTTCTCGTAGCACGACATCTCGTTGCGCTTCTGCGTGTGGTGGGCCTGGGCGTGGTAAATCTCAGACTGGCGCTCCTGACGCAGCAGGTTGCACACCTTTGTCAGGATGGGGGCGGTGACGGTGTCGAACAGGTGGTGACCCTGTATATATAAATAGGTGTCCTGCGGCCGCACCCCTAACTGCCTGATGTCGTCCTTCGTGCGCAGATACTCGTCCTTGGCATTGGGGAACAGCCGTTGCAGCTCGCGGATTTTGACGCCTACCTTGCGCTTCAGGTTGGTCAGGCATGCCTCAGGCTTCTGCACGGTGAAGCCGCCCGGGTCGGCCACACGGTTGAAGTCGGTGATGGAGAAACGGGGGTACTGCCCATTGCGGTACATCATAATGCTCCACACGAAGAGCGGAAAGATAATCTCGGAGAAGCGGGCGAAGAACTCGCGGAAGTCGAAGATGCGGTGGTCGTTGAGCGTCACCGCCACGCACACATCGTGTAGCGACGGGGCGTAGCACTGGTAGTTCTCGATGGCGTAGACATAGGTATGGAACACATAGGGACTCTTCAGCACCTTCTTCGATTGCTCCGTGGCGCCCTGCAGCAGGTAGTCGTAGTCGGCGTCCACACAGGCTATCATCGCGTCACCTAAAGGTGTCTCACCTCTCACCTCTTGCCTCTCACCTCTCACCTCTTGCCTCTCACCTCTAATAAGATTCATCAGTACGGACTTCTTGCCGCGTGTGAGGTTCATCTTCGAGGGCAGCATCACCTCGAAGTATCGGTGGTCGTCCTCGAACCGTGACAGCACCGTGCGCCAGAAGTAGATGTCGTCGTAGCTCTCGACGTATGCCACGATGCGCCGCCGCGCGTTCTTTCCGCGCAGGGCGTTGGCGGCTTCCACCCACTGACTGCTGACGTTGTCTTTTAAACGGTTGCTCATATCTATTGCTGTATCTTTGTACGAGGCGGTGTGCAGCCTCACCCGTATAAGGCTTTGTACACAAAGTCTTTCAGGTTCCCTACAGACAGAACATCGTATTTGCCTTTGTCAAACTTCAATCCTATCATCGACTCACCTGACTCCATTCTTTTAGCCTCTTCACTGCCCATCTCCTCCGCCAGTTTTTCAAAAGTCGGGAATGGAATTAAGGATGTAGCCTCGTCCTTCACGCTTTCGTACTCGCTTTTGCTCTTAATGATGTAGCAGCAGTTCTTCAGTATCGGTGCACTTTGCTTGATTTCCCAAATGCAACTCTCACGGTCACTGACCAGAATGAAAACAGACGATGCTTTCTCCATCAGTTCCTTTACGTCCTCTTTCCACGTCTCGTCGCCTACGTAAACACGGTCGGCACCATAAGGGGCATCCACTTCCTTGGTCATTCCAATGGCACACATCTTCTTGCCACTCTTTTTCTTGACAGCCTTTGCCAGTTGCATTTCAAATGAAATTTTTCGGGGGTCTCGGGTGTAATAGTCAGTATCAAAAGCGCGCAGGTAGAGAATGAATCCGTCTCCGTGTTTCTCCAAATACTTTTCCTTGCTGAATGACTGGACATTTCCCACTATTCTTTTATAGCCAGAAATCATCGAAAAAGCAATGAACATACCTATGTCACGTCCCATGGCGTTACTGCCATTAATCGTTTCATTCGTTGCATCGTTACTTACATAAATCCAAATGATAAGCACACATGAGGCGATAATAAGCAGCACCGACCAGAATCTTCTAAACACTTTCAGCCGTTTCCGGGCTTTCAGGCTTTCCTCCACACTGGTTGACTGCTTGATCTTGTTTCTGAAAGGAATGTCAAGAAGCCACATAAGTCCTTCAAGGGCAAAAAAATACAAAATAACTAATAACATTGCATAGCAACCCTACTTCGTGTCGGGCACAACTTTTTTTAATAATAAGTTGATAATAAAAACTAAGGATAGACCTTATTTCAAATACGAGCAACAAACAGAATTCATCTAACTCGTGATGTCGCTCACCTCGGTTACGGCGTCCACCCAGCCGTTCATCACCACTGCGGGCGAGTGAGTGGTGAGGATGATTTGCACGTTGGGGTTCAGCTCAAGGATAAGATCGATGAGGCGCTTCTGCCACTCTATGTGCAGGCTCACCTCCGGCTCGTCCATGAAGAGCACGTAGTGCTGGTCGTCCTCGACGAGGACGGTGAGCAGGATGATGAGCATCTGCTTCTCGCCGCTGCTGAGCAGGTAGGGCGTGAGCACCTCGCCAATCTGCGTGAAGCGAATCTCGTTCTCCGTGCGGACGATGCGCTTGCCAGTGTCCTGGAACAGGTCGTCGACCATGTCCTGGAAGCGTGTCTTCTTCTGCGACAGCTGCTGGGCAGCATCGGCGTGCCCCTGCTGCAGCTCGCTGATGATGCGGTTGCCAATGTTCACCTGATAGTCTAAGTACTTGCGCTGCAGGTGGTAGAGCTGGAAGTCGAGCAGCGAACCGCCGCCGCCCTTGATGACGGGCATCACCTGGCGCAGCAGGCCCTCCTCGTCGGCGAACACCTGTGACAGACTGCTGTCAAGAGAGCGAATCATGTCATAGCGAATCCACTTCGCGTCCTCGGGCACCACGTCAAGGCGCACACCCTTGAGCATGTGGCTGGGGAACTCGCCCCCCGCCGACAGGCCCTTCACCACCTTGTTCAGGATGGTCGACTTGCCCTGGCCGTTGATGCCGCTGAGGATGTTCACCCGTGGGTCCAGCTCCCACACGATGTGTTTCTTACCGCTCCAGAGCGAGTCAATCTCTATCTTGCTGATATAGTCGGCAAACTTTTGCATAGCGTTTTAGGTTTTTATTGGGCAAATTTACGAAGATTTTCTGAAACGAGAAAAGAAAAGTGCGTTTTTTTTCGTTTTTCTTTTCACTTCTTTGTACCTTTGCAACGACATTTATTTATCATTTAATTTATTACGACAATGAAAAAAGTATTATTCGTAGTAGTGGCCATGCTGGCCTTGATGACCACCGCTTGCAGCGGTAACAAGTCGCAGAAAGAAGGTGCCGCCGAGGCTGGACAGACCGAGGCCGAGCAGAAGTCAGCCTGGCAGACCTACACCAACGACAAATACGGCTACTCCATCGAGGTGCCCGGCGACATGACCAAGCGTGAGACGATGACAGAAGAGAACGGCACCATCTTCTCGTATGATGGCGAGGAGGGTGTCACGCTCAACCGCATCGACATCACCGGCAGCGAGGACATGTTCGGCGATGAGTACACCCCGGAACGTATCAAGGCCTACTACGAGGATGACATTGCCAACAAGGACGTGACCTCCAGCGAGTGTGGTGACAACTACTATACCTATTCCATTCTGGGCGGCGAGTATTGTGACCAAATCAATTATTATGTTTACAATGGCTCCCGCTGTGTATCCGTCGTGGTCTGCTACGAGAAAGACCATGCCGACAAGTTAGGCGGCGAGGTGGCCGAGCATGTGTTCAAGTCGGTGAAGTTCAAGTAAAAAACGCATCATCACCATGCACAGCAGCACTATGTGGCTTGCAGTAGGCATGACACTCATCGGGTCGGGAGCCGCCATGGCGGCCCCCGATGCCGTAGTGGATGAGCCGGCGACGAGACAGACCGTGGAACTGAAAATCATTGAGACCAGCGATGTGCACGGCTACTTCTTCCCCAACGACTTTGTCAATGGGCGTGAGCTGAAGGGGTCGCTGGCCAGGGCCAACAGCTACATCAGGCGTCAGCGCCAGCAGTATGGCGACCGCCTGCTGCTCGTGGACAACGGCGACATCCTGCAGGGTCAGCCCTGCACCTACTGGTCGAACTACGTCAACACCGGCGAGGAGAACCTCGCCGCACAGGTGGTCAACTACATGGGCTACGACGCGCAGGTGGTGGGCAACCACGATGTGGAGACCGGCCATGGCGTCTATGACAAGTGGATGCGCGAGGTGCACTGCCCCGTGCTGGGCGCCAACATCGTAGACCGTGAGACACAGCTGCCCTACGTCAGGCCCTACACGGTACTGACGGTTCCATTCTTGGCAAGGATAGGAGGAGACTGCCCTTCTGATGGCGATTCCGCCACCAATACTATATATTCCCCTCCCTGCAAGGGAGGGGCCAGGGATGGGTCTTCAGTACGTGTCGCCATCCTCGGCATGCTGACGCCCACCATTGGCGCCTGGCTGAACGAGAGCCTGTGGCAGGGACTGGAGTTCCATGACGTGGTCGGCAGTGCCCGTCGCTGGGTGAGGTACATCCAGCAGGTAGAGAAGCCCGACCTCATCATCGGCCTGTTCCACAGTGGCTTCAGCGGTGGCATCACCATGGAGGACGGCCTCGTGGAGGATGCCACACAGCTGGTGGCACAGCAGGTGGATGGCTTCGATGCCATCTTCTTCGGCCACGACCATCAGGTGCACAACGACGTGCTGAAGAGTCCGTCGGGCCGCGACGTGCGCTGCCTCGACCCCTCGTGCTTCGCCCGCAACGTGGCTGAGGCCACCATCACCCTGACCTATGACGACGGCCAGCTGGTGGACAAGAAGGTCAGCGGGCGCATCGTCGACATTCGCGACGAGGAGGTGGACGAGGAGATGGTGGCCCACTTCCAGCCCACCATCGACCGCGTCAAGGCGTTTGTGAAGCGCCGCATCGGCACCTTCGCCAATGGCTGCTCAACGCAGGACGCCTTCTTCGGCAACTCGGCCTTCATCGACTTCGTGCACCAGCTGCAGTTGCAGCTCACGGGGGCCGACATCTCGCTGAATGCTCCACTGTCGTTTAATGTCAGCATCAGCAAGGGCCCCGTCACCGTGGCCGACATGTTCAAGCTCTACCGCTTTGAGAACCAGCTCTATGTCGTCAACATGACGGGGCGGGAGATAAGACAGCACTTAGAGATGAGCTACGACCAATGGGTGAACACCATGACAGGGCCCGACGACCACCTGCTGCTGCTCAACGATGCCACCACCGGCGACCAGCAGCGCATGGGCTTCAAGAACTACACATTCAACTTCGACTCTGCCTCGGGCATCGATTACGAGGTGGACGTCACCAAGCCCAACGGGCAGAAGGTGCGCATCCTGCAGATGACGGGTGGACAGCCCTTCGACGAGGACAAGATGTATAAGGTGGTGATGAACAGCTATCGTGCCAACGGCGGTGGCGACCTCATCACGCATGGTGCAGGCATACCGCGCGACTCGCTGCAGGGCCGCATCATCTATCAGAGCGAGCTCGACCTGCGCCACTACCTCATGGAGGAGATAGAGCGCAAGGGCACCGTCAGGCCCAAGGCCGCCAGCAACTGGAAATTCGTGCCTGAGCGGTGGACCAAGCCGGCAGCACGGCGCGACCGCCAGCTGCTCTTCGGCAGATAAACCAACCAAATAAAAAGAAAAGAATATGTACGACAAAGAACACGGGTTGTATATCGCCCATTGCTCGGACGGAGCGCTGAGCATCATTGGAAAGATGGCCAACCGCCACGGACTGATAGCGGGAGCCACGGGTACGGGAAAGACAGTCACCCTGCAGGTCATCGCTGAGTCGTTCTGCCAGGCCGGCGTGCCTTGCTTCATGGCCGACATGAAGGGCGACCTCAGTGGCATCTCGCAGCAGGGAAAGATGAGCGGGTTCATAGAGAAGCGTTGCAAAGAATGGGGGTGGCAGGTTGAAGGTGACGGGTTGAAGGAGGATGCTGTTGCCGATGAGACAAATCTCACTCCACCCTCCACCTTCCACCTTCCACCATTCCAGGCCTGTCCCGTGCGTTTCTTCGACGTCTTCGGCGAACAGGGACACCCCATGCGCGCCACCGTCAGCCAGATGGGACCGCAGCTGCTCAGCCGACTTTTAGGACTGAACGAGACACAGGACGGCGTGCTGAACATCACCTTCCGCATAGCCGACGACCGCGGACTGCTCATCCTCGACCTCAAGGACCTGCGCTCCATGCTCGACTATGTGTCGAAGCATGCCAAGGAGTACACCACGAAGTATGGCAACATCTCAGCACAGACCGTGGGAGCCATACAGCGTGCCCTGTTGCAGTTAGAGGCACAGGGGGCCAACGACTTCTTCGGCGAGCCGTCCTTCGACATCTACGACCTGATGCAGACCGAGCAAGGCAAGGGCGTGATGAACGTCCTGGCCGCCGACAAGCTGATGATGCAGCCGAAGCTCTACAGCACCTTCCTCTTGTGGCTGCTCAGCGAGCTTTACTCGAAGCTGCCAGAGGTGGGCGACCTCGACTTGCCCAAGCTCGTGTTCTTCTTCGACGAGGCTCACATGCTCTTCGACGGAACCAGCAAGGCGCTGCTCGACAAGATTGAGCAGGTCATTCGCCTCATACGCTCAAAGGGTGTCGGCATCTACTTCATTACGCAAAGCCCGAGCGACATTCCTGAGAACATCCTCGGACAGCTGGGCAACCGCGTGCAGCATGCACTGCGTGCCTACACACCGAAAGACCAGAAGGCGGTGAAGACCGCCGCCGACACCTTCCGTGCCAACCCGGCCTTCAAGACCGACGAAGCCATCATGGAGCTGGAGACCGGCGAGGCACTCGTCAGCTTCCTCGACGCCAAGGGTGCGCCCAGCATCGTGCAGCGCGCAAAAATTCTGTTCCCGCTGAGCCAGATAGGGGCTGTCAGCGAGGCCCAGCGGTCGGACATCATCAAGCAGAGCCGCATCTATGGCAAGTATGACACGATGGTGGACCGCGAGAGTGCCTTCGAGATTCTCACCCGCGAGAGCGAGGAGGCCCAAGACTCCCAGCAGTCCCAGGATTCCCAGAACTCCCAGGACTCCCAGAAGTCCCAGGACTCCCAGAAAGCCGAGAAGAAGAAGCCAGGCATTCTGTCGAAGATTTGGAAGGCCATCCTCACCGCCATCACATCGACCTTCGCTGCCATCCTCGGCACATGGGTGAGCGACAAGGTGACGGGCAAGAAGACGAAGAGCCGCACCTCGGCCACGGGCCGCGTGGTGAAGAACGCCACCAGCGCCGCCACACGCGCCGCCACACGCGAGCTGACGCGCGACATCCTTGGAAACCTCAAGTAGTCTTTTGGGGCATTTTATTATAATAACACAATGAAGAAAATCATTTCACTGGGCATCACCGTGGCCATACTCGTTGCCATGGCCCTCACGTGCCCGAAAGAGAAAGACCATTTTGAAGTCATCAGCTCTAAGTTCGCCGACTACGCCGGCATTGCCAAGCCTCTGGTGAAGCTCGTTAGCGACAAGGGGGTAAAGGGCGTGGTGAAGGTTACGGACTGCGTGCTGTTCAGCATTGGACAGAACAGACTGGACGATAACAAACTCATGTCCGTAGGTGTCTTCGGACATGTGTTCGTGTTCTGATAACTGTTAGGAGTTATCCTGGAACATGCGTCTGTGTTCTGATAACAGATGGGGCTACAGCGTCTTGGAGAATCCCAACAAGACGCTGTGGCTCAGCACGTGCTGCTTCAGGTTGTTTACACGCAGCTGCTGGTAGTCGCCTAAGTAGCCTATCGAGAGTGTCAGCCGCGGGGCGATGCGCTGCGTCAGGGTAAGCATCTGGCGGAAGGTGGGCTGCGAGACGAAGGTGGTGGGCACGGCGTTGTGGTCGTAGTTGCCCTGGGCAAATATCTCGTAGTACGACTGGCCGTAGTTCGGACTGAAGGCAATGCCTGCCAACGGCACGTCTACTTCATAGCGCAGGCGGCTCTTCCCAAACTTTTCGGTGAAGTTAGGCCCCAGCAGTCGGAAGTCGTAGGTGGCGATGGCCGACGGCATGACCAGCAGTGACAGCCGTGCCTGTGCAGGGTTGTTGCTATTGCGCGTGTTGTAAAGGCCCCCCACGCCGAGGTTGGCCACGCCGCCAGCCTGCAGGCGCAGACGGTCGGCAAAGAGCGTCCACGAGCGGTAGCGGCCCACCATGAGGTTGTAGGTGCCGCCGAGCATCGACTCGTTGTCATCGCGGTCTTTCGCCGTGAACAGCTGTAGCTGGCTCTGCACCACCGTCGACCACTTCGCTGGCATCGTCACCGTGGGGGCGTCGTCCTGCCCACTGACGGTGATGGTCTTGCGGTTCTCACGCACGTTGAGCAGCGTCAGCACGTCGCCGCGGAACTTCTCCTGCGAGAGGTAGGTGTCGAGGATGTCCACCGACCCGCTGCCGATGAAATAGGTGGACTGTGCCGCTGCCCGCTGAAGACCGGCACCGGCAAGGATGAGCAGCAGGATGAGACCTGCATGTAGTTGACAGTTCTTCATGATATAATCATAACGTTGAAGATGCCTTTTTGTTGTGTGCGTTGTGCATTTACATGTTGCCGCCAAAGCCACCGCGATTTCCTCCACGACCGCCGCCGAAACCGCCGCCACGCCCGCCACGCGGACCGCGCTCGCCGTCATCACCCCTGCCGAAGCCACGTTCACCGCCACCGCTTCCGCCAAAGAAGTTCAGGCGATAGCTGACGTGTAGCATGGCATAGCTGGTGATGGCGTTCACCTCGCTGTCGCGCCAGCCGTTGGCATTGACGCTGCGGCTGAAGTTGGTCTGCTCGTGCAGGATGTCGTACCACTGCAACATGACCACGAGACGCTTGCCCCGCAGGAAGCCCTGGCTGAGCTGGGCGTTCCATATCAGTTCGTCGGTGTTCAGTGTCTCGTCGCTGTAGCCACGCTTGCTGTAGCAGTGGAAGTCGGTGCTGAGGCTGGTGCCCCAGGGAAGGGTGATGCGGGTGTTGCCGCCGTAGTTGTAGTTCCAGGTGGTGAGGTTGCGCGATGCCTGCAGCTCGTTCTCGGTCCGGGCGTAGGTGGCACGCCCGTTCAGCGACACGTTGAGCCACTTGTTGCGGAAGCTGAGCGACACGTTGGGCGTGAAGTTATAGGTGTGGGTGACGTTACGGTCGG
The DNA here is from genome assembly GCA_947168045.1 of uncultured Prevotellaceae bacterium. Classification (GTDB taxonomy): domain Bacteria; phylum Bacteroidota; class Bacteroidia; order Bacteroidales; family Bacteroidaceae; genus Prevotella. The sequence goes on from CAMVKN010000014.1 coordinate 54,651, forward strand.
GCGTTGCCGTGCGGTTCAGGTTGACGTAGCCGATGCGGTGGTTGTAGCTGCCGTCAACGCCGCCGCTGACATCCCAGCGGTTCAGGGTGTCAAGGCCGATGTTGAACGACGCGCCGCCACGGACGTTCCAGTTGCCGTTGATGTTCTCGGGTCTTGTGATGCGGCCGCCGGTGCTTTCGTTGTAGGTCACGATGTTGCCTATCGAGTTGGTGGTGACCTGCCAGCTGCCGTTGGTGCTGAAGCTCCAGTGGCGCTGGGCCTTGGGAACCTGGAAGCCTAAGCTGTCCTCGACGAATCGCGGTGCGCGCTGCTTCTGGAAGTTCATCTGCAGGTTGGTGCTGAACGACGGCTTCAGCCCGGGGTTACCCATGGAGATGCTGAGCGGGTTGGTGTCGTCGTAGATGTCTAAGAGCTGGGTGATGCTGGGCTGCTGCGTCTGTCCGCGCAGCTGCACCTGGAGGTTGGTCTGCTGGTTGAAACGATAGCGCATGTTCAGCGTGGGCGACATGTTGGTGACGGTGCGCACCGTGTCGACGGGGACACCCAGGTACTGCTGTATGTAGTGCGACTTCTGCGGCTGCACGGTCACACCCACGTTCATGTTCAGCTTGTCGCGTACCATGCGCAGCTGTACGTCGATGTTCTGCCCATGCTCGGTGCGCTCCGAGTAACGGCTCAGACGGTCGCTGAGGTACATCTCGTAGGGGTTGTCGAGGTAGCCGAAGAGGGCGGCCCATTCGCGATAGTCATTCAGCACGCTGAGGAATCCCTCGTCGCTGTAGTCAGGGAAGTCGTAGGTCGAGGGGTCGTTCTTCTGGTGACTGTAGCTGTAGCGATAGTTCAGCTGGAGGAACAGCCCCTGTGCCCCGAAGGAACGCTGGCGCTGGCGACCGCCGCCGAAGGGACCGTTGCCTCTTCCGGCGGGAGAACCGTCGGGCACGCTGTCGGCGGGGTCGGGCTTGGGCTTGAAGGTGAGCAGCGGCTCCGTGTAGGTGGCACCGATGGAATAGCTGAAGTTGTTGTTGTCCGAGAGCGTGTAGCGGTTGGTCTGGTAGGTGGAGTCCTTGCCCTGGGCGTTCTGCGTCTGGAAGAGATGCACGGCCGAGAGGTTGGCGTTGCGGTTGTTGCCGCTGCTGTAGCGTATGTTGCTGCTCAAGGCTATGTTGCGCCCATTGTTGCCCAGCCTGCGGTAGACCTGCAGCTGCGAGTTGATGTTCTTGCTCTCGCCGTAGCCTAACGACTTGTTATGCCGGCCGTTCACGATGATGTCGTTGAGCGTTGATTGTGGAGTGTCAAGTGACTCTTGGTCGGTGTCGGAGATAATGTCACTCAACACTAAATTCTCAACGCTGAACCTTGAATCATAGTCGAAGGGGTTGGCGTTGAACGAAGCAGAGGTGGAGAAGCCGCGGCTGTCGTTGGTTGAGAAGTTGATGTCGGGACGGAACGACAGGGTGGTCAGCGAGTCGATGGTCCACTGCAGGTTCATGTTGCCCGTCCAGCCGTTGTTGCGCTGATAGCTTTGGCTGACGCTGTTTGAGAAGGCTCCGCCGCGCGTGTTGACGAAGTTCTCCGAGCCGTTGCGGCTCCAGTTGTCCACGTCGCCGTGTGTCCAGGTGACGCGGCCGCTGGTGCGCAGCTGTCCGCCGTTCTCTTTCCGTCTGCTCTCGTAGCTGATGTCCAGGGCGCCCGTCTTTGTCTCGCGCTGCCCCTGTCCGTTGCCGCGCCCACGTCCGCCCCGTCCTGAGAAGTTGCGGTCGTTCACGTTGTTGGCATTGCCCATGAAGGTGTAGCGGATGTCGCCGAAAGGCTTCATCGCCGTCAGACGGATGCCATAGCGGTGGTCGGTGCCGTAGCCCACGTCGGGGTTGGCCTGCAGGCCACGCCGCGCGCTGCGCTTGGTGACGAACTCCAGCACGAAGTCGTCGTTGCCATCGTCCACGCCCGTCATGCGGCTCAGGTCGCTCTTCTCGTCGTATGCTTTCACCTTGTCGATGACATAGGAGGGCAGGTTCTTCATCACGGCATCGTTGTTGCCCGTCATGAAGTCGCGCCCGTCCATCTTGAATTTCTTCACATCCTTGCCGTTGATGCTTATCTTTCCATTGTCGTCAATCTTGGCGCCGGGCAGCATCTCGACCAGGGCCTCGATGACCGACCCCTCCGGCACGCGGTAGGCATCGGCATTGTAGACCACGGTGTCGTCCTTGATGACCATCTTCGGCAGGTTGGCCGTGGCCACGGCCTCGCCCAGGACGATGGCTTCAGGCTCTAACAGTAGCGTGCCGATGCTGAGTGGCTGGCGGCCGGGCTTGCTGAACGTGTGCAGCAGCTCCTTGTAGCCCACGAAGGAGGCTTTGAGCAGATAGCTGCCAGCAGCAGCATTGCTGAAGGCAAAGCGCCCTTGGTCGTCGGTCAGCATGCCTGCTACGTAGGTGGTGTCGGTCTTTTGCCGAGTGGTCGTCAGCCTGTAGAGCTGGATGGTGGCCTTGGCCATGGCCTCGCGGCTGTCATGGTCAAGGAGCGTGCCGCTGAGGGCAGGGGCCTGTGCCGACAATGGTGTGCTCAGCCAGCACATCAGGACGGTCAGGGCAAGGAGGCGTTTTGTCAGAGTCAAGTCTTAGTTCTTTTTTGCTGTTGGTGTATCATTCGTCGAAGTCAAGCCGCAGCTGGCCTGTCATCTCGTCAATTATCTGCTGGCGGCTCTTGCCGGCGTCTGGGTCTTCTGGGAGTTCTGGGGCTTCTGGGTCTTCTGGGAGTTCTGGGTCTTCTGAGTCTTCTGGGACTTCTGGGAACCTTACGGGTTCCAGCTCCACGATGCTCTCAATGTCGTAGGTGGTCAGGCGCTTGCCCTTGGCCTTGTAGCCCTTCACGGCAATGAACTGCTCGGCGTCGAAGTCCTCGCTGCCGCGGAACTCGTCCTTGCCGCCATAGACCACCTGCACCAGCGGGTAGACTTGGTCGCTGAGCAGCACCATCTTCGACAAGGTGTTCTCGCCCAGGAAGTTCTGCTTACGCTTCGTGGCTTCCATGAGGAAGCGCTTCATGTAGGGATAGCCCTGGTTGTCGGCATCGAAGAGGACCGCCGTCCACACCTTCTCCGGTTGGTATTTCTCTATGCGCAGGATGTTGTCCTCGTAGTGGTTGTTGGCGTCGAAGTTCGTCAGGTAGTAGTCGCCGTTCTTCAGCACCACGAGAATCTGGTCATTGTCGAAGAACTCGCCTAACAGCTGTCCATGCTCGTCGTAGTTCAGGCGGTTGACGTCGGGGTCGAACCACACCTTGCGTCCGCCCAGGGTGCTGTGGCCCAGACTCTTCAGCGCTATGCGGTGTACGGGCTTCTTGGTGAGCAGGTTGCCCTTTGAGGCACGTCCCTTGATGAGAATGTCGGCAAACGAGCGCTCCAGGAAGATGTTCGCCCTGGGGTTGGTCGCCTGTACCGAGGCATCGAGCGTCACCTTGATGACCTCGGCCTCGCCGTTGGGGTTGGCGGTGAAGTAGAGGACGCGCGAGCCTGGCGTGCCCTGTGTCAGGTCGTTCTCGCGGTCGCGGGTGATGCTGGTGATGTTGAAGCGTTTCATGTAGCAGGGGCCCGACTTGCCGTCGCGGTATACTACATTATATATAGTACGCTTGTCGCTCTTCTTGAACACTCCAAGCCACAGCAGGTTCTTGCCCACGAACAGCTTCTCAGCCACACGCACCACCTTGTACTTGCCATCGCGGTAGAAGATGATGATGTCGTCAATGTCGGAGCAGTTGCACACGAACTCGTCCTTCTTCAGTCCCGTGCCGATGAAGCCCTCCTGGCGGTTGACGTACAGCTTCTGGTTGGCCTCGGCCACCTTCGTGGCCTCGATGGTGTCGAAGTTCTTGATTTCCGTCAGCCTGGGGTGGTCTTTTCCGTACTTGTCCTTGAGGAACTGGAACCATCCGGCCGTCACCTCCACCAGGTTGGCCAGGTCGCGGTCAATCTGCTCAATCTCGGCACGGATGCGCGCCATCAGCTCGTCGGCCTTCTCCTTGTTGAACTTCAGGATGCGCTGCATCTTGATTTCCAGCAGTCGCAGGATGTCGTCCTTCGTCACCTCGCGCACCAGCTGTGGGTAGTAGGGCGTCAGCCGGTCGTCGATATGCTCGCACACCTTGTCTATGTCGGGAGCCTCCTCAAACTTACGGTCCTTGTAGATGCGCTCCTCTATGAAGATTTTCTCCAATGACTGGAAGTGCAGCTGTTCCAGCAGCTCGTTCTTGCGTATTTCCAGCTCCTGGCGGATGAGGTCCTTGGTTCGCTCCACGCTGTGCTTGAGCACGTCGCTGACGGTGAGGAACTGCGGCTTGTCGTCCTTGATGACACAGCAGTTGGGCGAGATGCTAATCTCGCAGTCGGTGAAGGCATAGAGTGCGTCGATGGTCTTGTCGCTGCTGATGCCCGGCATCAGGTGCACCAGTATCTCCACGTTGGCCGACGTCAGGTCGTCCACATGGCGAGCCTTAATCTTGTTTTTCTCAATAGCCTTCCTGATGCTCTCGATGAGGGTCTCGACAGTCTTCGAGAACGGCAGGTCGCGGATGACGAGCGTCTTCTGGTCCAGCTTCTCTATCTTCGCCCTCACCTTCAGCACACCGCCGCGCTGGCCGTCGTTGTATTTCGACACATCGATGCTGCCACCCGTCAGGAAGTCGGGGTAGAGGTGGAACTCCTGGCCGTGCAGGTAGCTGATGGCGGCATCGCAAATCTCGCAGAAGTTATGTGGCAGAATCTTCGTGGCCAGCCCCACGGCGATGCCTTCGGCACCCTGTGCCAGCAGCAGTGGGTACTTCACGGGCAGCGTGATGGGCTCCTTGTTGCGCCCGTCATAGCTCAGCTGCCACTGGGTGGTCTTGGGGTTAAACACCGTGTCGAGGGCGAACTTGCTCAGTCGGGCCTCAATGTATCGTGGTGCGGCGGCGCGGTCGCCAGTGAGGATGTTGCCCCAGTTGCCCTGCGTGTCGATGAGCAGCTCCTTCTGGCCCAGCTGTACCAGGGCGTCGCCGATGGAGGCATCGCCGTGAGGGTGGAACTGCATGGTGTGGCCCACGATGTTGGCCACCTTGTTGTAGCGCCCGTCGTCCATGCGCTTCATGGAGTGCATGATGCGTCGCTGCACGGGTTTGAAGCCGTCCTCGATGTGAGGGATGGCACGGTCGAGGATGGAGTAGCTCGCATAGTCCAGGAACCAGTTCTGGTACATGCCGCTCAGGTGGTGCACGGCGGCAGCGTCAAACCTGTTCACAGGCTTGTAGTCAGAGTGGCTTTGCGGCGCATCGCTCTCGTTCTGTTCCTCCAGCGTTTCTTCGTTCTTTTCCAGTATCTCGTCTTTTGTCTCGTCGTCCATTATTTTAGGCTTTTCGTATTTTGAGGGCAAAGTTACAAAATCTTCGAGAAAAAAACGACGGCGGAGTAGTTAAAGGGAGTTAAAGACATCGTTCTTATGCTATTTTTTAGTACCTTTGCCCTCGTGAAACAGGAAGAATGTGTACAGCTGCTTGCCAGCCACGGCATACGCCCTACCTCCAACCGCATCGTCGTGCTGCGCGCCCTTGCCTTGTCGGCGCGTCCCCTGACGCTGGCCGAGCTGGAGACGAAGATTCTGTCCATCGACAAGTCGGGCGTCTTCCGTGCGCTCACCCTCTTCCGTGAGCATCATCTGGTGCACGACGTCGAGGACGGCAGCGGCTCCATGCGTTACGAGCTATGCCATAGCCACAGCAACGATGAGGATGACGACCTGCATGTCCACTTCTTCTGCGAGCGCTGCCAGCGCACGTTCTGCCTTGATGGCGTGCCTGTCCCTGAGGTCAGCGTGCCGCCAGGCTATGCGGTCACCTCGGCCAGCCACATCGTCAAGGGCGTCTGCCCGGAGTGTGGGGTGGGGAAGTGAATACGATAAAGCCTAACACTAAATCTCTAAATATTACTATGGAAAAAGGACACTTTGTTTTGAATGCTAATCCCCTTGTGGCGGCTCTTGAGAAGCCTGCCGCTGAGTTTACCAAGAACGACATCATCAGCTATATCGTGAGCCATGGTATCCAGATGGTGAACTTCATGTATCCTGGCGGCGACGGTAGGCTGAAGACGCTTAACTTCGTCATCAACGACCTGAACTATCTGGAGACCATCCTCACCTGCGGCGAGCGCGTCGACGGCTCGAGCCTCTTCTCGTTCATACAGGCGGGGTCCAGCGACCTCTATGTGCTGCCCCGTTTCCGCACGGCTTTCGTCGACCCCTTCGCTGAACTTCCGACGGTGACGATGCTCTGCTCGTTCTTCGACAAGGACGGCCGGCCCTTGGAGTCGTCGCCTGAACACACGCTGCACAAGGCAGCCGAGGCCTTCCGTAAGGTGACGGGCATGGAGTTTGAGGCGATGGGCGAGCTGGAGTACTATGTCATCAGCGACGACGAGGGTGTCTTCCCGGCCCAGGACCAGCGGGGCTACCATGAGTCGGCACCCTACGCCAAGTGCGGCGACTTCCGCACCAAGTGCATGCAGTATATCGCCCAGGCCGGCGGACAAATCAAATACGGCCACTCGGAGGTGGGCAATTTCTCACTCGACGGGCGCAACTATGAGCAGAACGAGATTGAGTTCCTGCCCGTTCCCGTGGAGCAGGCTGCCGACCAGCTGATGCTGGCCAAGTGGATTATCCGTAACCTTGGCTATCAGTTGGGCTATGATGTCACGTTTGCACCGAAAATCACCACGGGCAAGGCCGGCTCAGGCTTGCACATCCACATGCGCATGCTCAAGGACGGTCGCAACCAGATGCTGGAGAACGGCATCCTGAGCGAGAGCGCCCGCCGGATGATTGCCGGCATGATGGACCTCGCACCCGCCATCACCGCCTTTGGCAACAAGAATCCAATGAGCTACTTCCGACTCGTGCCCCATCAGGAGGCTCCTACCAACGTCTGCTGGGGCGACCGCAACCGCTCGGTGCTCGTGCGCGTGCCGCTGGGCTGGGCTGCCGATGCCGACATGTGCCGCCTGGCCAATCCGCTGGAGTCACCGACGGCTTACGACACAAGCATCAAACAGACCGTGGAGATGCGCTCGCCCGACGGCTCTGCCGACCTCTACCAGCTGCTGGCCGGTCTGTGTGTGGCCTGTCGTCACGGCTTTGAGATGGCTGACGCACTGGAGGTGGCCGAGCGCACCTACGTCAACGTCAATATCCACGATGCCGCGAATGTCGACCGTCTGGCCACGCTGGCTCAGCTGCCCGACTCGTGTGTGGCTTCGGCCGACTGTCTTGAGCAGCAGCGTGCCGTCTTCGAGGAGCACAACGTGTTCTCGCCTGCCATGATTGACGGCATCATTGCCCAGCTGCGCGCCTTCGACGACCGCACCCTGCGCAGCAACGTGGAGAGCTATCCCGAGGAGATACTGAAGCTCGTCAACCGCTACTTCCATTGCGGTTGACGTGTAATTTATAATTTTTCTTAATTTGTGAGACCGTTGTTCGCCCGTCCCGGTGGAAAGTAGTATCTTTGCATCTCCATTTTTTTTATAATTAAAACCATGAACGATAACAACCAGAAACAGCAGGGGTTGCAGATTGAACTGACCCCAGACAAAGCCCAGGGCGAATATGCCAACTTGGCTATCATCACTCACTCCAGCAGCGAGTTCATCCTCGACTTCGCGCGCATGCTGCCCGGCCTGCAGAAGGCACAGGTGCGTAGCCGCGTCATCCTCACTCCCGAGCATGCCAAGCGTCTGCTGGGTGCCCTGCAGGAGAACATCATGCGCTACGAGCAGAGCTTCGGCGCCATCAAGATGCCGCAGGCCAAGGAAGGGCCGCGTACCATCGCTCCCTTCAACGTGCCGGGCGGCGAGGCATAAGCTACCCACAAAGCATGCGCCAGCGATGGCTCTTGCTTTTATTCATGGGCGTACCCAGTGGTACGCCCTTTCTGTTGTCAGTGAAGGAGACTGCTATGGGTTGGCAAGCGTTGCCACGACGTACTCCGACTGCGTGCCGATGCGGAACTTGCCGCCCCAGATGCCGATGCCACTGGACACATAGTAGTGGGTGCTGCCCCGCTGATGGCTGCCCCACGAGCACTCGTAGAGCGCATCGGTAATCCACGATATGGGCCACACCTGTCCACGGTGGGTGTGACCGCTCAGCTGGAAGTCGATGCCAGCCTGCTCAGTCTCCTCTAAGTGGTACGGCTGGTGGTCGAGCACGATGGTGTAGAGGGATTTGAGGCTTGAGATTTGAGAATTGAGATTTGAGGTTAGCTGGGCCAGGCTCTTGCGGCGGCGGTTGGTGCGGTCGTCGCGGCCGATGATGACCAGGGCACTGTCGACGACAGCCGCCGAGTCGATGAGCAGGTGGATGTTGGCGTCGCGGTAGAACTGCTCGGCGCGCGGCTCACCGCTGTAGTACTCGTGGTTGCCTAAACAGGCATAGACCGGTGCCTGCAGACGGCGCAGCTCCTGGGCCATGTCCTCCTCTATCAGCGGGTGTACGCTGATGTCGATGATGTCGCCGGCAATGAGCACCAGGTCGGGCTTCTCGGCGTTCACCATGTCTACCCACCGTGCCAGGTCCTCGCGTGTGTTATGGTAGCCTAAGTGCAGGTCGCTCATCATCACGATGCGATAGGGGTGGGGCAGGGGCTTCGACGTCGTCAGTGCCACCTCAACGCGTACCTTATTATAATAATGTATGGCGCCACAGACGAAGATGGTCAGCATCACGCCCGCCACCGCCGCCGTCGTCACCCAGTTGTGGTGCAGCCACGCCTTCGGCACCAGGTGTACCAGCCGTCCCAGGTCGAGCAGCAGGAAAATCATCACCAGGTAGAGCAGCACGAAAATCGATGACGTGCCGACCTTATAGCACACGCGGGCCAGGGTGAGCGGCATCTTGTCCAACTGTCCGCGCAGGTCGAGGAAGAGCAACAGGAAACACGCCAACCCCACGCCTATCACCGTCCACTTCCACACGTTGGCCAAGGGTAGCAGTGTCCATAGATGCCAGCTGGTGTACACGATGCCGGCTATGGGCAGCAGCAGAAAAAGTATCATCCACATATTTTTCATTCGTTTTTGGGGCTGCAAAGGTACATTTTCTTCGTCAATTTCCTTCACTCTTGACCGTTAAAAAGAATTTATTCTGTTAAATTTCCGTAAACTACACATTCTTTTTGGGTGCAGATGTAGGAAGTTTCATATAAAATTAGTACCTTTGCAGCCCGAAATACACCCTTATGCCAAAAGGGAGTATTATGACGTGTTGAAACATATACAATAAATATATAAATAAACAACAAAAAAACGTAAATTTAATTATGCCTACAATTTCACAATTGGTACGCAAAGGCAGAAAGGTGATTGTCGACAAGTCGAAGTCGCCCGCGCTGGACAACTGTCCCCAGCGTCGTGGCGTCTGCGTGCGTGTCTACACCACAACACCTAAGAAGCCTAATTCGGCTATGCGTAAGGTAGCCCGTGTCAGACTGACCAACCAGAAGGAGGTCAACAGTTACATTCCCGGTGAGGGACACAACCTGCAGGAGCACAGCATCGTGCTGGTGCGTGGCGGTCGTGTGAAGGACCTCCCCGGTGTGCGTTATCACATCGTCCGCGGTACGCT
>CAMVKN010000015.1 GCA_947168045.1 uncultured Prevotellaceae bacterium
AACAACTTGTAAGTCAGCCGGTTAAGAGCCATAGGTGCACTTAGTGCACCAATTCTCGCGCGTGTGCGCGCGTTGGAAAGAAAGTAAGCGCAGAGATTAGGACTGTTGCGATAATGTAAGATAAATCTCTTTTTTCAATTTGTCTACGTCAGGAAGTCGAGTGCACACTACCTATCGACGGTGTAGCTGAAGTAGTCGAAACAGGCGGCGCCGCCCGTTGCTGTGCCGGTGGTATAGGCAAAGAGCCCTACACGCGAACCCTTCCAGTAGCCCATGCGCAGTGCGAAGGGCTGACCCGCAGGCGTGAAGTGGCGCCCATCGGTGCTGATGGCAAACTGATGCGTGTTCGCAGCACTGTCAATGGTGACGCGCAGAAAGACCACACTGCGCTGGCACGGGGCCACCAGCTGGCGCTCGCCGTCACGCTCGACGAAGAAGTGCAGCCGGCCCTTCTCACGGCAAACGCCGACGGCCATGAGCGTCTTGCCCGTGCAGAGCATCCCGGCATGGTCGCCATCGCGCAGCTGCGAGCAGTCGAGTCGCGTGGTGGCCTGGCTCTCATAGCCCACCGTCTTCTGCGACAGCTGGTTGCGTGCCTCCCTCAGTCCGGCGGCGGGCAGCACATGAAGCGTAAGCCAGCCACGGCGCTCATCAAGGCTCCATGCTGAGTCCACGGGGTTGTGGTTCCACTGCCACTGCAGGCCGAGGGCACGCTGCCGCTGTCCCACCCAGTAGCGGCGCGACGCGGAGAAGTCGTCTGAGCAGCCCCCCTCCACAGGCACGCCTTCGGTCAGCTGTGGTGCCTGTGCTATGGGGTTCGTCCACACGGCCACTGGCTCGCCGATGCCATTGCCATCGATGTCGACCCCCATCAGCGGCCAGTCGTCCTTCCATCGAGCAGGCTGCAGGTGTACCACGCGACCGCGGGGATGCGTCTCCTGAAAGTGGAAGAACCACCATGTGCTGTCAGCGGGCACGTCGACCAAGGCCCCCTGGTGGGGTCCGTTGACGCTGGTGGAGCCCTGCTCCAGCACCACGCGCTTCTCGTATGGCCCGTAGACACTGCGCGAGCGCAACACCGTCTGCCATCCCTGCCCTACCCCACCCTCGGGAATGATGAGATAGTAATAGCCATGGCGCTTGAGGGACTTCGTGCCCTCAGCCACGGGACCGGTATAGACCGTGACGCCGTCGTCAAGCAGCTGCCGACCATCGGCCGACATGCGGTGCACGATGATGGGACCGGCACCATGCCGGCTACGGCCGAGGTAGGCCTGGCCATCGTCGTCCCACAGCGGGCAAGGGTCTTCCCACTTCTCCACCTGCCTGACGCAGTGCAACGGGCTCCATGGCCCTGCGGCATCGTCGGCGGTGGCCATGAAAAGCCCCTCGTCGGGCGTACAGAAATAGACATAGAAGCGCCCGTCATGGTGCCGCAGCGCCGGTGCCCACGAGCCGCCGGCATAGTGGCGGTTGGCATCCCAGCCAGGATAGTCGAAGCGGTCGAACACCTGACTGACCACCCGCCAGTGCAGCAGGTCGGCTGACTCCAGCATCTGCATGCCAAGGAAATGGAAGTCGGAGGCCACCATATAGTAGCGGTCGCCGACGCGGATGACGTCAGGGTCGCTATAGTCAGCGTTCAGCACCGGGTTCTTGAATGTGCCGTTCTGCTGGTCGCCCCAGTCGAGCGGTCGCTGTGCTCCGGCACTGGCAGCGACGACGAGTAGGGCGACGACCGCCATCGCCTTCATCCTGAGGACGACGACCAGTAGCCCGCGCCACTTGCTGAGTGATTTGGCCAGTTCCCTAATCATTTTTGCTTCAGAGTGAGAAGGTTTGACATGCTACCTAAACGTAACTGGGGGCAAAGTTACGAATAAATGGTAAAACATCAAAGCATCAGTTCGTTTTTTTTGTCGTAAAAATAGTCTCGCTTTTCTTACGCCAGACAAACGCTCAAACACGAGACGGGAAGGGGTACTATAGAATCTTTTTTCGGTATTCGCTGGGCGGCATGCCCATTACCTTTGAGAACAGGCGAGAGAAATAGAGGCTGTCCTCGAATCCTAACTTATAGCATATCTGATTGATGTGCATGTCGGTCACCTTCAGTATATGGCAGGCGTAGTCTATCTTCAGGCGGTTGAAATAAGCCAGTGGGCTGCATCCCATCTGCTGCTTGAACAATGCGGAGAAGCGTGTTGACGAATAGCCTACGTAGTCAAGGATGTCTTGGAGGGTGATGCGGCGCTCGATATTCTCTTTCATGTAGTGGACGGCAGCATCCACCACGCCTGCATTTTTGCTAACATTAAACGGCAGGCTGCTGTGGCTGGCATCTTGTTCGGCACTGCGCCGATACTGGCGCATATAGCGCAGGGAGGCGAGGTAGTAGTGCAACAAGCTGGATGCATAGCGCAGGTCCTCAATGCCCTCTCCGAAGTGGAGCGTCGACAGCATCTCCTCGAAGATGTTGTTACGATTGGCAATGTTCGAGTTCAGTGCAGCCTTCACATCCAAGGGCTTTTGCGCCCCTTCTGCATAAATGGCAGCGTGCTCGCCTCGGAAATGAACCCAGTAGATAGTCCATCTCTCGCCTTCCGCAGCACCGTATTCATGAGGAACGCCAGCCGGCAGGATGAAGTACTGGTTTCGCGCAACATTGAAAGTCTTCCCGTTCAGTCTGTAAAAGCCATGCCCGTCGATGCAGTAAATCAAGACATACTGGTCAATGCCTTTCTCACGGAGACGATAGTGGTGCTCAGCCATGGGATAATGGCCGATGTCAGTGATGAACAGACTGCTCACCAAAGGGTCTTCCTCCTCCATCCTGACAAGCATGGGGGGCAGTACGACCGACCGCTCGCCCAAGAATCCGTCTTTCTTCTTTACCATATTTGGACTGTTGTAGCCATTGTGATTATTGGTGTGCAAAAATACGAAATAAATTCCATACGCAAAACAATTGAGGGGGAAAATCGTCCATACAATACTTACATTCTGTCTATATGACAAATGAATTATTTGATGTAATTTTGCACCAGAATTAAGAACATAACTAAAAACGAAGGAATGATGGAACGTTTCAACAAATCATTTGTCTATTTCATCTGCCTCGTGTCGGCCATGGGCGGTCTGCTCTTCGGCTACGACTGGGTGGTGATTGGTGGTGCCAAACCGTTCTACGAACTCTATTTTGGCATTACCGACTCGCCCCTGATGCAGGCCGTGGCCATGACGACGGCCTTGGTGGGCTGTCTGATTGGTGCGATGGTGGCCGGTGCGGCTGCCGACAAGTATGGCCGCAAGCCACTCCTGATGCTGTCAGCGGTGCTGTTCACGGTTTCGGCCATTGCCACGGGTTTGTTCAACGACTTCACCCTGTTCAACATTGCACGCTTCGTAGGCGGTGTGGGCATCGGCGTGGCCTCGGCATTGTCACCGATGTATATTGCCGAGGTCAGTCCGGCCGAGATTCGCGGACGCATGGTATCGCTCAACCAGATGACGATTGTGCTGGGCATCCTCTCTGCACAGATAGTAAATATGTTGCTGGCGCGCGACACTTCGATAGCTGACAACATGGCATGGAACATGGAGTGGGGATGGCGCTGGATGTTCTGGGCCGAGACGCTGCCCGCTGCTCTGTTTCTCATGATGAGCTTTTTCATACCTGAGAGTCCTGTATACCTACAGCTGAAGAAGAACAACAACGCCGAGCATGGCCGTCAGGAGGCTGGTCTGCGCGAACTCTTCCAGCATAAGTATGGCCGTGTGCTGCTGCTCGGCCTCGTCATTGCCGTGTTCCAGCAGTGGTGCGGCACCAACGTCATCTTCAACTACGCCCAGGAAATCTTTGTCAGCGCCGGCTTCGACGTCGATGGCATGTTCATCAACATTGTCATCACTGGCATTGCCAACGTCATCTTTACCGTTGTGGCCCTCTATACCATCGAGAAGTGGGGACGCCGCACGCTGATTCTCTTAGGGGCTGGTGGACTGGGGCTCATCTATATCGTTCTCGGAACCTGCTATTTCATGGGCATGACGGGCATACTGATGGTAGCGCTGGTGGTGGCAGCCATCTCGGTCTACGCCATGACACTCGGCCCCGTCACGTGGACGCTCTTGGCCGAAATCTTCCCCCACCGTGTGCGTGGCATTGCCATGGCCACTTGCACGTTTGCCCTGTGGGTAGGCTGCTGCACGCTCACCTTCTCATTCCCCCCGATGAACGTAGCCTTAGGTTCGAGCGGCACTTTCTGGGTCTATGGCACCATCTGCCTCTGTGCCTTCATCTTCCTGTTCCGTCGCTGCCCAGAGACGAAAGGCAAGAGCCTGGAGCAATTAGAAAAAGAACTCATTTCTTAATTCCCTAACTGAAGGGTAAAAACATTCGTATTATGTCAGTTAAAGCTTGGAGAGAGATAGTGACTATTCCCACCTACGAGGTGGGGCAGCCCGAGAAGAACCCGATGTTCTTAGAGAAACGAGTCTATCAAGGCTCAAGCGGCGTGGTTTATCCATATCCCGTCATCGAGACATTGTCGGACGAAAAGGTTGACAAAGAGTATCAGGCCATCTGGCTGGAGAATGAGTATATCCTGGTGATGGTGCTGCCCGAACTGGGAGGGCGCGTGCAGATGGCCTACGACAAGATTGCCCGCCGTCACTTCGTCTACTACAACCACGTCATCAAGCCCGCCCTCGTGGGGCTCGTCGGTCCGTGGATTTCGGGCGGCATTGAGTTCAACTGGCCTCAGCACCACCGTCCTACGACCTTCATGCCCGTTGACACCTGCATCGAGGAGAACGCCGACGGCAGTGTCAGCGTGTGGGTGAGCGAAATGGAGAAAATGTTCCACCAGAAGGGCATGGCCGGCTTCACGCTGCGTCCCGGCTGTGCCTATCTGGAAATCAAGGGCCGGCTATACAACCGTACCGACGTGCCACAGACCTTCCTCTGGTGGGCCAACCCTGCCGTGGAGGTGAACGACCAGTACCAGAGTGTGTTCCCACCCGACATCAACGCCGTGTTCGACCATGGCAAGCGTGCCGTCTCGTCGTTCCCCATCGCTACGGGCACTTACTACAAGATGGACTACTCGGCAGGCGTTGACATCTCGAACTATAAGAATATCTTCGTGCCGACATCATATATGGGTGTCAATTCACGCTTCAACTTTGAAGGCGGCTATGAGAACGACACCCATGCCGGCATGCTGCATGTGGCCAGCCACCACTTCTCGCCTGGCAAGAAGCAGTGGACCTGGGGCAACGGCGACTTCGGACGTGCCTGGGACCGCAACCTGACCGACGAGGCCCCCTTAACGCCCCCCGAGGGGGGCTGGAAAGGCCATGTGTCCGACTATCGTCTCTCCCCCCAGGGGGAGCAGGAGGGGGGCCTCTTCCGTCCCTACATAGAACTGATGGCCGGTGTCTATACCGAGAACCAGCCTGACTTCACATGGCTGATGCCGTATGAGGAGAAGATGTTCACCCAGTACTTCATGCCCTATCGCGAGTTGGGCGTGGTGAAGGAGGCATCGAAGGACTTGGTGTTTAATGCCTACCCCCAGCCCCTCCCCAAGGGAGGGGAGACTGGAGTTACATTTAAGGTCTTTGCCACCTCAAAGCAGGAGGTCTGCATTATTCTGCGTAATGATAACGGTGAGGTGTACTACAAGAAGGAGATGACGCTTTCGCCTGAAGCCGTGCTGACCGAGACCGTCGATGTGAAGGGTGCCAAGTTCAACGAGCTGACCTTCGAAATTGTGAAGACCTTCGTCTACGGCCAGCGCACCGTCCTGCAGTGGCATGCCGAGGCCGATGAGATTCGTCCTATCCCTGACAGCGCCGAGGCCGCCCTGCTGCCTGAGCAGGTCAAGACCAACGAGCAGCTCTACCTGACGGGCATGCATCTGGAGCAGTATCGTCATGCCACGTGGCTGGCTACCGACTACTACGAGGAGGCGCTGCGCCGTGACCCCAACGACATCCGTTGCCTGAACGCCCTCGGTCTGTGGTACATCCGCAAGGGGCGCTTCAGCAAGGCCGAAGGCTATCTGCGCAGGGCTGTCCGTCTGTCGCAGAAGCGCAACCCCAACCCCTACGACAGTGAACCCATCTACAACCTCGCCCTCGCGCTGAAATATCAAGGCAAAGCCTCTGAGGCCTACGAACTCTTCTGGAAAGCCACATGGAGCAAGGCTTGGGCTGACGCCGGCTATTTTGAAGCTGCTAAGATTAGCACCGCCCAGGGCCGCTACGAGGATGCGCTTGACGAAATCGACCGCTGTCTCGTCAACAACTGGCATAACCATAAGGCCCGTGCCCTGAAAGCCGCCATCCTGCGCAAGCTGGGAAAGACCAGCGATGCTCTCGCCCTCATCGGCGAGTCGCTGAAGTACGACCTCTTCAACTACGGCTGCCGCTACGAGCAGTACCTTATTGAGCAGGACGAGGAGGTGCTGACAGAGATGAAGCAGATGCTGCGCAGGAGTGCCCAGAACTACGATGAGGTAGCACTCGACTACTGTGCTGCAGGTCTCACCGAGGAGGCCCGTGCCATCTGGCAGATTGCCATCGATGAGGGGGCTACCACACCCATGACCTATTACTACATGGGGAGCCTCGTCAGTTCCTCCAGCGGGTCTGAGGCTGGCGAGGGGAACGGCTTCTTCGAAATCGCAGAACGCCAGAGCCCAGACTACTGTTTCCCCAACCGCCCAGAGGATGTCATCGCGCTTGAAACGGCCAAGATAAAGAACCCGCAGGGTGCCCGTGCGCCTTACTACCTCGGCTGTCTCTACTATGCCGCCCGTCAGTACGACCTTGCCATCCAGAACTGGGAGCGCTCGGCCAAGCTCGACCCGCAGTTCCCCACCGTCTGGCGTAACCTGGCCCTGGGGCGTTTCAACAAACAGAACCGTCAGGATGAAGCGCTCGAATACATGGAGCGTGCCTTCCACCTCGACGAGAACGACGAGCGCATCCTCATGGAGCTCGACCAACTCTACAAGCATCTGCACCACCCGCACAAGGAGCGCCTGGCCTTCCTGCAGAAGTATCCCCAGCTCATCCAGCGCCGTGACGACCTCGTGCTTGAGGAAATCACCCTGCTCAACCAGGTGGGCCGCTATGAGGAAGCCATGCAGCAGCTCGATGCCCACATCTTCCATCCCTGGGAGGGCGGCGAAGGCAAAGTGCCCGCACAATACCAGATTTGCCGCGTGGAGCTGGCAAAGAAAGCCATTGTGGCCAAAGATTATGACAAGGCTGAAAGACTGCTCAACGAGTGTCTGGAATATCCGCATCACCTCGGCGAGGGCAAGCTCTACGGCGCTCAGGAGAACGACTTCTACTATCTGCTCGGCATAACCTATGATGCCCTTGGCCAGAAGGACAAGGCCCGCGAGTGCTGGGAAGAGGCCACGAAGGGGCCGCAGGAGCCTGCTGCCGCCATGTACTACAACGACGCAAAGCCCGACAAAATCTTCTATCAGGGTCTGGCGCTTCTCAAGCTCGGACGCGAGAGCGAGGCACACGGACGCTTCTACCGCCTCATCAACTATGGCAAGCAGCACCTCTTTGAGAAACAGGTGATGGACTACTTCGCCGTCTCCCTGCCCGACCTGCTCATCTGGGAAGAAAACCGTGAGGACGGATTGTCTGAGCTCGACACGAAGAACCTCATCCACTGCAAGTACATGCTCGCCCTCGGCTATTACGGCATGGGCGACAAGAAACACGCAGAGCGCTACCTAAAGGAAGTGGAAGAACTGGACAACAACCACCAGGGCATCCAGCAGTTCCGCACGTTGATTAACTCAGGATTGTAACCAACTAATTGGATGTAGTTAATCTGTTTCCAATTGGAGCTCCGTTGGCGGTATTAAACTGCCGCGACGACACCGTCATGGCATGAGCCACGAGGACACAGAACATCATGAATAATGATAGCAACAGCTTCTTCATGGTAGCAAAATTTCCGGATTCCATAGTTCTTTTTTCCCATCGGGGAAGACTATCTCAAACTGGGAGTCTGCTGTAAAGTGGATGGTAGTACCATCGTCGAGTTGCCGGGCGTCGGGAGCACCGTTGAGCGGATGTCCCAGCTGTAACATGAAGTTGCAACGACGTAGGTACATAACCAGTGGCTTCAATTCTTTGGCGTTCTTGCTACGGCGGTCGAACCATGTGCCGAACCATGGGCGCACGGCGGGCTTGCTGTTGTCACCTGGCTGGGAAATCATCACATGCAGGATGGTAGCGTTGATGCCGGCATGGAAATAGCGGTCGGCAATGGGCTTCAGCTTTTCGAAACTCCAGTCGTCTTTGGCCCACTCTGGCCAGCCGTCGGTGAAACTCTCAGCCCACACACGGTTTTTGCCACTGCGACGGGCTGCACCAAGAGCCGCATCCACCTCTTTCTGTCGGAACTTGCGGTCGTCCACCCAGAACTCTGCCGCCACCTCGTCGGCAGCACTGCCGTAGCTGATGCTGTTGGCAGGAAAGGGACTGTGGGCATAAGGTTCGCACCACGTGCGAAGTCCATACTCATGGGCTTTCTCTGTCAGTCCGCCCATATACTCTGATGCTACGAGGTCGGCTATCAGACGGTCGAGGTCCTTTTTACAGTCTTCGTTTGTGTAGTCAAGTTCGTAGCCATAGCGCTGGCGGAACTTTACGAAGATGGAATCGGTGTAGTTCTGCTTGCCGCGCTCCCAACTGTCTACGACGACTGTGGTCAGCGTTGGGCGCTCTTTTTGTGGGATGCGGCGGAGTATCTTGCCGATAAACGCCTCAAAGTGCTTTTGGACATGAGCTTTCGAGAGTTTGTCCACCTCAAGTCCTTGCGCTTCGGGGGAGCAGGGTGAGCACATCACGTCGGTACCCTCCTTGGTCTTGCACACCTCAATGCCCTGCGGTGTCCAATTGCGCATAGCTTCTTCGGGCTTCACCCACGGCCCGCCTGATTGGCTCCAGCCTGGACAGTTGAAGATGCCCATTTCGATGCCCAGTTCACCAGCCGTCTTCAGGGCCGTGCGCAGGTTCTTCCACCATAGACGACTTTGGAATTTGTTCTTGCCAAATGTCTGCCTCTCCCAGGGATTGTCATAGGTCGTGCGGTTGCGGATGTCGGTGGCGAGGAAGGCCAGGGTGATGCCGTTGTCCTTCATCCACTGCAGGTCGGCCTTCACGCCTTTAGGGTCTACCTGTTCGTTCACCCAGTAATAGTAGCATCCCACCCGGATGCTGTCGGGCGGGTTGAGGAACGACTGCCACAGGTTGCTTCGTATGGAGTCGTTAAAGTTGGAAAAGGGAATCTCTACACCCCACGTTGGCAGGGTGCAGAGATAAAGCAATAGAATGCAAAGTGGTTTTATTTTCATGCTGCAAAGTTACGATTTATTTTATAATTGCAGCTGTTGTTACGAAATTTTTTATTGCTGCTTATATACTTTGGATCTTATTTCGTCCTTTGCAGCCTCTGGTCGCAGTACGACAACCGTAACTTCTCCATTCTCAACCTGAAGAAGGGTGACAAGGTGACCATCGACTTCACCCAGACCAGCCGCAGTAAAAGTATCTGGTACGATGATGAAGAGTACCCCGACCGAGAATCGAACTCGGAACTAAGCTTTAGGAGAGCCTTGTTATATCCATTTAACTATCAGGGCAACAGCCGTAGCGAGTGCAAAGGTACAAAAAAGTTGGAAGATGAGCACTGAACAGCATAAGTTTTTCCTCGCGTTATTGTTTTTTTAACGTTTCATCACCCCTACCAAGCCCATCAGGTTGGACAAAGCGCAAAAAAACAGCGTTTTCGCTTTGCGTTATGTCCGATTCTTTGTATCTTTGCAACCAAAACTTAAAAACTATGAACAGACTCATCTTCGCCCTGCTATGCCTGTTGACTGCAGTGACGGTCAGCGGCACGCCTATCAACGCCGAAGAGGCAGCCATCATTGCACGACAGTTCCTGACACAGCGCCATGCCGGTGCTCGGCACCACGCGCCCGCACGGCAACAGCTACATGCGGTGAACGACAAGGCGACAGCATACCATGTGTTTAACATCGGCAGTGGCGACGGCTTCGTCATCGTCAGCGCTGACGATGCGTGCACCCCCATCTTAGGCTGGAGCGACGAGGGGACATTCAGTCCCGACTCGCTGCCCGACAACATGCGCGAGTGGCTGCGCAGCTGCTCTGACGAGCTGCAGTGGCTGCGCCAGCAAGGGGTGGCACCCACGATGCCTGCCGAGGGACAGTCGCTGTCGCCGGTGAAGGAGGCCATCGCCCCTATGCTCACCACACGCTGGAACCAGAACGCCCCCTACAACCTGCTGTGCCCCTACTTCCTGAACGACACTAACCGTAACCGCTGCGCTACCGGCTGCGTGGCCACCGCCATGGCACAGACGCTGGCTTACAGCCGCAACCGTCCCGTGGGCACAATGGCGGACATTAGTGCCTATTACTGTAACACGAAATGGGGCACCAACGGCCAGCAGGTGTATGTTGAGGCCAAGCCTAAGACGACATTCAACTGGGACCTGATGCTCGACAGCTACACCGCCGACGCCACCGACGCCCAGCAGCAGGCCGTGGCCAAGCTGATGGCCTACTGCGGCGCATCGGTACAGGTGGACTACAAGGACGGCACGAGCAGTGCCAGCCAGAGCCGCGTAGCACCAGCGCTGCACGACATCTTCGGCATGCAGGGCACACAGCTGAGTCGCAAGGACTACAGCTACGCACAGTGGACCAACCTCATCTACGCCGAGATGCGGGCGGGGCGACCCGTCATCTACGACGGGCGCGCCACCGGCGGCGGCCATGCCTTTGTCGTCGACGGCTTCGACGGCGGCGAGCTGTTCCATGTCAACTGGGGCTGGGGCGGCAAGAACGACGGTTACTTTGCGCTGAGCGTCATGCACCCGGCAGACAACAGCGGCATCGGCGCCAGTCCGTCGAATGACGGCTACAGCTACCAGCAGACGGCCATCGTGGGCATACAGCCGGGCTATGTGCCACAGGATGCAGCCGTGCAGATGTCGCTGAACGACATCAGCGTCAGCGACAACACCGTGACCTTCGCCATGTATAACTTCAGCGGTGCGGAGAACACCTTCGACATCGGCGTGGGCATCGTTGACGACGACGGCAACATCAGCCATGTCATCACCGTCTTGGACAACCATACCTTCCAGGTGAACTACGGGCGCAAGACGCTGAGGGCCACCATCGACGGCAGCGGCCTCACCCCTGGCACCTACCGCTATGTGACGACGAGCAAGCTGTCCTCCTCAGACAGATGGCTGACCGACATGCCTTACCACCACAGCTATATTGAGGCGACAGTGGCTGCCGACGGTCGTGTGACGCTGCGCCTGATGCCCGTGGCGCCCCTGCTGACGGCTGAGGCCCTGACCTGGCCCGAGGGCCACCTGTTTGCCGGCCACGAGGTGAACATCCGCACACGGGTGCACAACGGCGGCGGCGAGTTCTGCGGTGCCCTCTACCTCTTTGTCAGCCAGAGCAGCGACAAGGGTGACTACGAGAGCCGCTTGGGCATGACCATCGGCAGCGGTGCCACCGCCGAGGCCAGCTTCACGTTCACCCCCGACAAGGAGGGCACATGGCACCTGTGGCTCGCGACCGACGCCGATGGCAACGACGTGCTGGCTACGGCCGACATGACCGTCAGCGAGCTGAACTACACCAAGCCCGGCTACTTAGAGGTGACGAAGGTGAGCTTCGTCAGCCCCATCGACGAGGACTCCTGGGCGCTGTCGGCCGACGGCACACAACGGGTGGACGTCATCAGCAACACGCTACAGCTGAAGCCCAGCCTGAGAAACACGTCGAACACCACGCTGACGGGGAAGTGGACGGTGTACCTGAAGCTGCAGAAGCAACAGGACAACGGGCAGTGGACCGACGTGAAGTCGTTCCGCTACACCTTCACCGACTTCAAGGCCGGCACAGGCTACAACCTGACCAGCGGTGGCCTGGGCTACGTGGACTTCGGCCAGGTGGGCTACGGGCTGTTCCGCTTGGCCGTCTACCTTGAGGATGCCCTTCAGGATGCGCGCTACCAGATGAACTTGACCAGCGGCTACCATGAATGGGCCTCCGACGGTATGCGAAACATCGTGAAGAGCACGTCGGAGCGCGTCAGCGTCAGCCAGGATGCCGTGGCCATCGACCTGAGCAGCTACGACTTCAGCAGCATAACGCCCAACAGCAATCCCAACACGCTCTACATCCTTGGCCCGGGCCAGACCGTGCCTGCCGCACTCAAGGACAGGAACGTGGTGCAGGACGGACGGGCAGCGTCCATCAGCCTGACGGACGGCTACAGCTTCTTCAGTCCCACCGACTTCACCGCCGGGCAAATCAGCTACCGGCGTACGTTCAGCAACGGCTACACGAAGACCCTTCAGGGGTGGAACACGCTGGCGCTGCCCTTCACGCCGACGGCGGTCACTGCCGGCGGGACAGCGGTCGACTGGCAGCGGACGGCGACGGACAGCGGCAAGGCGTTCTACGTGATGGAGCTGGTGGGCGACGACGACGGCGATGCCTACTTTGACTATGCGGCACAGATGGTGCCCTACCGTCCCTACCTCGTGGCCGTGCCGGGCGAAGGCAATGCGCAGAAGAGCCTGGTGGGACAGGAGCTGGTGTTCAGTGCCAGCAACAGCCAGGTGCCCGCCACCTACACGGGTGCCCGCTCAGCCTACTCGATGACGTTCTACGGCACGACAACGGTGACGGCCAGTCTGGACCGCATCTATACGGTGAACGCCACGGGCGACGCCTTCATTCCCTCATCAGGCAGGGTGAAGCCCTTCCGGGCCTACTTCACCGCCCTGGAGGAAGCGCCTGAGCACATCGGCATCGGCTTTGTGTCGTTGCAGCCCGCAGGCATCAGCACCATCCATGCCGACAGTACCGACGTGCGGTCGGGCGTCTATACCCTGAGCGGCCTGCGCACCGACGACGGCACCGGCCAGCTGCCTCCCGGCATCTATATCATCAATGGCAAGAAGAGAGTGGTGAGAGGTGAGAGGTGAGAGGTAAGAGGTGAGAGATTAGACTCTGCGCGAGAATAAAGAGCAAGCAGAACTACCGAAACTTAAATTAAATAAACAATATGGAGAAGAGAAAGAACCTTTGCGGCATCATCCCCCCCTTGGTGACACCGCTGAAAGACAACGAGACGCTCGACGTGGAGAGCCTGGAGCGCCTCATCGAGCATCTCATCGCCGGCGGCGTGCACGGTCTGTTCATCCTCGGCACGACGGGCGAGGAACAGAGCCTGAGCTACGCCATGCGCCACGAGATGATTGTGCAGACGGCACGCATCAACCGCCAGCGCCTGCCGCTGATGGTGTGCATCAGCGACACCAGCATCGTGGAGAGCATCCGACTGGCGCAGGTGGCCGCCGACAACGGTGCCGACGGCGTGGTGTCAGCCCCACCCTACTACTTCGCCACCGGCCAGCCCGAGCTGCAACAGTTCTACGAAGAGCTGGTGCCACAGCTGCCCCTGCCCGTCTACCTCTACAACATGCCCAGCCACGTGAAGGTGAGCTTCAGCCCCGACACGGTGTACCGCATTGCACAGATGCCCCAGGTGGCCGGCTTCAAGGACAGCAGCGCCAACGCCGTCTACTTCCAGTCGGTGCTCTATGCCATGCGCGAGCGTCCTGACTTCTCCATGCTGGTGGGTCCTGAGGAGATGACAGGCGAGCTGGTGCTGCTGGGAGCCCACGGCGGCATCAACGGCGGTGCCAACATGTTCCCCGAGCTGTATGTGGCCATGTACCAGGCAGCGCTGAAGGGCGACGTGCAGCACATACGCAGTCTGCAGCACCTCATCATGCAGGTCTCCACCTCCATCTACACCGTAGGCCGCCACGGCTCCAGCTATCTGAAGGGGCTGAAGTGTGCCCTGTCGCTCTTAGGCATCATCAACGACGACTTTGTGGCCTCGCCCTTCTACAAGTTCAACGCCCCGGAACGCGAAAAGATTCGTCAGGCCTTAGAGGCCCTCCCCATGAACCAAGGCAAGCTCATCATTCCTTAACAAGCGAGGTGTCTGTCCCACTCAGTCCCAGAAATCCCAGTAGCCCCAGAGGTCCCAGCAGTCCCAGAAATCCCAGAGGTCCCAGAAGACCCAGTAGCCCCAGCACTCCCAGAGCTCCCAGAGGCCCCAACACCCCCGCACAGGGTGTTCCAGCCTCGTTAACCTTTGTTGAGAAATTACTTGCACTAAACACCCGCTTTTTAACCTCTGTTGAGAAATTAGTTGCACTAAACGCTATTCGATTAACTTTTGTTGAGATTTCACTTGCACTGCGTAACACGGAAATATGTTGCACTACTTGCACCAAGTGGCCCAACAAAAATGCCAAAAAGTGCCGACTTATTGCAGCCAGGCATGGAGTTATTGCAGCCAGGCATGGAGATAATTCAGCCAGGCATGGAGATAATTCAGCCAGGCATGGAGATATTACAGCCAGGAGCCGACTTATTGCAAAAAGTCGGCTCCTGGCGAGTAAAAAATAGCGGTTTTTTGGTGCAAACAGTGCAAGTAGTGCAAGTAGTGCAACTATTTTCTCACTTAGCAACGCGCGTACGCGCGAGACGATGTTTCAGACTACCCCCCACGCTGTTTGCATGGCGCTAATACGTGAAGGACGAGCCACCGAGGAACTCGCGCAGCAAAGAAGTGGGCGGAATCTGGTCCTCGGGGATGGGCTTGATGTAGTGCAGGAACTTCAGCAGGCGATAAGCCTCAGCATGCTCAGGACAGTTCTCGGGCACCTGTTCCAGCAGGGGCTCGGCCTGACGCTTGATGACGGCCAGCTCGAAGAGCATGGCGGTGTTGAACATCTGGTCAGCGTTCTCCTGGAAGGGGAATATCCAGCGGTTCTCGCCATTGCGCACCGACGGCCAGCGGCGAATGGTCTCCACGGCACTGACGGCACGGTACTTATGGTCGCGGATGATGCGGCGCAGCAGACGGTTGTCGGTGGTCGGCACATAGTTGTGGTTGTCAAGCAGCAGCGTGGTCAGGGCCGAGGCATACACCCGGTAGATGCACTCCTGCGGTATCTGGGCCGTCAGCTCAGGGTTGAGGGCATGGATGCCTTCCACCACCAGGATGTCCTTCGGCCCCATGCGCAGACGCTTGCCGCTGGTGCCGGAACGACCCGTTGCAAAGTCATAGCGGGGCAACTCCACCTCCTCGCCACGGAACAGGGCGTTGAGCTGCTGGTTGAACAGGTCGAGGTTGAGGGCGTGCAGGTGCTCGTAGTCGTAGTCGCCAGAGGCATCGCGGGGCGTCTTCTCGCGGTCGACGAAGTAGTCGTCGAGCGAGATGTTGATGGGCCGGATGCCATTGACGCCCAGCTGCACGCTCAGACGCTTGCAGGTAGTGGTCTTGCCGCTCGACGAGGGGCCGGCTATGAGCACCAGACGGATGGCCGGTGCGGTGCGGCGCGCAATGTCGTCAGCTATCTGGCTCATCTTCTTCTCCTGCAGAGCCTCGCTCAGCTGGATGAGCTGAGCAGAGAACCCCTTGGCGATGGCCTCGTTCAGGTCGCCCACGGTGCGCAACCCGAGAATGTCCTGCCAGCGGTGGTGCTCCTTGAAGATGCCGAACATCTTGTCCTGCATCAGCAGCTCGCCAAGCTCCTGCGGATTCTGTGTCGAGGGCAGGCGCAGCAGCAACCCGTCGTAGTACTTCTCCAAGCCGAAGAGGTAGAGCAGGCTGGTGTTGGTGAGCATGGCGCCATAGTAATAGTCCACATACCCGTCGATGGAGTAATAGGTGGTATAGAGGGAGCCTTGGCTCTCTAAGAGCTTTGCCTTCGACAGCGAGCCCGACTCGCTGAACAGGCGCAGTGCCTCCTCGGTGGTGGCTTCGTGGCGGTGGATGGGCAGGTGCTGGTCAATGAGCTCCTGCATGCGGCGGCGCAGGCGTCCCACGTCGTCAAGGCTGACGGGACGGCACTGGGCCAGGGGCTGGGCGGCGCTCTCGTCGGCAGGCAGGCGCAGGTCGACATAGTAGCCGTTGCTCACCGGAATGTCAATGGACACCATGCACTTGGGCCACAGGTCGTGGGCTGCCTTGCACAGCACCATGAAGAGGGAGCGGGTGTAGGTGCGCCGGCCCGACGACGAGGTGATGTCAAGAAACTCCACGTCCTTGGGCTTGTAGGGGCGGTAGTGCATGCCCTCGGTCTTATTGTTGACACGTGCGATGATGGGAGGCAGACTCATCTGTATGTCCAGCTGCTGATAGATGTCCTCCAGGGTGGTGCCCATGGGCACCTCGATGGCCTTGCCATTGTTCTTGCAGCGAATCTGAATGGTTGGTTCCATAGTTTTATGGTTTTTATGATTGGTACTTGTCCTTGCAAAGATAGATGTTTTTTTCTTACGCGCCAAAAAAAATGTTCTTTTTTTTACCATTTCAGCAAATAATTGTCTAACTTTGCAGCAGTTTAATAATGAGTCATCTATGAGAAGAATAGTATTTGCCATGGCCATGGCGGCCACCCTCACGTCATACAGTGCCGACAACAACCATTCGGGCTACCCCATCACGCCCGTCCCCTTCACGCAGGTCAAGGTGGTGCCTGCCACCTTCTGGGGACAGCGCCTGGAGGCGGCACGCACCGTCACCGTGCCCCTGGCCTTCAGCAAGTGCGAGGAGACGGGCCGCTACCGTAACTTCGAGAACGCCGCTCGCCACCTGCAGGACACCACGCAGGTGTTCCCCGTCAACGGCATCGGCTTCTCATTCGACGACACTGACCCCTACAAGACCATCGAGGGTGCCAGCTACCTGCTGAGCAGCCAGGCACCGGGAAGCAAGGCGCTGCGCCACTATGTCGACTCCGTCATCGGCATCATCGCCACGGCCCAGGAGCCCGATGGATACCTCTACACCGCACGCACTCAGAACCCGGCCAACCCCCACCACTGGGCCGGCGACCGCCGCTGGGTGAAGGAAGAGGAGCTGAGCCACGAGCTGTATAACCTGGGGCACATGGTGGAGAGCGCCATCGCCCACTATCAGGCCACGGGGAGCAGGACGTTCCTCGACATCGCCATACGCTATGCCGACTGCGTGTGCCGCGAGGTGGGACCGGCACCGGGACAGGCCTGCGTGGTGCCCGGACACCAGATAGCCGAGATGGCGCTGGCCAAGCTCTATCTGGTCACTGGCCAGAAGAAATACCTGGACGAGGCCAAGTTCCTGCTCGACTATAGGGGCAAGACTACCATCAGGAACGAATACAGCCAGAGCCACGCTCCCGTCACTGAGCAGAGCGAGGCCGTGGGCCACGCCGTGCGCGCCGCCTACATGTATGCAGGCATGGCCGACGTGGCGGCGCTCACCGGCGACACGGCCTACATCCAGGCCATCGACCGCATCTGGCAGAACATCGTCAGCAAGAAGCTGTACATCACAGGCGGCATAGGGGCCACCAACAACGGCGAGGCCTTTGGCAAGAACTATGAGTTGCCCAACATGACGGCCTACTGCGAGACGTGCGCCGCCATAGGCAATGTCTATGTCAACCACCGGCTGTTCCTGCTCCACGGCGAGTCGAAGTATTACGATGTGCTGGAGCGCACACTCTACAACGGGCTCATCAGCGGCATGTCGATGCAGGGCGATGCCTTCTTCTACCCCAACCCCCTGGCATCGGCCGGACAGCACCAGCGCAAGCCCTGGTTCGGCTGTGCCTGCTGCCCCAGCAACCTCTGCCGCTTCATTCCCTCCCTGCCAGGCTATGTCTATGCCGTCAGGGACCGCACGGTCTACGTCAACCTCTTCATGTCGAACAGCAGTGTGCTCGACGTGAACGGAAAGAAGGTGGGGCTGACGCAGCAGACCAGCTACCCCTGGGACGGCGACATCACCATCACCATCGACAAGAACAGCGCCGGTGCCTTTGACATGAAGCTGCGCATACCCGGATGGCTGAAGGGACAGCCGGTGCCCAGCGACCTCTATGCCTACACCGACGGCAAACAGCCTGGCTACACCGTGACTGTCAACGGCAAATCTCAAATCTCAAATCTCAAATCTCAAACCTCAAATCTCAAATCTCAAATCTCAAATCTCAAATCTCAAATCTCACCCGACGGCTACCTCACCATCAGCCGCCGGTGGAAGAAGGGCGACACCATCCGTCTGCACTTCGACATGGAGGCCCGCACCGTGCAGGCACATGAGCAGGTGGAGGCCGACCGCGGCCTGACAGCCGTAGAGCGCGGACCCCTGGTGTACTGCGCCGAGCACCCCGACAACGACTTCGACCTCTCGGCCATGATGCTCAACCGCCACCCGCAGTTCCAGACAGGACAGACAACGGTGGCAGGCAACAAGCTGGTGACGCTCGAAACCGAAGCATACACCGTGGACTATGCCCAGGACGGGCGACCCACATTCACCCCACGAAAACTGACACTCATACCCTATTATGCATGGTGCCACCGCGGACCAGGAAGCATGCGCGTATGGCTCATCAACCAACCCTTTATTTCAACTAAACCGTAACCAACAATGAAGAAAAAACTAACTTCGTGGTGAACGGGAAGACCGTCATGGCAAAATAAGAAAAGGAAACGACCATGAACAGATTCATGCAAGCGCTGGTGTGGTTGCGACGCATACACCGCTGCCGAGGCTTCGGCATACAGTCGCCCACGGACTACCAATTCGTCAGAGAGGTGGTCAACGAGCACTCGCCCTACTACGCATACAGCGTAGTAGGGCTGCATGACTCTTGGTCAAGGAAGAAGATAGGACGGCTATGCCTGAGAGTGGCCAACCACCTACAGCCTAAGGCCATCATCGACATGGCCGGATATGGCGAATACCTCGCAGCAGGATGCCGCACAGCAACACTATGCAACGCCCAGGAAGACACGGAGATGGCTGCCAGGACACTGGAAAGGAACGCCACGGCTGTGACGCTCGTCGTAGCTGACGTGCGCCATGCAACGCCTGAGTTGCTGAACCTATGCGGCAAAGACACGACACTCATCTTAGAGGGCATCGGCAAGCATAAGAGTCAATGGGAGACAGTGAGGGCGCACAACGGCGTCACAGTGTCATTCAACCTCTACTACTGCGGAATAGCAACCTTCAACGACAAACGGGCAAAACAGAACTACATTGTCAACTTCTAACATATAAAAGACATGAAAATAACAAAAGTCTACACACGCACCGGCGACAAAGGCATGACCGACCTCATAGGAGGGGAGCGCATCAGCAAGGCTGACCCCAGGCTTGAGGCATACGGCACCACCGACGAGCTGTCGGCCCACATCGGACTGCTCGTGGCCATGATGGAACGCGACAGCCAGGAAGGGGCAGACCGCCAGCCACTGGACCAGGAACGCCAGCTGCTGCTGCGCGCACAGGACAATCTGTTTGTCATCGGCTCTAACCTGGCCACCAACCAGGCAACGACGCCACTCTACGACTTCGCCAAGCTGCCCGACACTGAGACAGCCCAACTGGAAGAGCGCATCGACCACCTCATGGCGATACTGCCCCAGAAGCAAGGCTTCATACTGCCCGGCGGCACCGTCACCGCTGCCCAGTGCCACGTCTGCCGCACCGTCTGCCGCAGGGCAGAGCGCAACATCATCGCACTGTCACAGCAAGCTACGGTTGACGAACAGGTGGTAAGATACATCAATCGGCTCAGCGATTATCTCTTCGTTCTGGCTAAAATAATAAATTTTAACACAGGGAAGAGTGAAATTATATGGCAAAACCCTTGCAGATAAAAAAAGTAATTAGTACTTTTGCGCCCTAATAAAAAACAGGAAATAACTTTAATAAAACTAACGGACTATGTATTGGACACTTGAATTAGCATCAAAGTTGGAAGACGCGCCATGGCCCGCCACCAAGGAAGAACTCATTGACTATGCCATCCGTTCAGGGGCACCTCTTGAAGTGCTGGAAAATCTGCAGGAGATAGAGGACGAGGGCGATGTCTACGAAAGTATCGAGGACATTTGGCCCGACTACCCCACCAAAGAAGACTTCCTCTTCAACGAGGATGAGTATTAGACGCTTGCTTTAAGCGTAACTGATTGGAAATAAGCAATGTGGTGATTCTTACGACGAGTCACCACATTGCTTTTTGCGTACTTTTACCGGGTCACCTGCATAAACGCGTGGATTAACCGAAAATCTTGACCAATCTGAGGATGAAGAAAATCTTGTCAATAACACCTCTTAACTGAGCCCTGAAGTCCTTAATCTTAGCATTCAGCGATTCTGCAGAAGCATTGGTTGACCTGTTCAAAAATAGTTGAGGATTTCATCCTCTCTGTCGTACATGGCTGCGGCTATGTCGTTGAAGGCTTTGTTATCAAACTCGCCTACTTTGGCATACCACTTCTTGATGCTCTTACGTCCGGCTTCCTTGTCGCACTTCTGGGCAAAGATCATCCTCAGAGAGTGTGTCAGGCTGTACGCCGTCTCTATGTCAGGGTACAGTTCAAAGAGTATCTCCGCACGCTCCCTTTGGCTTGGAGTCCACTTCTCTCTGTGTCAAGCCAGCGACGGCGGCGCACATGCAGCAGAACCTCCTGACCGCGTATAGGAAAGTCATGGAAGGTCTTGGCTGGAGTAAACCCGTTTGGACGCAAATCTTCACGATTGCCAGGTGTTAACTCATTCTCGTCAAGATACAGATGGATAACGTTCACAGGACTCTCATCTGACTCCGTATCTTGTGTGGCTGTCTTTTCCTTGGGCTTCACCTCAACATTGGTCAGTTCAAACCATTCCAACATATGTGTTGGCAACAAACATTTGGCAAGTATTTCGTATTGTGGATTCATTGTGATATCTCGTTTCTTATAAGAACTAAGAACATCACGCTTTTAGTGTACGCTCACACATGGTTATACAGGTGACCCACTCTTCCTCTATAGAAAAAGACGATACTCATCTTCCTTACCGAAGAAATCTTTTTGGATTCAAGATTTGTCACGCGCGATGTCTTCATCTGGAGCATAACGATAGTGATTTTAGAGCGCAGAATGTTAAAAAGTGGCGATAACACTTCCGATTAAAGAAAAAAAACAATGTTTCGGAAGCGGTATCACTTCTTTTTTGTATTTTTGCAGAAAAATTCAAAGAAGATGAACTATAAGACATCAATCCTTGGACGTAGGCATGAGCAGGACTTGATAAGGGAGTACTACGAATCTCCCAAAGCAGAACTTGTAGCTGTGTATGGACGCAGACGTGTTGGCAAGACTTATTTGGTCAAACAGTTTTTCAACAATGACTTCGATTTCTACTTTACAGGTTCTTTCGAGACACCTCGAAGCACACAGTTAACCCTATTCAAAAAGGAATTGGAAAGATATTCTGGCAGGAAACATCTAAAGCCCAAAGACTGGTATGAGGCATTTGAAGCTTTACGAGAGCATCTTTCTTCCCTTCATAAAGAGCGAATAGTGATTTTTCTTGACGAACTCCCTTGGATGGACACGCCAAAGTCTGGTTTTCTCTCCGCTTTCAGCTATTTCTGGAACAGCTGGGCATCGTCTGTTTCTGGATTGAAACTATTTGTCTGTGGCTCTGCCACCACATGGATGCTTTCAAAACTCATCGGGGACAAGGGCGGGATGCATGGTCGTGTGAACCGTCAGATCTATCTTCGTCCGTTCACACTCTTCGAGACCGAGCAGTTTCTGAAGAGTAAAGGCATAGATTGGGTACGTTACCAAGTAATGGAAGCGTTCATGGCAATGGGCGGCATTCCCTATTATTTGGACATGCTGGAAGGCAACCTGTCACTGAACGAGAACATCGACCACCTTTTCTTTGAGGAGGGAGCGGCATTGCGAACGGAGTATGACTTTATATTCCGGTCGTTGTTTCGAGACTCCAAGGTGTATCGCTCTGTTGTGGAGCTGCTAGCAACCCGCTCCTCGGGAATGAGTCGCAAGGATATTCAGGAGGCATTGAAAATGGATGATGGGGGACTGCTTACGGAAGTGCTGGACAATCTGTGCAAGTGTGACTTCCTACGGCAATATGCGGCATTTGGAAATAAAGGCCGTGGTCAGATGTACCAGTTGGCAGACCTTTTCTCTCTGTTCCATTTGCAGTTCGTAAGCAAGTATAGCGGGCAAGACAGCCATTTCTGGAGCAACATGCTGGATAATCCCCGCCGTACGACATGGCAAGGATACGCTTTCGAGCAGGTTTGCATGCATCATATCCCACAAATCAAACTGAAGTTAGGAATCAGCGGTGTGTTGAGTGAAGTCTGTTCCTGGTCATGTAAGGCATTCACAGACAAGGATGGCACACAGCATAAAGGCACACAAATAGACTTAGTCATTGACCGCCGTGATGAGACCGTCAACCTCTGTGAGTGTAAGTTCTCCAACGACACCTATTCCATCAGTCAGGACTATGCGGAGCGCCTGAACTCGCGCAAGGAAACCTTCCGCGCTGTAACTGGAACACGAAAGTCGCTCCACACCACGATGATTACTACCTACGGACTGAAACGCAACAAGTATTCAGAAACAATACAAAGGGAAGTGACAATGGATGACTTGTATAGAGATGTCGAATAGAGTTTGTAGATGAGGGGTATAGGATAGACTTTTCGTATTTCACAGCAATATTTATATATAGAGAAAAAGAACACAACGAATTGTATAAAGCATTGTCAAAAAGTAAATAAGTATCAAAGCATGATAGAGCAATTGGAACTTAACTGGAGTAGGTTTGGACATCCATCTTTTGACTGGGATTCTGAATGGAAATCTATTATACAGGATAAAAAATCCTCGTATGAATTGTGTCATAATCAATCAAAGGATACTTATTCCATCATTTGTCAAGACAAAGACTTGATATATTTCAATGCGTTTCGAAGGCGCGCGGTTTTTGACCGTAGGCAGGGTATTTATGGTAATATTACATTTCATAACGCTATACGATGGAGAAGAATTACTCGAAAGGTTAATAATACCACCGTCATATCTAACTTTTCAGTTGTTGAATGTTCAGATGGGATGTATCTTATCTCAATGAACTCCCTAAAATGCATAAAATTGGATAGCATTGAAACAAACATTATACCTGTCGGCTATTATATTAGGGACGATTGGGCATTACGCCTTGATGATAATTTTGATAATCTTCTTTGGGGAAGTGTATGTGTTGGCAGCTTGATTTTCGATGATAATCTTGAAATCGTTGAATTAGAGCGTGGAAAGCATAGCTGGTATAAACTAATTGATGCATTTGGTGAATTTATTATGTATCAATATGATGACACTGGCTCTTATATATTATACAGGTATGAGTCCCATAAGAAAAAATACGTAAAATGTAATTACTATTGCAAAAAGATTCCACAACCAGTTATAATTACACCTTATGAAGAAGGGGCACTTTATTTTGACCTTACGACGGATAAGTTTGTGCTTTCAGAAGAAATAATAAGAAAACAAAGAAAGTCGTGGATAAGGGTTGATGATTCTTATTCACTCTATGATGCCTATGAAAATGGTTCGGAGGTTCAGGATTACTTGAATAATTAATAACATGAGATGTCGCGTACCTAAAGGCACATTTTCTATTGCTGCAATCTGTCCAGCCACAGAAATGGCAGACTATCCTTATCAAGCCCCGTTTGGGCTTTGGAACACAGAGGATTAGCATACTTCTGAAAGTTGAGTAAACATCTTATCAAGATTGATAAACAAAATAAGTAAGCCCTCTGATTTTCAGTAGTAATGCAAATAGTCAGTGCGTTTGTTGTTCCCCAAATGCCCCTATGTAGCCATATTGGGAATATGTATATATGGTATATGGCGCAGTATGTCATGAATGGATTTCGAGAACTCCCTTATAACAAGAATCATTTGTTTGTCCAAATTGCCTTGCAATCGTCCTACATCGCCTCTGATAGTGCGGTTTGTTTGGATAAAAATAGTTAAATGTGACACAAGTGTCTGCTAATCAGCATAAAAGCGTCTAAAATTAAGTTTTCAACGAGGATGAGTATTGATAGGTTTATTTAAGTCTAAATCATTTAACACCAGCGAGATAAACAGCGACGGTTTATTTGTCTCGCTGGTGTTTAATATATAAATGTATTGGTGTCCGGGGAAAAGAGCATACAATCTCTACTTTGCCTGTCTATACAGGCAATCTTGAATCTTTTTCATTTTATCTCTAATCTTGGTTTAACAGGATCTGTCAGACGGTAAATATGGTCGAACTCTACAGTCAGCACGCCCTTTACCTTCTTGAAATACTGCATGGTCTCTTCAAGCGATTTGTCATCAGGCTTCTTCAAGGCCATGCCATTGATGATGCCGTAGTCATTTTTAATCTCACACTTGCAGGCCTCGATGGCTTTTAACAGAGGCTCTTTCCCGATCTCAGCATCGTACATTACCAAGAACACGTTAGGGGAATGTTCTTGCGTCCCGTTGGCAGCAAGCGATTTTTGGCCGGGCGCTTGCATAACGGGAATCTCTTTCGAGGAAGAAAGAACGAAAACAGACTGTTGCCCGTTCTCTTTTCCGAATTGGATGGCAGCTTGGAGAGAATCTTCTGGGAACAATCGGGTGCTGTCAAAATAGTAAAGGTGATTCTCCTTGTTCAACCAGCCGCCAACATATCCACTATTTTGGAAAGCATGGTTAACCACTTTCTCGAGCTGGTCACGAGAATGACTGCGCTGTGTTGCAGCATAACTCACAGCGATGCCCTCCGTTGGCTCTGTCATTGTCCGAACGTTGAGAGTGAATCCGTTTGGTCGGCTCTGACTGAAAGCCCAGACCTTGTCGGCAACTTGTGAGACGTTGCTTTGCTCTATCCGGCTCGAAGGACTTGTTGATAACGAAGCAGTCCCACATGCACAAAGGAGCAATAAGGTTGCCAATGCTGTCACGCTCATGCACCACTTGGACGCCTTTGCTTTCATGCGTCCCGTTGGCAGCAAGCGGCCTTTTTTGCCGGGCAGCTCTTGGAATTGCTTCATAAGAATCATTATTCTTTCAATCAGGGGACAAAGTTACTCAATTTTCATCAGAATAAAGCCAAAATAACACATCTTCACTCCAGAATTGAGTGTTTTTCCCTTATTTTTGTGTAATTTTGCCGCCAGAATCTAGAATAAAGAACAAAATAAAAAAACAGCAATCTTATGACACTGTTCGATCAAATTAGTGAAGACATCAAAGCCTCGATGAAGGCTCATGACAAGGTGCGTCTGGAGACGCTGCGCAACATCAAGAAGGTTTTCCTGGAAGCGAAGACGGCTCCGGGAGCAAACGACACATTGGCCGATGCCGATGCGCTGAAGATCATCTCCAAGCTGGCCAAGCAAGGTAAAGAAACGGCAGCGACCTACGTTCAGGCAGGTCGTCAGGAGTTGGCCGATGCAGAGTTGGCTCAGGTGGAAGTCCTGGAAAGCTATCTGCCAAAGCAACTCTCTCAGGAGGAGATAGCAGCAGAAATAAAGAAGATTATCGCTGAAGTGGGAGCCACCAGCATGAAGGAGATGGGCAAGGTGATGGGCACAGCCAGCAAGCAGTTGGCAGGAAAGGCTGATGGCCGAGTCATCTCTGAAATCGTGAAGAAGCTTTTGGAATAAGCATCAGCCTTTTGGCGTATTTCAGCGCCAAATAACCTTCACAACAATCACACCGCAGAGCGTAAACTCTTGGTTCCCAATGCAGTATTTAAACTTCAACGAGGATGAGTATTAAAGCCTATATCAAGGCTTAAATCATTGAAAGCCAACGGGGTAAGAAGAAATTATTTTCTTCCCCCGTTGTTTTTTTATTGGAAAGATGTTGTACTTTCTCTTCGGTAAAGACGATACTCATCTTCCTTGGGAGGATTTCCTCAAAACAGCTTATTGTTGTATCTGAACTGGTCGCATAATTACTAAAAATGTCTAAAACTTCACATAAAAGTGAAATTATCGGAATATAATGCTTATATTTGCATCGTGAAAATAAATGGTAGATTATGAAATCAGTAACGTTAAAGACAATAGAGCAGAACGATAACGTCAGCTTGTTCTCCAAGATACAGAACTGAGTGGGTACGTGATGGACCTGCAGAAGTTTGACAAGGTATTGATAGAGGCTCAGAAGAATGGTACAGTCACGATAGAGAAGAATATCATTACAGACATACAAAGTGCAACGTTTAACATCTGACGAGCCTATGATACAGAACAAGTTATTTAGAGATAGTCTGGCTGCTATACCTGACGAACAAAAGGCAGAATTTGAACTTTCCTTTGGGATAGCAGAGCGGATGGGCGCGATTCTCAAGGAGAAGAATATTTCCCAGCGTGAACTGGCTCATCGCTTAGGCAAGCGTGAGTCTGAAGTGTCACGCTGGTTGACAGGTCGGCATAATTTTACGACCAGTACTATTGCCAAGATAGAGACTGCACTTGGTTCTCCCTTGGTGCAGATAGCACGTTAACGAATTAAAACATAGATATTATGACACTGTTCGATCAAATTAGTGAAGACATCAAAGCCGCGATGAAAGCTCGCGACAAAGTGCGTCTGGAGACGCTTCGCAACATTAAGAAAGTGTTCCTGGAAGCAAAGACGGCTCCTGGAGCCAACGACACATTGGCTGATGCCGATGCACTGAAAATCATCTCCAAGCTGGCCAAGCAAGGTAAAGAAACGGCAGCAACCTACACACAGGCAGGTCGTCAGGATTTGGCCGATGCAGAGTTGGCACAGGTGGAAGTCCTGGAAAGCTATCTGCCGAAGCAACTCTCTCAGGAGGAGATAGAAGCAGAAGTAAAGAAGATTATTGCCGAAGTGGGAGCCACCAGCATGAAGGAAATGGGCAAGGTGATGGGGACCGCCAGCAAGCAGTTGGCGGGAAAGGCCGATGGCCGCGTCATCTCTGAGATTGTGAAGAAGCTTTTGGCATAAGCATCAGCCTTTTGGCTCATTTCAGTGCCAAATAACCTTCACAATAGTCACACCACAGAGTGTAAACTCTTGGTTCCCAATACGGTATTTAAACTTTAACGAGGATGAGTATTAAAGCCTGCCGTCAGGTTTAAGCAATTGAATGCCAGCGAGATAAACAGTAATTATTTGTTTGTCTCGCTGGTGTTTTATGGTTTAGAAACTTGTGTAA
Source organism: uncultured Prevotellaceae bacterium (assembly GCA_947168045.1). Lineage (GTDB taxonomy): Bacteria > Bacteroidota > Bacteroidia > Bacteroidales > Bacteroidaceae > Prevotella. Next base: position 27,241 of record CAMVKN010000015.1, read on the forward strand.
AAAATGCACAGGTTCACGATGAGGGGGGGGGGATGTCTTATATTGTAAGATTAGACTGAAAAATCGTCACTTGTGCCATTTTTTTAGCTAAAAGTTTTTGCGAATTCAGAAATAATAGCTATATTTGCACTGAAAAATTGGCACACGTGCCATAAGTTCATTGCAATATGGAAATAAAAAGGGACGTATATCTGCACAAGCTGATTAATGCACGGCAAAACGGGTTTATTAAAGTCATAACCGGACCTCGCAGGTGCGGCAAGTCTTACTTGTTGACGACATTGTTCCATAACCATCTGCTTTCAGAAGGAGTTGATGAGAATCATATTATAGAGGTGGAACTTGAGGATAGGACCAATATAGAGTTGAGAAATCCCGATGTCTTGCTTGCTTATGTGAAATCGCGGATAGTTGATCGTCAACTATATTATGTCATTCTTGATGAAGTTCAGAAAGTTGATGAGTTTGTTGATGTACTCAACAGCCTGCTGCATATTAAGAATGCTGATGTGTATGTGACAGGCAGCAACTCCCATTTCCTCTCAACTGATATTGCAACAGAATTCAGGGGGCGCGACCATCAGATAAGGATTTATCCCTTGACTTTCTCAGAATACTATTCCGCTGTAGGCGGAGATAAGAGTGATGCCTGGAAAGACTATTTTACCTTTGGCGGCCTTCCGCTGGTGCTGTCCTTTGCAACTGATGCAGAGAGGGCAGACTATCTGCGGAAACTGTTTCAGACTGTATATATGGCAGACATCCTGGAGAGATACAAGATTAAGAATGACAAGGAACTGCGTGAACTGGTCAACATCATGGCATCTTCAATTGGCTCTCCCAGCAATCCCACTAAGATTGCTAACACCTTCAGGAGTGTAGAGAACTCAAACATCACAAGCCAGACTATTGATAAGTATTTATCCTATCTTCAAGACGCTTTTATAATAAGGAAAGCAGAACGTTATGATGTAAAAGGAAGAAAGTATATAGGAACGCTGTCGAAGTACTATTTTGAGGATTTGGGTATCCGAAACGCGCTGCTAAACTTCCGACAGCAGGAAGAGAACCACATCATGGAGAATGTGATTTACAATGAACTTTGTATGAGGGGCTATCAAGTTGATGTCGGGCAGTTAGAGATAAGAAAGCGAACGGATGATGGCAAACAAGAAAGAATACGCCTTGAGGTGGACTTCGTTGTCAATCATGCAAGCCAGCGCTATTATATACAGTCGGCATTAGCAATCCTAAACAAGGAAAAAGAAGAGCAGGAGTTGCAGTCTCTTGTCAATATAAACGACTCTTTCAAAAAGATAGTCGTTGTTAATGGCAACATTAAACCGTGGCGCAACGAGAAAGGAATTCTTTTCATCGGCTTGATGGATTTTCTACTGGACAAGACAAGCCTTGAGTACTGAATTGATGGCCTGAACCCAACCGGAGAACATCACCAGGAAGATACGTAACCTCACACGCCATCGCTCAAACCTGCTCGAATCCGCATCTGTAGAAATCCTGCATATGCAGAAAGCCATGGAAATGATGAACATAAAACTCTCAACCGTCATCTCTGATGTCACGGGAAAGTCCGTAAGCATTCGTTGAAATACACGTTGTAACAGTTGTAGTTGTGTGCACTATTGCGATTGCAAAGGTACAACGATACTACAACTGCTACAACGTGTATTTCAACGAATGCTTACGTTATTACAATAACTCGGCACTTTATGTCGCTACCCCATATCCTGGTGCACGAACCCAAAAAGCTGGTGCACATAGGTGCTCGAAACAGAAAGGTTGGTGCACCAACCAACGACTTGCAAGTCAGAAGATTCACGTCCAAAGGTGCACTTAGTGCAGTATTTTTCGGCTGCTGCATTGTTACATGGCAAAGGAACCAACTATAAGTATAGCGGACACCAACAAATAGCTATTTACATGCCGAATTGCTCCACGTCGATACGTGTCACGACGCCGTTAGCGCCGCAGAAATAGATGCGGGGAATGATGGAAGAGGCGAAGAGGCTATAGATGCGTCGGTCATCCTGCGCCGAGTAAGGGATGAGCAGGCCGTTGGCGGCCCAATATGCCGCCACGCTCCCGGCTCCCTCCCCGCGGCTGATGGCCACCATCTGGAAGCCCTTGTCGTTGCGATGCAGCAGATAATAGTCGTTGAGCAGGGGCAGATCGCGCTGGCAGTCGCCGCAGGTGGTGTTGAAGAAGACGATAACGGTCTGGCCTGTCAGCCGCTCGGTAGAGAACGTCCCTATCCTGCCGTCGCTGTCCACCGTCTGCACGGTGAACAGTGGCACGCGGTCGCCCACCTTGATGCGCTCCGTGGTCTCCTCCTCGTCACTCAAGCTACAACCGGCAACGGTCAGCAAGAGCAGTGTGACCCAAAAAAGTTTTATCGATTTCACAGAACAACCTTTCTTCCTTTATGGATGTACAGTCCAGGCTTCGTTGGCACGCCGTTCAGTATCTTTCCGTCAAGGGTGTACCATGCTTCAGCATTGCTGTTCCCGTTGACAGAATGGTCAGCCCCTATCGGTTCGATATGATCAAACACGCCCAGCTCGCGGATGCCAATAGTGCCTTTGCGGGCATTTGAATGGGTCGTCGAATTCCACAGGGCGATGGGCAACTCATTGCTGGGCACCAGCAGGTAGGCCGTGTTGGCCGCCATCGTGTTGGCCGCAGCATTATTCTCCCAGATATGCAGTCGGTAGAAGCCGGCAGCGTCAGCCTCTGTCGGTGAGCCGTAATCCTGCCATCCGCCATCGCGGCTCTCAATGTAATTGTCTCCCTCCTTGCTCCATGTGCTCTCCACGGTGTATTTCCAGTGCACGTTGGTGAGGATGAAGATGTCGTTGCCACCTGACACATCGCCTGTATGCATTTCCTTTCTTATGATGTTCGGACTCATCATGTTGTCATTGCTGATGGCAGCGGGGTGTGTGGTAGTGATGGCAGGCACGAACAGCGGCACGGCATAGGCAGCAGTCTCGTCGGTAGGCACCTCTTTGAGTACGATGCCTTTGCCCGATGGCACATAGCCGTGGTCGTAGAATGTCATATTCTCACTGTCGGTCAGCGCACCGGTTTCCTTGATCTCCGACAGGTATACCGTGGCGGTGTTCATGTCATAGCTGTCATACTTCACCTCGTATGCCTTCAGTGTGTGTATGGTGTAGTAGCCTGTCAGGGTGTGGTCGATGTCGATGTCGCGGCTCTCGGTGGCCCATCCCGTTCCGCCTACGGGGTGCACGGCATCTTTCTTGATGTTGGTCACGCCGATGCCGTAGACCTTGGTATTGCTGTTGAAGGTCAGCATCATATTGTCGGGAGAGTTCACCTTGAAGATGTATTGTCCGTTGTTGTTGGATACGATACCCCTGTAGTCGCCTCGGTTCACAGCCTTAAGATTTTCAGAGCAAGCATCAGGTGCCCTGTCACTCCTGAGGAACACATAGTAGTCGCTGTAGTTGTCGCCAACGCCGGCAATGGTCATGGTGCCGTTCATCTGCAGGTAGGCGTTCCCCGCATAGCCCACATTTCTGTCGGGATTGTTTTCGTGGGGCATCACCCATTGCAGGGAGTTGCCGCTTTCAGCGATGTTGAATCCCAGTCCCCGTGTCTCCTCAATGGCAAAGCCGTTGGTGTTGCGGTCGCCTAAGTTACATACAAGAACTGCATCATCAACATAGTACGACGAGTATTCGTTATATCCGTATTGATGATAGGTCTGAATACCACTGCTTCGCTTCAGCACGTTGCCAGAATCCCAAGTACGTGTCGGCGAGGTATCGAGAATACTCATGTTTTCCGTATTCTCTGGATAGCTTGCGTTGGTAATAAGGCTATTTTTTGTATTTAATTCAACAGTGGCAGGCAGTACTGTCACGGGCGACTCCTCAATCTTTACGGTTGAGTTGTCGAAGAAGCGTGTGAAGTCCCACGTCTTCGGATAGGTCATCTTGGGACGCATGCCCACGGTGAAGCGGTACTGGCGGTAGGCCACCAGATAGCCATTGTCATCGCGCACGCCAACGCTCATGATTGCCTTGCCCCAGCAGGCACCGTTGAACGACAGGCCCGGCACGGCATACTTGCCGTTACCCGAGTCGAAGTAGGTCTGCGACATGTCCATTGTCATGTTGCGCAGCGTCTCGTCCTGGTTCACCATCTTGAACTCTGCCACGCCATTCGGTGCATTGAAGTTCAGGTAGTTCGTCAGCCACTGGCTGGTGGTCTCGCCCTCTGTGGTCAGGATACCGTCCAACTGCATCAGTCCGCTACCCACATCGGCTGTTCCGTCGGCATTCGCGCGGGCGTAGGCCATCAGCTTCTGCGTCATGCCCGACCCCTTGAATTCCTCTATGGCATTGCGGTTGTAATTGATGTCATCCGAAGCATTGACGTTAGTGTCAGGATCGCCGTAATAGACGTGTATGGCCACGATGCGTGACGTGCCCTTATCGTTCTGCGTAAGGGTGACATTGCCGTCGTTGGCCACGCGGAAGGTGTAGTAACCCTGTTGGTTGCCGGCATTGGCACCCGTCAGTCGCACGGAACCACCATATTTGATTTCGTCAATAGTATGTCCTTCCAGGTCGAGCAGATTCTCCATCACGATCGTGTTTCCGTCACCAGGACTCGTACGGTCCCAGGCGATGGCTACGTATGCTCCCTTCGGCAGGTGGGGAATGATCAGTGTGGATTTGTGCAGTCCAATGTTCGGATATACGTAATTATATCTGTTGCCGGTATAGGCGCTGAAATGTCCGTCGCAGTGGGCACCGTCAATGATGGAGCGGTCGCAGGTGGGCGCATCAGCCATGACAACCAAGCCTGACGTTTCCTTGACGATGAAGCCATTATCGCCGTTCACCGCTCTCACGCAACGGTAGTCGCTGGCACGATTGGTAGGCATGCCACGAGTCCACAGATAGTCAGCGTATTCGAAATAGGGAACAGCACCTTCCGTGCCTTCGGCTACATTATTACCCGTAGCAGGATCTTTCGGTTGACTCCACGATGTGCCCCATTCGCTGCTCACGCCCTGTCGGAAGTCCCAGCTCTGCGATGTGGTCATATTGACGGGGTATGCCTTTGTCAGGTAGAACTCAGCAATAGTATGGTTTTCTGAGTCCAGTGCCTCTAAATGATAGACTCCTGAATATGTTAGCGTCAGTTCGGTAGTTTGGCCTATATTAGTGGAATTCCGACCCTGTGATGTCTCCTTGCCTATATATGTGCATCTGTAAGAAGCAACAGAAATACCGTTCGTATTCAGCGGGTTGACCGTATTGGCGTTATCAGCGAAACAGTATGTGGCTTGGCTTGATGGCACAATAGGTGTGGAAAATTTGAATCCTGCGAAGGATGTCATGGTGATATTCACGGTGCAGGTGGTCTTCACCGTACTTACCGTATTGGTACTCTCACGATAGACGGCAGTGATGATGAGCTGACCTTCGTTGCGTATCTCCATGATATACGGGTTGTTGGCATCGCCGGTCTCTCTCACGATACCAACGGCAGGATTGGGATTGCCATTGTAATAGGAAGGTGCGGCCACCGAGAGAGTAATCTTGCTTTTTTCCTCTGTTGTCATGTTCAGCCAGTCTTTGTTGCCCAATTTTAGGTGGGCAAAGGAGAAAAACTGATTGGTGTAATAGGATACGGACGACACATAGTGAGTAAGGTTGATTACATTGGGATTGAAATAGAAGTCAACCAGCGAGAGGGTGTATTGTCCCCAGCATGGCTCCAGGTTGCGTGCGCCGGTGGCCTGAGCCGTAACGGTGACATTGCCGCTGGCATTCGACTGGAAAGTATATGTTCCAGTATTGGTGTCTCTTGTGGCAATCTTTGCATTGTTTGTGTCATCGTCGGTGAAGGTGAGGGTAGCATGCGTAGGCTTGTTCACCACAAGATTCTGATAGGTAGCCGTCTTACTGATCTTTGGGTTCTCGCCGTCATCAAACACCAGATAGGGGGCTGACACGGTGATGCGCTGTATATAGACGTTCACGTCGCTGCGGTTGTAAATCTCCACATAGCCGTTGTTCTTGGCGATGAACTCCTGCGTATTACTGGCAGTCTTGATTTCCAGCGTTGCCGTAGCATAGCCTTTGAGGTCGGTGACATTGCTAATCTCCAAAGGGTAGCCTTTACCCGTCACACGTTCTTCAGCTCCATAGCAGGTTATCGACACCTTCATGCCTTCCATCACGGGGATGCGTAGCCGTGAATTGGGCAGCGTAGGGTCTATCTCGTAGTTGGTCTTGGGCTTTTCACGTCCTGCCACGATAGCAATGCCATGAACGGCCACGCTGCCTGGTCCGAGGAGTACGTAGCCATTACCGTCGCCAGTGATGTTGATTAGCTCCAGTGCCTTAGTTTTTGTGTTAAAGTCACCTGTGGTGAGGTCCCAGGTGTATGGGAAGGGGATGACGGCGAGGTCGGCCACGGCTGTATTGTTGGCATCGGTGGGGTCGTAGCCCAGGGCACTCGTGCGCAGCGTCACGGGGATGGTCACCTGAGCAACGGTGATGCCGGCGTCGGTGCCAGTGCTGCGCAGGGTACCCTTCGGCGTCGTGGATGGGTCGGTGACGAGCATGATATTACCCGAGGCGACGGTATAGGTGGCGGTGTTGGCTATTACGAAGTCTTTTGCCAGGTCAGTACCCTCGAAGTAAGCCGTAAACGTAGGTTCCCCCTCCAGGTCGAAGCACGTCCCGACACCCTGGTTGTTAGCAAAGTGGGAGGTCAGCGTAGCGTCCGTCCAGTTGGGGTGGTGGTTATAGACCGCTTGCAGTGGGTAGCTCAGTTTCAGCGCTGGCTTGCGGTAGTAAGCCCGTGCGGCATGGATATAGGCTGAGGCTGTTCCGGGCGTCACGGTTATCTCGACATTAAACTCATCATTGTTGCCTCCGTTGTCAAAGGCGTATGTACTGATGACGGTTTCCTCGGCACTGTTTATCTGCTGACTGTTGGCAATGGTATTGGTGAAGTTGAACTCGGCTGCACCGTCGCTGCTCATGTCGACCTCTACCACCATGCCGCGCCTGACATGCTCGATGGTAAAACCATTGGCATCCACTGAGCTTTTCACCTTGTAGGTGCCCGAAGAGGGCAGGAAATAGTCGGTTCCGGCAAAGTTGGCGGTGATGGTGGTCTCGGTCCCTAATGTCGTGGCCAGCATGGTCACTTCGCCCGTTGAGGCGTCGACAGTGGCAATGCTGGTGTCGCCGCTGCTATAGGTGACGGGAGCGGTGAAGCCGCCACCATAGCTGTAGGCCTGGGGTGCAATGGGTGTGGCGAAGATGGCTGAATGCGTCTTGGGATGGCCGCTGGCCACGGCAAACTCGCTGTTCTCAAAAGCAATCTTCGTGGCCGTCTTCGACAGGTCGAGGACCTCGTCGAGTGACGCCTGACTCGTCACCTCGTAGTTCAGCGTCAGACTGGTCAGCACGAAGCTGTAGTCGTCGTCCTGGTTATAAAGGATGGTGACGGGATCAAAGGTGGCCACATTGACAGTGGCCTGAGTCGAGCCTTCGGCCATGGGCACTGTCTGGTTGTTCACCAAGATGCTGGTGGCCTTGCCCGACTCGATGGCATCGTAGTTCAGTGTGATGCTGTTGATGCGGAAATCGGTGTTCGTGCCGCTGGTCAACAGGCGCGGGGTGATAACCAACTGTCCATGTCCCGATGCATTCTGATAGAAGGTGATGCTGTTGCTGTTGTACGACGTGGCACCGTCGCCCCCGCTGAAAGTCAAGTCGAAGCATGGGATGGTACGGTCGAGTTTGTTACCTGTCGAGTTGATGCCGCCATCGACGGTGGCATAGAGCAGGTCGCTGACGTTGATGGTCATAAAGCCGACCTGCGTGGCATCGAAGGAGAAGGACTTCAGATAAAGTGTAGGACGTGCGTCGGTCACTGTTCCGTCCCCCGACTGGGTTGTCATCGCACCAGTCTTTACATATACATAATAGGTCTGTCCTGCCTGTAGCTTGGTATTGAAAGTACGTATTTGATTTGTGCCAACAGCGAAAGTGACTGTTTCAAGCACCGTGCCCGCCGCGTCAGTTAGTCGAATCGGATTTTCGCCATTAATAGCACCAGTAATGGTCAGCATACCACTGTATTTAGGTGTAAAGGCGTAGTAGGTACCCATGTCGGGGTAGGTAGCATTGTCATGAAGGTGCGCAAAGCTATAGCCATTGGCATCGATACAACACAGACCGCCCTGTGACTCTACATACTGTAATTCATCTGGGTTTCCCACGTCGAAGACAATGCGCTCTCCCTCAAAATGGTTGGCAATGTTACCTGATGAAGTGATGGAAAAAGTTTCAATGTGTGTATTTTCGTCATAGGTGAAGCTGAAAGTGGCATCAGTGGCAGGCACCACAGTCACTTTGTGGGTAGTGGTAGAGCCACCAGCAGTGGCAGTGATAACAGCCTGACCGTAGTCTTTCAGGGTCAACGTGCCATCGGAAGATACTTCTACAATATTGGTGTTGCTCGACGTAAAGGTGGCTGTCTCCCCGGTAGTGTTGATGAGTGTGGGTTTCTGGTTGCTGGTCCCCTTTACGTATGTACCACTGGCTTCCTGGAAGGCCAGACCCGTTGCTGTGATATACACCCAGTCGACACCGCTCCCGTTATGGCCATTGAAAGCAAAAGACAGCATGGACGATTCACTGACAGTAAAGTCTTTCTTATGGTACTGCCATCGCGTGTTTCCTTCGATGGTGTGATTAAACAAGTCATAGTTGCCTATCCTAAAGATACAGTTGCGATCAGCTGAGTTATTGTTGTTGGCTGTATAGTGGAGGGTGTAAGTGCCTGGGGCAAGCTGCTTCACATCAACGAAGTTATCTATTCCTCCCGTATGGCCAAGATATCCGTTTGAAGCACGTGCAAGGTCGGTACCGATGGAAGCCCCTTCAATGTTCTCGCCTTCGGAATAGAACACGACGTTAGATATCGTGTTCGTAGTGTAAGGAACTGTCTCCTGTTGGTAGTTCTGTGTGACGGTGAAAGTCTTGCTATACTGGCTGTTATTTGCTGCAGCCTCATAGAGTGTCGTCCCCCTCAATTCATACTGTGGGTAGTATGCAGTGGCGCTGCTGCCTTCCGCTGCCAAGCCTTCCTTTATCAGCGTCCACGTAGGATTGTCGGAAACCAGATAGTAGGTAAAAAGACCATAAACATGGATGTTGTCGATGCGGACGTTGGAACTTTGTCTGCCTAAGCCTACTTCAATGCCTTGGATATTCGTGCTGACATCGTTTGACAAAGTATAACTTCCGCTGATACTGTTTCCTATAGAATAATTCACCTGGCGAGTGCTGCGATTAACCTTTATTTTATAGTGGTACCAAGCATTGTTGTCTATGGTGATGGAAGAGTTGCTGCCTTCCACGGTGTAGGTTGTACTATTGTTGCCACCGCCATAAATTCTCAAAATATGGTTAGTTCCATCATATTGTGCATTACCATTTGGCATGCCTTGCCCATCTCCATATAGAACCAGGTCATTTTGTGTATATGATGTATTAGCGGGAGAAGAGGGGGTGATAGCAGCGTCAAACTCAATTGTATATTCAGTAAGCCCCCCATAAAAATCTTTGCCATTTTCAAAGAATGTGGTGTGCTCTGAACGATGGCCAGAGCCATTTCCGTGAAACATATTCAGATAATTGCCATAGTTGGGATCGCCTGTGACGAGAGTTGGCGTTGACGCATAAAAAAACCATTTGTCTAACGTCTTCTTCTTGTTAGAAGTTATTTCAGAGATGTCAGAGTTGTTCTCGAAGTCCTGATAGTAAAGTGTCTGCCCCCAAACCGTTGTGGCTCCTACCACTGTCAGGAGCAGGAGGAGGGTTATGAGTTGGAGTATTTTCTTTGCCTTTTCCATTTTTCTTATATATTTATTGTGGCGTAGGTCGACCAACACCGCTGATGCTCTTCTTTGGATTATCAATGGAAACAGTCTTGCTGAGCGTTCCACGAATGATGATATCCGAGAATCCCACCTGTTTGGTCTCTTTCAAGTTGTACAAACGGAGTCTCAGACCACACTCACTATCGCCTACAGAACCCGGTGTGAAATCATTTCTCCAGCTAAGCACGTCAAGATTTTGTTTATTGCGATAGGGCACTATGCCTGTACCTAATGATTGGGGGGTGTTATCGCAATTGAGCCAATAGACATCGATTAAACCGCCATCAGTACCATAGCGGGTGGTATTAAACGACACACTCGATGGTGTGAAAACCCAACCATTCTCTGGGTCGACCAAGAAATCGATGTTGTCTGTATCATCGGGGGCATTATGTTGCGTAGTGGGATTGATTCTTGTCTGCCCATAGTCAGCATCCCTTCCATAGTAGTTCAGGTTGCTGCCAAGTGCCACGCGGCTGTTTGTAAAGAGGTCGGAACAACCATTACTATAGGTCGCAGTCTGTCCGCTAACACCTTGGTCGAACTTAAACGTCACGGCAACGTAACGAGTGTCTGTTGTGCCCTGCTCCACCAAGCTTAGGTTATAGGCATTGTTGCGCGCCAAAGAAGAGATGGTATAAGTATAGTACATCTTGCCATCGCGATAGCCTTGGGTCATGCCGCTAAGAACATTCTCCAAATTTCTCAAGGCTTCACGTACATTATCATCCACGTTGCTGATGGTCTCATCAGTCAACAGCGACACTTTTACTGAACCATCGTCAAGGATGGTCACCTTAGTATTGCGGAACACGTCGTCGGCAGACCAAGAGGAGATTGCACCATGGTAAACACTCTGGCTGCTCCAATTGCTCTTGTAGTATGCTATAAGCTCATCGACACTAGTATATAACTTTTTTCCATCGAATCCTGGGAAACTGTAGCAGTCGCCCAGCAGGACTGAACCTTCCTTCAGCTGCACCTCCACAATAATTTGCGTGGCAGATGAGCTCTCTGGAACATAGATGGCTTCTCCGCTCTCGTGTGAATGTTGGTGGAAGAGGCTAAAGTTGGTAGCTCCTGTGGCAACGTTCGTACCTGGCAGCTCCGATGCCAGTGCCCACGTCATCTTATGTATGACCGGATTTATACTGCTGTTGCCATGCAGGTAAATGTTCGACAGCGATGTACCACCCGGTATGTCGTTGGTGACGCGGATGCGGGCGGCAGCACGAGACACGTTGATGGTGATGTGGCCGGTCTCAAAATTATCGGCAGCATCTGCCTCGGTGTCGAAGAGGTGGTTGGTGGGCGTTATCTCCACCAGTCCGGTTTCGGCAGCATTGGTCATAAAGAGGCCCACATGCTCTTCGGGACTGCCCACGGAGTTCAGCGCATGGTTCTGTATGTCACTGAATTTTGTATTGGCAGGCAGGCTGGTGTATTCGTCGTCATTGAGCGCTTTGAATTGCAGCTGGTTGCCGCTCACCCTGAACCCCGCCGCTGTGGTGTTGAGGAGGGCGAGAGCGTAGAGGTGCTGGTTGACTTCGTAGTGGTGGGTGCCGGTGGAGAGGCGCTGGGTGATGTTGATGGCGGTGGCAGAGCCACTGGCCTGAGGCTGCGGCTCATAGGGGTTGCTGATGAGCTGGTCGATGACGGTGGCGGTCTTTAGGGTGGCTGTTGCGGCATCGTCACCCTCGAAGATACAGAGGATGCCGTCATAAACAGCGTTCTCTTCGGCTGTGCCTACCTCAGTGGCACGGGTAATATGGGTATTGCTGACGATGCTGAGGTTGAGATAAAGCGAATCGGCATGGGCCAGACGCTCTGCCTTCGACGACTCGACCTCTTTATAGTCGTAGCCGTCGTAGTCAGTGCAGGCAGTCAGCAGGAGTACTCCTAACAGCAGGCAACAGGCCGATATGTTCGCTATTCTTCTCATTCTCTATGATTGCAAAGACATTGTCATTGATGTTGCTCCTACAGGTCCTCGTTCTGTAGGCGTATGGCCCAGGAGAGGATGTTGATGTGTATGCTAAGCGTCTTCCATGTGCTGCCCTCTATGCCGAAGTCGAGGCGGTAGTCGTACTCGCGGTCGAGGTACTCCTGCGTGGTGTAGTGCTGTGTCTCGAAGTAGTTGCGTGCCAGGGCGAGGTAGTAGCAGAGGTCGATGTTGACCACTTCTTTGCCTGTGGTGCGGTCGGTGATGATGAGGCGTGCGTTCTGGCGCGCATCATTGTGGGCAAAGAGCCGTCCCAGCGACAGGTCGTAGTGTGCGTTGCGCTCGGCGATGGCTGCTCGCGTGGAGGTGGTGTCGGTCTCTGTCGTCCAGGCGGCAAAGGGCCGGTAGGTGACGGCATCGTCGCTCAGCGGCTCGTTGTCGTAGCCCAGGCGTGGGTGGTGTGCCTCCACGCGCACGTCATAGCGTTCGTGACTGTTGTCAAGGTCGGCGTCGCGGCGGAAGATCATGACGTTCAGGTCGTTTGTGAGGCGCATCAGTGGCACGACGGCCTCTGCGGGCGCGCTTTCGGTCATGGTGACGGTGGTGGGCTTCAGCGTGTTCCATACGGTGTCCATGCGCTGTGCGGCGACGTTGCCGTCGGCAGCGGCGGGCAGCGCGAAGGTGAGGGTGCTGATGGCCTGTCCTGTGGCGGGGGCATTGATGACGGGGTGCGCGTCGGCGGCACTGCGCCCTGTGGCGTAGAGGCGGTAGTCGCCGGCGTTGAGGCCCGTGAAGACGAAGGCAAACGACGGCGAGCGCAGCGGCTGGGCGTCATTGCTGTTTCTTGCGGTCTGCTGGTCTACGACGATGCCCGTCTGCGGGTCTACCACATAGACGGTGGCCTCCTCCACATGGTCGTGGAACATGTTTGCCTGCTTGGTGTTATAATCGTAGCGGAGTGTAATGCGCAGCGGGCACTCGTCGAGGTCCTCGTGCATCATCGAGCACGAGGTGAGGAGTGCTATGCCAAACAGTAGACAGGTTATCTTGTTCATAATGAGGTCTTGATGTGAGCTTGCTTTGGTGGTTTATGGGTTTGTTAGTGGTGTGTCGTGCGATGTCCAGCTTGCGATGCTGAGTGTGGCGTTGAGCAGCTGCTCCACCCTGTCGTCGGCATTCTGTGTGAGTGCCGGTATGATGGGGCTGCCCACATGGGTGATGGTGCGTATGCTGACGGTGTACCAGTTGTTGCGCACCAGTCCGTAGCGACCCAGGTATCGCTTGTCGGCAGTATAGTCGCCGTCGGCCTGATAGGTCTGTGCGGTGCTGTTGTTGGTCATCTGCGGCGTCGACTGCCACTCTGTCTCTGCATCTGTGAAGTGGCGCAGGGGCACGCGGTAGTAGCAGAAGCCGTTGTTATAGTAGTAGAGGATGATGTTCGTATTGATATAGTTGACGAGGCCGAGGGCATCGAAGGCGGCGGCCCCGGTGCTGTTGGCGGCCTGTGCGCTCTGTGCCACCTTTTTCACGGTGGCCTTGCCTGTCGTCACCCAGTCGGTGGCAGCGTCCACGGCTATGCTGACATGGTTGGGCTCTCCGGCGGCGTAGGTGTTCACCCAGCTGCGGAAGTTGGGGTTCACCTGCATGAGCCATGTGCGCAGGTATTCGTCGATGGTCCTGGCGTTGAAGGCGGGCGAGCGTGTCGTTGTGCTGCTGCTGAAACGCTCGGAGGCGTTGCCCGCTGTGCGGCTGAATGAGGAGCTGGCGCTGGTGCCCTCCTCGCTGACGGTGTTCCTGGGCGGCAGGTAGACGATGTCGCTGCCCGTGACGCTGGTGGTGAAGAAGTCGCCGCCGTTGTTCAGCTGCAGGCGTACGAGGATGCTGGTGGTACAGTCGTCCTGCTGGCGTACGGCGTCGAAGGTGTTCTCGGCGCAGTAGCTGTTGACGTTCATGTTCTTCCACACGATGTCGTCGCGCTGCGCGTGTGTCTTATAGGTGAGGCCGGAGTTGCCGGTGTAGTTCTGGTCTTGCGCCCAGTAGGTGCGGTAGCGTGCCGGCAGTGTGGGCAGGGGCGTGGTCTCCACGAAGCGCAGGGGCTTGCCGTTGGCACTGCGGTAGGGCAGCCAGTCGCTATTGAAGCGGCGGACTAATGTGGTGTTGGTGTTATAGTTGTCGATGGCGTATGCCAGGTCGGTGGTTCCGAAGATGATGTTGGGGTTGCCCAGTATGGTGGTGGGGGGCGTTTCGGCGGCCTTGACGGTCACCTTCACTGCGCTGCGCTCCACATAGACGGTGGCAGCGGGGTTGCTCTCTGCCTCCTGCTGTGTGTGGAAGAAGAAGGAGGGCGAGAGCAGGTTGAGTGTGCTCACGGTGCCCGTGCCGTCGCAGGCGTCGGCCAGCGGCGCGGTGGCCATGGTGTAGTAGGTGTCGTCACCGAAGGTGGTGGTGATGGCGGTGGTGGAAGTGGTGTTCAGGTCTGATAGCTTCTTTCCAGTGGTCACGGAGTAGTTTGCAGCCTGGTTGAGGAGCACGAGCAGGTAGACGCGGCTGTTGGCTATGATGCCCTCGCTGCTCACCTGTACGGTGCAGGTCACCTGGTTGTCGGCGTGCATGACGGGGCCAGTGATGGTGGGATCCTGTCCGTCGTTGTCGGGCAGGGTGTAGGTGGTGCTGGTGGCCACGGTGGCGTCGGCCTCGCTGCTGCCGCTGAGGAGCACGAGGGTGACGGTTTCCACAGCGTATTCTGCCGTAGCACCATCGTCGAAGCTGTCAGCGGCGCGCGTGTAGGCTCCACGTCCGGGCAGCTTCACGTTGACGCACATCCATGCCTTGCCGTCGGTGCCGAAGCGCGACAGGATGTCCACTGGCGCCTCCTCGCGGGAGACGTCATCGTTGTGGCAGGCTGTCAGCAGCAGCGGCAGCATCATGATGGCTGCGTAAAGTAGCGATGTGATGGTTTTGTGCATCAGCGTTTTTGTTCGTGTTCTCCTCCTTCTAGCGCGGGGGCAGCAGGATGCCACCCCCGCACAGGAGTGAGGATATTCAGGATAATTATTTCCTAATTGAGAGGGTTTAGAGGTCGGCTGCCTGAGTCACATGCTTAGCCCACGAGAGGATGTTGATCTGGAACGTGATGTAGTTGTCCAGTTCATCATCTGGAGTGCCAGGCCAGTTGCCGGTCTTAGGAACAGCATCGCCAAGATAGTTAATCTTGTTAATCTTCAAGTCATACCAGTTGTTGCGGAGTACACCATAGCGACCGAGATAGTTGTTATCTTGGTTGCTGCCATTGGCAGGATAGATAGTTCCAGTAGTGTTTCCAGAAGGAGCGGTTGAGCCATACTCACCGTTGTTCCATGGTGTCAGGTCATCGCCGAAGTGCTTGATGCGAATGTGATAGTAGCTCACACCACCAACATATTTGAGAACAGTACCAACAGCCTGAAGTGCAGTTGTATTAACGCTCGCAACAAAAGTACCTGATGTACCTTCAGCATCTTCTGTAAATGCACCGGCCTTCAGTGTTGCATCACCCTCGCTGGTATTCGTTGTCGTGTTATAGCTGATAGTAACAGCCGTAACCTCATTAGTAGCAGAGTTGACTTCTTTCAAATTTACAGTAATGTCCTTCGAGGAGAACGTTCCTTCTTTTACCCAATTTTGGGAAACAACATAATCATAGGCGGCACTTGCGATAAGTTCCTTAATTGTTGTTTCAGTATAGATGTTTGTCTTGTTACCACCTGCTGTATAAAGGTCTTCGGGAGTAGAACCCGTCTTAGCAGTAACCTTCAGTTGTACCAATGTGGTGTTGTTTACGACCTGAAGAGAAACGGGGAATGTGTTCTCAAAGCAGTACTGCGGGTTAGCGTTCCCGAAATCAGTGGAGAATGATGTGCCAGGAGTCTTTAATTCACCTTCTACTTTTGTACCAGCTGCTACTTCTTCATCTCCTGCTGCATAATAAGTTGGTGCAAGGACTCTGTTCAGTGTTTTTGCTGCATCATAGCCATGGCTTTTGGCAAAGTATGTGCGGTAAGGGTATGAAGGAATTGTAGGATATGTGATTTGTGAATTACCGATGTAACGATAGACACCACCAGTAGCAACCGACTTAAGAGTAACAAAGCCTGCATGACCATCGGTAGAACGAACAAGATAAGAATTGGGATTGCAATTGTCGAGCGTCCAGCCATCAAGCGTAGCAGTTAGGTTTTGATCACCTACTTTTGAGTTCTGCATGGTGGTTGTGCCAATCGTTTGATTCATAGTCACCTTTGCCATACCACGCTCAACGTAAATCTGGTCGGCAGCACCTGCTTCAGCCTCGGCATACGTCTTGTAGACAGTGGTGATAGGCACCAATACTTGCACGGCAGCACCTGTAGGCGCAGTAGTTGTTGAACCCTGCTTGTCAGACAGAGGAGCATTTGCCATGTAGAAACCCTTGCCAGAACCCATCATTGAACTTGCGTCAAGACCTGTTGTCGTAGCCGTCTTTGCCTGGAATTGTGAATAAGTACCGCTGAAAGTCTCTTCTCCAAATACGATATTGTTACCGCTGAGTGTGAAAAGGTCATTATTGTTAAGAACTACAAGGGCTAAGTCGCCAGCAACAACACTTGTACCAACCATCTGGATAATCTTGGTGCCATGAGATGTCACTTGTTTGTCAGTACCATCTTTGGTAAAGCCATCCTTTGAAAGGCTATAGGCCTTTTTGAAATTCTGCGAGGTTTTGTCAAACACCAGCAAGGTGGCATCCTTCACCTCGTACTCTGTATCAAGACCGTCATCGAAAGTGATATTGCCAGCGTTGTCATCAGCACGTGACATGTTTACACGGTCTGTGGGCAAGTTAATACTAATGGCAATGTAATTATTACCACCGTTTTCTCCTTGTTGGACTTCCGTTCCCACGTCGTCCTTGTCCGAGCATGCAGTGAAGCTAAGTCCAACTGCGAAGAGTGCTCCTAAGAAAAATAATTTTTTCATAATGTTTGAATTTAGATTGTGAATAAAAAAATGAATTAAAAAAATATATGATCTTTTTTGGTCGTTTGTTTCTTCTTATGGGGACCTCTGGGGCTTCTATAGGGCTATTGTGCCAAGGTGGCGATGGCCTGTCGGTTGCGGCTGACGTCGAGCTGCTTGGCCTCGGCGGCGTCGAGGAGGCGGCGGGCATCGTTGTAGCGCTGCTGCACGATAGCGACGACGGCGCGTGCGTTGTCAGCTTCGGCTGAGTTGCCGGCGTGCTCGAGCAGGGTCTCGGCCTTCAGAAGGTCGTGCTGTGCGAGGGCTACGTTGGCCAGGTTGAGGTTCACCACCTCGTCATCGGGATAGTAGAGGAGGGTGGTCTGCATCACGCGGTTATACTCGTCGCTGAAGGGCTGCATGGTCTGTGCCACGCGCCACAACTCGTGCTTCGACAGCTGGTAGGGCTTTGTGCGGTAGATGTCGAGGCACTCCTCGATGGTGTTGAACTGGCGTATGTTGAACGTGATCTCGTAGTCCGAGCGGCGCAGGCCGGGATAGATCTCGCGCAACAGGTACTGGTATTCCTGCGGGTAGCGGCTCCTGATGCTGGCCTCGGTCTTGTCGGCGGTGCGTGCGATGGTGAGGCTGTCCTTGTCGAGCAGACCATTGACGATGGTGGCGATGTCTGCCTTGTGCGGCAGCAGGTCGGTGGACATGTTGTCGACGGCTTCCTTCAGTCCTATCCAGTTCTCGGGAGTGGCCTCTGCGGGTGCGAAGGCGCTGGCGGGCAGCTGGTAGTTCTGACGCAGCCACTCGGTGAGGCTTTTGGCACGGTTGGTGGCCAGCAGGTGGTTGTGGTTGTAGGGTGACTCAGGCGAAGCCCAGCCGTGAATCTTGATGGTGTTGACGGTGATGTTCTTGTCGGCCACCATGATGTCGAGCGTATCGGTGATCTTGCGCAGCTCGCGGCGGTTGTCCATATAGTCGGGCTTCATCTCCCAGCGGTCTACGACGAAGGTGATGAAGGCCGAGCCGTGCAGCTCGCGCATGGGCTTGTCGGGGTTGGGTTCCTTGTTGATAAGGTCGACGAGCTCCCAGGGGTCGGGCGGCAGCAGGTCGGTGATGAAGGTATCCTCGTTCTTCATCTTATCGCCGCATCCGCAGAGGTCACTCTCCACATACAGCTTGGCGCCGCTGTGCCAGGGCTGGCTCTCCACGGCGTCGGTATAGGCATACTGCTGCGGCTCGCCATTCTGTCGGCGGATGTTCTCGCAGTTCTTGGCATAGAGGTCGTCGATGCCGTCACGCTCAAACACGATGTTCTGCCTTCTGCCGCTGACGATGAGGGTCTTCAGGCGCTGCTCCTGCGCGCCGTTGGCCGTGCGGATGATGGGTGTGAAGGCGCGGTAGCGGTTGGAGGGCACATCAAGCTGGTCGAGGATGAAGTCCATCGTCACAATCGTCTTTCCAGAGGCCTTGACCACGTTGACATTGGTGACCTCGACCTGCGTGTCCTGTCCGCTCTTCTCGCCTGTCAGGCGTATGGTCTGCTGTGCCGATACTGTTGCCGCAAAGGCCAGCAGGATGATGGTGAGTATATTTTTCATAGGTTAGAACATGTAAAGCAGTGAGAGGGCCGCCTTGGTGGGACCCACGTAAATCTTATGACCGTCGTCGATTTTCTTGCCGCAGGTGCCGCACTTGTACTTGTCGTACTCGATGTAGGCAGCGCCGACGCCAATGGCAGCCTCGAAGTTCCAGTGCTTCGACATCACCCACTGGTAGCCGTAGCTGACGCCGCCGCCAACAAACCATCCCTCGAAGCGGTGGTCCTTCAGCTCGTCCCACCAGCCCAAGGGCATCTTGATGTTAGCCGCGTTGTACTGTCCTCCGAAGGCGTGTATGCCGACGAAGGAGCCGTTGAAGCGGTGGCAGAACCAGTGGCGCCACTCAGGGTTGACAATCCAGTGCTTCAGGTATTTCTGCTCGTCGCCATGTCCGAAAGTCCAGGGATGAAGGCCGTAGAACGCCTGCAACGAGTGTTTCTTTCCCACGCCGATTTCCATACCGATATTGGGAGTAGCCGTAGCATCGTACAGCAGGTTGGTCTTCAGCGCTACCTGCTGTGCATGAGCAGGCAATAGGCTCAGGGCTGTCATGACAGCAAAGGCCGCCAAAAGGCGGTACAATCGTGTATTCATTAGGGTCAGTATCTATTTTTCATAGTTACAGCCTGCAAAGATAATATCTTTTTCCCAACTAGCCAAATTATTCTGAAGAAAAAATTTTTATCACTCAAAATGAGAGCTCTCGGGAGATATTCGACCAGGGGCAGCGGACTCCACGGACTGACATGTCTACACATCAGTCCGTGGAGTCCGCTGCTTGATACTCTTTATGTCCCTGACATCTGTTGTGCTTGCAAACCTTGTTTGCAGCTGCACCCCACCGCTGTTACGGTCTGAACTCCTTCCGGCCGTCTATGATGTAGATGCCATTGGCGGGGTTGTCGACCCTCCGGCCCTGCAGGTCGTAGACAGAGGGGTGAGTGGTGAGAGGTGAGAGGTGAGTGGCGGCAATGCCTGTCTTGATGAACCACGCGAAGGTGACCACCTCGCTCTCATTACCCTGTGCATCGACGGCCATGGCACGCAGCTTTGTGTCGGCGGTGATGGTGATGGGCCCGGTGTAGAGCTGGCGCTTTGCCTCGTCGCAGGGACATGAGCCGTCCAGGGTGTACCAGATGGTGCATCCCTCCTGTGCGGTGAGTTCCACTCTCGTCCCCTCGCTGACATACATGCCGCTGATGATGCTGGCCTTCGGCGCTTCCACAAAGCCAAGACTACTCACCACGCGCACCGTATCCATGGCCTTCACCTGCGACCCCTCTACGGCATAGCTGAGATAGGTGGTGCCGGGCAGACGTCCCATGATGGTGATATAGGCCTTGCCCTCAGCATCGAGGGTGACACGGCCGGTCTCCAGTTGTGCGATGTCGGGCGACAGCGAGGTGATGGTGACATTACGACGGGCCGCGGCATGAGCCGACTGCGCAGTGATGACCACCTGGTGCGTGCCACCGTAGGGCACGACGATGTTGCCGTCGCTGCCGATGCTCGTCACCTCACGGCCCACGGTGAGCTTCAGCTCCTGGTCCTCGCCCATGGGCACGTCGGCATAGCTGCGGCAGAGACCCAGGGCACGCACGGTGACCTGACTGCCCACGGCCAGCGTCTTCTTCGGCACGAAGCGGAAGGCGGAGGCACATTGGATGCCGTCCTCCTCACTAAGGTACGAGAAGTAATGATGCTGCATGCGATATAATCTCGTTATGGTACGAATGCTTGAAAATAGGGTAGGAAGCACAATGGAGATAACTCTATGATGGTAGGGTAATTTGTTTTGAAAAGCAAGACAACACTCATCTTCTTTAGAAAAGACGATACTCTTCTTCCTTGTCGAAGAAATCTTCAATGTTGGTTATGGGATGACTCAAAGTATAAGCAGCATAGCTGTTAAAAGAATATAAAACTTTACATAAAAGTGAAGATGGTTTAAGAAAAGTGTCTATATTTGCACTGTGTAAACGAATAACGACTATGGCATCAGTATCATTAAAGACTATAGAGCAGAACGACAATGTTAGCTTGTTCTCTATCTGTTCTGCCATACCTGACGAACAAAAGGCAGAATTTGAACTTTCCTTTGGGATAGCAGAGCGGATGGGCGCGATTCTCAAGGAGAAGAATATTTCCCAGCGTGAACTGGCTCATCGCTTAGGCAAGCGTGAGTCTGAAGTGTCACGCTGGTTGACAGGTCGGCATAATTTTACGACCAGTACTATTGCCAAGATAGAGACTGCACTTGGTTCTCCCTTGGTGCAGATAGCACGTTAACGAATTAAAACATAGATATTATGACACTGTTCGATCAAATTAGTGAAGACATCAAAGCCGCGATGAAAGCTCGCGACAAAGTGCGTCTGGAGACGCTTCGCAACATTAAGAAAGTGTTCCTGGAAGCAAAGACGGCTCCTGGAGCCAACGACACATTGGCTGATGCCGATGCACTGAAAATCATCTCCAAGCTGGCCAAGCAAGGTAAAGAAACGGCAGCAACCTACACACAGGCAGGTCGTCAGGATTTGGCCGATGCAGAGTTGGCACAGGTGGAAGTCCTGGAAAGCTATCTGCCGAAGCAACTCTCTCAGGAGGAGATAGAAGCAGAAGTAAAGAAGATTATTGCCGAAGTGGGAGCCACCAGCATGAAGGAAATGGGCAAGGTGATGGGGACCGCCAGCAAGCAGTTGGCGGGAAAGGCCGATGGCCGCGTCATCTCTGAGATTGTGAAGAAGCTTTTGGCATAAGCATCGGCCTTTTGGCTCATTTCAGTGCCAAATAACCTTCACAATAGTCACACTGCTGGGCGTAAGCTCTTGGTTCCCAATGCAGTATTTAAACTTCAACGAGGATGAGTATTGATAGGCTCATATAGGCCTAAACTGATAAACATCAGCGAGACAAACAAGAATAATTTATTTATCTCGCTGATGTTTTTGCCGAACAAAAATGCGTATGTCTTCATTTCTTCTTGATTGTGAACTCCACTTTTTGTATTCCGCGCTTATAAACATTGGCGAGGATGAGATTGTAGTGCAGGGCTTCGCCCTTTTTCATAGATTGCTGGACATGTGCCATCTCGCTTTCAGTCAGTATGTTCTTGAAGAGAAAGCAAGCATGTTTGCCCGGCACAAGGCGTATCTCATCGGTAAGCGGTGAAAGGACGTAGGCGTAGGTTGCTTGATAGCGGGCACCTGCCTGCCATAGCGGATGACTTTTGTCGAGAATGTTCTCCAGGTATATTTGTGCATGCTTGTCAAACTCTGGAGTTGGCGTGCCGTCGGCGTATGTCACCCTGCCATCGGCGTTCACTATGTATTCACCACCTTTGGCTATGGCATACTTCTCTATTGGGCACTGCTGCTCATACGCTATGTCTGCTTCGTTCTTTACTTCTTTCTCAATAGGCTCTGCCTTCTCCTCAACTTTCTTGTCGGAGAGGATGCGTAACAGTTCGTATGTACGGTTGCTGGCATCCTGAGGAGGATTGCCCAAGATAGTGCGCTTCACGCGCAGTTCGTACTCATGCCCTCTTTCGTAGGTGAAACCTTTGATGTCGCTGAAGTGTAGGTTCTGCCATTGTCCCGGCTCGTCCTCTGTCATCACACGCATGCACTCGATGGGGTGTTCTCCCATGCTGTCGAAGAGGTCGTACATCACGCCCGGTTCTGCAGAAATGCTCATGTTAATCTCATTGACAATGTCCTTGTCGTTATCATCGTCGCTGCTGCAAGAAGCGAGGGAGAAAGCAGCAAGCATCACAAAGGCGAGTCGCCAGATTTTCGTTGTTTTCATTCTCTGTTACCTAATACCGTATACTTTCTGATACAGAACTTCATCTTTAGATTTTACTTCATACACATAACGTCCTTCAAATTTTATCGACGATGTGAGAATGGCGTTTTCTGCTTGTTTGCAAGAAGTTAGTATCAAATCTTTAGAAGTTCCCGGGGCAAAAGATTGTGCATTGAATTTGAGTCCGTTCATCTTGTAGGCATCAGAATATGCCAATTCAATAGCCTCAATTTCGGCATTATTGCCATTGATAGCCGATGTAAGACCAAAAGTATAAATTGAATAACTTTCATCGTCGCTGCTGCAAGAGGCAAGGGAGAGTATAGCAGCGCACATCACAAAGGCGAATCTCCAGATTTTCAAGTTCTTCATTTCTTATATTTAAGTTCTTGTTAACTCACAACGTTGTAGAAAACTGCTTTGTCTACGGAATGTGAAATGCAAAGGTACAACAAAGTAATGATAAACGGTACAAGGCCACATCGCTTTTTATAGATTATTATACAATCCGTTGATTGTATTCGTTTTCCGTGTCATTTGTGACGGTGGAATAATAGACGGGATAGATTTGACGGAAGAAATCGTGATATTGTTTACGAAAGTGCTATTTTTGCCCGCTTTCGGAAGCGCTATCGGTATATTTTGCTGGAAAAGAGCAAAAAACTCAGAGTAAAATTTGCAGTCTAAAAGAAAAAAAGTATCTTTGTACTCGATTTTAGTGTCATCAATGACATTAAAATCGAATAAATGGAGATAAAGAGAGACTTATACCTGAAGAAATTGATTGACCGCCAGCAAACAAAAAAAACGTATTTACGCAAAAAAAGTGAGTAGACTCTTCCGCTGTTCCAATAATTCTTCGTATTTTTGCAAGCAGAAATTGCGTATTTACGCAGAAAAAGTAAATGGCGATGGTGATAAAGCGAGATATTCATCTGAAGAAACTCATTAACAGCAAGCTTTCGCCAGTATGAGGAAACCCACTTGATGGAGAATCTACTATACAATGAACTCCGGCTGCGAGGCATGAGTGTGGATGTCGGTGTCGGTGTGAAAAACGAGGATGAGTATTAATAATGAGTACTAAATTTCCATACGGCTACGATGTGAATGTCTACATTGACAAGGCATTCGAACAGATGAAGGAGGACTTCCCCTGGGCAACAAGGGACATGATAGCTGAGCACACCAATTATGGCATCGAGAAGGTAGGCGACGACTATCAGTATGTCTCTTACTCATCCAGGTATGATGGCACGCTAAAGGTATATCCAGCGGACATCGACTGTGAAGAGTTTATCCGTCGGCTCGCCAGCGGCCATGACTGGGAACTTGAGCATGCCAACCCAGTAAAGGAGTCGCTCAACGTGCCTGCCTCCTGCAGTTGCAGTGGCGACTGGTTCCTGGAGACTTATCGGTTCCAGAAGCATCAGCAGGGGGGCTATTCAGCCCATGTGCAGGCAGGCAATCGCTCGGCAGGCGGCTCGAGGACATTCTTCATTCCGGCTTCCTATCTCAAGCTACCATGGGATGAGTTTCTCGACAAGTATCTCGACCTGGTCTCCCCTGGGTCCTTCTTCGTAGGCAGAGACGACCTCGAGAAAGCTCCAGGCCTCAAAGAGTTCCTGGGGTTTTCTTGAGAGGGTCGTCTCACTCCGTCTGTCCTTTACCAGTTGAGTGCATCTTTCAGAATCACGCCGTCCACCATGGGGCTGTCATCCTCTCCGAAGCCATTGGCCTTATACTGGATACAAAGCATGGTCAGGTTTTCGCTGCCCGTATTCTTCAAGGCACGCTTTCCATCGGGCGACACACGGATGACGGTGCCTTCGCTGACGGGGAAGATGTCACCATCCACCTGATACTGGCCTTCACCCTTCAAGATGATGTAGAGCTCCTCATGTGTCTTGTGAGTATGCAGGAAACCGCTGTCCTGACCTGGCACCAGCGTCTGGAACGACAGCTCACTGCCAGTGGCGCCCACAGCCTGGCCCACGAACACCTTACCCTTCAAAGTAAAATCAGGTCCCATCGGGAGCTCATGCTCAATGATTTCACTAACCTTGCCAACACTCACTGCGGCGAAATTCTTGCCGGTCTTAATGGTCTCAATCTGTTTCATACGTGTATTTGCTTAAATCGTTATTTTTTTGTTTTACGATGCAAAGGTACTACATGTTTTTCATTCCCACAAGAAGGTACTTGGAAGTAACATAGTTACCAAAAAGTAGGAATTGGAATGTTACCGCACTTCCACGAAATTGGTTTTAACTTAGATTAACCAAGTATAAGGTCGTTACTTGGTAACTATTTACTACCTTTGCGCTGAAATCAGCGTGGCTGCGCTGTCTTTACAGTAACCCCAATCGTTATGGCAGACATCAAGGCAGAATATCTGGCCTGTCCCATCAGGCAAGTAGTGAATCGTTTCGGCGACAAGTGGTCAATGTTGGTGCTCTATATGCTTCACACCAGCGAGACGCATATCTTACGATTTAATGAAATTCGTCGGCTGATGACGGACTGTTCCCAGAAGATGCTCTCACAGACATTGAAGAATCTGGAGCAGAGTCACCTCGTTCATCGCAAGGTTTATCCCGAGGTTCCTCCCCGAGTGGAATATTCGCTGACTGATACGGGCGAATCACTGATGCCTGCACTCACGGCCCTGATAGCCTGGGGCAAAGAGCATTTCAACGAAGTAGTAACGGATTAGCGATTTTACAAACAATCAAATATCCCCCAAACCTATGAAAATCAAAAACATCATGATGACTATTGCCGTCTCTGCAGCATTGACGTCTGTGACGAGCAGTTGCCAGCAGACGCAACGCAGCAACCCGCTGTTGGAGGAGAGCAAGCTGCCCTATGGTGCGCCAGACTTCAGCAAGATTAAGACCACTGACTATCTGCCGGCCTTCGAGGCTGCCATCAAGGAGCAGCGTGAAAAGATTGCCGCTATTGTTGACAACTCCGAGCCCGCCACATTTGAGAACACCATCCTGGCCTACGAGGAGAGTGGACGCCTGGTGGACCGCGTGGGACGTGTGTTCTTTGCCCTGACCGAGGCCGACAAGACGCCAGAGCTGGCTGAGATAGAGAAGAAAGTGATGCCCATGCTGACGGAGCTGGAAAACGAGATTTCCTTCAACGCACCGCTCTTCGAGCGTATTCGCCAGGTCTACGACCAGGAGTACGAAAAGCTTCAGGGCGAGGACAAGAAGCTGTTGGAGGAGACCTACAAGGAGTTTGTGCGCAAGGGTGCGTTGTTGCCCGATGACAAGAAGGAGCGCATGAAAGCCATCAACCTTCGCATCACCGATTTGCAGCAACAGTGGGGCGACCTGCTGCTCGAAGCCACGAACAATGCCGTGGTGTGGGTGGACAGCAAGGAGCAGCTGGCCGGTCTGAACGATGCCGACATTGAGCAGTGCAAGAAAGACGCTGAGAGCCGCGGCGGCAAGGCTCCATACGCCATCGTCATTGTCAACACGACCCAACAGCCGCTGCTGGCCAGTCTTGACAACCGCGACCTGCGCCGCCAGGTCTATGAGGCCTCCATCCACCGCAGCGACGGCACGGGCCAGGCGAACACTTACGCCATCGTGTGTGAGATTGCCAAGCTTCGTGCCGAGCAGGCTGAGCTCATGGGCTACCCGAACTATGCTGCCTACTCGCTGGAGAAGACCATGGCCAAGACGCCAGACAACGTCTATGCCTTCCTGAACAGTCTCATTGCCCAGTACAAGCCTGAGGCAGATGCTGAGACCAAGGCCATTGAGGACTTCGCCCGCCAGACGGAGGGTGCCGACTTCCACCTGGAGCCCTACGACCGTTTCTACTATTCGGCCAAGATGAAGAACCAGCTGCTCAACATCAGCGACGACGAGGTCAAGTCGTATTTCACCGTCGACAGCGTGCTCATCAACGGTGTGTTCTACGCTGCCAACCGCGTCTACGGCCTCACCTTCAAAGAGCGCACCGACATCCCCACCTATCATCCCGACATGAAGGTGTTCGAGGTCTTCGACAAGGACGGCAAGCAGAAGGCGCTCTTCTACTGCGACTACTATCGCCGTCCCACCAAGCGCGGCGGTGCATGGATGGATGGCTTTGCCAAGCAGAGCCGCCACTACGGCCAGCTGCCCATCATCTTCAACGTGTGTAACAACGCAAAGGCTCCCGAAGGCAAGCCCTCATTGCTCACGTGGGACGAGGTGACCACGCTGTTCCACGAGTTCGGCCATGCCCTCCACGGCATTCTCTCTGACTGTAACTACCAGCGTCTGAGCGGCACTTCCGTCGCCCGCGACTTTGTCGAGATGCCCTCGCAGTTCAACGAGTCGTTTGCCTCCATCCCCGAGGTCTTCGACCATTACGCCCGTCACTGTGACACAGGGCAGCCCATGCCCACCGAGCTGAAGGAGCGCATGCTGAAGAGCATCACCTTCCAGACCGCATACGCCCTGGGCGAGAATCTCGCGGCAACATGCTTGGACATGGCCTGGCACATGCTGCCTTCCGACAAGATTCCCACAGTGGAGCAGGCAGGGGCCTTTGAGGAAGAGGCGCTTCAGCAGGTAGGCTTGCTCAACCGGCAGATTCCGCCTCGCTATCGCACCAGCTACTTCAACCACGTCTGGGGCGGCGGCTATGCAGCAGGCTATTACAGCTACCTGTGGACGGAAGTGCTTGCCGTGAACATCGCCGACGTCTTTGCACAGCGCGGTGCCCTCGACCCCGCCACTGGCAGCGACTTCAGCCAGAAGGTGCTGAGCCGAGGCAACACCGGCGACCTCATGCAGATGTTCACCGACTTCACCGGCATGGCCCAGCCCGATGCCTCAGGCCTGCTGAAAGCACGCGGACTCGGCCAATAACATCGACAAAGCAACAAGGATTGCCATTTGATGACAATCCTTGTTGCTTTTTTCTGCACTTGGTGCAACGCTTTACTTCAGCAGCTCTGCAGGCAATGTAGGCATGGCACCATTCTGCGTGCAGACATAGGCAGAGACCTGCACAGCAACGCGATGGGCTTCAGAGACCGACTTGCCGTTAAGGATGCTGCCCACGAAGGAACCGGTGAAGGAGTCGCCTGCGCCCACGGTGTCGGCCACCTTCACCTTCGGCGTCTCCTGGAAGGACACGTGACCGGGAGTGAAGACGTAGGAGCCATTGGTGCCGCAGGTGAGGACAAGCATGTCGAGGTTGTACTTGCCCAGGATGAGCCAGCACTTGTTCTCGATGTCGAGGCCAGGATAGCCGAACATGCGACCGATGAGCACCAGTTCCTCATCGTTAATCTTCAAAATGTTACACCTCTGGAACGACTCTCTCAGAATCTCCTTGGTGTAGAACTGCTGGCGCAGGTTGATGTCGAAGATTTTCAGACAGTCGGCAGGGGTGGCATCAAGGAACTTCTGGATGGTCTCGCGACTGACGACATTACGCTGGGCCAGCGAGCCATAGCAGACCGCACGGCAGTTGCGGGCTATCTCGGCGATGTCATCATCGAAGGGGATGTTGTCCCAGGCCACATTCTCTTTGATGTCGTATGTGGGTATGCCCTGCTCGTCGAGCTGTACCTGCACGGTGCCCGTTGGATAGGGCACACGGGGCAGGAGGTCGTTCAGTCCATGCTCCCTCAGTGCCTCAATAGTCTCTTCGGCCAGTTTGTCCTCGCCCAGTGCACTCACGGCGATGGTGTTGTCCATTCCAAGGAACTGCCCAGCGTGGTAGGCAAAGTTGGCAGGGGCGCCACCCAGTTTCTTACCTTCGGGAAGTACATCCCACAGGACTTCTCCGAGTCCTACAACGTAGCGAGTAGCCTCACCCCCGCCCCCTCTCGCGGAGGAGAAGGGAGTAGTCACATTCTTCTGTTCCATAATTCAGGTTTTTACGATATTGTTTTTCAATGATTTGTATATTCCTTGTATTTAACGAAGAGTCTACATGCTCCCCTCGCCCTTTGGAGAGGGGCTGGGGGTGAGGCTCCTGATATAAGTAAAGAGATAGGCAACACCCACGGCCATGACCAGCACGGCGCCTATCTGCCCCATGGCATCGCTGGCAAAGCCCATGAGCAGGGGGAACACGGTGCCGCCAAAGAGGCCCATAATCATCAGGCCCGACACCTCGTTCTGCTTGTCAGGCATGGAGGTAAGCGCCTGGGCGAAGCACATGGAGAAGATGTTACTATTGCCATAGCCCACCAGGGCGATGCCCACATAGAGAAGCGCCTTTGTGTCGGCAAAGGCCATGAGCGCCATCGAGGCCGCCATCATCACCACGGAGATGATGAAGAAGGTGCGTGTCTGGAGCACGCGCAGGAAGTAGGAACCCGTGAGACAGCCCACAGTGCGGAAGATGAAATAGAGCGATGTGGCAAAGCCTGCCTGGTCGAGCGTCATGCCGACACGCTCCATCAGCAGCTTAGGAGCCGTGGTGTTGGTGCCCACGTCGATGCCCACATGGCACATGATGCCCAGAAATGAGAGCAACACCACGGGCACGCCCAACAGACGGAAGCAGTTGGCGAACTGCGTGCCCACAGAGGGCAGTTGCTCGCTGGACTTCTCCTCGCCGTGGATGGGTGTTGACCACAGCAGCAGCGTGGCAGCCACGCTGATGACGAAATAGATGGCGAAGAGGATGCGCCAGTCAAGTCCGAAGGTGGGAATCAGGGCCTTGTAGCCCCAGCCCGCTATGAGCGGCGCCATGAACGATGCGATGGCCTTGATGAACTGTCCGAAGGTGAGCTGCGAGGCCAGGTTCTTGCCCCCGCTGACCAGCGCCATGAGGGGGTTGAGCGAGGTCTGCATCAGCGCATTGCCAATGCCTAAGAGAGAGAAGGCCACCAGCATCAGGGGGAAGCTGTTGCCAAAGACGGGCAGCAGCAACGACAGTGCCGTCACCACCAGCGAGAGCAGCACCGTGTTCTTCTTGCCAATCTTGTTCATCAGTACGCTCGTGGGCACGCTGAAGATGAGGAACCAGAAGAACACCAGGGAGGGCAGCACGTTGGCCACCGAGTCGCTCAGCCCCTGCTCGTCCTTAACATAGTTGGAGGCAGTGCCTACCAAGTCGACGAAGCCCATGCAGAAGAAGCAGAGCATCAGCGACACTAACGCGAATTTACTGTTTTTTGCCATAATACGTATCTCTTAAGCTTAATAGTTGATTTCATAAACAGTTGCCTTGCCGCCCTTCACCTTTATATTATTATAAGGCTCCGAGGGGAACACAAGGTTGGTCATGGCCATCTTGCCATCGGCATCGAAGGCCTCGATGCTGCAGCGGTCGATGAAGATGCGCAGCTGCTTGATGCTGCCGTAGGTGGGAGCCACGGTGACACAGGGGAACGCCTCGCTGAAGCTCACGTCGCCGCTCTTCGTGCGGTCCATGGCGAAGGTCTGCTTCTGGGCATCGTAGGTCATCGTGACCTGCTCGCCCTTCACATTCGACAGGACAATCTCCGCCTGGTTCTTCATGTCGACCACTATCTCGCAGGCTTCTGTCGGCTTCTTCACTTTGGCTCCGCGGGCTGCCAGCATCTCCTTCGAGGGCACCACGCTGACATAGGTCTCCTCGCCACAGGTGAAGAGGCCCAGGTCACGGGCAATGCTGTTGGCCGAGCGGAACTGCTTCGTAGGCACCTGGTTGGCATACTGCCAGTTCGACATCCACGCCAGCACGACGCGGCGGTTCTCAGGTGCGTTGTAGAACGACACCGTGGCATAGTGGTCCTTGCCATAGTCGAGCCACTTGGTCACCTTCGGCATCGACTCACAGGTGAACTTGTGTCCGTCAAACTGTCCCACGAAGTACTGCGTGGCACTGCCGCCGAAGGGGCCGCCGGGGTTGATGTTGCAAACCAGCACCCACTTCTTTGATTTGAGATTTGAGGATTGGGATTTGAGATTTGAGGACACTTCTAACTCAAACAGGTCCGGGCACTCCCATACGCCGCTGTGGTTGCCATATTCCTGTCCGAACGAGGACTCATACTTCCATGCCTTCAGGTCGGCGGAAGAATAGATTTGCATCTCCTGTCCCACGGCCAGAATCATCACCCAGCGCTTGGTGGGCTCATACCAGAACGGGCGAGGGTCACGGAAGTCTTTGTCTTCGGCGGTCAGCACGGGGTTGCCCTCATACTTCGTGAAGGTCTTGCCCCCGTCGCTGGAAAAGGCGATGCACTGTGCCTGCACGTCGCCGCCAAACGGTGTGGGACGACTGGCGGTATACATGGCGACAACGTTGTCCCTGGCGACCACGCATGAACCGCTGAACATTGTTCCCCACACATCGGGAGCCAGGGCCACGCCCTCGTCCTTCCAATGAATGAGGTCGGCGGTGCTGGAGTGCCCCCAGTGCATGTTGCCCCACATCGAGCCGTAGGGGTTGTACTGATAGTACAGATGCCACACACCATCCTTGTAGAACATTCCGTTCGGGTCGTTCATCCATCCCCGCTTGGGCGTATGGTGATACAGCGGACGATACTTCTCAGTGATGAGGGCGTAGTCCACATCGTCGTTCTGCACCAGCTTCTTGAAGCACACGCTTCCCGTAGGCACATTCTGCACACATACGCGCAGAGCGCCCTTGCCCTGATACGGCTGCAAGTCAAGTGCCACATAATAGTCGACTTGTTCGCGAGCCATGCGTACATTCTGCTCCATTTGCAACATGCCGCTGACAATCACCTGTACCTTCCCCTCTGGAGCCGACTCCTGGATGGGCAGCCACAGATAGCGTCCGGCGTCCTTAGGCGTCACGAAGCTCTGCTCGCAAGCCTGAGGCGTCACCGTCTGTGCATGTACCACCGTCAGCATCATTGCTGCTGCCAGTGTCATTAAACATCTCTTCATTATGTTCGTTTGTCTTTAGTTATTACAAGTATGCTGCAAAGATATACGTTTTTCCGCTAATCGGCTGTCATTTCTGTTTCATTTGCTGCAAATAATCGTTCACTGCATCATTATTTCTATAAATGATATCCTGAAAAGCAATCTTTTCCCTTACTAACTAACATCCAAAATACTAACTATTATCTAACGAAAACTTTTTTGCCGTTCACTATATACAAGCCCTTGACGGGATGAGCCGTGCGCTGGCCAGCGAGGTTGAAGTAATGGTGCATCTTTCCGTCATCACTCAGCATAGCGCCAATGCCTGTAGCGTCTTCATCGCTCATGATAATCTTGACACTTGGACACTTGGCCTTGATGACATCCCAGTCTTCATCCCATCTGCCTGCACCTCGCACGTCGAGCGTCTTGACATCGGCAGCCAGCTTGGCAGCCAGCAGCGCATAGTCGTCGTATGCCTCGGGATGCCAGTCGCCGTTCCATGTGCACTGATAGTTGCCCTTGCCGATGACGCCTGTAACAACCACATCACCCGTCAGTGAGTTGTCGGCCAAGGTGCGCACACCCATGCCGTTCACCATCGGACCTTCCATCTTGACATCATCGATAAAGATGGTCTGTCCAACATTGTTGAGGGCGTCGCCACCGTCTTCGAAAGGCCAGATCTCCAGCACCGTATTGCCCGTGTCAGTCATCCTGTCACTATCAGGACCGGCACCAAACTCGAAGGTCAGCACGTTCCAGTCCTCAGTGTTGCCAAGCCAGAACCAACGGCCTGTGCTATAGCCGCCGTCGCCGTCCTTGACGATTTTCACGAGTACGTTGTGCGCAATGCCCATCTTCATTCTGAGTGTCAGGCGGCGTACGCCCTTGAAGTCGACGTCGCCCAAGGGGAGGGCGGCATTACAGTGCTCCTTGTCCCAACCGCCAGGGTTGGCCTTGAGCGTTATCTTGAGACATTTGTTGCCATTGTCCTCCACGACGGTGGGGTCAGCGCGGTTCCAGAAGCCGCCATCGGTGTTGACGTCCTTGTCATCACCATTCCACAGTACGACCTGTGCGTTGCACACTGTTGCGGCAAACATTGTTGCCAGGAGTAACATTTTCTTCATGTTCGTTAAGTTTTTAATCGTTTATATAAGTTCCGCATGTTTTAGAGGTGAGAGGTAAGAGGTAAGACCACTCACCTCTCTCCTCTATCAACTGCAGCAAGCTGAGCTTGCGGAAGTTGATTGTTATTAGAGGATTGCTACTGCTGTGCGACCTTCACGTCGCTGACGGTGACGGAGCCGCCGTAGTTGTTGATGCTCCAGCAGTTCTTCTGTATGCCGTAGATGCGCTGGGTGTAGGCACATACGTCGTTGATGTACATCACCAGGACGGAGTTGTCAGTATAGATGTCAATGTTGTACGTGTTGTCAGCAGGGCGCTCAAACCAGTAGCCGTCGATGCCCTCGATGAATCCCTTGCCCTCTTCACCTTCCTGCTCGAAGTTCACCTTGCGGTGGTTCTCGTCCTCAGGATTGACCACCATGGTGTAATACTTCTTCGAGTCGGTGCCACGGACGAAGGAGATGCCAAACTTGTCCCAGTTGTTCGAAGTCTTGACGGTAAACGAGAGGTGATTGCAGGTGCCCAGGCGGCTGTAGAGCACGTAGGCCCCGTCGCCGGTGAGCGTACCGTTGCTATAGCCGCTTGAGGCCATGACCTGGGCTGTCTGTGCCTTGTTGTACTTGGCAGCCATGGCGGGCACGGCTCCGAGGGTCAGCGTGCCATCAGCATGCTGTATGAGCTTGTGGCAGACCAGGGCACCGCTCCAGTTCGGTTCGTTGCCATCGCCAGCGCCCACGCTGATATTCTTCTCGTGGATGTCGCCGCCTGAGCGGAAGGGGCACCACCCCCAGATGTAGCGGTCAGTGCCGTTGGAAGCCGTCTTGCCAGCATAGAAGGCACGGCTGTCGAGCACGCCCTCATGGCCGTCAGCGGGCCATTTGGGGCCATCGTTGAAGCAGCTCTTCAGCTCATCGTAGCTGCGGGCCATCATGTACTTCACCTTGCGGCTCCATGAGGTGCGGAAACTCTCGCTATAAACCATGTACCAGTAGTCGCCCATCTTGAAGATGTCGGGGCACTCAAGCATGCGGTCCCAAATCATGCGGATGCGGCCTACGTGCTCCCAGTTCTTCAGGTCGGTCGACTTGAACTCGGCAAAGACGGGGTCTCCACCGTTGACAGGATAGGTAGAGATGACCATGTGGTAGAGGTTGTCGTCAGCCACGAAGACCTGCGGGTCGCGGAAGTCGTTGCCTGAGTAGCCGTAGTCAGGGCCGTTGAGCGTCCACAGCTCGTCCTTCGTCCATGTCTTGAAGTCGGGCGACGTGGCACGCATCACCACCTCGCGGTTCTTGCAGTTGCCGTTGTGGCCAGTGTAGTAGATGTAGTACATGCCATCCTTCTCGTAGGCGCAGCCCGTACCTAAGGCAGCGTCCTGCTGATAGTCGTTGGCGCCGAAGGGCAACAGCTCGCCCAGCGACTGGTAGCTGGCACCGTCCTTGGTGGCTACACCCCAGATGGGGTGGAAGCGGTGGCTCATGTTGTTGATGAACTCCTGCAGATAGAGCACCTTGAACTCAGCAGCCTTCTGGTCATAGAAGGGCATGGGGTCGCCCACACGCCCTACGGCGGGGGTGTAGTAGGTTCCGAAGCTCTGGTCGTCGGTAGGCATGAAGAAAGTGGTGGTGCCGTTCCAGTCCTTAGCGGGGTCGCCGCTGAAGTCGTCGTCACTGCAAGAGGCAAGGGCTGCCGGTGCTGCGGCGACGCCGCAGCCCACGAGACAACCAAGGAGGTAATGCTTTATATTATTAGTTTTCATAATGGTGACTTTTTTATTTGGTTAGGTAATCGAATGCGTTGAGCATGATGCGTCCCATGTTGTCGTGATAGACTGACGTGTAGGGCGTGGGCGAGTTCCAGTCGAAGAGACCCGAACCGAAGCAGATGATGCCACCCTTGCCATAGTTGCCGTTGGCAGCCTTCAGTTCCCAGGCCACGATGGCTCCGTCACCGCCATGGGCCAGACCGCGGTTGCCGGCTATCTCCTCGAAGGCCTCCACACCAGTGTAGGGGTTCCAGAGGGCAAACTGCGACGTGGTGTTGCAGATGGTGTAGCCGTTGTCGAGCGTGTAGACAGCATCGTCAGGTGCGCCAGGATAGGTGACGAGATTCTTCCACAGCGGGTGGTTGATGTCGTAGGCAAAGAAGTGCCAGGGGTCGTCGCCCATAAGGTCTGAGCCTTCACCACCGCCGCCACCCCAGCAGTTGTTGGGATAAACGTTCTCAGGCATGGCCCCGAGGGCAATGGCATAGTTCACGGCTGAGCGGCTGAGCACGAAGGCGCCACCGTTCTTCCAGAACTCCTTCATCTTGGGCAGTGCCGTCATGGCACCGGTAGCAGCCTCGGCAAAGCCGTTGTAGTTGCCATAGGCAGGGCTGTGGCGGTGGAAGAAGATGAGCTTGCACTCGTCGAGCGAGATGC
>CAMVKN010000016.1 GCA_947168045.1 uncultured Prevotellaceae bacterium
AATGTAACTCATTGATTTTCAAACGATTAAATGTATAATTAACTAAGTATTGTTATGTTAATACTAATGTTTTATTCGGATATTTTGTTTATCTTTGCAGCCGAAACCCCAAATATGTTAGGATTATGACAGCAATACAGTTGAATGCGGAGCTGTTCCGCACCATGGGTGAAATTGCCGATGACGAGACTCTGATGGCCAAGCTGCTGAAGTATGCCAAGAAGCTGGCTGCCACCAAGAAGGCTGACCCGACACTGATGACGGAAGAGGAGTTCTTCGCCAAACTTGAGCGCGGTGAGGAGGAATACAGGCAGGGAAAGACATACAGAATGCTTCCTGGTGAAAGCCTGGACGATTTTCTGAAACGAGTTGGCTGACATGTATAACATCGACTATACGCATGAGGCCATCAACGACCTCAAGACGCTGCAGATGAATGAGCCAAAGGTCTTTGAGAAGGCACGTCGCTTCATCGCCGAATTGGCAGAGCATCCCAAGACGGGGCTGGGGCATCCTACGGGCATTACGACGACAAGTAGCCGCATCGCTTTATCGCAACCTTGCATAAGGAAAGACCAAGCCTTTTTGCATAAGGAAAAACTAAGCCTACCATGCTGAACAGCCATCCACATCTCCGTATACCCACTGTCGTCGCCGTCCTCCTCATGGGGCTGTTGACCGTCGTCGCCTGCAACAGCGCCGGCCGCCGCGCCGCCATGACGGCTGTCCTCGACCGTGCCGACAGCCTCAACCGCAACTACATCCCCATCACCACCGACAGCCTCCTGCGCGAGGCCGCCGACTACTTCGACAGCCACGGCACCCCCAACGAGCGCCTCCGCGCCCACTACCTCCTCGGCTGCGCCTACCGCGATATGGGCGAGGCACCGCGTGCCATCCAATGCTTTCAGGATGGCGTTGCTTGTGCTGACACTGCTGCAACTAACTGTGACTATCGCACACTAGGATGTGTCTACTCACAAATGGCACAGGTATTCCACCAACAACTCTTGTTTACTCAGGAAAAAGAAGCACGTCAATTCGCCCATTATTATGCTGCGTTGGTAAATGACACCATTAATGCTATTTATGAGCATGAAGCTATAGCAGGCATCTATATTCTCCAAAACGAGGCAGACAGTGCAGAAGCTATACTTCTTCGTGTCATGGAAGACTATCGTAAGGCTGGTAAGACACAAGCATCACTAAACGCGTCTACCTTATTGATGTATGTATATCTTGAACAATCCCACCGGTTACAGGAAGCAAAAGATTTGATAGATATATATGAAAAGGAATCCGACATATTTGATGGCAACCATGAACTGCCTCAAGGCAGAAGGCTATTCTATTATTACAAGGGTAGGTACTATGAAAGTATTGGCCAGCTGGACTCTGCCGAATACTACTATAGGAAAAGGCTCCATGCAGGGTTGGCACCTGCAAAACTACTGCCACTATATAAAGGGCTTCTTAATGTTTTTTCTGCTCAACATCAAGCTGATTCCATCACTAAATATGCTCAATTGTATTGTGAGACAAATGACTCCACTGCTCTTGCTAAAGACATGGTACTGACTGCCCGTCTATCTGCCAGCTATAACTACAACCGCTATCAGAGACAGTCGCTTGAGAACGCGAGAGAGGCCCATGCTGCCAATTCCCGACTTATCTTCATCTCTTTTCTCATGTTGCTCATTCTATCATTTTTTTTGCTCTTTTTACGAAAGAACAGAAAGAAACATGAAGAGCAGAAAGCCAGATATCGTGCATCTATTTCCGAACGCAACAGGTTACAAGAGGAGTTGGACAGTCTGAAAGATAGGCACTACGACACTATTATAGCATGGAAGGAACAGAAAATAGCATCCTTGACCCAGGATATAGAACGACAGTCTGAGTTCTTCAAACAGATGACAGCTAATAATCGTCTGACTGATTATAAGGCGAGTAGTATCGTAAAGACGTTCAATAGCAAGCGGACATTCAGTAAAGGACAGACACTCCCGACAAATGATGAATGGAAGAACCTCGTTAGTCAGTTTCGTCAAGATATGCCGTCGGCTTATACCATGATGAATTGCTTGTCTCCCCTACAGCTACAGGTGTGCATCCTCCTTCTCTTGGGTTTTGAGGAAGGCGAGATAGCCTATATGCGACAAACTAAACCTCAGGTAATCAATACTGCCAAGGTTCGTGCCAACCAAAAACTCTTCCTTTCAGGAGATGCAGTATCACTCAGAAGCAATCTATTGGGGCTAATAACGTCTTGATATATTTATGGTTTAAACATTCTAAGATATTCATATACAACGGTTTGCTACTGTTCTTGCCGTTCTTGATTTATTTTTGGTTTATTTTTTGTTTTTCTTTTCTTTGGTTGTTAGAGATGCCATCTATAACTTTGTGGTATTAAATCTATAAATCAAAAGCAATGAAAAAAACAAAAAACTTTTATTCCTTTTTTTTAGTAGCCGTATTGACATTGTCTAGTGCTAGGGTTTCTGCTTTACCGGCAGAAGTTATCTTGTCTGTAGATATTATTGATCCGACAGACGAAACTAATAATCCACATCGCGGCCCCGTCCTCATCCCCGAGGTCAGTATCGACAGCTACACATTATTATTTATGACTCCCTGTGATGGCTGTCTGCTTCGTATTGTCAACGAAGACGATGAGGTAGTTTATTCCACCATCATACCATTCGGGACCGACACCCTCGTGCTCCCCTCCTCACTGAGCGGCGACTACGAGCTGCAGATTATTAGCGGGAACTACGTTTTCTATGGTTACCTAAACCTATAGATGCTGTTAGCAGACTCTACCAATTAGCTTCATTAACTAACAAACAAAGATTATGAAAAAGTTTTTATTGATTATTATCGGGTTATGCACTGTTTTCACTTCCTATTCTCAAGTTGAAACAAAGTTTTCATTTCAAAGTGGTAAAGCAGTAACCAAAGATTATCCAAGAATAGCCACTTCGGGGAATATTATAACACTTCCAGCA
Source organism: uncultured Prevotellaceae bacterium (assembly GCA_947168045.1). Taxonomy (GTDB): domain Bacteria; phylum Bacteroidota; class Bacteroidia; order Bacteroidales; family Bacteroidaceae; genus Prevotella. The sequence goes on from CAMVKN010000016.1 coordinate 3,012, forward strand.
GTCGATACTGAGGGATTAGAAGATGAAGATAATTTGGAATCTGAGATTGACAGTCCTTTTCGTTTCGGTAAGGGACTTGATGTGTATTATTCATTGGAAAGTGGTCAATGGGTCGAAGCAAATGGTGGGAGAATCTGGAATCTTTCATTTGCTGCTAAGGGCGCATTATCACTAAATTTTGTTTTTAATAAAATCAGTATTCCTGATGGGGCATATATGTATATAACAAACATGGAAGAAAACGTTATTTATGGTCCTGTTACTAACAATGAAATTGTGGACGGGGATGACTTCCTTAGTGATATTATTCCTGGTGACAATGTGACAATCAATTTGTATGAGCCTATTGAACATAAAGGAGAGTCTGTACTTATCATTAAAAAGATAGTACTTGGCTATCGCAGTATTTATGGGTCCATGTTAAATGGCTTGAATGGTTCTTCCGCTGCATGTAACGTTGATGTTGCATGTAACCCATTATATGAGAAAGAATCAAAGGGGATTGGATTGGTGCTGTTGGCTAGTGGAGAAGAATTGTGCAGTGGTTCTTTAATTATGAGTGCTGACATGACGTTTAAACCATACTTTCTGACAGCTTTCCATTGTATAGACATTTATAGAGACGGTCAACTATCTGCATCTGAGATTAGCGACTCAGAGAATTGGATGTTTAAATTCTATCACAAAAAACAAGAATGTGATGGAAGCATATTAGCAACGAGTTATACTTATAACAAGGCATACTTGAGATCTGCATGGTATAACACAGACTTCGCTTTGATGGAGATAAAAGCTGACGTGAAGCAAAATACAAATCTTGTGTGGCTTGGTTGGGATAACACCACTTCAATACCTACGTCTGGTGCGGGAATTCATCATCCAGCTGGGGATGTTATGAAGATTTCAATTGAAGAGAATCAATTCCAAAACACGACTCCGGCTTCCGTCTTAGGTAATAATGGTTGGACGGTTGGTTTTGATTCTGGTATTGTTGAGGGGGGATCATCAGGCTCACCAATTCTCAATCAAAACAAAAAAATAGTAGGTCAGTTGTGGGGTGGAATAACGTATCCGGATGCCCCTTGCCTGCAAAAAACTGCATACTATGGCAAACTTTGCAAATCATGGAATGGTGGCGGCCTTTCTAATACCAGTTTGAAAAGTTGGCTTAACCCTGATAATAAATATACCTTCACAGAGATAGAAAGTTGCTATCCATACCAGCTTACTATTGATGGACCTTCAATTATTTGCGGTAATTCTTCTTCATACTCTGTGAATGGACTACATCCCAACTGGCATGTGGAATGGAGTTTGGATGGTTATATTAATGCGTTTGTTCAAAAGCAAGACGCCTTACCTCCTTTTTACGGCTGTACTATAACAAAAAAGAATGTGACACAACAAAATGCTATAGGTGTATTAGTTGCAAAAATATATGAGGGTAATGAACTTATCACAATGGCATATAAGAAAATAATAAACATGGCTTATCCTCTTACGGCACATTTTACCCAAGAAGCTTGTAATTGTGATGGTATCAATCATGATGCTTTAAATAGTCAACTTACTCTAAACAACAGTTCGGGTTTAGTCGTTCACCAGTGCTGCATGGCATCTTTAAAATGCTCTGAATTTGAGTTTATGAACATTTACCATTCGGGTATAACACCCAGCTATTTTTACTTTAATGGGAAAAACGAAATTGTATTTACGATGCCTTCAGGTAGCGGCGGTGTACCAATGCATATCTTTGGAACAGCTAAAGATAACTCTGGAACATGTTTTAATTTTCATGTCGTTGTTTTTTCCACAAATGGGAATGTGGGGACAAATGCCTATTCCCTTTCCATGCAATCTATAGGTTCAGAGTATATTTTCTCTATTACGGAGAACAAAGAGTCAATTGTCGACCCTGATAGGATATCCAGAATTGATAAAGATAAACTATCATGGAAGTTGGACATCTATGATTTTAATACTGGGGAAAATGTTCATAGGTCCAATGTTAAAGGCAAGGATGTTCAGGTGAATACTTATAAATGGAAAGGCGGCGTGTACATGGTAAGGGCTGTAGTTGGGGAAGAGGTGTACACGCAAAAGATTATTGTGCGATAGAAGAATTCATTTCTATGATTAGGTGTTTCCCCCATGTAACTATGCGCACATGCGTGCGCATAGTTACGAAAAATGGCAAAAAAAAGGATATTTTCTTTGTGTTATTCTCAATAATTGCTATCTTTGCATCACTTAAGTGATTTTTAATATATACTCATAATGAAAATTAAACGATATAAAGCAATGAAAAGACTTTTGTATTTATTTATGCTGCCCCTGTGCCTTTTGGCTGCCATGCTTTTAGGTAGCTGTGGCAGTGATGACGGTGATGGCAGCGTCTCGCTGACCGATGGCATGTGGCGGCTTGAAGGGTTCTGCAACCAGCAGGACAACACGTTTGAGGCAGCTGAGGCCCATGACGGCAGCGATGGCTATTCCCTTGCTTTCAAAGCCGATGGTACCTTTAGCGGCCACACCTGTGTCAACACCTTCCAGGGTCGGTATGAGGCTGTGGATGGCAGCATCTCCCTGCATGACCTCACTGGGACGATGGTCATGGAGCGTTACGACGGTGACAGGTTCATGGCGGCTGTCTCGAAGGCTACCATGTTCCGGATAGAGGGCGGCCAACTGCGGCTGTACTATGACGGACAGCACTACCTGCTGTTTAAGAAATAAGTGGTCGAGAAGATGTAAACATTATTCAAGTTTCTGAAGCTCTCCATTCTCGCGCAGAGGCGCAGAGTATACTATATTTTCGCCGAGTTATCAATTCTTTTGAAGAGTTTCCAGAGGCGACCGGAACGGTCGCATCCTCCTAAAACTCCTAACTCAAGAGCATCAATCTAAAGCGACTTTATGCGTAACTCTGCGGCTCTGCGCGAGAATAAAAAGCAAGCAGAACTACCGAAACTCAAATAAAATAATCTGCAAACAAGTAATCGCATGAAGAAAACTGTGATTCTCTTTTCGCTGGCAGCATCATTTCTGCTTCTGCAATCCTTTCAGTCATGTAGACAAGAATTGGTAATGATTTCAGTTGAGAACAATTCTGAAGACACAATTTATTGCGCTTCCAGAATAACTGCTGCATTTGGTACTCTCTTGGATGTTTTTGAGGGAGGACGTTCATTGTATGAATGGGGCGCACTTGCACCAGGAGTAAATGGAGCTATATTCAAGGATTACTTTGAGAATCACGAAGAAGAATATACATCATGGAAGATCTGGATAGTCAATAAAAGAGACTTGGGGGGCATGACGCTTGCAGTAGCTATCGATACAAACATGCTTGACTCCTTGTGCTCGCTGAAGAAGGTCTATACTTATGACGAGCTGAAGGCCTTAAACTTTGTCATCAAGTATTATTAGTTGAATAACATAATTTAGTATATCTATGAAACGAATCATTCTTAGTGTTATGGCGCTGGCGGCTGCGGGTGTGGCCACGGCGCAGGAAGCGTACAGCCTGTGGTCGGTGACGCCAAAGGCAGGCATGACGGTGGCATCGGTTGTGGGCGATGATGTTGAGCGCTGCAGCAGCTCTGTGTCCTGGGCTGCCGGCGTGGAAGCCTCGTTGCGCCCCGGACGACTGCTGAGCTTCGACTTCGGACTGTTCTACACGCGCGACCGCATCAAGAAGGATGTGCAGATACATCTTCCATCACCGGAGTTCGACCGTACCCTTACTCGTCCCCGCTTAGTGACGGAGCGCTGGGACATGCCCCTGATGGCGGGTCTGCATGTGCTGCCCGGCCTGACGCTGAAGGCCGGCATACAGCCCAGCCTGCTGATGTCAGCAAAGGAGAAATATCACCTCTCAGGCTTTACAAGGGAGCTGGAGCCAATGCATACGTATACCGACGAGGACATAGCCAAGCTGCCCAAGACGCCATTTGAGGGGGATGAGTACACGGGCGTGAAGAGCCACATGTATGACTTCGACCTGTGCGTTCCCGTCGGTGCCAGCTACGAGTGGCGTAACATCGTGCTTGATGCCCGCTACCACTTCGGCCTGTACAGCATAGCGAAGGAAGAAGACGAGCGACTGGACGTGAAGCGCCGCTACCTGTTGCTGACGCTGGGCTACCGCTTCAATCTGTAAGACCTGGGCACCAGCCGTTTGGTGGAGTCAACCAAGACTCCATCCTTGATTTTTTAAAACACGAATGACCATGAATTTAACACGAATTATTCATGAACTCATGCCATTCCTCTGCGAACTCACTAATAACCAGCGTTCTCATTATCTCTGCGTTCAATTTGTTTACTTCAAAAAGTTTAACAAATGCTTTTTTCAGCCAATCTATCCCTGCAATTAAATTGCCGAAAACCATGGTGTTTTTCACGAAAAAGCAGTAACTTTGCATGTGCAATAGTTATTAAGGGATATTTACTATTATGCTGAACAGCCATCCACACCTACGCATACCCGCTGCCGTCGCAGCCCTCCTTTTGGCGGTGCTGACGGTGGCGTCCTGCGACAGCACCGACCGTCGCGCCGCCATGACGGCCGTCCGCAGCCGCGCCATTGCCTATATTGATTACGATGTGAACAACAATCCGCAAACGATATACTTCACCAACGGCAACGAGACGCGCTACACCTACAGCGCGACGGGGGAGAAGCTGCGCGTATTGCGCTACATTGCCAACCCGAGTGTCACGCGCGCTTTCGGCGTGAAGCCTGAGGGGGCTACGCAGGGCGAGGTGCTTTAAGTGGTCGAGAAGATGTAAACATAATAGACAAATATGAAACGAGTCATTCTTAGTGTTTTGGCGCTTCACCGACTTTATCTTTGGTCGTAGGGCGTTTAACCAAGCTTAACTTTTTTTTTAGCTAAACGATGCAAGGTTTGACGATTTCACAGTTTTACTAATAGACAGAGAGTTAATCGTAAGAGGAAAACTAAAGAGATTCTCGTGTAGCCTTAGTGCCAAATGAAGTTCATGTTGAGAGAGAGATTACATGGTAATATACTTTTCAATGATAATAAAACAGAATTGAGCTATGAAAAGACTTTCGCTTTTATTAGTGCTGCCCCTGTGCCTTGTGGCAGCCATGCTTTTAGGTAGCTGTGGCAGTGATGACGGTGATGGCAGCGTCTCGCTGACCGATGGTATGTGGCGGCTTGAAGGATTCTGCAACCAGCAGGACAACACATTCGTTGCTGCGGAGGTGCATGACGGAGGCGGTTATTTCCTGACCTTCAAGGACAACGGCACCTTTACTGGGCGCACCCATGTCAACACTTTCCAGGGCAGGTATGAGGCCGTGGATGGCAGCATCTCCCTGCACGACCTCACCGGGACGATGGTCATGGAGCGTTACGACGGCGAGAAGTTCACGGAGGCTGTCTCGAAGGCAACCAAGTTCCGCATAGAGGGCAGCCGGCTGCAGCTGTACTACGACGAACAGCACTACATGCTGTTTAAGAAATAAGTGGTCGAGAAGATGTAAACATTATTCAAGTTTCTGAAGCTCTCCATTCTCGCGCAGAGGCGCAGAGTATACTATATTTTCGCCGAGTTATCAATTCTTTTGAAGAGTTTCCAGAGGCGACCGGAACGGTCGCATCCTCCTAAAACTCCTAACTCAAGAGCATCAATCTAAAGCGACTTTATGCGTAACTCTGCGGCTCTGCGCGAGAATAAAGAGCAAGCAGAAATACCGAACCTCAAATACATTATATGATGAGCATCAAGATGAACAACCTGAGTTTTTTTACTAACGGATTGACCGCCCTGCTTCTTCTTACCATAGCCTTGGCTGGGTGTTATAATGAAGATGACGAAGAGTGGTTTCCGAAGTCGTTAACTACGCGAGAATGTGTTACTGCGAGAGTATTAGGAGTGTATGATGATAAAATAATATTGGATGTAATAGATGATCCTGCCGACCATCTTCGCCCCCTTGGGAGTGACCGCCTTATCGTATCTCCAGCTTCTCTTAGGGATTGTCAAGAAGGTGATGTGGTGGACTTGAAAATTCACAGATTGGAATATCCTGATAGGAGTCAATATGGCTACATTACTACATTTTATGGTATAGTTTCACGGTGTAAATAGTATAACAATGAGTACCAAAATGAACTGTTTGAGATTTTTAAAGAAACGTCTGCCTGTCCTGCTTCTTTTGCCCCTTGCCCTGACAGGATGTGACAAGGATGATAACGAGGAGTGGGTGTCGAGTTCCGAGATAACTCCGAGTTGCATTTCGGCAGAAATATATGCACAAGCTGATGATGGAATCGTCTTGCAAGTAGTAGAAACAGCAGACACACTCTTGCCAAGAGTGGGCTCTTATATTGTTATTCCTTACGGTTATGTAAAGGATTACCAAGAAGGAGACATCTTAGACTTTAGGATTCGCAGAATGAAATTTACGCGCTATAGGGGAATACAGACTTGTTATTGGTCGGCAGAACCAAAGCTGGTTTCTTTCTATTGCTTTGTTACGCCGTGCGCATTGCCGTGACTCTGTATGTTCCCTTGCGTTTAAGAAATAAGTGGTCGAGAAGATGTAAACATTATTCAAGTTTCTGAAGCTCTCCATTCTCGCGCAGAGGCGCAGAGTATACTATATTTTCGCCGAGTTATCAATTCTTTTGAAGAGTTTCCAGAGGCGACCGGAACGGTCGCATCCTCCTAAAACTCCTAACTCAAGAGCATCAATCTAAAGCGACTTTATGCGTAACTCTGCGTCTCTGCGCGAGAATAAAGAGCAAGCAGAAATACCGAACCTCCCCCTCTTTTTTTTGTATGAACCACATATAGTTTGAAAAAGTTTTTGTACCTTTGCACCGACATTGATTCAAGCGAGGCTCTAAAAAACCAAAACCAACAACTATATGAAAGACTTTTGTTACTATGCGCCGACAAAGGTGGTGTTCGGGCGCGAATCCGAAGAGCAGGTAGCCGACTTGGTAAAGCAGTTTGGCGGCACGAAGGTGCTGGTACACTATGGCGGGCAGAGCGCCGTGCGCTCTGGTCTGCTGGACAAGGTGTGTCATCAGTTGCAGCAGGGTGGCGTCAACCATGTCCTGCTGGGTGGCGTGGTGCCCAATCCCCGTCTGTCGAAAGCCCGCGAAGGCATTGAGCTGTGCCGTCGCGAGGGTGTCGACTTCATCCTTGCCGTGGGTGGGGGCAGCGTCATCGACTCAGCCAAGTGCATCGCCTACGGCGTGTGCTATGACGGCGATGTGTGGGACTTCTATCTCGGCAAGGCCCGTCCCACGGCCATGCTGCCCGTTGCCTCGGTGCTGACCATTCCCGCTGCTGGCAGCGAGATGAGCGAGGCCAGCGTCATCACCAACGAGGATGGTGACGTGAAGCTGGGCTACAGCAACGACATGGCGCGTCCCAAGTTTGCCATCATGAACCCTGAGCGCACCTTCACGCTGCCCCCTTACCAGACCGCGGCCGGCGTGACCGACATGATGATGCACACCATGGAGCGCTACTTCACCAAGGACGATGACATGGACCTGACCACCGACCTGGCCGAGGCCGTGCTGCGCCGCATGAAGAGTGCCGTCTTCGAGGTGTTGCGCAATCCCCAGGACTATCGCCATCGTGCACAGATTATGTGGGGTGGCAGCATTGCCCACAACGGGCTGACGGGCTGCGGCATCAGTGACGACTGGGCCACCCACCAGCTGGAGCATGAGCTGAGCGGCATGTTCGACGTCACCCATGGTGCCGGGCTGGCCGCCGTATGGCCCAGCTGGGCACGCTATGTGATGCACGAGAACCTGAGCCGCTTTGTGCGCTTTGCCGTCAATGTGATGGATGTGCCCAACGACTTCAGCCAGCCCGAGGCCACAGCCCTGAAAGGCATTGAGGCCATGGAGCGCTTCTACCACGCCATCGGCATGCCCACCAACATCAAGGAGCTGATAGGGCGTGACATCACTGACGACGAGATTCGCGAGATGGCCCGCAAGTGCAGTCGCAACTACACTGCCACCTGCGGCTGTCTGAAGGTCCTGGGCGCCGAGGACATGGAGAACATCTACCGTATGGCAAGGGGATAGGCGTATGAAAGCAGACCATATCATGCGTGTTGGCATCATCGGCACCGGCTGGATAGCCGAGAAGGCCGCGCTGACGCTGCAGGGCCTTCCCGAGGCGGAGGCCATTGCCGTAGGGTCAAGGACCAAGGCAAAGGCTGAGGCCTTCGCCGCCCAGTGGCATATTTCAAAGGCATACGGCTCCTACGCCGATGTCATCAGCGACCCTGACGTTGACCTCATCTATGTGGGCACGCCCCACAGCCATCACTACGACGTTACGCGCCAGGCCCTGCTGGCCGGCAAGCCCTGTCTGGTGGAGAAGGCGTTCATGGCTAACTACCGTCAGGCTGAGGCCATCGTCGCCCTGGCCCGTCAGCAGCGTGTGCTGCTGGCTGAGGCCATCTGGACGCGCTATCAGCCTGCCGTGGCCATGGTCCGGAAACTCATGGCCGACGGTCGCATCGGCACGCCGCGGCTCATCACCGCCACCCTGGGCTATTCGATGGGCGAGAAGCCCCGCATCATGCGGCCCGACCTCTGTGGCGGCGCACTGCTCGACCTGGGCGTCTATGCCCTGAACTTCGTCCGCATGTTCACCGATGCCGACATCGTGACCCTTGACGGCCACTGTGTGAAGAGCACCACGGGCATGGACCTGACCAACGCCATGACCATCGTCCTGAAGGACGGCCTGCTGGCCAACGTACAATCGAGTGCCGCCTGCGTGGGCGACAACATCGGCGTCATAGCCGGCACCCAGGGCAACCTCATCATCGACAACATCAACAATCCGCAGACCATCACCGTCAATGGGCCTGACCGCACCTACATAGAGACCCTGCGCGTGCCGAAGCAGATAACGGGCTATGAGTACCAGTTCATCAGCTGTCGGCGCTGTCTGATGGAGGGGCGGATAGAGCCGGAGGAGATGCCGCACGCCGAGACCCTCTACATCATGCAGCTCATGGACCAGCTGCGGCAGCAGTGGGGCGTACGCTATCCCATGGACGAAGAATAAGATACCAATAACTCATATCCGTCAAGCACATGAAAAGAATCTTTCTTACCTTAGCCGTCCTGCTGAGCACCGTCACGTGGGCACAGCAGGCGCTGTTCGATGTCAATAATCTCACCTCGCCCGAGGTGAATGCCGATGGCACCGTCACCTTCAGGCTCTTTGCCCCAAAGGCCGTCACCGTCGAGGTCACCGGCGACTTCCTTCCCGCCGGCACTCAGGCAGCCGCCATGAAAGAGGAGAAAGGCGTCTGGACCTACACATCGGCCCGGCTGGAGCCTGAGCTGTACTCCTACCGCTTCCGCGTGAACGGCATGGACATGCTCGACCCCTCCAATGTCTACCGTTGCCGTGACATCGCATCGTTCCAGAACATCTTCATCGTCACCCATGCCAAGGGCGACAAGGGCTGGCTCTACGACGTGAACGACGTGCCCCACGGCAACGTCAGCAAGGTGTGGTATCCGTCACCCACGCTGAAGTCCACCCGGCGCATGACCCTCTACACACCGCCCGGCTACGACCGCGGCGGCCGCTATCCGGTGCTCTATCTGCTGCATGGTGCCGGTGGCGACGAGGACGCCTGGACCACGCTGGGGCGCGCGGCACAGGTCATCGACAACCTGATAGCCGAAGGCAAGGTGAAGCCGATGATTGTGGTGATGCCCAACGGCAATGCCAACTGCGACGCCGCCCCGGGCGAGTGGACACCACGGAGCACAGCCCCCGGTGCTGCCAGCATGTACAAGCCGTCGTTCAGGGCTCATCAGGCATCGCAGCCCGTAGCCAGCACCGAGGAGAGCTTCAAGGACATCGTGAGCTATGTGGACAAGAACTACCGCACGCTGGCCAACAAGAAGAACCGTGCCATCTGCGGTCTGTCGATGGGCGGCTTCCACAGCTTTGCCACATCGAAGCTCTATCCTGACCTGTTCAACTATATCGGCCTGTTCTCAGTTGCCGTATTGGTGCAAGGCTTGGACCAGCAGCACATCAGCGCCGAGGTGGAGCAACAGCTGAAGACGCTCTTCCAGAAGAAGCCCGCCCTCTACTGGATTGCCATTGGCCGCGACGACTTCCTCTACGGCAACAACAAGGACTATCGGGCTTATCTCGACTCGAAGGGCTATAGCTACGAGTATGTGGAGACCGACGGTGGACACATCTGGCGCAACTGGCGCATCTATCTCACTGAGTTCGCACAACGGCTATTTTGAGAGATGAGAGATGAGAGGGAAGAGGTGAGAGGGGAGAGGTGAGAGAATACTTTGAGCATTGAGCATTAAGCATTGAGTATAATGAAGAAAATATGTTTGACATTGGCCCTGTTGATGGCAGCATCGCTGTCATGGGCACAGGGTGGGGTGCAGATTCGCCGCAACCAGGTGGGCTGCTATCCCGACCAGGAGAAGGTAGTGGTGATTGAGGGCGTCAACCCCTCAGGCAAGGTGAAGGTGACGACGCCCGACGGCCGCGTGGTGCGCCCGAAGGTGACACGCAAGAGTGTGTCGCCATGGTCGCACAAGACCCGCTATGTGGTCGACCTCGGCTCGCTGACCGCCACCGGTGACTATCGTGTGACGGTGGGCAAGGAGTCGTGTCTGCTGCATGTCGCTGACCAGCCCTATCACGACATCGCCACGGCCTCGCTACGCCTGTTCTACCTCATCCGCTCTGGCGTGGCCATTGAGAAGGGTGGGGCATATAACCGTCCCGTGGGACATGCCGACACGCATGTGCTGGTGCATCCCTCGGCAGCCTCGGCACTGAGACCAGCCGGAACGGTCATCAGTTCGCCCTTGGGGTGGTACGATGCCGGCGACTATAATAAATATGTGGTGAACTCGGCCTTCAGCATCGGTCTGATGTTCGCGGCCTACGAACAGCTGCCTGACTACTTCGCCAGGTTGAACACCGATATCCCCGAGAGTGGCAACCAGACGCCAGACCTGCTGGACGAGGTGATGTTCAACCTGCAGTGGCTGATGACCATGCAGGACCCCTATGACGGCGGTGTCTACCACAAGCTGACAACGCCCAACTTCGAGGGCTTCATCATGCCTGCTGACTGTCGCCAGCCCCGTTTCGTGGTGCAGAAGAGCGTGACTGCCACGCTCGACTTCGCCGCCGTCATGGCCGATGCGGCGCGGCTCTTCGAGCCTTTCGGCAAGGACTATCCCGGTTTCCCGGCGCAGGCGGCAGCCATGGCTGAGCGTGCCTACCAGTGGGCTACCGAGCATCCTGATGCCTATTACGTTCAGGAGCGGCTGAAGAATCCCGCCGTCACCACCGGCACCTACGGCGACGGCCATGCTGCCGACGAGTTCTTCTGGGCTGCCTCGGCGCTTTACAAGCTGACGGGCCGTCAGCAGTACCTCGACGATGCTATCCGTACCCAGCCCCGCCACTTCACCACGCCCACATGGGGCAATGTGGCTTCACTGGGCGCCTTCGAATGGTTGGGCGGCGACAGCACCCACGCCCTGCGCCAAGTGATGCAAGACCAGCTGCTGAGCTATTGCGACGCAATGGTGAGTGGCGTGTCCACCTCGCTGTTCCACTCGCCATACGGCAACAAGCCATCCGACTTCGGCTGGGGCTGCTTAGGCGAGCACTGCTGCTGTGCGGCCATGGCCCTGCTCTATGCCGACCATCTGACGGGCACTGCCAAATATCGTCCATACGCGTTGCAGAATGTTGACTACCTGCTGGGACGCAATGCTACAGGCTACTGCTATGTGACAGGGTTTGGCGACAAGAGTCCCATGCACCCCCATCACCGCATCTCTGAGGCCGACGGCATTGAGAAGCCCTTCCCAGGCATGCTCGTCGGAGGACCCAATCCTGGGCAGCAGGACAAGAACGACATGACCACGCCTTATCCCTCAGACTATCCCGACGAGTCGTATGCCGATGTCATGCAGTCGTATGCCTCCAATGAGATTGCCATCAACTGGAATGCCTCACTCGTCGCTTTCCTTTGCTGGATTGATGCGCTGAGGCCTTAGGGGCTCACCTCTCATCTCTTACCTCTCACCTCTAAAAAAATCCGGAACTTAAATAAATGCCTTCAACGCATCGAAGGCTTCGTAGGCGGTGACGTCCATGGTTGTGGGCGTCACCGCAACGTATCCGTGGTCCAGTGCCCAGCGGTCGGTGTCGGTGGCTTCCGGCTCGTCGTTGTGGTAGTGCCCCACCATCCACCAGTAGTCGTAGCCCCGCGGATGGTGGCACCGTGTGACCTCGTTCTGCCATGAGCCGAGGCCCATGCGGCACACCTTCACCCCACGGTAATAACCATCCTCTCCACGCTCTTCTATCAACGGAAAGTTAATGTTCAGGCAGACGCCCTTGGGCAGGCCCTGCTGCAGCACTTGGCGTGTGAAGCGGTCGACGTATGAGCGCATCGGCTCAAAGTCGGCGTCGTCGCGGTGGTCGCAGAGCGAGAAGGCCACCGAGGGAATATGCTTCATGCAGCCCTCCATGACCACGCCCATGGTACCGCTGTAGTGGGTGTTCACCGAGGCGTTGTCGCCGTGGTTGATGCCGCCGAGTACCAGGTCTGGCCGGCGGGGCACTATCTCGTGCAGGGCCATCTTCACGCAGTCCACGGGTGTTCCGTTGCATGACCATATCTCCACCCCTTCCTCCTGCCGACGCAGGGTGAGCGTCAGTGGCGTGGTGGCTGAGAAGGCGCAGGCAAAGCCTGAGCGCGGCCCTTCAGGTGCGCAGACGATGATGTGTCCCAGGTGTCTGACCATGTCGACAAGTTGGTTGATGCCCTTGGCTTGGTAGCCGTCATCGTTGCTGATGAGTATCAGTGGACGTTCCATAATTATTTATTTAATGCTCAACGGCCAACAAAAAAACAGCCAGGTCATTTGGCCTGGCTGCTTTGTCAGCGGTAGCGGGAGCCGGGATTGAACCGGCGACCTCATGATTATGAATCATGCGCTCTAACCAGCTGAGCTATCCCGCCAACAAGCTTCTTCGTTTAAGCGGGTGCAAAGGTACAACTTTTTGCTAAAAGGCAAGAATATCATAACGGGAATTTTCTCGCCGTTAACTTTATTTAGTAATTTGATAGTAAAAATTACGGAGATTCTTGCCTGTAATCACATTTTTATTTGTACTTTTGCACCCAACATAATTGTTTACCTGATGAACACGAAGAAGCAGAAACTGGAACTTGAATATCCACTGAATGCTCGCAAGCCGGACATCTTGTGGACTTTCATGAGTACCGACCACGGGCTGGAGCGGTGGGTGGCCGACCGAGTGAACGAGGCCAATGGCGTGATGGAACTGACCTGGGGCGACCTGTGGGGCGAGCATCACACCATGCATGCACGCATCATGGAGCGTGAGAAGAACAGCCACATCAAGCTGAAATGGGTCGACGAGACTGACCCTGAGGCTTACTGGGAGATGCGCATCGGGCGCAGCGAGCTGACCGAAGAGGTGTGCCTCTGCGTCACTGACTATTCGCTGCCCGACGACATCGACGACCTGCACGAGCTATGGGATGGTAACCTGGAGCGTCTGCATCAGTCGAGTGGACTCTGATTTGAGTTAGGAGTTAAGGGGTGCTGCTTCTGTTTGTCGGGGAACAGGAAATAGGAATTAGGTTTTGTTGAGGATAAAGAAATTAGACATATTCATAGCCAAGCAGTTTGGCTTGCTCTTTATTGCCACCTTCTTCATCTGCCAGTTTGTGCTGATGATGCAGTTCCTGTGGCGATATATTGACGACCTCATCGGCAAGGGTCTGACGATGGACGTCCTGGCGCAGTTCTTCTGGTACATGGCCTTGATGCTCATGCCCCAGGCGTTCCCGCTGGCCATCCTGCTCAGCTCACTCATCACTTACGGCAACCTGGGCGAGTCGTCGGAGCTGACAGCCATCAAGGCGGCCGGCATCTCGCTGTTGCAGAGCATGCGCTCGCTCATCGTCATTGTCATCCTTGTGGCGGGCGTCTCCATCTACTTCCAGGAGAAGATTGGCCCCGATGCGAACAAGAACCTGGCGCAGCTGCTCATCTCGATGAAGCAGAAGAGTCCTGAGCTGGAGATTCCCGAGGGCGTGTTCTACGATGGCATACCAGGCACCAACCTCTATGTGCAGCGCAAGGACCTGACCACCGGCAAGCTCTATAACATGATGATTTACCGCCAGACGGGGTCCTACGAAGACCAGGCCATCATCCTGGCCGACTCGGGCATGCTGCAGTCAACGGCTGAGAAGAAGCACCTGCTGCTGACGCTGTGGAGTGGCGAGTGGTTTGAGAACATGAAACAGCAGGACCTGGGTGGAACGGCCGAGGTGCCCTATCGGCGCGAGACGTTTGCGTATAAGCAGGTCTTGCTCGACTTCGACGGTGAGTTCAACCTCGCCGATGCCTCAGCCATCTCAGGCAATGCCAAGGCCAAGAGCAGCAAGCAGATTCTGCACGACCTGGACTCCATCCGTCAAGGCAATGACTCGGTGGGCCGACAGTTCTATCGTGAGGCGCGCGCCTATGTCATGCCCTTGCCGCAGCTCTCGCACGAAGACTCCATCCGCATAGCGGTGGTCACCGACCAGCATCGGGTGCCCGACTTCGACTCGCTCTTTACCAGCCTTGGTGGTGACGAGCACCGCGAGGTGACGAAGAACGCGGCGCGACAGGCGCAGATGATGGTCAACGACCTGCAGATGAAGGCCGACATGGCCAAGTTCAACTTCCGTCAGGAGCGCATGCACGAGATAGAGCTCATCGGCAAGTTTACCCTTGCCCTGTCGTGCATCATCTTCTTCTTCATCGGGGCACCCTTGGGCGCCATCATCCGCAAGGGCGGCCTGGGCGTGCCCGTCATCATCAGCGTCCTGGTGTTCATCGTCTACTACATCTTCGAGAACTCCGGCATGCGCATGGCGCGTGACGACAACTGGACGGTGTGGTTCGGCAAGGGCATCTCGACCTTTGTCCTGGCCCCGCTGGCCATCTTCTTCACCTACAAGGCCAACAACGACTCCACCGTGTTCAACATCGATGCCTACCGCCTGTTGCTGCACCGCATGCTGGGACTGCGGCAGAAACGCAACATTGCGGGCAAGGAGGTCGTCATTGAAGACCCCGACTATGTGGCTGACAGCCAGCAGCTGGTCTCCATCAACGAGGAGATTGACGCCTACGGCCGCGCGCATCACCTGCTGCGCTGGCCCAACCCGCTGAAGGTGTTCTTCCGGCCGGGCGACGACCGCCAGATTATTGACATCAGCGAGCGCTTGGAGACGGTCATCGACGACCTCTCGAACACACGCGACAAGCAGGTGCTGCACCTGCTCAACCAGTACCCCGTGCTGGCCACCCATGCCCACACGCGGCCTTTCCGCCAGCGGTGGCTCAATGCCCTGACGGGTATCATCCTGCCCGTCGGCATCTTCTTCTACATACGCATGCTGCGTTTCCGCTTCAGGCTCTACAAGGACCTGAAAACCATTGAGAAGACCAGCAATGCCATTGTGGACACCATCAAGAACAACGTAATAAAGAAACAACGCGATAACGCTTTAAACGATAATAATGAAACATCGTTATAACGTTATATCGTGATAACGTAATAAAAAAACGAGCTATGACCCAAGAACTGTCAACTATAGACGCCGCCCTGGCCGACTTCCGTGAAGGCAAGTTCGTCATCGTCGTCGACGACGAGGACCGCGAGAACGAGGGCGACCTCATCTGTGCCGCTGAGAAGATTACCCCTGACATGGTGAACTTCATGCTGAAGTATGCCCGTGGCCTGCTGTGCGCCCCCATCACCATCAGTCGCAGCCACGAGCTGGACCTGCCCCACCAGGTGCAGGACAACACATCGCTGCTGGGCACCCCCTTCACCGTCACTGTCGACAAGATTGAGGGCTGCTCCACCGGTGTGAGTGCCCACGACCGTGCCGCCACCATCCGTGCCCTGGCCGACCCGGCCTCCACGCCGCAGACCTTCGGCCGCCCCGGCCATGTCAATCCCCTGTATGCGCAGGACAACGGCGTGCTGCGCCGCAGTGGCCACACCGAGGCCGCCATCGACCTCTGCAAGCTTGCCGGCCTCTATCCTGCCGGTGCCCTGATGGAGATAATGAACGACGACGGCACCATGGCGCGCATGCCCCAGCTGCTGGAGTTTGCCCGCCAGTGGGACATGAAGGTCATCACCATCAAGGACCTCATCAGCTACCGTCTGCAGCAGGAGTCGCTCATCGAGGTGGGCGAGGAGGTCGACCTGCCCACTGACTATGGTCACTTCCGCATCATCCCCTTCCGTCAGAAGGTGGGAGGACAGGAGCACTTCGCACTCATCAAGGGCACGTGGGCTGACGACGAGCCCATCCTCGTGCGCGTACATTCGTCATGTATGACGGGCGACATCCTTGGTTCCAAGCGGTGCGACTGTGGCGAACAGCTGCACCGTGCCATGCAGATGATTGAGAAGGAGGGCAAGGGCGTCATCGTCTACATGCAGCAGGAGGGGCGCGGCATTGGCCTGATGAACAAGCTGGCCGCCTACAAGCTGCAGGAGGAGGGCTACGACACCGTCGATGCCAACCTCTGCCTGGGCTTCAAGGCCGACGAGCGCGACTACGGCTGCGGCGCGCAGATGCTGCGCCACCTGGGCGTGCACAAGATGCGGCTGATGACCAACAACCCCGTGAAGCGCGTAGGCTTAGAGGCATACGGCTTGGAGATTGTCGAGAACGTGCCTATCGAGGTGACGCCTAACAAGTATAACCTGCGTTATCTGCGCACCAAGCAAGAGCGCATGGGGCACACGCTGCACCTGTGAGAGGTGAGAAGTGAGAGGCGAGAAGTGAGAGGTGGGGCATCAACGTCTGCGGTCGTTGTTGCCCCATTTCTTGTCGTAGCGTCCCTCGGTGTCCACCTTTCCGCCAAACATGTTCAGGCGGTAGCGCACGTGCAGCATGGCATACGAGTTGATGCTGTTGTAGCGTGTGTCGCTGCGGCCGCTGGCGTTGACCCACCGCTCGTAGTTGCTCTGCTGCCCTAAGAGGTCGTAGAAGTTCAGCGCCACGACGAGTGTCTTGCTCTTCAGGAACGCCTTCGACACCTGCCCGTTCCATATCAGCTCGTTGGTGTTCGACGATGGGTCGTTATATCCCCTTCGACTGTGCTCGTGCAGGTTCATTGACACCTCGAAGTCCATCGGCAGGCGCAGCAGCACCTGTCCGCCGTAGCTGAAGCGCCATGTGTCAAGGTTGGCGTTGGGCTGCAGCTCGTTGCGCGAGTGCTGGTAGTTCACATTGCCGTCGAGCGTCACTTCCAACCAGTCGTTGCGGTAGCTCAGGTTCAGTCGCTCGTTCAGCGTGGTGCTGCGCGTGGTGTTCTTCTGGGCGTCAAGACGCTGCTGTGCCACGTAGCTGACATAATTATTATAGCGCACGCGCGAGTCGGAGCCGATGTTCCAGCGTCCTGCCGAGTCGAGGGCGGTGTTGAAGTTCAGGCCTCCGTCGGCGTTCCAGTTGCCGTTGATGTTCTCTGGTCGCGAGGTGCTGCCGCCCGTCTCGGCGTTGTAGCGCACAAGGTTCGAGATGCTGTTGCGAATGTGGCGGTAGTTGCCGTAGACGACGATGCTGCGCTTGTAGCGGCTGATGTAGTTCTTGTAGTAGACATTCAGCGAGTTGGTGAACTGCGGCTTCAGTCCCGGGTTGCCCTGCGTGATGTAGAGCGGGTTGGAGTCGTCGGTGATGTCGAGCAGCTGTGTGATGTCGGGCTGCCGGGTGTCGCCACGGTAGTGCAGCCAGATGTCGTGCTGGTCGCTGAACTTGTAGTGGAAGTCGATGGTGGGCGTCAGGTTGGTGACGTTGCGGACGGTGTCGACGTAGACGCCGCGGTAGTCCTGTATGAAGTTGGAGTGCTGGGGCTGGATGAGGAATCCCACGTTGTAGTCATACTCCTCCTGCCAGTGGCGCAGCGTCAGTCGGACGTTGTGCGTGTAGTTCTTGTACTCGGAGTATCGGCTGAGGTTCTTGTCCAGGTAGTTGCCCATGTGCTCGTCGACGTCGCCGAGCCAGGTGTCCCACTCGCGGTAGTGCGGTACGATGCCGTAGAAGATGTTCTGTGGCAGGTGGCTGAAGTCGTAGGTCTGGCGGTCGCTCTTGTTCTGGCTGTAGCGCAGCTCGTAGCTGGCCTGCAGGTGGGCACCCTTCCACAGCGGCTCGCTGTAGGTGGCGCTGGCCACGTAGCCGCTGTTGTCCGTGGGCGTGGTGTTGTAGCGTGCGGTGAAGTAGACGGAGTCCTGCCCCTCCTGGTTCTTGATGCGGAACAGATGCACGTCGTTGTTCGACGTGTTGCGCTGGTTGTTGCTGCCGGTGTTGCCCTCGAAGCGCAGGGTGATGTTGCGGCCCTTGGGATTCAGTCGGCGGTAGAGCTGCAGCATGCCCCATACGTTCTTGTTCTCGCCATACGTCAGGCTGGCCCCCTGGTTGTGGTTCACCAGGTGTGTGCCGAGCTTGGTCACGTCGCTCAGCGGGTCGTCGGCGTACAGGTAGGGGTCGTCGTCGAAGGTGGCCCCTGCCGATACGCTGGTGCCGTCGTTGGTGGCATAGCTGGCATTGGCGCGCATCAGGATGTTCGTCAGCGTGTCAGGCTTCCACTCCAAGCGCATGTTGCCATACCAGTTGTTGCTGCGTGTCATGCTCTTCGACATGCTGTTCGAGAAGGTGCGGTAGTCCTGGCTGTAGAAACTCTCTGAGGCGTTCTCGTTCACGTTGTCGCCGTCGCGGTGGTTGTAGCGCAGGCTCAGGTCTGCCTTCAGCTTGTCGCCGTCGTCGTAGTTCAGGTTCGTGCCCACCATCTTGCGCGCGTTCAGTCCCCGGCGGTTCCACCATCCGGCGTTCTCCTCCTTGTTGTTCAGGTTGCCCATCAGCACCAGGCGTGTCTTGTCGGTGAAGCTGCTGCCCATGCCGCGCGAGGCGTAGCGGTGGTGCGTGCCGCCCGCCAGGTCGAGGTTGGTCATGTAGCCGCGGTTCATGCCCTTCTTGATGGTGAAGTCGAGCACCGTCTCCTTGTTGCCGTCTTCAATGCCGGTGATGCGTGCCTGGTCGCTCTGCTGGTCGTAGAACTTCACGTTCTGGATGATGCTCACCGGCAGGTTCTTCAGGGCTGTCTCCACGTCGCCGAGCATGAACTCCTTGCCGTCGAGCAGAATCTTCTTGATGGCCTTGCCGTTGACGGTGATGTTGCCGTCCTCGTCGACCTCGGCGCCGGGCATGCGTTTGATGAGCTCCTCGATGGGCGATCCCTCAGGCGTGCGGTAGGCTTCGGGGTTATACACCAGCGTGTCCTTGCGCACCACCACCTGTGCGGCGCGCCCGGTGACAACGGCCTCCTTCAGCACCAGCGCGTCGGGGGCTATCAGCAGGCGCCCCAGCTCCTGGCTCTGGTTGCGCCGCAGTGTCACCTCGCGCTGCAGCGTCTGGTAGCCTATGGACGAAATCTTCAGACGGAAGGTGCCGGCCGAGGGCACCTCGACGCGGAAGTTGCCGCGCTCATTGCTGATGGTGCCACCCACGAAGCTGCTGTCGTTGGCCCAGAACACCTGGATGGTGGCCAAGTGCATCGGTTCTTTCAGGTCAGCGTCGAGCAGCTGGCCGCTGATGGTCATCACATGGTCGTCCTCCTGGGCGACGAGATGGAATGGGAACAAGAGGAGAGAAACACACAGTATGGCCAAGCGCCATACACAGTCCAGTTTGGTTTTATGCATTTTTCTGTTGATAGTCATCATTACGAGCTATTTGATGTACGCGGGGCGTAAAGGTATAATCGGCATGCTGCTGTTTTATGATACGTTAACATTCCGCAGCGTTTCCACCTCATTATTTTGTGCTACCTTTGCAGCCGTTTTTAGATATGAAGGACAAAGTGTTGCGTTTTTTGAAGGACTGGACGCTGCCCGTGGCCATGGTGCTCGGCGCTACGGTCTATTGTGTTTTTGGCTTCGTGCCCTCGCTCGATGGTGCGGCGCGTTTCTTCTCACCGCTGATGGACGCATCGCTGCCCCTCTTTATGTTCTTGGTGCTTTTCGTCACCTTCTGCAAGGTTGACTTCCACAAGCTGCGCCCCGTGCGCTGGCATCTGTGGGTGAACCTTCTCAACCTGCTGTTCACCGCCGTCCTGATGGCTGTCATCCTGCTGACGGCCAAGGATGGTGCCAACCCCTCGTGGCTGGTGCTGTTAGAGGCGGTGCTGATGTGTGTCATTGCCCCATCGGCCACGGCAGCAGCCGTCGTGACGCAGAAGCTGGGCGGGTCGTTGGAGCAGATGACCACCTTCACCTTCCTCTCCAACTTCATCACCGCCCTGATGGTGCCCCTGTGCTTCCCCTTGGTGGAGCGTGGTGCCGACGTTAGCTTCATCACCGCCTTTACCAAGATTTTCTACCAGATGCTCACCCTCCTGGTCATGCCCATGCTGCTGGCATACGTGGTGAAGCACCGCCTGCACCGTCTGCACCAGCGCATCATCGCCATCCGCGACCTGTCGTTCTACCTCTGGGCTTGCTCACTGATGATTGTCACGGGGGTGACGGTGAAGAACATCGTCCATGCTGAGGCTTCGGTGCTTCTCCTCTCGGCCATCGCCCTGCTGGGACTGCTCATCTGCATCGTGCAGTTCGTGGTGGGTCGCGCCGTGGGCCGCCGCTTTGGCCATGCCCAGGAGGCCGGTCAGGCGCTGGGACAGAAGAACACGTCGCTGGCCATCTGGATGAGCATCACCTTCCTCAACCCCTTGTCGTCGGTAGGACCAGGCTGCTACATCCTCTGGCAGAACATCATCAACTCTATCGAGATTTGGCAGCACCGTCGTGCCACGGCTTGAGACAAAAGCCCTCTGGTGCTGCCCATTAGAGGGTGGCCTTCGCAATTTGTAGCTACTTGGTGCTACTGGTGCTACTGAGCGTCAAAAAACGCCCATTTCATCGGTGTTTTTGGGGCTAAAATACCCTGATAATGGTGCTACTGGCGCTATTGGCCGAATATCTCCATGAGATACTTCAGCCAGGAGCCGCTTTACGAAATTATCTCCATGCTTTACTTCAGCCAGGAGCCGCTTTACGAAATTATCTCCATGCTTTACGACAGCCAGGAGCCGCTTTACGAAATTATCTCCATGCTTTACGACAGCCAGGAGCCGCTTTATGAAATTATCTCCATGCGTGGCTGGACTCACTCGGTTCAGGTGCTTCGGTAGCATGAGTAGCACGAGTAGCACCATGCTCTAACTATTTATGAATCAGTGGGAACGTTTCCGCAGCAGGTCGATGGTCAGTCGGGCGGCGTTCTCGGGTGCTCGTTGCTCGCCCAGGCGTTTGCGCACCTCACGGTAGCCCTGCAGCATGTCCTGGCGCTGAGGGCTGTCGACGGGCAGGATGCTGTTCAGGTGCTTCTCAATGTCGGCGGCAATGAAGGTGTCGGCCACCAGCTCGGGCACCACCTCGCGGTCGGCCACGAGGTTGACCAGTGAGACGTATTTCACCTTCAGGAACATCTTGCGCAGCCAGCCAAAGAGGAAGTGTGGGCGTGTCTCGTAGCACACCACCTGCGGCACGTTGAACAGTGCCGTCTCTAAGGTGGCGGTGCCGCTGGTGACCAGTGCGGCATGGGCTTGTGAGAGCAGTGAGTAGGTCTGTCCATGGACCATGCTCACGCGGTGGCCGCTGGTGAACTGGTCGTAATAGTCGGCGTCGATGCCCGGTGCACCCGCAATCACGGCCTGGTAGCTGTCTGCGAGCTTATCGGTAATCTGCAGCATGGTAGGCAGGTTCGCCTTGATTTCCTGTCGGCGGCTTCCGCAGAGCAATGCAATCACAGGTTTTCCCTCCTCTAAAGGAATGACAGTCCTGTTAACATCCTCCGCGCCATTCTCGCCCTGAGAGTATATCCTCCCCTCCCCCCCGCGGGAGGGGTCGGGGGTGAGGCTGGTGGGGCTGGTGTTGTCCACCTCCTCCTTCGTGGGGTTGCCCACATAGTGTATGGGGTAGTGGTGCTTCTTCTCAAAGAAGTCCTTCTCGAAGGGCAGGATGCTGAACAGCTCGTCGACGTCGCGCTTGATGTTCTTGATACGGTACTCCTTCCAGGCCCAAATCTTCGGCGCTATGTAGTAGTAGACGGGACAGATGCCCTTTTTGTGCACGTACTTCGCTATCTTCAGGTTGAAGCCAGGATAGTCGACAAGTATGAGCACGTCGGGCTGCCAAGCCTCGATGTCGTGCTTGGCGCGCCGCATGTTCTTCAGTATGGTGGGCAGGTGCAGCAGCACGGGCACGAAGCCCATGTAGGCCAGCTCGCGGTAGTGGCGCACCATGGTGCCGCCCACGGCCGCCATCTGGTCGCCGCCATAGAAACGGAACTCGGCTGCGGCGTCCTGCCGCTGCAGCTCAGCCATCAGACGCGAGGCGTGGAGGTCGCCACTGGCCTCGCCAGCTATCAGATAGTATCTCATCGTGCTGCAAAGGTACGATAAAAAATCTAATTGCACTTATGTTTCAAAAAAAAACTGCGCATGTGGGTGAGCTTTTGGTCTTGTTATATAAAAAAGTCGGGGAAAACTTTGCAAATATCAGATTAAAGGATTATCTTTGCATCAGTTTACGTACGTAAAAGGACAATATATGATGAGTGAAGACAAAAGAAAGAATCTTGAACTAACCCTATCCTCACTGAGTAACGAAGACAAGGCATGGGTCATCAATTTCCTGGTGCAGGGCTTGTTCACTATACCCGCAAAGAAGAAAGCCAAGAAGAACAGAAAAAGCGAATTGTCAGATAAGCAATGGGAGGAGTATTTCGACCATCAGCCTCCTGTGGCATTCCCAGAAGAAACGACGGCAATGGATAAAGTTCTTTCAGCAACATCCGGCCATTCCATCAAACAGATAGAAAAATGGCTGTAAAGGGAGTGCATTATGGGGAAATAGTGGAAGTCACGTTCAAGTTCCCTGGCGAAGGTTATAAGGTGCATCCGGCATTGGTCATCTCTGGAAAAGACCTGCAGGATGACGAGGAAGGTATGTTCTATGCAGTACTTATTTCCAGCAAGAACCATCTTCCCAAGTACACTATAGAGTTGAAAGACGAATGGCTTACAAGGCCAATGCTGAAAAAATCGTATTTCGTCACGCATTTTATGACCTACTTCAGTCCTGAGGAGGTGTCTCAGTCCTACAGGACTTCTGTGAAAAGTGAATTCATGGATATCATTTTGTCAAAGGTCATAAAGAGTATCTTTGAACTGGATATTGACATAGAATAACAGTTCCTGCCGATGTGGTGCTTGCTTAGCAGCTGCTTACGACCTTGCGCGATTCTCAAGAATAAGGTTTAGAATCTGTGCAAAAATACTTAAATTGTAGGGCAAAAGGCTGATGTTTCATAGAAAATGTGTATCTTTGCACTTTCATTCATAAGGAAAAAAGATTGAAAATGGGAAAAATCATTGCATTGGCAAATCAAAAGGGCGGCGTGGGAAAGACTACGACGACCATTAACCTGGCTGCCTCACTGGCAACACTTGAGAAGACGGTGCTGGTGGTGGACGCTGACCCACAGGCCAACGCCAGCAGCGGTTTAGGAGTGGACATCAGCACGGTGGACTGCTCGCTCTATGAGTGTATCATCGACAAGACCGATGTGCGTGAGGCTATCTATACCACCGACATCGAAGGCTTAGACATCATACCCAGCCACATCGACCTGGTGGGCGCAGAGATAGAGATGCTCAACCTGGACAACCGTGAGCGTGTCATCAAGCGCCTGCTGGAACCCATCCGCCAGGAGTACGACTATATCCTCATTGACTGTTCACCCTCGCTTGGCCTCATCACGGTGAACGCCCTGACGGCGGCTGACTCCGTCATCATTCCCGTTCAGTGTGAGTACTTCGCGTTGGAGGGCATCTCAAAGCTGCTGAACACTATCAAGATTATCAAGTCGAAGCTGAACCCGAAGCTGGAGATAGAGGGCTTCCTGCTGACGATGTACGACTCGCGCCTCCGTCTGGCCAACCAGATCTACGACGAGGTGAAGCGCCACTTCCAGGAACTGGTGTTCAAGACCGTCATCCAGCGTAATGTGAAGCTCTCGGAGAGCCCGTCGCACGGACTACCCGTCATCCTCTACGATGCCGACTCTACAGGCTCGAAGAACCATCTGGCACTGGCGAAGGAAATCATCAGTAAAAATAATTGAGAGTTGAGATTAATCTCAAATCAGAGACAATGGCTGTAAGAAAGAAATACGATAAGAGCGTCATCGGCCGTGGCCTTGACGACATGGGCATCGGGCGCGGGCTCGACGCCCTCATTGATACCAGCGACGTGCGGACGCAGGGGTCGTCGAACCTCAACGAGATTCCCATCGACCAGATAGAGCCCAACCCCGACCAGCCGCGACGCGAGTTTGACGAGACGGCCATGCAGGAGCTGGCCGCCAGCATTGAGAACATGGGCATCATCGCTCCCATCACCCTGCGCCAGGTGGCTCCCGACCGCTACCAGATTATAGCGGGTGAGCGGCGCTGGAGGGCCTCGCAGCGGGCTGGACTGAAGAGCATACCTGCGTACATACGTACCGTTGAGGACGAGAACGTGATGGAGCTGGCGCTGGTAGAGAACATCCAGCGCGAGGACCTGAACGCCATAGAGATAGCCCTGGCCTACGAACACCTGGCCGAGACGACGGGCATGACGCAGGAGAGCATCAGCAAGCGGGTGGGCAAGAGCCGTACCGCCGTGACGAACTACATGCGCCTGCTGAAGCTGCCCGCACAGATACAGATGTCGCTGAAAAACCATGAGATAGACATGGGGCACGCACGTGCGCTGCTGGCACTCGACTCGCCATCGCTGCAGCTGAAGCTCTTCCGCGACGTGCAGAAGAACCAGTACAGTGTGCGAAAGGTGGAGGAGATGGTGCAGATGCTGAAGCAGGGCGAGGACGTGCAGGTGGCCAAGAAGAAGATAGCCGCCAAGGCACAGCTGCCCGCCGTGATGGTGGAGGCTCGTCAGAAGCTGGCATCCCTGTTGGATGCCAAGGTGCAGCTCACCTGCACGGCCAACGGGAAGGGCAAGATTAGCATCCCCTTTGCCAGTGAGGCAGAGTTGGCAAGGATATTGGCGGCCTGCGGCCTAAATGATAAATGATAAATATGATTGGAGCCTCCCCAAGCCCCTCCGAAGGAGGGGATGTTCAGATAGACTATTCAATGGAACGACGACAGACACATCATGCATATAAACATCCCCTCCTTTGGAGGGGCTTGGGGAGGCTTTTGCTGCTGCTGTTTGCCCTTCCTTCTATGGCGCAGACCGTGGTGCCTGACTCCATCGTCATGGCCATCGACTCGATGTACCAGTCGGGGATGAGTGCTGAGCGCTTGGAGTTTGGTGACTCTTCTTTCGTGATGGACGATTCGCTGTCTGTGATAGACCAAAAGGTGCTGGAAGAACACGAAGCCATCAGGGAGGAACGCGACTGGAGCACGTGGCGCCCCGACCCGCAGCGGGCACTGTGGCTGGCACTGGTCATTCCCGGCGGAGGACAGATATACAACCGCAAATACTGGAAGCTGCCGCTGGTCTACGGTGGATTCATGGGCTGCATCTATGCCATGCGGTGGAACAATATGATGTATAAGGACTATGCCCAGGCCTATCTGGACATCACGGACGACGACCCCGGCACGGCCAGCTACAACAAGTTCCTGCATCTGGGACGCCAGATTACGCCGCAGAACCAGGAACGCTACAAGACCATCTTCAAGAAGCGTAAGGACCGGTTCCGCCGCTACCGCGACCTCAGCTTCTTCGTCATGCTCGGCGTGTATGCCATCTCAGTCATTGATGCCTACGTCGATGCCGAGCTTTCAGCCTTCGACCTCAGCAAGGACCTGTCGCTCAGGGTGCGTCCAGGGGTCATCGGCAACAGCATGCTCAATGGCAGCAAGGGCCTCTCGGCGTCAGCAGTAGGAGTGAACTGCGTGCTGGACTTTTGAAATAATAACGTGATGACGTGATAACGTAATAACGTGATAACGTGACAACGGAATAACGTGACAACGGAAATAACGAACGAAAAAACAACATAAGAATAATGAAGAAAACGATATGGATGCTAATGACCTGTCTGCCAATGGCCGGATGGGCGCAGATTGAGACCGACGACCAGGAATTGCTCGATGAAGGGAACGGCGTGGAGGTGCTGAACGAGGAGGAGAACCAGCCGGGCTTCGACTTCCCCGAGGCCCTGACGGATGCCAACCTCGACAGCCTGATGAACCTCTATATGTCGAAGACCTACCTCAGCACGGACAACGACTGCCAGATGCTGAGCGAGAACCCTGACTTCAGCCGCGAGGTGTATATAGACCGCCTGAAGCGCATGCCCACCATCATGGAGATGACCTACAACGATGTGGTACGCTCGTGCATCGACCGCTACATGGTTCGCCTGCGCCGCCAGGTGAGCTATATGCTCGGGGCCGCCAACTTCTACATGCCCATCTTCGAGCAGGCGCTCGACACCTATCAGCTGCCCCTGGAGCTGAAGTATCTGCCCATCATCGAGTCGGCGCTCAACCCCACAGCCGTCTCGCGCGTCGGTGCCACCGGACTGTGGCAGTTCATGCTGGCAACCGGCAAGGCATACGGCCTGGAGGTGACATCGCTCACCGACGACCGCCGCGACCCGGTGAAGTCGAGCTATGCCGCTGCGCGCTATCTGCGTGACCTATACCTCATCTTCGGCGACTGGAACCTGGTCATCGCGGCCTACAACTGTGGTCCGGAGAACATCAACCGTGCCATCAGGCGCTCGGGCGGCAAGCGCGACTACTGGGAAATCTATCCCTATCTGCCTAAGGAGACGCGTGGCTACGTGCCTGCCTTCATTGCGGCCAACTATGCCATGACCTACTACTGCGAGCACGGCATCTGCCCCATGCAGAGCAAGCTGCCGGCTAAGACCGACACCGTGATGGTAGACCGTAACATCGACTTTGCCAAGGTGGCTGATGTCTGCAACATCGACATTGGCATGATTCGCTCGCTCAACCCCGTCTACCGTAAGGACATCATCCCTGGCTACAGTACGCCCTCACCGCTGCGTCTGCCGCTGAGCGACGTGTCGCGGTTCATTGACATGGAGGACTCCATCTACGCCATGACAGACAAGAACGAGCTGAAGCGTGACGAGGTGGAGGTGGAGGAACAGCCTGAGGTGGTGAAACCCACACGCCAGAACAACCGCAACCAGTCGCGAGCCGTCTATGTCACCGTCAAGCGTGGCGACTCGCTCGGTGTCATTGCCCGTCGCAACGGCACCACCGTGACAAAGATTAAGCGGCTGAACGGCTTGCGCAGCAATACGATACGTCCAGGACAGCGACTCCGTGTCAAGTAAGGTCCCCCATGTCGCCCTCTCACTCTACTCAACTCTCTACTTTTGAACGATTCCTATACCTTTTCACACTTAAGCTACTATGAACGACGATGAACTGAAACAACGAGAGGCGTCCGACGACAAGATGATCAGCGAGGCATACGACAAGCTGATAGCTGACTACTTGAATTCAAGACACCGCAAGAAGGTTGACCTCATAGCCAAGGCATTCAACTTCGCACGGCAGGCACACAAGGGCGTGCGCCGACTGTCGGGCGAACCCTATATCATGCACCCCATCGCCGTGGCGCAGATAGTGTGCAAGGACATCGGATTGGGCAGCACCAGCATCTGCTCGGCATTGCTGCACGATGTGGTGGAGGACACTGACTACACAGTAGAGGACATTGAGAACATGTTCGGGGCGAAGATTGCCCAGATAGTGGACGGACTGACGAAAATCAGTGGTGGCATCTTTGGCGAGCAGGCATCGGCGCAGGCTGAGAACTTCAAGAAGCTGCTGCTGACCATGAGTGAGGACATACGCGTCATCCTCATCAAGATAGCCGACCGCCTGCACAACATGCGAACGCTGGAGTCGCAGCCCGCCAACAAACAGTACAAGATAGCGGGCGAGACGCTCTACCTCTATGCTCCGCTGGCCCATCGTCTCGGTCTCTATAAGATAAAGTCTGAGCTGGAGAACCTCAGCTTCCGCTTTGAGCATCCCGAGGAGTATGCTGCCATCGTCAGGCAGCTGGATGAAACGCAAATCTCGCGCCATCAGTCTTTCGAGCAATTCACGCAGCCCATCAGGACCATACTGGAGGACATGGGCTACGACTATGAGATACGTGAGCGTGTGAAGACACCCTACAGCATCTGGAACAAGATGCAGAACAAGCACGTCAGCTTCAGTGAGATTTATGACATCCTTGCCGTGCGCATCATCTTCAAGCCCAAGAACCGGCAGGACGAGGTGGACGAGTGCTTCAAGATATATACTGCGCTGACCAAGCTGTACAGACGCCATCCTGACCGTTTGCGCGACTGGGCCACGAAACCCAAGGCCAACGGCTATCAGGCGCTGCACGTCACCCTGATGTCGAAGCAGGGGCACTGGATTGAGGTGCAGATACGCTCTGACCGCATGGACGAGATTGCCGAGCAGGGACTGGCCGCACACTGGAAGTACAAGGAGGAAGCTCCGCTGCTGCCCACTATCGACGGCGAGAGTGACGCCAGCAGCACAGGTTCTGAGACACGGCATGCCGAGGACGACAGTGAAAGCGAGATGACCGAGTGGCTGCACACCATCAAGGAGATTCTCGACGACCCGCAGCCTGATGCCATGGACTTCCTTGATGCCATCAAGCTCAACCTCTATGCCAGCGAGATATTCGTCTTCACACCCAAGGGCGAGATTAAGACCATGCCCGCCAACTGCACGGTGTTGGACTTCGCCTTCTCCATCCACACCTTCCTCGGCTCGCACTGCATCGGTGCCAAGGTCAACCATAAGCTGGTGCCCCTGAGCCACCGCCTCAACAGTGGCGACCAGGTAGAAGTGCTCACGTCGAAGTCGCAGCATGTGCAGCCGTCGTGGATGAACTTCGTGTCTTCGGCAAAGGCGAAGGCAAAGATACAGGCCATGCTGCGCCGTGACCAGCGTGAGGTGCAGAAGAAGGGCGAGGAGATGCTCAACGCATGGCTGGAGAAGAACGGCTTCGAGGCCACCACGGCCCGTGCTGACCAGCTGGCGAAGTTCCACGATGCCGCAACTCGCGAGGAGCTCTTCCAGTCCATTGGCGAGAAGAGCATCCTGCTGGGCGACGAGGATGTGAACGAGCTGAAGGGCAAGAACAAGAAGAGCGACGGCGGTGGAGGCGGATGGCGCAAGTACGTGCCTTTCGTCAAGGCGAAAAAGACGGAAGAGGCGCAGCAGCCTGAGCTCTTCGTCGTGCCAGAGAAGTTCAACCGCAAGAAGGCCATCTATCTGAACGAGGAGAACATCAGCCAGTATATCTTCCCTGACTGTTGCCATCCTATTCCGGGCGACGATGTGCTGGGCTACATTGACAACCACAACCGCATAGAGATTCACAAGCGTACCTGCGCGGTGGCCAACAAGCTGAAGGCCAGCTATGGCAACCGCATTCTCGACGTGAAGTGGGACATGCACAAAAAGCTGTTCTTCGATGCCACCCTCCGTCTGGGAGGCATCGACCGTCGCGGACTGGTGAACGAGGTGACACGCGTCATCAGTAATCAGCTGAACGTAGACATCCGCAAACTGATGTTCACCAGCGAGGATGGTATCTTTGAAGGCAACATCGAACTGCGTGTGCACGACCGCGAAGACATGCGCGAAATCATTGACAAGCTCAAGGAGGTGGATAACCTGAAGGAGATATCGCAAATTATGTAACACTAAAACTATAAATTGTTATGGACTATAAAAGGGTATTTGAAACAATGGTCGGTCAGACGGCCCAGTATCTCATCGACAATAAGCTGAAGACAATGGTGCTCGGCATTAGTGGCGGCCTTGACTCCACCGTTACGTCGGCTATCTGCCGCGAGGTGGTCAACCGCTATCCTGAGCAGCAGTTCAAGTTCATCGGCGTCAGCCTGCCTTGCTCGTCAAACTCGGTTGAGGAAAACGACTCGGCTGCCAAGGCCATGAAGGCGTTCTGCACAGAGTGTTGGGTGGAAAACCTGCAGGCTCAGTATCTGTTGATGAAGGCCACCTGCGAGCAGCGCTACCCTTCAACACGCATCTCACAGGGTAACATCAAGGCGCGCCTGCGCATGATTTATCTGTATAACATCGCATCGGTGACGGGCGGACTCGTCATGGACACCGACAACCTGACTGAGCATAACCTGGGTTTCTGGACCATTCATGGTGATGTGGCTGACTATAACCCCATCGGCGGGCTGTGGAAGCATGAGGTCTACGAGCTCTGCAAATATCTCTTCACTGAGTGCTACACCGACGAGGATGACCCACGCCATGTGGCGCTTTGTGCTGCCTACGGCATCATACCCACTGACGGCAATGGCGTGGAGGCTGGCGGCGACATGGCGCAGATAGCACCGGGCCACACCTACGAGGAGGTGGACGACATCCTGAACACCTACCTGACGCAGGGTGACGACGAGCAGCAGATGAAACGCCTGCTTGATGCCTATGGCGCAGAGACAGTGGAGCGGGTGCTCACCCGCCATCGCAACTCAGCCTACAAGCGCAAGCGCATGCCGCTGGTCATTGAGCGGTCGCTCTACGAATGATACATTCAGTTAATACACCTCTCACCTCTTACCTCTTACCTCTCAACTAACAATGAAACGATTCTTTTCTTTCTTTCTGGTCCTGTTGGCTGCCGTAACGGTACGGGCTGCAGGTGTGTATGACAATCCTGATACGCTTGTGGTGGCACGCGACGGCACGGGACAGTTCCGCAACGTGGGTGACGCCATTGAGGTGTGCCGCGCCTTCATGGACTATCACAAGGTCATCTTCGTGAAGAAGGGCACCTATAAGGAGAAACTCATCCTGCCCTCATGGCTGCAGAACATCGAGATATGTGGCGAGGACCGCGACCAGACCATCATCACCTGGGACGACCATGCCAACATCAAGCTCCCCATCCAGACGGAAGGGGGTGAGGCGAGGCCCATGGGAACCTTCCGCACCTACACGCTGAAGATTGAGGGCAACGACATGACACTGAAGAACATCACCATTGAGAACAACTCCGCCCGCTTGGGGCAGGCCGTGGCGCTGCACACCGAGGGCGACAGGCTGACGTTCATCAACTGCCGTTTTCTCGGACATCAGGACACCGTCTACACGGGCGTGGCTGGCACGCGCTTGTTCTTCAAGGATTGCTACATTGAGGGAACCACCGACTTTATCTTTGGCCCCTCCACCGTGTGGTTTGAGCATTGCGACATCTACTGTAAGTCTAACAGCTATATCACTGCGGCCTCTACGCCCAAAAATATAATGTACGGGTACATATTTAATAATTGTACTGTCAGCTGTGCCCCTGAGGTGACAAAGGTCTACCTGGGCCGTCCCTGGCGTGACTATGGCTACACCCTGTTCATGCATTGCTCGCTGCCCGCGCAGATACGCCCCGAGGGCTGGCATCACTGGCGTGAGGAGGCCAAGCAGACCGCCCGCTACCTGGAGTTTGAGAACAGTGGCGAGGGAGCCGCCACCGACAAGAGGGTAGGGTGGAGCCGTCAGTTGACAAAGAAGGAAGCGAAGGAGATAACGCTCGACAAGGTGTTTCAAATCTCAAACACCTGGAGCGTTGAGAGGTGAGAGATGAGAGATGAGAGATGAGAAATGAGAGATATGATTAGTTTTAGCCTTAAAGCATGACTAACAGGCAGTCACCTCTCACCTCTTACCTCTCATCTCTCATCTTTCATCTCTCATCTCTTACTGCAGGCCGTCCAGCAGACGCTTCATCTGCTGCAGTTCTGTGCGGATGTCAATGAGACGGGTGATGACCTCAGCCTTGCGGTTGGAACCATCACGGTTGGCGTTAATCATCTTGCGTGCGGCTGAAAGTTTGAAACCGCGCACCTTCACCAGGTTGTGGATGAGGCGAATCTGCTCGATGTCCTTCTCACCATACTGGCGCACCTTGTTAGGCCCGGTCGTCTTGGGCTTCAGATAGGGGAACTCCGTCTCCCAGTATCTTAGCGTACTCTCGTTCAGGCCGAACATCTCGGCCACCTCCTTGATGGAGTAATAGAGCTTCAGGTTCTTGTTCAGATTCAGTGCCATAGTCTAATTGTTGGTGCAAGTTT
Source organism: uncultured Prevotellaceae bacterium (assembly GCA_947168045.1). Classification (GTDB taxonomy): domain Bacteria; phylum Bacteroidota; class Bacteroidia; order Bacteroidales; family Bacteroidaceae; genus Prevotella. The sequence continues at coordinate 35,365 of CAMVKN010000016.1, forward strand.
TCAAAGAATGTTACATAGCGCCAGCCACCAGCCATGCCATGTAGGCCAGGAACAGGACGGTGAGCACGGCTCCCTCCCATCGTGCCATGGTGAGCTTGGTGTTGGCGAAGAGCCACAGCAGGAGGATGGAGCCGATAAGCATGGCGAAGTCGACGGTGGTGATGCCCATCACCGTCATGGGGCTGATGAGACCGGCACCTCCGAGGATAAGCAGAATGTTCATCACATTTGAACCCAGGACATTGCCGATGGCAATGCCGCTGTTGCCCTTGCGCGCTGCTACCACGCTGGTAGCCAGCTCAGGCAGCGATGTGCCACCAGCCACCACGGTCAGTCCGATGACGGCCTCGCTGACGCCTAAGCGTGCGGCGACCTCAGTGGCACCGTCGACGAAGATGTTCGACCCTGCCACCAGACAGGCCAGACCCACGACGAGCATCAGCACGGCACGGCCCATACTGTAGGACTTCGTGGGCGCTGTGTCCTCGCCACCTTTGTTCTTCGCTCCGTGAAGCGTCAGCCACATGAAGGCGATGAAGCCCACCAGTAGCAGTATGGCGTCAAGGCGCGACAGGTCGCCGTCGGTGACCACCATGATGGTCAGCGCGAGCGATGCCACCACAGCGATGGGGATGTCCTTGCGCACCGTAGAAGGCAGGATGGTCATGGGGGCCACCATGGCTGCCACGCCGGTGATGAGCATAGTGTTGAAAATGTTGCTGCCCACGACGTTGCCCACGGCCAGGTCGGCCGTACCCTTGAGCGCCGACACCAAGCTGACGCAGAACTCAGGGGCTGAGGTGCCAATGGCAACGATGGTCAGTCCGATAATAATCTGTGGAATCTTTATCTTCTCGGCCAGCGCCACAGCACCATCGGTGAGGCGGTCGGCGCCCCACAGCACCAGCACTACGCCGGCAATTATCATCCCTATCTGGAGTAGCATCTTTTTGAGTGTTTAGTGTAAAATGTAGAGTGTAGAGGTTGCTACCGCACGAGGGTAATGCACATACAGTGCGGTAGCAAACTCTACACTCTATACTCTACACTGAAAACAATTAAAGGTTCGGGTTAATCTTGTTCCACTCGCTGATGGGCGGCACGATGTTCAGCGTCACCAGCTCGTCGCGCATCTTGCACAGGTGCTCGTAGCTCTGGTCCAGCTTGGCATTCTCCTCGGCCGTGCCCTGTGGCACCTCATACTTGGCACCCTCGGCGGTCATGGTGGTCTTCATGGCCATCATGATGTGGTCGTACTTGTCGGTCTTCACGTAGGTACCCACGGGGAAGCGGAACGGCTCACCGCCCATGGCGGCACGAATCATCTCAACGCTGAGGTACGACGGGCTCTGGAACGAGCTGCGGCCGCGCAGCTTGATGATGGCGGCACCACCCTTGGTGACGTCAGTCTTCATCTGCTCCCACTCCTCGGCGGGGAACTCAGGTGTGCCGATGATGTCGGTCAGCTTGCGGCCCTTGATGGTGACATGGCTGCCGAAGACGGCCATCTGCTCGCCGTGGCCACCGTAAGTGGCGCAGCCCTTGATCTCGCTCTGCAGCACACCAAACTTCTTTGCCAGTGCGCTCTGCAGACGGGTGGTGTCCAGTCCTGCCAGCGTGGTCACCTGTCCGGGCTTCAGACCGCTGTAGAGCAGCGTCACCAGACCAGTGAGGTCAGCAGGGTTGAAGATGATGACGACGTGCTTCACGTCGGGGCAGAACTTCTTGATGTTCTGGCCCAGCTCCTCTGCAATCTTGCAGTTGCCGGCCAGCAGGTCCTCGCGCGTCATGCCCTCCTTGCGGGGTGCACCACCTGACGAGATGATGTACTTCGCACCGGTGAAAGCCTCCTCGGCATTGGTGGTGGCGGTGATGGTGGCCTCGTCGAAGCCACTCTGGCGCATCTCCTCAGCCACACCTTCGGGTGAGAACACATCATAGAGACACAGGTTGCTGGTCAAGCCCATCATCAGGGCGCTCTGGGCCATGTTCGATCCGATCATGCCGGCTGCGCCGACGATGACCAGTTTGTCGTTTGTCAAAAATGCCATAGTGATTCTTTACGTTTTATGGTTTGTTATGAATTTACGCCCGCAAAATTACAAAATAAATGGCAGAAAGAAGAATGTTATTCTGTTATTTTTCTTTAAGAAAAGATAAATCAATAGCGCGCTGATGGCAGGTCAGATTATTTTTGTATCTTTGCAAAGTAGAAATGACAAAAGCACACCACACATGATGAATAACACTATTGCACTGCGGCTGAGTCAGCTGCGCGAGGAGATGGAACGCGAGCATCTGGCAGCCGTCATCATACCTACCAGCGACCCCCATCAGAGTGAGTACACCGCAGCCCACTGGAAGGGCAGAGCGTATATCAGCGGCTTTGACGGCTCGGCCGGCACTGCTGTCGTTACCATGAACGGGGCAGCCCTGTGGACTGACTCCCGCTATTTCCTTGCTGCCGAGGAGCAGCTCAAGGACACTGAGTTCCAGCTGATGAAGCTGAAGGTCGACGGCACACCGACGATAGCCGAGTGGATAGGCAAAAGTCTCTCAACACTAAACACTTCACACTCAACAGAAGTTGCCATCGATGGCATGGTGGCCTCGGCCAGCGAGGTGCGGCAGTTGCGTGAGGAGCTGCGCAGTGAGGGAGGCCTGACGCTGCGCACCAACATCGACCTGCTGGGGCGCATCTGGCGCAATCGTCCGCCAGTGCCCTTGAACCCTGTCGAACTCTATCCCGAAGCGTATGCCGGCGAGAGCTGTGCCAGCAAGCTGCAGTGCATCCGGCAGGAGTTGCGCCGTCTGCATGCCGACGGCATGCTGATGGCCTCGCTCGATGACATCGCATGGACGCTCAACCTGCGGGGGACCGACGTGCACTGCACGCCCGTCTTTGTCAGCTATCTGCTCGTCAGCTCCACCTCGGCCACATTATTTATAAATAAGGAAAAGCTGTCGCCTCAGGTCGAGGAATACCTGCGGCAGAACGGCATCGGCACCGATGACTATGGCCAGGTGACGCGTGGCCTGAGCGACTACGCCGAGTATAACATCCTGCTTGACCCCAATGAGGTCAGCCATACGCTGTTCAGCGCCGTGCAGAACGACGAGCGGCGTGGCACCCGCAGCAAGACCGTCATCGTGGAACACGAGTCGCCCGTCAAGCGCATGAAGACGGTGAAGAACGCCGTAGAGCAGCAAGGGCTGCGCAATGCCATGCTGCGCGACGGTGTGGCCATGGTGCAGTTCCTATGCTGGTTAGACAAGGCAATGGGGGCTACCGGCACAGCTGCGCTTAGCGAGTGCTCCGTCAGTGAGAAGCTGCTGCAGCTGAGGGCAGCCCAGTCGCTGTTTCGCGACATCTCCTTCGACACCATCGCCGCCTATGGCGTGCATGGCGCCATCGTTCACTATGAGCCGACGCCCGAGAGCAATATCCCCTTGCTGCGCGAAGGGCTGCTGCTGCTCGATAGCGGTGCACAGTACATGGACGGCACCACCGATATTACGCGTACCATCGCGCTGGGGCCGCTCACTGAGGAGATGCGACGTGTCTACACCCTGGTGCTCAAAGGACATATACAGATTGAGTTGGCTCGTTTCCCTGAAGGCATCAGTGGTACGCAGCTTGATGTGCTGGCCAAGCGGGCCATGTGGCAGGAAGGCTACAGCTATCTGCATGGCACGGGCCACGGCGTGGGTACCTATCTCAGCGTACACGAGGGCCCTCACCAGATTCGCATGGAGTGGAAGCCAGCCCCTTTGGTGGAGGGCATGACCGTCACCGACGAGCCGGGCATCTACCTGGCCGGGCGCTTCGGCGTGCGCATTGAGAACACGCTCCTCATCGTGCCCGCCAAGCCCCGCAGTGCTGCTGACCCCATGCCGGCTGACGGCAGAACCGAGTGCGGCCGTTTCCTGCAGTTTGAGTCCCTTACCTTGTGCCCCATTGACAAACGACCTATCCTGCCCGAGCTGCTCAGCGACGAGGAGCGTCAGTGGCTGGATGGCTATCACCGTCTGGTCCTTGAGCGGCTCTCGCCTCTGCTCGCTGACGATGAGCGGCAATGGCTGAAAGAGGCTTGCTCGCCAGTTTGAAGCAAAAAAATACGTTTATTTTCCACTTTTTTATGTTTTTATTTGTTATTCTGACAAAAAGCAATTAACTTTGCACGCTTAAATGACCTTTCGCTGAGAAAGGGTGGTTAGAAGATAGCATAAAAAATAGTTAATAAAGTCAAATGAAGAAAAGGTTAGCAATGCTTTTAGTTGGCCTGTTCCTGTCGATTGGAATGTCGTGGGCACAGACAGCTATTAGCGGAACGGTCTTCGAAGACAATGGCGAACCCTGTATAGGCGCAACAGTGTTGATACAGGGCACCAAGCAAGGTACGAAGACAGACCTGGACGGTAAGTTTACCATCACCGTCCCTGCAGGTAAAAAGATTGTTGTCAGTTACATTGGTATGCTGACGCAGACGGTCACCCCAAAGAACGGCATGAAGATTACCCTTCATGCTGATGCCCAGACCATGGGCGAGGTGGTCGTTACAGGTATTGTGAAGCAGGACAAGCGCCTCTTCACAGGTTCGTCAACAAAGATTGATGCCGACAAGACGAAGCTTGCCGGCATGGCTGACGTCAGCCGCTCGCTCGAAGGGCGTGTGGCCGGCGTGCAGGTGACCAATGTCAGCGGCACCTTCGGCGCTTCGCCGAAGATTCGTGTGCGTGGTGCCACCTCCATCTACGGCAACTCCAAGCCTCTGTGGGTCATTGACGGCGTCATCTACGAGGACAACGTCGATGTGTCGGCCGACGAGCTGGCTTCCGGCGATGCCAAGACGCTGATTTCCAGTGCTGTGGCCGGACTGAACAGCGATGACATCGAGTCGTTCACCATCCTGAAGGACGGCTCCGCCACCTCTATCTATGGCGCGCGCGCCATGGCCGGTGTGATTGTCATCACCACCAAGCGCGGTGCCAAGGGTCGCGCCACCGTGGGTTACACTGGCGAGTTTACCACCAGGCTGAAGCCCTCTTACAGCGACTATAACATCATGAACTCTCAGGAGATTATGGGCGTCTATAAGGAGATGGCTGACAAGGGCTGGCTGCAGCTTGAGAACATGGTGAACTCGCAGAACACCGGTATCTATGGCTACATGTTCCAGCAGCTGCGCAAGTATGACCCCCTGACAGGCAAATACGGTCTGACCAATACCGAGGCCGCCCGTAACGCCTATCTGCAGGAGGCCGAGTTCCGCAACACCGACTGGTTTGACATGCTCTTCTCCACCGCCGTGTCGCAGAACCACTCCGTGAGCATCTCCAATGGTACCGAGAAGTCGCAGAGCTACTTCTCCATGTCGCTCATGCACGACCCCGGCCAGTATGTCAACCGTTCAAAGGTGGACCGCTACACCTTCAATGGCAACACCTCCTACGACATCCTGAAGAACCTCACCGTGAAGCTGGCTGCCCAGGGTAGCCACCGTGAGCAGGAAGCTCCCGGCTCGCTGAACCAGACCACCGACGTGGTGACGGGCGAGGTGAAGCGCGACTTCGACATCAACCCCTTCAGCTATGCCATGAACACCAGCCGCTGTCTGGACCCGAACATCAACTACACCCGTTTCTACAGTCCGTTCAACATCTTCAACGAGCTGGAGAACAACTTCAATGAAATCAACGTCGATGAGCTGATGTTCCGCGCCGAGCTGGAATACAAGCCCATCAAGACGGTGACGCTCAGCGGACTGGTGTCAACCCGTATGTCACACACCCGTCGCCAGCACAATGTGATGGACAATGCCAACCAGGCCAACGCCTACCGTGCCGGTACCGACGCCACCGACGACAACAGCACCATCCGCTATGCCAACCCCCTGCTCTTCACCGACCCGGACGATGAGCTGGCACTGCCTGAGAGCGTCCTGCCCGAGGGTGGTATCAAGTACCAGTACGACGACCACATGCGGTCGAACAACTACCGCTTCATGGCCGAATACCGTGACGTGTACAATGACCTGCACACGGTCAATGCCATGTTCGGCACTGAGTTCAGCAGCGTCAAGCGCACACCGACCAACTGGACGGGCTGGGGCTACCAGTTCGACAACGGCGGCATCGTCTACACGCCCTATCCCTGGCTGAAGCAGTACAACCTGGAGGGCACCAACTACTTCGGCGAGTCCTTCACCCGTACCAACACCCTGGCTTACTACGGACAGGCTGTCTATAGCTATGCCCAGCGCTACACCATCAACGGCACCTTCCGCTATGAGGGCACCAACCGTCTGGGCAAGAGCCGCAAGAGCCGCTGGCTGCCTACATGGAACGTGTCGGCTGCCTACGACATGACCAACGAGCCCTTCTTGCAGAGCGCACAGAGCTGGCTGTCGCAGTTGAAGCTGCGTGGCAGCTACTCGCTGACGGCCGACACAGGTCCCTCGTGGGTGACCAATGCACAGGCCATCTTCATGCCCGAGACGGCATGGCGCCCCTACACATCGGCACAGGAGTCGCAGATATACATCTCCAACCTGGGCAACTCAGAGCTGACCTACGAGAAGAAGCACGAGCTGAACCTCGGCATTGACCTCGGCTTCTGGGGCAACCGCATCGCCCTGAACTTCGACATCTACTGGCGAAACAACTTCGACCTTATCGGCCCCACCTATACACAGGGCGCCGGTGGCGAAATCTTCAAGTATGCCAACGTGGCCGACATGAAGTCCAACGGCATGGAGATTGGTCTCTCAACGGTGAACATTGCAGGCCAGAAGTTCCGTTGGACCAGCGACCTTATCTATTCGAAGGCTGAGAACGAGATTACGTCGCTCGACGTGGCCAGCCGTGCCGTCGACCTCGTCAGTGGCCAGGGCTATGCCCTTGAGGGCTATCCCGTGCGCTCCATCTTCAGCTATGAGTTCAAGGGCCTGAACAACGAGGGTCTGCCCATGGTGAAGAACGAGTATGGCGAGACCACCGTCGGCAATGTCAACTTCCAGGAGACGGAGCACCTGAAGGACTTCCTCGTCTACGAGGGACCGTCAGACCCCACCTGGTATGGTTCGTTCAACAACACCTTTACCTACACCGACAACTGGGGCCGCCTCAACCTCGACGTGTTCATCACCTACAGTGGTGGCAATGTCGTCCGTCTCGACCCCGTGTTCCACTCTGCCTACAGCGACCTCTCCGCCCTGCCGCGTGAGTTCAAGAACCGCTGGATGATGGGTGGCGACGAGCAGCGCACCGACATCCCCGTCATTGCCTCGCGCAACCAGCTCGACCGCTACGGCTCCACCACGCTGGGCACCGCCTACAACGCCTACAACTACTCCACCGCGCGCATTGCCAAGGGCAACTTCGTGCGACTGAAGGAGGTGGCGCTCACCTACGCCGTTCCCCAGCAGTGGCTGGCCAACAGCTTCCTCAGCAGTGCATCGCTGAAGCTTGCCACCACCAACCTCTGCCTGCTCTATGCCGACAAGAAGCTGAACGGACAGGACCCGGAGTTCATCAATGCCGGTGGTGTGGCATCGCCCATCAGCAAGCAGTTCACCGCAACCCTGCGTCTTGGCTTCTAAGTGATTTGAGAATTGAGGTTTGAGAATTGAGATTTATTTATTGACAAGCAAACTATGATAATGAGATATTTCAACAACTATGTAGCTGCCTTCCTCGTAGGTTGCGGTTTCGCCGCAGCCCTCACGGCTTGCGACAAGCTCGACGAGGTGCCCGACAACCGCTCTGAGCTGAACAGCGTTGAGAAGGTGCAGCAGCTGCTCGTCTCGGCCTATCCTGCCGGACTGCCCGCTGTCATTTGCGAGCTCTCAGGCGACAACCTGGTTGACAACAATGTCGTGGTGCCCGCCACCCACAACGATGCCTACTCCCCCTGGCATGAGCAGACCTACAAGTGGGAGGACATCACCAACTACAGCACCGGCGAGCAAGACACGCCCTACCAGACGTGGGAGGCCTGCTATCAGGGCATCGCCACCGCCAACCATGCCATCGAGGCCATGCGCAACCTCTGTGACGACCCGAAGACCGACCCGCAGTATTCACACTCGTGGGGCGAGGCCCACCTGCTGCGTGCCTGGCTGCACTTCACCCTGCTGAACGTCTTCGCCGAGGCATACAAGGACGACACACAGAGCGAGCAGGATATGGGCATACCCTATGTCACCGAGCCTGAGACCACCGTCAGCGTGGACTACAGCCAGCCTGAATACCGCAAGAGCGTGGCCGAGTGCTACCGCCTCATCGAGCAGGACATCCTGGAGGGCATCAACCTCATCGATGACTCGAAGTACAAGGTGCCGGCCTACCACTTCAACAAGAACGCCGCCCATGCCCTGGCTGCCCGCTTCTACCTCTTCTGGCGCAAGTACGACAAGTGCTTGGAGCACGCCAACGCAGCCTTAGGTGCCAACCCCGCTTCGATGCTGCGCAAGTGGTCGTCGCTGAATACCAACACCATGGACACCCGTCTGAACGACTACAACGACGAGAAGGCTGCCTGCAACTTCCTCATCGTGCCGACCAACTCCATCCAGGACCGCATGATGTCGGCCTGCCGCTACTGCATCAACAACGGCAAGTTGAGTGAAGACGGCGACCCCGCAAAGAATATCGACGACACCGACAAGATTCTATACAACGGCGGAGGCCCCAACTGGACGGGCTATATTCCTGCCTATGCTGGCAACCTCTTCATCTGGGGCGACCAGGACTACGGCCTCTGGCTCTTCCGTGTCTATGAGTACTTTGAGTACACCGACAAGATTGCCGGCATCGGCTTCGTCCACATCCTCTATCAGCCCTTCACTGCTGAGGAGACGCTGCTCTGCCGTGCCGAGGCCAAGCTCTTCCTTGGCGACCGTCAGGGAGCCATCACCGACCTGGGCTACTGGACATCGTCGAAGATGGTCGAGAACCCCCTCACTCAGGCCGGCATCGATGCCAAGTACAGTGGCACGCCTGCTGAGAATATCTTCATCAGCGACCTGCACATGCAGGACATGAGTCCTGAGTTCAAGCAGCTCACTGACGAGGAGATGCGCGTCCTGCATTGCGTCCTCCACTTCCGCCGCATCGAGAACATGTACGAGGGCCTGCGCTGGTTTGACATCAAGCGCTACGGCATCACCGTCCATCATGCCTACCGCAGTCCCTTGGAGGACGAGGTGCACCACGACTGGCTGAAGTGGAACGACCCGCGCCGTGTGCTGCAGATTCCTACCAACGTCATCAACGCCGGCTATCCCAGCACCGACCGCAGCAATCCCTACAGCGTCAACCAGGACAGCTATATGGATCGCCCCTCCTACGCTACCTTCCAACTGAAGTAATAATCATGTACGCAAGAAAGAGATGAAAAAGATATTATCACTGCTCACCGTCGTCACCCTCGTGGCTGCCTTCACCTCATGCCGCTCTGAGGACGACCTCACCGACAGCATCTTCGACACCACCGTGCCTGCCGTTGACACCACCAAGGCCACGGCACCCTTCGACCAGTGGCTCTACGACAACTTTGTCAAGCCCTACAATGTCGAGGTGCAGTACCAGTTCAACTATCCCGCCAGCGACCTCAGCTTCCAGCTTGCACCGGCCGACTACAACCGCTCGCAGCTCCTGGCTCAGATGATTCGCTACCTCTTCTACGATGTCTACACGAAGTATGCCGGCGATGAGTTCATGAAGCTCTACGGTCCCCGCATCTTCCACTTCATCGGTTCCTCGGGCTACAATGCCACCACCGGTACCGAGGTGCTCGGCACCGCTGCCGGCGGCGTGAAGATTACGCTCTACAACGTCAACGAGATGCGTGCCTACTCACCCGACGTGCAGTATGACTCCAACGACATCATGGTGCTCAACGAGCGTTACTTCCACACCATGCACCACGAGTTCTCGCACATCCTGCACCAGACCAAGGCTTACCCCGTGGCTTTCGGTCAGGTTACGTCGAGCACCTACGACCCCATGACGTGGCAGGAACGTGACAGCGTCGTCACCCATCAGCTGGGCTATGTCACCCACTATGGCTCCAGCGCCACCTACGAGGACTTCGTTGAGACGCTCTCGTGCATCATCACCGACACCGACGAGCGTTGGATGAACCGTCTGTGCAGTGCCGCCCTCAAGGGCCTGCGTCAAGGCGACAAGGAAGCACTCACCACGCTCATCGACTCGCTCGGCGTGCGCGACTTCGACGCCGCTTCACAGCCCTGGCAGCACATCCGTCTGCACAAGCAGACCCACGTGTTCAACGAGAACACCAACGAGTACGACGTGGACACCACCTACGTCATCGAGCAGCACCTGAACACCACAACGGCCTACAACTCGAAGTCGGGTGCCGATGTGCCCAAGTACAAGTACACGTTCTTCCGCGAGTTCAAGTCGTTCAGCGAGTTCCTCAACTGGCTGCCTTACACCACTGCCGACGCCGTGGAGGGCATCAACGCTCTGCTGAAGAAGATTGACATTGCCACCGAGTGGTATACCGACCGCTGGGGCCTGCACGCCTACGAGCTGCGCGAAGAGGTGCGCTACCGTCAGGACCACATCAACGAATGGCTCAAGAGCGGCCAGGTCAAGGTCTACGGCTTGGAGTGATTTGTGATTTGAGAATTGAGATTTGAGAATTGAGATTTAGTATAGACAATGACAATCATGAAGACAACATATTTCAGTAAGCTGTCCTTCGCTTTCCTCGTAGGCTTTGGCGCTGCCACAGCCCTCACCTCCTGCAGCTTCGAGGACGAGGACTACTTCGACCAGCCCGCCGCCCTGCGCATTGAGCAGGCCACGACCGACATTCAGAAGATTCTTGTCGATGCTCCCAACGGATGGGTCATGCAGTACTTCACTGGCATGAACGAGGTGGAGGGCTTCAACCTCCTGGCCCGTTTCGACCAGAACGGCAAGGTGACGCTGGGCAGCAACCACCGCTACCTGCGCGATGGCAACGCCAACAAGTACACCGAGGCAACGTCGCTCTACCAGATGCTGCGCGAGGACGGCCCCGTGCTGGCTTTCAACACATGGAACGAGATTCTTACCCCCTTCATCGACCCCGTCGACTACAAACAGGCCCCGCGTGTGCTGGTCAAGGACGGCGAGGGCATGCACGGCGACCATAACCTCGTGGTCACCTCCTACAGCAAGGACGAGATTCTGCTGCGCGGCGAGCGTTACGGTGCCATTGTCCGCATGGTTCCGTGCCCCACGGAGAGCTGGCAGGACTATATCAGCACTGTTGCGGCCATGCGGCGCTACATCACCAGCAACGACACCACCAACTTTGCTGTCAGCAACGGCGACACCACGCTCTACTTCAAGAACCTGAACAGCGGTGTCATCACCTACTGTGAGCGCATCAACGACCCGCTCTTCCCCACGACTATCAACTGTGTGTTCACCCCTTCCGGTCTGCGCCTGCACCGTGTGAACAACATCGGTGGCACGACGTTCCAGGAGTTCCGCATGAGTCCTGACAGCACCTGCCTGCTCTCTGAGAACGACAGCGTGCGCCTGACGGCCATCTGGCAGCCCAACGTGATGCGCTATCTGCGTACGGCTGCCGACAAGAGCGGCAAGGTGTTCAACCTAGACTATGCCTCCCTCTCTGCTGAGCAGAAAGGCTACTATGATGCCATCCGCGACGGTATTGGCGCCATGGGCAAGAACTATGCGGTGAAGAGCATCAGCCTGGCCAGCACCACCGCCGGCTCGAACATCACCGGACTCATCGTCACCTTCGTCAGGACGGCCACACAGAAGGACCCCACCGTGGCAGGACTGTCCATGAAGTTCCAGATGAACGCCGACTATAGCTACACCATCAGTTATGACGATGCCACAGCCACCTCGAACAACAACATGAAGACCATCTGCCGCAGCGCCGAGGTGGATGCTGCCGTGCGCGCCCTGGCCGCCTCGCTGGTGGGCCACTACACGCTGACGCCCAACAACTACTTTGTGCCGACGAGCGTCACCTTTGCACCCGTCGGTGCAGGCAGTACCTTCACCCTGACCAGGACAGAATAAACAAAATCATATATATTAACTACAAGCAAACTGAAGATTATGAAAAAGTATTTACTCTTTGCACTCGTTGCCCTCGTCAGCATCACTGCCGGGGCGCAGTCGTTAGGCAGGAGGAGTACCGTCGGTATGCAGGCAAAGCAGCACCAGGCTCCTGCCCGCGAGATGGTGAGAAAGCTCTTCCCCTATGTTCCCACGAATAAGGTCGTTGGTGAGAAGCGTCAGGCCCTCAGCCGCATTGCTCCTGCCAACGCCATGCCGCAGCGACAGCTCACTGCTCATCCTGTGCTTGGCCAGCCCGTCAACTTCGGCCAGCGTGAGCTGCGCACCATGAAGCCCTTCCGTCAGGCCAGCATCGCAGCACCTCGCCGTGCTGCCCAGGTGAAGGAAGTCTATCATGCAACAGGTGTAGACTACGACAACGATGGCACAACGGCGACCGAGACGCCCGTGGCATGGGACATGTATCCCGCACAGGTGGTCTACGAGGACGAGTCGACCGACAACGTGTTCGTCAACGTCGTGCCCACGCCTGAGGAGTTCCTCGCCGTCGAGGGCTTCGAGCAGGGTGTCTACTACTACTACACCGTCGATGGCAACACTGTCAGCATACCTGCACAAGTTGTCACCTCCTATCAGGGCCGCGATGGTAACACCTATTATATAGGACTGATGGCCCTTAACCCCGCTGCCACCCAGGTAAGCGAAATCCTGCTTGGCGACGGCTCCATCAACCTGACTCTTGGCGAGGACGGCTCGCTCTCGCCTGTCGGCACTACCACCTATCTTCTCGGTGTGTTCTCTAAACCCAAGGTGAGTGGTGAGAACTACTTGGGCTACTACCAGTGGACCGACAATGTGCAGTACCGCTACGAGGGACAGAAGGACCCCATGCCTGAAGGCGTGACCTACACTGCCAAATATGATGCATACGGCGTCAACAAGTCGACCAACACGAAGGAACAGTGGACGCTCTATCTGGGCGAGAAGACAACCAGCGAGGCTGTTCAGCCTGTCTTGGTCAACATCATCCCCACGTCATCTGCGCTTGCGGCTGCCAACCCCAACGGCATTGCTGTGCCCTGCACACGCTCGGGCAATGTCATCACCGTCAATCCTGTAAGGATGGGACAGGTGGTGGGAAAGCAGGGGATTTATTACCTCTATCTCTTTGACCCCAATGCCAAGGCCAATAACTATGCCATCACCCTCACCCTGGGTGACGACGGTTCGCTCAGCGCTGCATCCGGGCAGGCCATCATTCTTGGTGCCTTCACCGCCGATGCCTTCTCTGACCCGTCGAGTGACAGCTACCTTGGCTGGTTTGAGTATTACACCGACGTGGAGTATTTCCAGCCTGGTGAGCAGCCCGCTCCCAATGCTGAGACCGAGCTTGGTGGAGTCTTCCTCATGAGCGAGATTTCACCCACGCTCTATGGCACAGAGGCCAGCTATGTCAACCTGCCCTGCGATGCCAGCATCACCTATAAGAACTACACCCCCGCCGGCACCGCCGATGCCTACGCATGGACGATGGCAAAGCTTGACCCCACAACTGGTGATGCCAGCGAGACACTCACCGGCACCGACCGCGACTTCACCTTCAACGTCGGGCCTAACGACTGGTTCCAGCCCGCTACGGTCACGGCTTCTGCCAATGGCAAGGCTGGCAAGCCTTACACCTGGCTCCTCAGCCACGCCGCTGCGGATGCTAAAGCTTACGTCAGCACATCGCTCTACGGAGCCAGTGAGGGCAATCAGATGCCTGATGGCACTACCTTCGTCTATACCAAGGCCAGCATCAATGCCAATAGTATTACTGACGACGATCGCTACGGCACACCAGACATCAACAGCAGTAACCTGCAGATTAAAAAGCTCGTGTTCTACCAGGGCAAGCCTGACGCTCCTCTCTACTTCGAGGGCGTCAACCTGCTGGTGTGGGACCTGAAGAACTATGACAACATCGACCTGAAGTGCCAGATTGTGAAGTGCCACCGCGATGCCGACGGCTCACTCGAGCTGGGCGATGTCATCGCTGAGTCGCTCACCTCCGCCGCCGACGTGTTGGAAGGCTATGTCGATGCTACCTATGGATGGAACTTGTGGCAGCTGAACTGGAAGAACTTCTATACCACTGACGAGGTGGGATTCGAGGAGACACTTGAGTACATGCAGATTGAGGATGAGTTCTGTATTGTCCTTGACGGATGGAACAACGGCACCTTCTCCTGCTCGCCCGTCTTTGAGAGCACCAGCAACGTGAACGGTGAGCGTCAGACCTACTTCAATATCACCGGTACAGAGGAGTACAGCGAGGATGACCTTCTGGGCTATACCTCTGGCAACTATGTCCATGCCTACGTGGGCTTCATTAATCCTATCTATGGCTACCTGCACACCGACGACGACAAGCATATCACACTGCCCGTGGAGGGTGGCTCAGCCACGCTGCACATTGAGCCATATCTTTATGGCGTTGATGAGGAGACGGAAGAGCCTACTACGGGCCTTTGGACCGAGGAGGACGAGAATCCCGAATATGTGTTCCCCGAGTGGATTGGTCTGGAAGTCGCTAACGAAGCCTACACCGAAACCGAATCCTTCTTCGACCTCGTCGTCTCGGCTGAGGCACTGCCCGAGGGTGTTGACGGCCGCATGGAGACCATCAACCTCTACCAGTGGGGTGCCAAGCTCACCCTCACCGTCGTCCAGGGCACGCCCAGCGGCATCGTCGAGGTGAGTGGCGACACCAAGAAGGCTGCCAACAACCATATCTATACCCTCAGCGGCCAGCGTGTGAACAAGGCACAGAAGGGTGTCTACATCATCGGCGGCAAGAAGCAGGTGGTGAAGTAACACGCTTTGCATAGCAGCAACGACCTGACGGCCTGCATCCCTTTCTGGCGGTGCAGGCCGTCACTTTGTCATCTGGCCACTGCATCTAAGCTATCTCATAGGTGTGAGGAGGCTGCTACTGGTGCTATTGGCGCTATTGGCGCTATTGGCGCTACTGGTACTATTGGCGCTACTGGTGCTACTGGCGCTACTGGTGCTACTGAGGACCAAATAATGGCGGTTTCATCGATAATTTTCGGTAGCACTTGGCCTCTGGCTGTCATCACTCCATGCTTGGCTGTCATAACTCAATGCTTGGCGAAATTATCTCCATGCCTGGCTGTCATAACTCAATGCCTGGCGAAATTATCTCCATGCCTGGCTGTCGTAACTCAATGCCTGGCTGTCGTGGGGTGGCTCAGTAGCGCCAGTAGCGCCAGTAGCACCAGTAGCACCTGTATTCATCTTTCGCATGTGTCTTGAACCACTGAGAACACTGAAGGCGCTGTGTCCTCCGTGTTCTCTGCGGTGAAAAAAAGAATCGGCGAGCATGAGAAACTTGACGTGCATACGCTGCCCCTCTGCGCGAGGATTGTGAGAGCAATAGCGGTTAATAATTATTAAATAATGTGAGGCTTGCCGAAATTATTTGGTGTGTCCCGCTTTTCTCAGTAAATTTGCAGCAAATGTTCAACTATTAACCCGTAAAAATAGACACTTATGGACTACAAGATTATCGACATTGAAGGCGTCGGCGAGGTGTACGGAGCCAAGCTCAGCGCCGCTGGCATCAATAAGGTGAGTGAACTCTTGGAGAAGTGCGCTTCACCGAAGGGCCGCAAGGATTTGGCTGCTGCCACTGAGATTCCTGAGAAGCTCATCCTGCGTTGGACCAACCATGCCGACCTGTTCCGCATCAACGGCGTGGGTCCGCAGTTCGCCGAGCTGTTAGAGGCTGCCGGCGTTGACACCGTGAAGGAGTTCCGCCACCGTGTGGCTGAGAATCTGCAGCCGAAGCTACAGGAGCTGAACGACCAGCGCAAGATCTGCGGTCGTGTGCCTGCCGTGGCTGAAGTACAAAAGATGATTGACCAGGCAAAGGAGCTGGAGCCGAAGGTCAGCTACTAAGACAGTGCAGTTACATCGTATTCTAATTACCGTCTTTGCCATCATGCTGAGCATGGTGGCAAAGGCTGTTCCTGCATTCCCTGGCAAGGTGCGCACCCAACAGCCCGACGGCACCACGGTCACCCTGCAGCTGCACGGTGACGAGTATCTGAGTTTTACCACCACCGCCGACGGCTACACGGTGCTGAAGCGTGAGGACGGCTTCTTCGTCTATGCCCAGCGCACCGCTGACGGCACATTGGAACCCACCGAGCGAGTGGCACACGACGCCGCCGACCGCACTGAGGCTGACCGCAACTGGCTTCGTTCAGTGAAAAAGATGATGGCTCCGCCCATGAGCGAGAAGGCAGCGGCACGACGCCAGGCCGACCACAGTCGTCAGGCCAGGGCACGCGCCGCCGCGCAGGCTAAGGCACCACTGTTCGACTATTCCAACTTCCGCGGACTCATCGTCCTCGTTGAGTTCAACGACCGTAAGTTCTCGCGCGACGACTACCCGCAGATGTTTGAGCGCATGGTCAACGAGCACGACTACAAGGGCTATGGACGCCTGGACCTCGGCGTGTTCACCGGCAGTGTGCGCGACTACTTCTACGACAACTCTTATGGCATGTTTGACCCACACTTCGACATCGTCGGACCCGTCACCGTCAGCCGCAGCCAGTACTATGCTCAAGGCACGGAGAAAGCTGACCAGCTGACCAAGGATGTCATCGATGCCGTGGACGAGCAGGTGGACTTCTCGCAGTATGACCTGGACAACGACGGTGCCGTGGACATGGTCTACTTCCTCTTCGCCGGCTATGGCGCCAACTATGACGAAGAGGGCTCGAAGCTCGTCTGGCCGCACGCCGGTTACCTCTTCGACCCCCAGCGCTGGCGCTACATTTTCAAGGACGGCAAGCAGCTGGGCTACTATGCCTGCAGCACAGAGCTGATGGGTGCACCCGGCAGCCGCGCCTTTGATGGCGTAGGCACGATGTGCCATGAGTTCGGCCATGTGCTCGGTCTGCCCGACCTCTACGACACTGACTATGAGAAGAGTGGGGGAGAGAGCCTCACCCCGGGCTACTGGAGCATCATGGCAGCCGGACCCTACCAGAACAACGGGCGCACGCCGACGGGCTATACCCTCTATGAGCGTTATGCCCTCGGTTTCGCCACACCAGAGGTCATCAGCGGCGAGGGCTCTTTCACGCTGTCCTCCTTGGCCACTTCGAACACGGGCTACCGCCTGAATGCTTCGACAAAGAAAGAGTTCTTCCTGATTGAGAACCGCCAGAAGTCAGACAAGTGGGACCAGTACCTGCCGGGCCACGGCATGCTGGTGTACCGCGTAGACAGCACCAACGTCAACGTGTGGGAGACCAATGAGGTGAACTGTAACCCATCGCACAACTACTTCGAGCTGTTGCGTGCTGGGGGCAGCAATGCCTATGAAGGGTCGTCCAGCGACCCCTTCCCCGGCACGGGAAGGGTGACGATGCTGAACAACGTCACCTCGCCGGCAAACCTCATGTCGTGGGCCGGCAAGCCCACCCTGTTAGGATTGGACAACATCGCTGAGAGCCATGGCGTCATCACCTTCGACGTCGTCGACGTGAACGTGCTGCGCAGCATCACGCTGCCCGATGCCTTCACCCTCGGGCTGGGCCTCTCGGCCATGCTGGAGCCAATGCGTGACCCTGACTATGCACCCTACACCCTGAAGTGGACCACCAGCGACCCGCAGGTGGTGACCATCGACGCGCGCGGCATGATGACCGCCCACCAGGCGGGGCAGGCCGTCATCACCGTGGTGGCCAATGGCGACGAGAAGCTCACGGCGCAATGCACCGTGACGGTGAACGAGCCGGCCTCGGTGCCACAGGTGAGCGACTTCTGTGCCTTGGACAACGACGAGGAGATGGTGCTGATGCTGAACGACGCACTGGTGGTCTTCGCCGATGACAGCCGCGCCTTCATACGCGATGCCTCAGGAGCACTGTGTTTGGAGGTGGACGACCTGGGCCTGAAGGCGGGCGACCTGCTCAACGGGCGCATCCTGGGCAAGAAGGTCGAGAGCAACGGCATACCCATGCTGCGCGAGGCCGCATACGGCACCAACAGCCTCGGCTTCACTGTCAGCAAGGGCCACGAGGTGGTGCCGCGTCGTGTCAGCGTTGCTGAGCTGACACCTGCTGACCGCTGCGACCTCGTCACCATCAGCGGAACGACGCTGGAACGCAGCAGCGGCGTGTGGTGCGTGGGGGGCGACAAGCGCGTACGCGTCTACAACCTCTTCCAGGTCACCGGATTGACCGCAGCCCCCAAAGCCATTGCCGGGAAGTACTTCGACGTTACAGGCATCTACTTCGCCAATAAGCTGAGCGGCAAGCTCATCGATGAGATAGAGATGACGGCCTCCATCGTCGAGGTGGAGCCCCCCTCGGCCATCCATGCCGTCGTCCCCGATGATGTCGATGCGGCCACCGTCGCCACCGTCAGCACCCTCGACGGCCGCATCGTGGCCCGCACCACCGTGGGGCGCCTCTCACAGGTTCCCCTACGTCACGGCATCTATGTGGTGTCCACCGCTGCCGGTGTGTGGCGCATGACAAGATAGTTGTTGAAAAAGATGATGTTGTTTAAAATAAAATAAGGATAAAGAAATGAAGAAGGTAATGATTTCAGCCGTTTGTCTGCTGGCAGCCCTGGTGCTGACAAGCGCAGGCAAGAACGACGACGTGATGAAGAAGGAAAGTGGCGTGTATGTGGTGAACACCACCACGCTGGGCAAGAGTGTCATGGGCTACGAAGGTCCCACGCCGCTGAAGGTCTACATCAAGAGCAATAAGATTCAGAAGATAGAGTTCCTGGAGAACCAGGAGACGCCCAAGTACTGGAAGCGTGTCGTTAGCGCCCTGCAGAACAAGTGGGACGGCATGAAGGTGCAGGACGCAAAGGCGGCCGAGGTGGACGGCGTCACCGGTGCCACCTTTAGCAGCGATGCCGTGAAGAGCAACGTCAAGCTCGCCGTGGAGTACTATCTGAAGAACAAGTAGCTGTTTGCGCTAAGCTAAACAGGTTGCGAGGAAAGGGGCTGCATGTAGACGGAATAGATGTAGCCCCTTTCCTCGTTTGTAATGGTCTGGATGCCACTGATGCCATCCAGGACGTGCTTCATGTCGTTGGAGATGCCGTGCCCCGTGCACTTCACCACGGCCTCCTTCATCGTCCACAGTCGGATGAACGCCACGTCAGGCCGGGGGGCCTGGCTGATGAGGGCTTGCTCAGCCTCGTTCATCGTGTAGCGCACCAGGCTCTCGTTGAACTCGCGGATGCTCTCGATGTCAACGCCCACCGGCTGCGTGCTGAGGGCGCAAACGACGCCCTGGCGGCAGTGGCTGAGGTTGAAGTGGATGTCGGGATGGCCGACGATGAAGGGCTTGCCGTGCTCGCCGTAGGCAAAGAGGGGGCGCTCGCTGATGCCGTACTCCTGGCGCAGTCCCTCGCATAACAGCAGGTAGGCCATGGCGCAGGTCTTGCGCCCCATCTCGTGCTTGAAGCGCAGGGCCTGTTCGCGCCGCTGGGCTGACAGCAGTGGCAGCGAGGCTTCAAAGTCAAAGCCAGCTATGTCATCGTTCAGGTATATCATTTCGCTTGTGGTTTGGGCTTCGCCCTGTTCTTCTGTCACCGTTGTCTGCACCGCTGAAAAAGCGGGGGAAGGGAATAAAAAAGAATCGCCAAGTATTGTTTTCCAATATCTTAGCGACTCTTTGGTTGGGGTACCCGGACTCGAACCAGGAAAGGCAGGACCAGAATCTGCAGTGTTACCATTACACCATACCCCAATTCCTTTTGCTCATCAGGTGTCCTCCCTGAATTGCGGGTGCAAAGGTACTACCTTTTTCGCTATCCACCAAATTTTTTTGCAACTTTTTTCGCCTCAACCTCAAAATTCTTCGCTATTTCTAAAAAAAGTACAAAAAAGTGGGCTGAAATGGTTGTAATAAGATAAAAAAGCGTACCTTTGTGGGTTGAATGTATATCATTGTTATAGATGGAGCAAACAAAAGCATTAGTAAAGACAATAGTCAAGGGAATTCAAGAGAAAAAAGGCAGCAACATTGTGGTGGCTGACCTCAGTGCCATCAGTGGTGCCGTGTGCCGCCAGTTTGTGGTGTGCCAGGGTAACAGTCCCACGCAGGTGGAGGCCATAGCTGAGAGCGTGGGCGAGGTGGCCCGCAAGGAGCTGGACGAGCGACCCATGCGTGTGGTGGGGCTGGAGCGTGCACTGTGGGTGGCCATGGACTATGGCGACGTGATGGTGCATGTCTTCGTGCCGGAGATGCGTGAATACTATGACCTGGAGCACCTCTGGGCCGACGCACCGTTGACACACGTGCCCGACATGGACTGAAATGGCTAATTGGTGAGTAGATAACATAAATAGTAAATCGTTAAATTGGAAATATAAAAGGTGAATCAGCCAGCTAATAATCAGCCCAAGATGCCCCGGTTCAACATGAACTGGATTTATATCGTTGTGATAGCAGCCTTGGCCTTCTTCTATTTCTCAGGCGACAACAGCGGCATCAAGAGTCCGCAGTCGGCACAGAAAGAAACCAGCTATGACGAGTTCAAGGCGCGCGTGGACAGCGGCTATGCCTCGAAGATTGTCATCAACAAGGACACACGTGCCCTGAAGATGTATGTCAAGCCGGAACATATTCGCGAAGTGTTCAACCGCGCACCGCAGGAGGTGGGCAACGAGCCTTTCCTCTTTGTAGAGATAGGCAGCATTGAGAAGGTGGAGTCGTTCCTTGAAGAGGCCCGTAAGGGCGGACGCTTCACCGGACCACTGTCCTACGAGCATGAGGAGGGGGCTGGGTTCTTCAGCAACCTCATCGGCATGCTGCTGCCCATCTTCTTCTTCGTAGCCATCTGGATGTTCTTCATTCGCCGCATGGGCGGCGGTGGCGTAGGCGGCGGTGGCGGCATCTTCAGCGTCGGCAAGTCGAAGGCGAAGATGTATGAGAAGGGTGGTGACCTGGGCATCACCTTCAAGGACGTTGCCGGTCAGGCCGGGGCCAAGCAGGAGATACAGGAGATAGTGGACTTCCTGAAGAACCCGCAGAAATATACCGACCTGGGTGGAAAGATTCCCAAGGGAGCCCTCCTCGTAGGTCCTCCGGGAACGGGTAAGACGCTGCTGGCGAAGGCCGTGGCAGGCGAGGCTGGCGTGCCCTTCTTCTCCATGAGCGGCTCTGACTTCGTCGAGATGTTCGTGGGTGTGGGTGCCAGCCGTGTGCGCGACCTCTTTGCGCAGGCCAAGGCCAAGAGCCCGTGCATCATCTTCATCGACGAGATTGACGCCGTGGGACGTGCCCGCTCGAAGAACCCCGCCATGGGCGGCAACGACGAGCGTGAGAACACGCTGAACGCCCTGCTGACGGAGATGGACGGCTTCGGAACGAACAGCGGCATCATCATCCTGGCGGCCACCAACCGCGTAGACATGCTCGACAGCGCCCTGCTGCGTGCCGGACGCTTTGACCGACAGATTAACGTTGACCTGCCTGACCTCAATGAGCGCAAGGAGGTGTTCATGGTGCACCTGAAGCCGCTGAAGCTCGACTCCTCCGTCGATGTGGACTTCCTGGCACGCCAGACACCTGGCTTCTCAGGCGCCGACATCGCCAATGTGTGTAATGAGGCAGCACTCATCGCTGCACGCCACGACAGTCAGACGGTGGGCAAGCAGGACTTCCTCGACGCCGTGGACCGCATCATCGGCGGACTGGAGAAGAAGACGAAAATCATGACGCAGGCTGAGAAGAAGTCCATCGCCATCCATGAGGCCGGACATGCCACCATCTCGTGGTTCACTGAGTTTGCCAACCCGCTGGTGAAGGTCAGCATCGTGCCGCGTGGGCGTGCACTCGGCGCTGCATGGTATCTGCCTGAGGAGCGCGTGCTGCAGACCAAGCAGGCCATGCTCGATGAGATGTGCTCGCTCTTAGGCGGTCGTGCCGCTGAGGAGCTCTTCATCGGTACCATCTCGACGGGAGCCATGAACGACCTGGAGCGTACCACGAAGCAGGCATACGGAATGATAGCATACGCCGGCATGAGTGAGAAGCTGCCTAACATCTGCTATTATAACAATAGTGAGTACCAGTTCCAGCGCCCCTATTCAGAGACGACGGCGAAAATCATGGACGACGAGGTGCTGCGCATCATTGGTGAGCAGTATGAGCGTGCCAAGCAGATACTGACTGAACATGCCGAAGGACATGCCAAGCTGGCCCAGCTGTTGGTGGAGCGTGAGGTCATCTTCGCCGACGACGTGGAGAAAATCTTCGGCAAGCGTCCCTGGCAGAGCCGTGCCGACGAGCTGCTGGAAGCTCAGATGCGGGCTGACGCCGAGCGCATGGCTGCAGAAAGAGAAAAGCAACTTGCTTCGGAATCCTCTAAGGCGGAGGGTGACGACTTGAAAAAGGAGGAGGAAAACAAATGAACAACTTTATCGTAAGAACCATTACCGGCATCATCTTCGTCACCGCCATCGTGGTGAGCTTTCTCAACCCCGTGGCCATGGTGTTCCTCTTCTCATTGGTCACCGGCATGACCATCTGGGAGTTTGCCGGACTGGTCAATGGGCGCGAGAATGTGCAGATTAACCAGTTCATCTGCAGTGTCGCCGGTGTACTTTTCTTCTTGGCCATGGCCGTTCATGCACGTGGCCTCGACACCCTTAACCTGGCGTTCATTCCCTGGCTCGCCACCATCATCTACCTGATTGTGGCCGAGCTCTATATGAAGGCCAAAGACCCAATAGCCAACTGGGCCTACACGATGATGTCGCAGCTCTACATAGCGCTGCCCTTCTCGTTACTCAACATCCTTGCCTTCCAGTTCACCAACAGCGACGTGCCCTGGCTGCTGCCCCTGTCGGTGTTCATCTTCCTGTGGGTGAACGACAGCGGGGCCTACTGTACCGGTTCGCTGCTTGGGCGTCACAAGCTCTTCCCGCGTGTGTCGCCCGGCAAGTCCTGGGAGGGCAGCATCGGGGGTGGTGTCTTCGTGCTCATCGCTGCCTGGCTCATCTCCTACATCACCACCAGCAAGGGCATCGTCACCAACCTCACCACCCTGCAGTGGATGGGCATGGGTCTCGTCGTCGTCGTCTTCGGCACCTGGGGTGACCTGGTCGAGAGCCTCTTCAAGCGCACCCTCGGCATCAAGGACTCAGGCAACGTCCTGCCGGGCCATGGTGGCATGCTCGACCGCTTCGACTCCTCGCTGCTGGCCATCCCTGCCGTCGTCGTCTATCTGTTCACCCTCGCTTTGCTATAATAAACAACTGACTGGCTGCATCATGAGAAGTGTCGTAACCATCCTGAGTGTAGCTTTCATGTCATCTACACTCTTTGCTCAATCACCAGTATTGCAGGTGCATGAGCTGACGCTCAGCAATGGCATGCAGGTATGGCTCAACGAGGACCACTCGCAGCCTAAGGTGTTTGGCACCGTCGTCGTGCGTGCGGGAGCTAAAGACTGTCCTGACACGGGCGTCGCCCACTACTTTGAACACATCATGTTCAAGGGCACTGACCGCATCGGCACTGTCGACTATGAGGCTGAGCGGCCATGGCTCGACAGCATCTCGGCACAGTATGACCGGCTGAGCCAGACCAATGCTACGGCCATGCCCGGCGCGAAGCCACAGGAGATTGAGGAACGGCGTATGGCCATTCAGCGACACATCAACGAACTGAGTCTGAAGGCCGCCGACTATGTCATACCTAACGAGTTCAGTCGCCTCATCTCGCTCTATGGCGGGTCTGGCCTCAATGCTGCCACCGGCCCCGATGCCACTTACTATTACAACCAGTTCCTGCCACAGTATCTCACACAGTGGTGCTGGCTCAATTCTGAACGCCTGCTGCATCCCGTGTTCCGTGGCTTTCAGGGAGAGCTGGAGAACGTCTACGAGGAGAAGAATCGCTCGGCCGATGCCCTTGGCGGTGCCCTGGACAAGGTGCTGAAGGCCGTGTTCAAGGACCAGCCATACGCCTATCCCGTGCTCGGCTCGACGGAGAGTCTGAAGAACCCGCGGCTGAGCGACATGGAGGCTTTCTACCGCAAATACTATGTGGCACCCAACATGTGCCTCATGCTCTGCGGTGACATCAGGCCCGACAGCACGCTGACGACACTGCTCGAACAGACTTTCGGCCGTGTGCCTACGGGGCCCGTCCCCCAGCGTGCCGTCTCGTCGTTGCCCGCCATCACACAGGGCGAGCGCACCGAGATACGCCTGCCCATCCCCATCATCAAGGCCGAGGCCCTGGTGTTCAGTGCCCCTACGGCCTTCGATGCTGATGCCCCCGCCATGATGGTGGCCAATCAGCTGCTATACAACGAAGGTGCCGGCATGTTAGACTCGCTGACCAACGAGCACCGTGTGATGATGGCTGGCGTGATGACATTCGACCAGCTGGCCGATGCCGCCGTCAACGGACTGTTTATCGTCCCCAATATCCTTGGCAAGATGAAGAAAGCCGAGGCCGTCAGCATGCAGCAGCTGCAACGCCTGATGGACGGCGACTTCACTGACGAGCAGTTGGAGATGCAACGGCGCCGGCTGCTGATGGAGGCCGAGCGGGGCTTGGAGACCATCGACGACCGTGCCGAGCATATGATTGACGTCTACTCGCGTGGCTACAGCTGGCCGCAGTATCTGCAGCAGATAGAGGCGCTGCGCCGTGTGACACGTGCCGACGTGGTGCGTGTGGCCCGCAAATACTATGGTGGCAACTATCTCACGCTGGCCAAGAAATATGGCACCGATGACAAGGAGACGCTGAAGCAGCCCGGCTACACCCCCGTGCAGCCGAAGAACGTCGGCGCGAAGTCGGCGTTTGCACAATGGCTGGAGCAGTTGCCCAAGGGCGATGCGCCCATCCGTACCGTCGACCTCGACCTCGACGTGGTGCGCAGGCCGCTCACAGACCACGCTACGCTCTACTACAAGGAGAATCCTGTGAACGACATCTTTACGTTCACCTTGCGTTATTATAATGGTACGCACGCGACGCCACTGTTAGAGCAGACCGTGGAGTATCTGAACACCCTCGGCACTGACTCGCTACGCAAACAGCAGCTGGAGGCGGCTTGGCAACAGCTGGGCGTGACGATGACCTTTAGTGGCGGCGACGAGCGCACCGCCTTCGAGCTGACGGGTCGTGACAGCCAGCTGGCACCGGCGCTGCGTCTGTTGGCTCACTTCCTGGCTCATCCACAGGGTGATGCCCAGGCGCTGAAAAAACTGAAGCAAAGCGCCAAGGTGGAGCATAAATCCTTTGGCAAGCAGAAGGACGACGTACTGCCCGTTATGGTTGAATATGTGCGCTACGGCCAGCAGAGCCAGTACCTGCACCAGCCCTCGCTCAAGGAGCTGAGAGCGCTGACCAGCGATACGCTGCTGGCTCTCTTCAGCCAGTTGCAGCGCTACGACTGCGACATCGTCTATTGCGGTCGGCTGCCCATGGAGCAGGTGGCGGCCGTGGCGCAGCATGAGCTGCCCCTCGACCAGTGTCAGCTGCCACGTATCGACACTTATCGCGTGTCGCAGTCGGCACCCGCAGCCCCAACGGTGTACTTCTATCATGTGCCCAAGTCGCGACAGAACTATGTGTGCTCCTACGAGCTGTTGCCACCGCAAACCGAACCCAACGGCTTGGCTGCCGCACGCCTCTGGGCACGCTACATGGGTGGTGGCATGTCGGGGGTACTGTTCCAGAACATCCGCGAGTTCCGCTCGCTGGCCTACACCACGCTGGGCATGATGGGTGAGCCTAAGTTAGCCTCTCATGCCGCTGACCCGCTGCTTTTCCTCACCATCACCGGCACGCAAGCCGACAAGACGCTGCAGGTGGTGGACGCCGTCGACTCGTTGCTGCACTTCATGCCCATGAAGCCTGAGAACATTGAAGCAGCACGCCAGGAGATACTCAGCGGTGTACAGAACAGCTATCCCACTTTCCGCACCATCGGCTTCTATGTGGCCAACTGCCTGATGAATGGCTATAGTGCCGACCCCAACCGTCAGCTAGTTGAGGCGCTGCCCCACGTCAGCCAGGATGACGTGAAATGCTATCAGCAGCAGAATGTCGCGGCTAACAACCGCGTGTGGATGGTCATCGGCGACCGCAAGCTGACTGACCTAAAGGCTCTGGAGCGGTACGGTAGGGTGGTGGAGTTGCACCGTGAGGACATTGTCCGTTAGCTTTTTTCCTGCATCCGACAAAAAAGATGGCAAAAAGTTTGGCGGTTTCAGAGAAAAGCACTACCTTTGCACCCGCGTTTGGACAGAAGCCCTGACAGCGGTCAGAGATTGCGCTTGTGGCGGAATTGGTAGACGCGCCAGACTTAGGATCTGGTATCTCACGATGTGCA
>CAMVKN010000017.1:0-60000 GCA_947168045.1 uncultured Prevotellaceae bacterium
TCGGCACTTTATGAGATTATCTCCATGAGTTATTCCAATAAGTCAATGAGTTATTGGAATAAGTCAATGAGTTATTGGAATAAGTCAATGAGATAAATAAGTCCCACGGCGTGGGATTTTTTTTCTCATGGAGATAATTCCGTAAAGTGCCGAGGGCTGACCGTCGCGGCAGAACTATATACTCCCCTCCCCCCCGCGGGAGGGGTCGGGGGTGGGGCTGGTGCACTTGGTGCACGATCAGGTGCACCAAAAATAACTTTGGTGCACCAATCAACAACTTGCAAGTCAGCCGGTTAAGAGCCATAGGTGCACTTAGTGCGCCAATTCACGCGCGTGTGCAGCGGGCATGGTCTATGACAGCAGCTGGGTGAGGAACACGTCGCTGAAGAGAATGAGCATGCTGGAGGCCACGACGGCATTGGTGGAAGCCTTGCCCACGTTGATGCTGCCGCCCTCGACGGTGTAGCCGTAGAAAGCAGGGACGGAGCTGATGATGAAGGCGAAGAACTGGCTCTTGATGATGCTCATCCACAGGAACCACGGCACAAAGGAGTGTTGCAGCCCCTGCGTGAGGTCGTCGGGCGAGATGATATGCCCGATGTAGGCGGTGCCATAGGCACCGACGATGCCCATGGCGCTGGAGAAGATGACGAGGATGGGCATGATGGTGAGCATGCCCAGAATCTTGGGCAGGATGAGATAGCAGGCTGAGTTCACGCCCATGATGTCGAGGGCGTCAATCTGCTGCGTGACACGCATGGTGCCCAGCTCGGAGGCGATGTTCGACCCCACCTTGCCGGCCAGGATGAGACACATGATGCTGCTGGAGAACTCGAGCAGCATGATTTCGCGCGTGGTATAGCCCGCCACCCACCGCGGCATCCAGGGCGACTCAATGTTCATCTTCATCTGGATGCAGATGACGGCTCCGATGAAGAACGAGATGAGCAGCACGATGCCGATGGAGTTGATGCCGAGCTGGGCCATGTCCTTGACATACTGCTTGCCGAACATGCGCATGCGCTCAGGCATGCTGAAGGTGCGCCCCATCAGCATCAGGTAGCGGCCAAAGGTGGTAAGGTATCGTTGGAGCAACTTCATTTCGGCTGCAAAAGTACAAATAAGCAGGCGAAAAGCAAAATAAAAAGCAGAAAACTTTGCAACCGAATTGCAAAAAGAACCTACTACCTTTGCAGCCAGAAAGAACAAAAACGACAGAAACATGGCAAACGAACACACACATGAGCACGAACATGAGCACAGCCTGCGCCACCAACTGGCGGTGATAGGAGGCACGGCCGTGCTGCTGGCCGCAGCCATGGCGGTGGAACACCACACGACGCTGTCCACATGGCAGTTGCTGCTGGTCTACCTCCTACCCTATCTGCTGGCAGGCCACGAGACCCTGGAGGAGGCCTTCGAGGGCATCGTTCACGGCGACTGGTTCAACGAGCACTTCCTGATGACGGTGGCCACCGCCGGTGCCCTGGCCATCGGGTTCCTGCCCGGCGCCGAGCCACAGATGGCCGAGGCCGTCTTCGTCATGCTCTTCTTCCAGGTGGGCGAGCTCTTTGAGGGCTACGCCGAGGGCAAGAGCCGCCAAGGCATTGCACACCTGATGGAGATGCGCCCCGACACGGCCACCATTGAAGAGAAGGACGGAGAGGGCCGGCCGTGCGAGAAGACCGTCAGCCCCGACATGGTGGCGGTGGGACAGACCGTCGTGGTGCGCCCCGGCGAGAAGGTGCCCCTGGACGGCGTCATCACCGATGGCAGCACCACGCTGAACACCATGGCGCTGACAGGCGAGAGCATGCCGCGCCAGGCCGACGAGGGCGACGAGGTGCTCTCTGGCTGCATCAACCTGACAGGCGTCATACGCCTGCGCGTCACGAAGGTGTTTGGTGAGAGCACGTTCTCAAAAATCATACACTTGGTAGAGGATGCCGGCGAGCACAAGTCGAAGAGCGAGGCCTTCATCACCCGCTTTGCACGCATCTACACGCCGGTGGTGGTGGTGCTGGCGCTGCTCATCGCCATCATCCCGCCAGTGGTGGCATCGCTCACCGGCCAGCAGCCCTTCAGCATGGCGTTCACCACCTGGGCCTATCGTGCCCTGCTGTTCCTGGTGGTGTCGTGCCCCTGCGCCCTGGTCATCAGCGTGCCGCTGACGTTCTTCGGCGGCATCGGCGGTGCCTCGCGCCACGGCATCCTCATCAAGGGTGCCAACTATATCGACGTGCTGGCCCAGACGGGGACAGTGGTGTTCGACAAGACGGGGACGCTGACCGAGGGCCAGTTTGCCGTCAGCGCCGTGCACCCCGAGAGCTACGACGAGCGGCAGCTGCTGCACTTGGCCGCCCACGTGGAGCACTTCTCACAGCACCCCATCGGCGCCGCCCTGCGCGCCGCCTTTCCCGAGGAAGGCACCGACGGCTGCGAGGTGAGCCAGGTGGAGGAGGTGGCCGGCCGTGGCATCCGTGCCTGCGTGGGCGGCAAGACGGTGTGCGTGGGCAACACGAAGATGATGGACGACATCGGTGTGCGCTGGCACGACTGCACCCACAGCGGCACCATCATCCATGTGGCCATCGACGGCATCTACGCCGGACATATCGTCATCAACGACCGCATCAAGGACGACAGCCTGGAGGCCATCAACGGTCTGCGCCGCCAGGGGGTGAGCCGCACGGTGATGCTCAGCGGCGACCGTCAGGAGGTGGTGCAGCACGTGGCCACACAGTTAGGCATCGACACATGGCAGGCCGAGCTGCTGCCTGCCGGAAAGGTGGAATACATGAAGCAGCTCAAATCTCAAACCTCAAATCTCAAATCCCAAATCGCTTTCGTGGGCGACGGCATCAACGATGCGCCGGTGCTGGCCCTGGCCGACGTGGGCATCGCCATGGGTGCCATGGGCAGCGATGCCGCCATCGATGCTGCCGACGTGGTGCTGATGGACGACCGGCCCTCGCGGCTGCCGATGGCCATCGCCATTGCCCGCCGCACGCTGCACATAGCCCGACAGAACATAGCGCTGGCCATCGGCATCAAGGTGGCCGTGCTGCTGCTGGCCGTCATGGGACTGGCCACCATGTGGATGGCCGTCTTCGCCGACGTGGGCGTCACCGTCCTGGCTGTGTTCAATGCCATGCGTGCACTGAGCACCGTCAGCGCTGCTGAAGGTCGTGCGTAGTGCGTTGCAACATGGCCTGGCTGACGCGTAGCAAGCGGTCAGCATCAGTGCCGTCGCTGACGATGAAGCGGCGGGCATCGAAGTCGTAAAGCGCATGGCCCGTGGAGTCAACAATCCACTGTGCATTATAATAGTTGTGGACCGCCGTGGGATAGGTATAGGTGGCCGACAGCACGTCGCGGCTGAAGGCAAAGTCGGCGTGGGGCAGCTGCAGCTGTCCTAACAGCGTGGCGGCCATGTCGCTCTGGTTGCAAATCAGGTCCACCTGTCGCGGTTCCTTCACCGCTCCGCCAATCCACAGCATGGGGATATGGTTCTTCAGCAGCGGCGTTGACTGGTCTATGCGTCCGTGGTTGATGCCGTGGTCAGCGGTGATGACAATGAGCAGGTCGCGCCAGGCCGGCGTCTGCTTCAGCCGCTGCACGAAGTCGAAGAGACAGTCGTCGACGTATGCAAAGGCGTTGAGCACCTCGTCGTCCATCTTCTGCACCGGCACGTCCCACGGCTCGTGCGAAGAGAGCGTGGAGTAGCCAAAAAGCGCCCCACCCCCGGCCCCTCCCATTGAGGGAGGGGAGTATATAGACTTGTCGTCAGTATATTCAGCAGCAATTTCCTGGTAGAGGGTGTTGAACGTGATGTCATCGCGCACGCCCCACTTAGCCGAGTGACGCTCGCCGATGCTGTAGTCGTCCATGCTGATGAGCCGCTGCCAGCCGCTGCTGATGAGATAGCTGCGCATGTTGGTGAAGTTGATGTCGCCACCATAGAGATAGGCCGTCTGATAGCCCTCGTGCTGCAGCGTACTGGCAATGGACGGCAGGGTACGGCTCTTCTCAGGCATCTTCATCACTGACACGCTGGGGAACGACGGGTAGCCGCTCAGCGTGCACACCGTGCCACGGTCGGTGCGCCACGAGTTGGCATAGCAACGACTGAAGTTGATGCCCTCGTGCTTCAGCTGCTGCAAGTGAGGCATGGCCTCGGCGAACTGCTCGCCGGCACTCTCCAAGAGGATGATGACGATGTTGGGGCGCGTGGTGGTGAGCAGCGTGTCAATGGCAGTGCTCTCCGTGGTGTAGACATTGGCCGTCAGTTGCTGGCACTCTTTATCGTCCATGAAGTCATACTGCGAGAGGTCGCCTAACTGATGGCCGAGCGAGTAGAGAAAGCTGAACACAGGATTGACGGCCGCATGGTTGAGAAACTGGTTCTGAGCGTAGTACACCTGCCCGATGTTGGTGGTCGACTCGCCCAGGCCACCACGTATGCCAATGACCATGATGGGGATGAGCAGGAGGTGGAGCAAAGCAAGGCGAACAGAAGACCCTGCAGGGAGGGGCTGGGGGGTGGGTCTCTGGGGAATGGGTCTACTGCTTTTGTCATACAGCAGGAAGATGACGACGGTGAGCGCCGCCACAAGAAAGAAGCGCACCAACAGGTAGCCCACAGAGACACTCTGGGTGATGCCCTCGGGCTGCGACAGGTATTGCAGGCACGAGGCATCGAGCTTGAACCCCCAGAAGGGGTAGAGACTGGTGTCGGCCACGAAGGCCAGGGCGAAAGCGAAGGCCACGATGGCAAAATAGACCGTCAGCACCCACCGCGAGACCCTGACCCAGAGGCTGGCGAGGCTCACCAGGAAGGGCACGATGAGGAAGTAGAGTGCCGTGGAGAGGTCGAGCGTCAGGCCATGACGCAGCACGTCGAAATAGTCCAACGCGCTGACGCCATGGCCTGCGCCGTTGCACAGCATGAACACCACCTTGGCCAACAGAAACAGGAGCACCGTCAGCCCGTAGATGCGCAGCAGGAAGAGGAGACGCTGCTTCATTTGCTCAGCATGGTCACCTCTATGCGAATGCCGTTCTGCAACAGCTGGCGTGCCACCTGCTGCACGTCGAGGGCGGTCATCTGACGCACCATGTCGCAGTAGCCCGTGTCAAAGTCGGCATCGTCGTCCAGCTCGTGCCACATCACGTAGTCCCAGTAGTCGTTGGTGATGGCCATCTGCTGGTACTGCTTCAGCAGGTATTCGCGCACCTTCTCCATCGACGTGGGCTCGGGCCCCCGGTCGGCAATGTTCTTCAGTTGCTGATAGACGATGGGGTTCAGCTCCTCATAGCGTGTGGGGTCTGCGTTGTACGAGATGCGCATCATGGCGTTGGGGCTGTCCTGCTTGTCAAGGTCAAACTCAACACTGACGCCGTAGGTGCCGCCCTTCTCCTCACGCACGGAGTCGGTATAGGCGATGCTCAGGGTGCGCTTGAGGAAGTCGAGGGCGAGGTCGTTCTTCGGCGTGAACGCCATGTCGGCCACATAGAAGATGCTGACATTGGCCAGCGGCGTGGCCATAGGCTTGGTGAACACGTGGACGCCGTCCTTTGCCACCACCTGGGGGATGACCTGAGACTTGGGAGATGAGAGCGGAGAGTTGACAGACTTGTCAGCAGGCAGGCTGGCCAGATACTTACAGATGAGCGGACGCAGCTCGTCGAGCGACATGGCTCCGATGATGACGGTCCTGAAGTCGGCGGCATTGCTGAAGCTCTGCTGGTACAGCTCGAACATACGGTCATAGTCAGCGCGTGCCAGTCGGGCCTGCGACATCGGCTCCAGACGGGGGTGATGGCCATAGAGGATGGCGGTGATGCTGTCGTTGTAGTCCACGCGCGGTGAGGCGTTGCGGTTGTTCAGGAAGGAGTGGGTGCGGTTGCGCAGTGCCTCATAGGCCACGGTGTCGCGGCGCGGCTGGGCAAAGTAGAGGTAGACGAGCTGCATCATGGCCTCGGTGTCCTTCAGCGAGGCCCCGCCGGTGATGCTGCGGCTGCGGCTGCCTACGCTGGGCGACACACGGACGCTGCGCCCGTTGAGCACCTTGCGCAGCTGGGTGGCATCCCACTGGCCCACGCCGCCGTCGGTCACGGCACTGGTCAGCAGCGAGAAGTTGTCGATGTCCTCGTCGCCAAACAGGCTGGTACCGCCGTCGGCACGCATCTTCAGCTGCACGACATTGGAGTTGAAGTCCGTCTGACGCACATACACCTTCATGCCGTTGCTGAGGGTCAGCTCGGTAAAGCCGTGCTTCCACACCTTCTCGCTGACGATGGTGCCAGCCTGGGGCTGCTGCGTGAGCAGGTCGGTGCCAAGCTGCTGGTCGGCCACGGCAGCATACTGCTGGCGCTGGGTGGCCAGGATGACATCCTCAATCTGCTGTTCGGTGGGCAGGGGTACACTCGCCTTATCTGGCGCATACATGATGAAGACCTGGTTCTGGTCGGTGATGAGCCGACGCACGGCCTCGTTCACCTCGTCGAGGGTCACCTCGCGCTCAAACTTCTGCGTCAGCTCCCACTGCGTGTCGGGCGAGATGAGTGGCTCGCCTTCGAGGAAGTGCTCGGTGCACTGGCTGACGAGCTTCGAGTTCTTGCGGTCGTCGCGCTCGTTGTATTTACGCTCGTCGTGGTTGCGGCGTATGGACTTGGCATAGGCCAGCTCAGACGGGGTGAAGCCCTGCTGACGAGCCTGCTCGCAGGCAGCCACGGCACTGATGATGCCGCCCAGGATGTTCTCCTGCTTACAGCTGATGCTCAGCGAGAAGGCATCCTTGGTGCGTGAGAGGAAGAAAGCCGATGCACGGGCGGTGCTGCTCTGGAAGGGGGGCACTGGCTGCTGCTTCAGCTCCGTGAGCCGCTGGTTGAGCATGTGGCCGATGAGCAGGTCGATGTAGCCATCGCGCATGTACTGCTCGGTGTTCTTCTCGTTATCAGGCGTTGCCGGCCGCTTCATGTAGAGGTGGCACAGCACGATGGGCTGCTCCTTGTCCTTCTCGATGGCCACAATCATGCTGTCGTTGTCGCTGACGGGATAGTAGATGCGCTCGGCACGCTGCTTGGGCAGGGGAATGTCGGCAAACATCTTCTTGATTTTCTTCTCCATCTTGTCCACGTCAATGTCGCCGACGACGATGACGGCCTGCAGGTCAGGACGGTACCACTTCTGGTAGTAGTCGCGCAGGTCCTGATAGGCGAAGTTGTCGACGATGTCCATCGACCCGATGGGCATGCAGTCTTCATACTTCGTGCCCTTATACACCTTCGGCATGGCGTTCTCCATCAGTCGCTGCACGGCGCGGCCGGCGCGGCGTGTGCGCCACTCCTCGTGTATGACACCACGCTCCTTGTCTATCTCGGCGTCCTCAAGGAGCAGGAAGTGGCTCCAGTCGTGCAGCACCAGGAGGCACGAGTCGGCTATGCCCTCGCGTTTCAGCGGTGCCGAGCCGATGTGGTAGACGGTCTCGTCAATGCTGGTATAGGCATTGAGGTTGGCACCGAACTTCACGCCGATGGTCTCGCACCAGGGCACGATGCCCAGGCCCCCCTTCCGTCCCCCCGAAGGGGAGGAGGCCCCGGGGAAGTGCTTCGTGCCGTTGAAGGCCATGTGCTCAAGGAAGTGTGCCAGGCCGCGCTGGCGTGGCTCCTCGAGGATGCTGCCCACGCGCTGGGCGATATAGAAGTCGGCCAGGCCGGGCTCCTTCGCGTTGTGGCGGATGTAGTACGTCAGTCCGTTCTTCAGCTTGCCCACCCGCACAGCGGGGTCCTGTGGCAACGTCGTTTGTGCCGTGGCGCCGACGGCCACCAGCAACAATAGTGAAAGAAGTGTTTTCTTCATATTCATAACATTTTCAAACATTCCAATTAAAACCAGATGATTAAGGACAGTACTCATGGGCTTCGCACTTCATGCGGCACACTGACCTATTCCGGGTTGTACCCGAAGTTGTTCAGCTCTTTCTGCGACGAGCGCCAGTCCTTGTCCACCTTGACGAAGACCTCAAGATAGATGTGCTTGCCGAAGAAGCGCTCCAGGGCCTTGCGGGCCTCGGTGCTCACCTTCTTCAGCGCCACGCCCTGATGGCCGATGATGATGCCCTTCTGGCTGTCGCGCTCCACGTAGATGACGGCGTTGATATGTATCTGCTTGTCATCCTCCTTGAAACGCTCCACCACCACCTCCACGCTGTAGGGAATCTCCTTGTCGTAGAACAGCAGGATTTTCTCGCGGATAATCTCCGAGACGAAGAAGCGGGCGGGCTTGTCGGTCAGCTGGTCCTTGTCGAAGAAGGCGGGACTCTCAGGCAACAGCTCGCCGATGCGCTTGAGCAGCATGTCGATGCCGAACTTGTTCTTCGCCGAGATGGGCAGTATCTCAGCCTTGGGCAACAGCGTGTGCCACTTAGAGACCAAGTCGCCAACAAGTTCTGTCGGTGACTTCCCCTTCCCCCTTTCGGGGGGATTGAGGGGGGCTTCGTCAATCTTGTTGATAAGCAGGATGATGGGTATGTCGAGCTGCTGCACCTTCTCCAGGAAGTCCATGTTCTTCTCGGGGTTCTCCACCACGTCGGTGACATAGAGCAGCACGTCAGCATCGACGAGGGCACTCTCCGAGAAGGCCAGCATCGACTCCTGCAGCTTATAGTTGGGCTTCAGCACACCCGGTGTGTCGCTGAACACTATCTGCATGTCGTCGGTGTTGACGATGCCCATGATGCGGTGGCGTGTGGTCTGCGCCTTGAACGTGGCAATGCTGATGCGCTCGCCCACCAGCTGATTCATCAGCGTCGACTTGCCCACATTCGGGTTACCTACTATGTTTACAAATCCTGCTTTATGGCTCATATCTACTATATATATAATAATGAGGCGACAAATTTACGCATTTTTTTTCAAATAGGAAACAAGAAAGAAGAAGAAATGAATAATTATTTGTACCTTTGCACGGAAAAACAAATAAAAACGGCTAATGAAGACATTCGTCATACACCCTGACAGGCTGAAAGAGCGTGGTGAACACATCGACCGCATGATGCACAGCCTGGGGCTGGACTATGAGTTCGTCAACGAAGGGCACGACGAGCAGCACATCCAGGACTTGCTCGACCGCTACATGAAGGATGGTCGCGAGAAGCTGCACTGCAAGGTGCCACGTGCACTCTGCACCGTGTCGCATTTCCTGGCCTACGAGCGCATTGTGGCCGACGGCTTGGAGGGCGCCCTCGTCCTGGAAGACGACATTGCCCTGAGCCGTGACTTCGTCGCCCGCTTTGAACAGAGTCTCAAGGAGTATCGTGCGCACCATGCGGACAAGCCCGTCTTCATCTCTTACGAAGACAGCGCCCTGCGTTTTGTGCCTCGCAGCCAGCGCGAGAAGGGCCGCATGCTCTATCCTGCCAAGAAGGGCCGCATGGCCGGCTGCTACTTCATCAGCCGCCAGGCGGCCGAGGCCGTCCTGCAACAGCTGAAGAAGGAGCGTTGCGACATGGCCATCGACTGGTATCACAACGACTTGATTGACAAGGGTGTGCTGCAGTGTCTCTGGTGCCAGCCCACCATTGCCACACAGGGCACATTCTCCGGGGCCTTCCACTCATCACTGGTCAGCGACGGCCGCTTTGTCCGCCTGCGCTGGCTGTTTAAGAAGAACTACAAGAAATTCCTTTACTGGCTCAGATAAATCACGGCCAGGCCAGCCACTACAACGGCCGGCTTACTCTGTATACAGCAGTTTTACCCGTTCAGCAAAACGCTCGGGGTGTGCTTTCAGCTCTTCCACCACCTCCGTGTAGGGGCGGGTGGTGTCGAGATAGCGCTGTCCGTGGTCAGTAGGCAGATGCTTGGGGGTCATGTAGTCTTCGCCGAAGTAGCAAACGAGGGCATCGTGCGTGTCGGTGGGCGCCGGGAATTGGGTATCCTCGAAGGGCATCCACACCTGGTCGTCATAGGAGCTGCGCTTGCGGACATAGCGGTGTGAGCTATACGTGTAGGAAAGTACCGAGACCCGCTTTGTCTTGTCGGCATCCACCATGCGGAAGAGTTTTTCGTAGAGGGCGAAGCCCTTGCGATAATCGACCAAGCGATAGAGCCCCTTCGAAAGGACGGCAATGATGCGCTTGCCAAGACTCATCTCCTCCTTGAGGTCGGCCAGCGCGCCACGGATGGACTTCTTCACAATCATGGTGGCCGTGCGGTGGAAGAACCGCAGGACGGGATTCTCAATGAAGCCGTCCAGCACAAAGATGTCGATGTCGATGCCACGACAGTACTCACGGTCCAGTTCGTAAGGACAGAGCGCCGTCGACTCCACATGCCGCAGGATGCCGTGCCCGCAGTAGTTGCGCTTGTCCGAGTAGGTCGTTTGCAGGAAATAGGGATGTTTGAACTCCTTGTCGGCAATGGCTACCAGCTTGTCGTAGTCCTTGCGCAGCATGACGAAGTCGATGTCATCGTCCCAGGGGATGAAGCCCTGATGGCGGACAGCGCCTAACAAGGTGCCACACTCCATCCAGCACTTCAGCCCGTTTCGCTTACATACGTCAAGCAGGACGTGAGCCAGCTCTATCTGCAAAGCCCACACTTGCTTCATCTCCTTCGGCACGGTGTAACCGCATCTCACTTCAGTCTCTAAATTCATAAGTAGCGCAATTTTGTTGCAAAGATAGGAAAAAAATAGGAGATGGCAGTTAGGAATTAGTTTTTTTTCGTACCTTTGCAACGAAAAGCTAATAACCATCATGTACAGAGGCTATAAAATAGTATGCAACACGGCGGCGGGAAGGCGGCGCTACATGCAGTATCTTTTTCCGCAGGTGCTGGCGGCTGACATCCTTGACCGCTACGATGTATGGGTGAACACTGTCGACAACTGCGACATTGAGTTCTTCAAGCAGTTAGCGGCGAAGTACCCTAAAATCAACCTCATCTGGCAACCTGACAAGCGAGTGGACGGCATCGCCACCATCAATGCCTTCTACAAGTTCTGCATGGAAGAAGACACCATCTACATCAAGATGGACGACGACGTGGTGTGGCTGGAGCCTGACTACTTCAAGAAGATGGTGGATTTCCGCATTGACCATCCCGAGTGCTTTGTCGTGTCGTCCTTGGTCATCAACAATGCCATGAGCACCTACCTCTTGCAGGTGCACGGCAAGGTGAAGCTCAACAAGTACATGAATGCCCAGTGTAACCACCGCATCATGTGGAAACGTGGCAGCTTCGCGGCACAGTTGCATCAGTGGTTCCTCGACAACTACCTGACTACGGGCAAGTACCAAGAGCTTTATTGTGGTGCTGCCCCTTGGGCCATGAACCGTTTCTCCATCAACTCCATCCTCTGGTTTGGCAAAGACCTGAAGGAGTTCGACGGCATCGTGCAGGGTGACGACGAGGAGTTCTTCTCCTGCTTGAAACCCACACAGCTCGGCAGGATGAACATGGTGAACGGCGACTGTCTCATCGCTCATTTCGCCTTTGCGCAACAGCGATGGATGCTGGACCGTTGCGGCATCCTGGGGCAGTATGGGACATACCTCTTTGAGGAGTGGAAGACGCGCCCGGAGGTGCAGCGCATCAGCGACGATGTGCAGGCGATTCTCAAGGACATCGCTCAGCGAGAGACAGCGCTACAAGCCTTGCCACCTATCTATGAGACGCGCAAGCTGAGCGCTGGCAAAAAGCTGAAGCGGCGCTGGAAGGCTTGGATGAAGCAGCTGCGTTGCCAGTGGGATGGCTATAAAGGCACCAAATACGTGTTGGGCTGAGCCGTTCCACCTTCACAGCACGCGCTGAAGCGCCTCGCGGAAATACTGTCCTGAGGCCAGACGGGCGCTGACGCGGGCCACATTCTTGCGCATCTGCTCCAGCTCTTCGGGCGTGAGCACCTGCAGGCGTTGCTCCAGCTCGGCAATGGAGCCGATGGTGAAGCCGATGCCTTCGCTCTCGATGATGGGAGCCACCGCCGCCTCACGCCAGATGATGACGGGCAGTCCGGCGCGCAGATAGAACGACACCTTGTGCGGACTGTTATAACGCAGGTATTCGCCGAAGTCACCCTGACAGGTCTCCAACGAGTCGCCGTCCCACACCAATCCGAAGTCGCCGTCAGCTGAGCGGATGAACTCATCGGCAGGGGTGAAGGGATAGCACACGGCGTGAGGTGCCTTGTCAATGCCGGGCAGGCCGTCGCTGTTGCCATAGATGTGCAGGGTGAAGTGCTGTGCCTTGTTAGCCAGCTCCAGCAGGTAGCTGTTCTTGCGCATGACGAGGGCCCCAGCATAGACGAGGGAGGAAGACCCACCCCCGGCCCCTCCCGTTGAGGGAGGGGAGTATATAGACTTGTCGTCAGTATCTTCAGCAGTAGTTTTTGGGAGAGGCTTTTCAGGAGAAAGACTATCTACTCCCCTCCCTAACGGGAGGGGCCGGGGGAGGGTCTCCCGGGGGAGGGTCTGCTGGGTCTCCTGGGGGGGAGTCTGTTGGTTATCCAAATAATCAAACAGCCCGAGCGCCGTCATGGGGCACTGCAGACCCTGCTGCGCCAGCCACTGCTGCATCTTCTCGTTGGAGGCAATGATGACGTCGGCCTTGCCTAAACGGCTCAGCTCCGTGTCCAGGGTGATGCGCTTGCGGTGCAGCGACATCAGGTCATGGATGACCACGATGACGCGCGCCCGACGCCAGTGGGCCACACGGCACACAAAGCTGAAGTACTTCTTTACGGGGTACTGCAGCAGCAGCGTGTCGCCCTTGCGGATGCAGCACGTCATCTTCATGATGCCCAGCAGGTTGAGCACAAAGGCCACCACCTTGTTGTCGTAGAAGGTGGTGCGCAGTCCCAGGTTGACGGCCCCCATCTGCTGCAGCGTGTGTTCAATGTCGGTCTTGGCCTTGTTGCCGGCACCCGACAGACCGTAGTAGTTCCTTGAGATATAGCAGAGTCGCATGGCTTACTTATGAATTGGTGAGGTCGAAGTAGCGTTGCAGCACCAGCAGGGAGATGAGGCGCTCGCGCTCAGCATCCTTGAACTGGCTGACATACTCATGGGCGTGGTTGATAATCTGCTGGGCCTCGTCAGGGTGGTCGATATAGTAGCGCAGCTTCTCCTCAATGTCGCTGAAGTCGGCCTTGATTTCAATATAGTGGTAGTCGGGCTTCAGCGTACCCTCCATGAACCACGTCTCGCAGGTGAGCGGCGGCGTGACGGCAATCGAGTTCGACGACATCACCCACTTCAGGTTCGAGGCCACGTCGTTGCCCTCTAACGACATGATGAACTTATAGTCCAGGTGCTCACCGATGGTCAGTTTCTCACTGTGCCACTGCGGGAACTGGTGGCCGATGGCACCGATGTCGAACATGGGATGACCGAAGAAGCGCGTGGCGAACTCAAAGCGGTTCATCTTCACATGGTTGTCCTTGCGACCCGTCTGCTGCCCAATCTTTCCGCGGAAGATGGCCATGTCTTTCTTCTCGGTGAACGCCTTGCGGTCGTTGACGAACAGGAAGTGGCGCACCTTCTCCAGGTTCAGCAGCACATTGCAGCGGGTGTCCTCGTGCAGGGGACGGCTCTTCACGATGCTGGGCAGCGAGAGGGCATAGTCCACGTCGCCCGACTTCAGTATCCAGCGTTTCGTCTGGTCAAACCACCGCGAGAACTCCAGCGCGTCGTAGTAGTACACCGACTGGCTGGTCATGGGCTGACGGCCAATCTCGATGGCCTGCCCCTGCCATGCCTGACGGTCGTAGGGGGTGTCCTTCGTCAGCTGGCAGTAGTAGTCCACGCGCTGC
This sequence comes from uncultured Prevotellaceae bacterium, assembly GCA_947168045.1. Taxonomy (GTDB): domain Bacteria; phylum Bacteroidota; class Bacteroidia; order Bacteroidales; family Bacteroidaceae; genus Prevotella. The sequence continues at coordinate 13,817 of CAMVKN010000017.1, forward strand.
ATGATGTAGTCGCGGTCAGGCCTCTGGTCCAGCTTGGCCAGCTCCTTGTCCAGGTTCAGCCACGCCTTGGGCCACGCCTGCCGCACAGCGTTCTTGATGTAGTAGACGAACTTCGGGTTCTTCCCGCTGTTCAGCGTATAATATATCTTTCGTCCTAAGCTCATTTTCTCTTAAGCATTATCTTTAAGATGGTGTCCCTGCTGCCGCCATTCTTCCACGATGGCGTCATACTCCGCATGCGTGCGTTTCCAGCGGTTGTGCGTCCATAGGTAATAGGCGGGCTTGCGACGAATAGTCTCCTCCAGCATCTGGAAGAAACGGTGGGTGATGGCGTTCTCCTCCTCCTGTGCGGCATGGGCCGACAGCAGACGGAATGTGCAGATGTAGCGACCGCGCCGGGGCCGCTCCATGTCGACGTAGAACACGGCATCGTCCATCTTGCGCATGATGCGCTCGCCACCGGTGAAGACGGGCGTGTCATGGCCCAGGAAGTCGAGCCACAGGTGGATGTTCTCCCACTTCGGCGTCTGGTCGCTGATGTAGCCAAAGAGGGTGTGCCGCTTTTCGCGCTTGTACTGGACCAGATGGCGCAGCACGTGGCGCTTGTTGATGCAGACGCCGCCATGGGCCGAGCGTATGTCAAGGAACAGGAAGTCGGCGGCATCGCTGCGCAGGGGGTGGTAGATGAGACCCATCACGGCATCGGGATAGTGTGGGAAGGCCAGCCCGATGGCTGACATCCACTCCCAGTTGCAGTAATGGCCCATGATGACGGCCACGCTGCGCCCTTCGGCAAAGGCCTGCTCCACCTGCTCAGCGCCGCGGAACTCCAGGTGCTTGAGCAGGTTCTCATTGCTGATGGTCAGCAGCTTCAGCGTCTCAACGAAATAGTCGCACAGCCAGCGGTAGAACCGCCGCTCAATCAACTTGAGTTCCTTTTCATCATTCTCAGGGAACGACGTGGTGAGATTCTGCCGCACCACCTTCCGGCGGTATCTCGCTACATAATATATAATAACGAAAAAGAAGTCGGCGATGCCGTAGAGCACCCAGAAGGGTAGCAGCGACACCAGCCACGCTACAGCTTTCAGCAGATAGTAGGGTATGTTTTTCTTCATCTCTCAGTTTTTCTCTCTCAATTTTCCACTCTCCATGCTGACCTCTCCGCTCTACCGTAAGCCCAGCGCAGCACGAAATACATGGCCGTGCCGGTAAAGAGACCGGCAATGGCGTCGATGGCGTAGTGGGCCTGGATATAGAAGGTGGCAAAGAACATGAGCACAAACAGCACCGCCACGGGAACGACCAGCCCCCACGGCCGGGTCTCGCCTGCCCGCTTCTCCCACGCCAGCCACAGCAGCACCACGGTGATGCCCACATGACTGCTGGGGAAGGCGGCCGTGGGCCGTTCACCCGCATCGTGGGCCTGCTGCACCAAGTCGTGGAACAGCCCACCCTCGGCACCAGGGATGGGCAACGCCTCCTGATGGTCGAGGAAGTAGTGGCCCAGGTCGGGGAAATGGCCTGCCGCTATCTGGTCTACACCCACCGCCTCGAAGTAGAACTGAGGCCCCGCCACGGGCAGGAAGATGAAGATGACGTAGAACAGGAAGAACGAGGCCAAGATGACGAAGGCGGCATAGTCCAGCCGCACTGGGCGCTTCCAGAAGTAATAGAACGACACGGCACCTATCAGGGGGTAATAGCTGAAGTAGCCCAGGCTGAGCAGCTCGCTCAGCACGGGCGACGAGCAGGTCTGCGAGAAGAGCAACGCGGGCTGACAGCCGAACAGCGCCTGCTCCCAGCCGGCAAAGACGTGGTCGAGGTTCGGCAGCAGACGGTTGAACTCGTAGGTGTCAGGGTACCACCACCCCAGCACGCACATCTGGCCTACCACGCGCAGCAGCAGCGTCAGCTTCGACGGCCTGCGTCTGTAGACCTGCCACAGCACCAGCGTCATGGCCACGATGCCCACCCTGCCCAAGACCATCGCCCCAGGGTTGACCAGGCGTCCCCAGAAGAAAGCCATGAGCAGCAGCGTGAAGGCCGCATAGCACAACACGGCTACCTCAAACAGGCACAGCTTCCGATACATCATCATCTATTTCTCATTTCTCATTTATCATTTCTTATTTATCATTTAGGCCGCAGGCCGCTAAAGCCACCCGTTCTCCTTGTACCACTTGATGGTGAGCCGGGTGCCCTCCTTCAGCTGGTAGCGGGGCTCATAGCCCAGCTCCTTTCTGGCGGGCGTGATGTCGCATCGCCAGTTGCGCTGTTTCAGGATGTGATACTTGTCGTTGTTCAGGGCTGAAATCTTACCAGTCAGGTGCCCCCACTTGTCGCCTACCCAGGTGACGATGCGCAACACCCAGATGGGTGCTTTGATACGAATCCACCAGGGGTGGCCCAGCTCCTCGCGGATGAGGTCGCTGAAGGTCGTCGACTGGTAGACCTCGCCGTCAGAGAGGAAGTACTTGCGGCCCGTCTGACCCTTCTCGCAGGCCAGGAAGACGGCCTGCACCACGTCCTGCACATAGACGAAGGTGATGTCCTGCCGCTTGTAGCCCACGGCGAAGTCGCTGTGCTGCTTGATGCTCTTGGCCATCAGGAAATAGTCGCGCTCGCGCGGGCCGTACACGCCCGTAGGACGAAGGATGACGTAGGGGAAGGGAACGGTCAGCTTGTCCAGCCACCGCTCGGCCTCCAGCTTGCTCTTGCCGTAGGCGGTGTTGGGCTGTGGCGTGTCGCTCTCCAGAATCTCGGTGTAGGGCTGCTGCTCGCGGATGGCGCCGAAGACGCTGAGCGAGCTGATGTAGACGAAGCGCCGCAGCGGCATCTTCAGCTCTATCAGGGCGAGCACCAGGTTCTTCGTACCCTCGGTGTTCACACGGAAGAAGTCGTCTTGGTTCAGACACTTCGTCACACCGGCGGCATGCACCACATAGTCGAACTCATGCCCGGCCAGCTGGCGCTGCAGGTCCTGCTGACTGTCGAGGTTCAGCTCAATGAAGTGGATGCGGTCGTCCTTGAGGAACTGTCGCGAGCTGCTGCCCCTGACGGCAGCCCATGTCTCCATGCCCTGTCTGAGGGCCTCTTCCACGATAAACGAGCCAATGAAACCGCTGGCTCCCGTCACTAAAATCTTCATGCCTTCTGTTTTTGCCTGCAAAATTACTCATTTTTATTCAATTAGCGCACAAAAAGCCGCTTTTTCTTTGACCCACACGAAATCTTGAAAATTTAAGTTTCGGTAGTTCTGCTTGCTCCTTATTCTCGCGCAGAGTCGCAGAGTTACGTTTAGAGTGATACGACAACTCGGCGTAAACATAGTATACTCTGCGCCTCTGCGCGAGATAATAAAGAGCTTCAGAATCGCGCAGAGTCGCAGAGTTTATTTACATGATAAAAAACTCTGTGTCCTCCGTGGTCTCAGTGGTGAACAGCCAACGCGCGCGAAAATCAAGTTATTGCAATAAAGTGCCGACTTATGACAGCCAGGCATGGAGATAATTTCATAAAGCGGCTCCTGGCTGAAATAACTCATGGAGATAATTCCGTAAAGTGCCGACTTATTCTTCTGAAGTAAGGCGCCAAATATCGGCAAGCCTTACTAACCCCCTTCACTAATGGAGACAGTAAGACTTGCCGTATTCTTCTAACCGACAACCAAAGAGAATCTCAAGCCCAGCGCATTGGCAATGAGCATGAATGTTGAAAGTTGCATGTCCGTCTGCCCTTGCTCAAGCGATGAGATATACTCACGTTTTTTTCCTATGCGCTCGCCTAACTGCTGTTGCGTCAATTTCTGACGCTTGCGCTCATCGCGCAGCAGTTCGGCATAGTACCACGCCTTGGCCTTGGCCTCGAACTCCACACGGCTGGGGGAACCTGCCGGGCCATATTTCTCGTCAAAATGCTGTGACCCCGTCTTCAGTTGGGCCAGTTTCTTCTCGTCAAGCTTTATCATCCTCTTATCCTCCTATATATTTATTCAAAATCTGTCTGGCGGTTTCTATTTCGCATTTATACTGCTTTGTATCCTTTTTTAGGAAAGAGTTCAGGAAAAGCACGCGCTTACTCTCCATAAACGAAAGTGTCTCAACGGCAAAAACTATCGTGCGATACGCGTTGTTGCCGACAGAGACGCGCGCCTCGTAGAATTCCGTTCCCTCAAGGTTCTTCACGAACTTCTTGTTAACCACGTATTGGGTCTTGATAATCATTTCTACATAATCGTACTTGGCCTTAGTCTTTTCATCAAGACTGGCATAGTATTCATCGTACTCCGAAGAGTGAAGAGTTTCCCTTACATCCTCATTCATACTGCAAAAGTAACATATTTCTTCCAAACGTGCAAATATTTTGGAAGAAAAGATCATAAAGTGAAAGATGAAAGTGAAAGATGGATGTAGTTTCCAGTTCCAAAAACACACCATACGGCTTGTATATGGTTTCAAACTACGCTGTCCAGCAAAATGAACAGTCAAAACCATGTCTCCATCCAGGAAAACTCCCTTTACACATTTTGCAACTGATGCTTAGCTATTGCATCAACATTACCGATATGACCTTAATCCCCCTGGAACCGTTTGCCTTCTTGGCTGGATGACGCAAATTATTCTCTTAGCATAATTTTATTTGCATAATTCAAATATCATTATTACCTATGCAGCGCAAAACGGCATCATCTCAAGTCTGCCAGCGCTGTGCAATCAGCAACGAAACGTCTTTTAGATTTGGACCTTATCACTGAACTGCAAATCATATTCCATCTCTGACCCGCTTTTAAGAATCTGGATAGTCCGCTAAGTACAATGGTTCAGAACTCGACCTGGGCATCCTGCAGGTAGGGCGTGGTGGCACGGACGGTGACGGTCTGGCCGGGGATGGGCTGGACGTAGGCCACGAGACGGCCACCGCTGACGCGCAACTGCTGGTTGGGACGGGCGGGGTTACGGCGCGTCGCATGGTTGTTGTTGATGTCGCCGTTCTCCATGCCTAAGAGACGGCCACCGCGCACGAAGAGCGTCACCATGTTGTCGGCATCCTTTACCAGATGGCCCTGTGCGTCGACGACCTCCACGAAGACGTGCATCCGACCGTCGGTGGTCAGGCGTAGCGCTGCGGGCGCTCCGCTGGTGGTTATCTCGTAGGAGGCGCCGTTGTCGGCCTCAGCACGCAGGGTGCCAGGCTGGTAGTCAACGTCGCAGTAGAGGATGCCGGTCTGCTCGTCGCGCTGCATCGTCACATCAAGGGGTTTGCCGTTCAGCAACAGGCGGGCGCTGGCGGCGTTGGTGTAGCACACCACACGCACGCGCTCGCCCTCATGGTAGTTCCAGTTGTCAGGGGCGTAGGGGTGAGGCGGCTGGGGGCGCTGAGACCTCTGGGACCTCTGGGAGGCCTGGGAGATCTGGGAGGTCTGGGAGTTCTGGGACCTCTGGGAACCTGTTGACACCACATAGCTCCCTAAATAGCACACGGGCTGCGGGCTCCACAGCGCGGCGCGATACCAGCCGATGGGCTTGCGCTGTCCGGCCAGGTCGAGCAGTCCAGCGCTGCTGCCACGTGCGGGCCATGGGCCACTCTCGCCCAGGTAGTCGATGCCCGTCCATAGGAACTGCCCGAAGATGAAGTCATGGTCGGTGACAGCACGCCAGGCAGCCAGGTCATGGCGGTTCTCCGAGCCATAGATGACGCGTTGGGGGTAGGTCTGGTGGTCCTCGTCATAGCGGCTCTCGGTGTAGTTGTAGCCCACCACATCGACTGCCTGCGGGTAGGCCGTCTGGTTCGACATCACCACGCCGGCCAAGGCGCCTGTGGTGGGTCGCGAGGGGTCGATGGTCTTCACCACCTTCGCCAGCCGCTGGGCGATGACGCCGATGCGCATGGCATCAGGCTGACCAGGCTTATAGCCACCATACATGGGCTGGGTGAAGCCCTGCCCGTCGCCGTCGAGCACGGGATGGGTGTAGGGGTCGTTGGGATAGTCCACCTCGTTGCCGATGCTCCACATGAAGATGCTGGGATGGCAGCGGTCGCGCCGCACCATGTCGGCCACGTCGCGTTCTATCCACTCCTCGAAATAGGTGTAGGTACCCTCGAAGCCCGGACGCCCCTTGTTCCAGCCCTTCAGCCACTTGCGCTTGGGGAACTCCCACTCGTCGCTGGCCTCGTCCATCACCAGCATGCCCTCCTCGTCGCAGATGTCGTACAGCTCGGGAGCGTGGGGGTTATGGCTCATGCGCAGGGCATTGACGCCGATGGCCTTCAGCTCACGCACACGGCGGCGCCACACCTCGGCAGGAACGGCGGTGCCCAACACACCGGCGTCGTCGTGCACGCAGACGCCCTTCACCTTCATCCACTGTCCGTTGAGGGCAAAGCCCTTCGTGGGTGAGAAGTCGAGGGTGCGGAGGCCGACACGGACAACGGAGGTGTCAGCATCGGTTCCCGCAGCCGTTGCCAGCCTTGTGGTGAGTGTATAAAGATATGGGGTGTCGAGCGACCACCGCCGGGGGTTCTTGACCGTCAGCCTGACGGTCTTCTTCTCCTGTGCGCCGATGGTGGTCTGCGTCTGAGCCACAACGCGGCCGTCGGCATCGATCAGGGTCAGCTCGGCGGTAAAGGTTCTGGGAGTGCTGGGGCTACTGGGAGTGCTGCCTTTCTGGGTCTCTATGTCTACTTCCAGGTCGGCCTGGCGGTTGTTAATCTTCTTTAGGCGATAGGCGGTGCCCCAGGGAGCGAGGTGCACCTCGGGGGCTGTGATGAGCCACACATAGCGGTTGATGCCTGAGCCGGTGTACCAACGGCTGTCGGCCTCCTGCGAGTGGTCCACACGCACGGCCAGCACATTCGGGCCATCGGCGCGGAGATGGGGGGTGAGGTCATAGAGGAACGATGCGAAGCCGCTGGGCCTGCTGCCCAGCAGATGGCCGTTGAGATAGACTGCTGAGTGGTTGTAAACACCCTCGAAGTAGACGTAGAACCGTCGCCCCACAGGGAGAGAAGTGCCTGCTGCACCTGTCCCGGAGAGGCTGGGCAACTGCTTCCTGTACCACCCTATGCCACCAGGCAGATAGCCCTGGCAGGAGCCTTTGTCGGGCGACATGGGCAGCTCTACGCCCCAGTCGTGGGGCAGCGTCACGCGCCGCCACCTTGAGTCATCGTAGGCGACGTCCTTCATATCGGTGGTCTCAGCAATGTTCCAGGCACTGTCAAGGCGCAGGAAGCGCCAGTCGTCGTCCATCCGCTCTGCATGGCCAAACGACACCTGGGCGGTGGCCCGCCCGCAGAACGACAGACAAAGCAACAAGGGCAGCAGTAGTCTATTCATGTTGGCTGTAGTTTTTGCTATTATCACTATCTGCCCGCAAAGATACTGCTTTTTCTGCTGTCATGCAAGAAAAAGGACTCAAAAAAAAGATGCGGCTGCCACATGCTGCCACATGCAAAGACAGGAATCTAAAAAAAAGATAAATGATGTCACTATCTCAATTATTTGTGTTACCTTTGCAGGCCGAAATAAACGAATGACAACATGACAACCATCTGTAACGAGCATTTCGAGGGCGAGCGCCCACTTTTCGAAAGTCACCACCTGCGCCTGCAGCAGGTAACCATAGGCGATGGCGAAAGTGCCATCAAGGAGTGTTCCGACATTGAAGCCGAGGACTGCCACTTCTGGGGCAAGTACCCTTTCTGGCACGTGCATGGCTTCAAGATTAACCGCTGCCGCTTCGATGCGGGTGCACGCTCAGCACTATGGTACAGCGACAACCTGCGCATGACGAACACACGTATAGACGGTCCGAAGATGTTCCGCGAGATGCACGACATCTACTTAGAGAACGTGGTCATCAACGATGCCGACGAGACCTTCTGGCGCTGCCGCGACATTGAGGCTAACAACCTGGTGCTGCACGAGGGCACCTACCCCTTCATGTTCTGCGAGAACGTGAAGGTCAAGCACCTCAAGAGCGACTCGAAATATGTGTTCCAATACTGCAAGAACGTAGAGATAGACCAGGCACACATCGTGACCAAGGACTCGTTCTGGGAGTGCGAGAACGTGACCATCACCAACTCGGTGCTCGACGGCGAATACCTGGCCTGGCACTCGAAGAACGTGCGGCTGGTGAACTGTCACCTGGCCGGCGAGCAGCTGCTGTGCTACGCCGACCACCTGGTGCTGGAGAACTGCACCTTCGACAAGGCCTGCGACCGCGTCTTCGAGTACAGTGACGTGCATGCCGACATCCGCGGACACATCGAGAACATCAAGAACCCGTCGAGCGGCCACATCGTGGCTGACAGCATCGGCTCCATCACCATCGACGAGAACGTGAAGCAGCCGGCCAACTGCCACATCCACACCAGGGAATAAGCCTCTTTTTTAAAAACCTTTATCTGCTATGATTAACTTTGACGAACCTATCGTCCGCCGCGGCAGCAGCTGCGTGAAGTGGGACGAGCCCAGGGAGGGCATGACCAAGGAAGAGATGGATGACGTCATCCCCCTGTGGGTGGCTGACATGGACTTTCAGGCTGCACCAGCCATCAGGGAGGCCATCAGGCGCAGGGCCGAGCACGGTGTGTTTGGCTATGCCATTGTCGGCGACGACTATTACGAGGCCATCATCAACTGGTTCGGGCGCCGCCATCAGTGGACCATCCACCGCGAGGAGATTCTCTACACCACCGGCGTGGTGCCCGCCATGAGCGTGGCCATCAAGGCGCTTGCCATGCCGGGCGAGAAGGTGCTCATCCTCTCGCCTGACTACAACTGCTTCTTCACCAGCATCCGCAACAACGGCTGCGAGGTACTGGAGTCCGTTCTCCTAAAGAGTCCGTTGTCGTCCGCTGCCACATCAACCAGTCCGCTGTCGTCCGCTGCCGCCTCCACCAGTCCGTTGTCGTCCGCTGCCTTCACCGTAGACTGGGCTGACTTCGAGGCCAAGTGCGCTGACGAGAAGACGACGCTCTTCCTGCTCTGCAACCCTCACAACCCCACAGGCCGCGTATGGTCAAAGGAGGAGCTGGAGCGCATGAACGACATCTGCATGAAGCACGACGTGAAGGTGGTGAGCGACGAGATTCACTGCGAGCTGGTCATGCCGGGCCACCGTTTCCAGCCCTTCGCCGCCGTCAGCGAGGCCTGCCGCCAGAACAGCGTCATCCTCAACTCAGCCTCCAAGTCGTTCAACATCGCGGGACTGCAGACGGCGAACATCATCTGTTCACAGCCCCTTTGGCGCCGTCGTCTGAACCGCGCCATCAACATCAACGAGGTGTGCGACCTAAACCCCTTCGGTCCCGTAGCACTGATGGCCGCCTACAACGAGAGTGGCGACTGGATAGACCAGCTGAACGAATATATCTGGGGCAACTACCAGGCACTCTGCACCTTCGCCGCCGAGCACTTGCCGCAGTGGCGCATCACCCCCATGGAGGGCACCTACCTGCCGTGGGTGGACATCACGGCCACGGGGATGACGGCAGAGGCGTATGCCGACCTGCTGATGCACAAGGCCCACGTGTGGGTGAACCCCGGCACGATGTACGGGCCACAGTCAGGCCAGGGCTACATCCGCCTGAACATTGCCTGCAGACGCGCCCTCCTCATCGAGGCACTGGAAAGGATTGCCAAAGCAGTTGAGTAAGTAGAGCAACAAACCAAAAAAGGGGCTGCGCCATCCGATAACCGATGCGCAGCCCCTTTTAATTCTACCTTTTTTAGTAAAGGGCTATTAGTCCTCCTTCTTGACAGCAGCGCGCTTCTCCTTGATGCGGGCAGCCTTACCCGTGAGCTTGCGCAGGTAGTACAGCTTGGCGCGACGCACCTTACCGTGCTTGTTCACCTCGATGCTGTCGATGTTGGGCGACTCGATGGGGAAGATACGCTCCACACCCACGGTGCCAGACATCTTGCGTACGGTGAAGCGCTTCTTGTCGCCATGGCCGGCAATCTTGATGACCACGCCACGATAGAGCTGGATACGCTCCTTGGAACCCTCGATAATTTTGTAACCAACAGTGATGGTGTCGCCGGGAGCGAACTCCTCGAACTTCTTGCCGGCCTCAGTAGCCTTGGCACGATTGCTGGTTGCAAATGCTTCCTCAGCAACTTTAATTAAATCCATTGTTAACTTGCTTATAATTAAATTGTTGTATCGTTCCTGCGCAACATAACGGGCAACTCTCCTATCTTCCCGCCATCGGTTACGCCGAAAGCGGCTGCAAAAGTACAAAAAAAATGGCACTTACACACAACAACGAGCGGCAAAACCGTAGTTATTAACTTTTTTTAATCTATAGCCCTGCTGCAGTAACTGACTAAATGATAGCGACGAACGAGAACAAAGAGAATAATTTTGCCCGTAAAAGTGCGGCGTTCCAAAAAAAAAGCGTATATTTGCAGCATTATTTGCAAACGCAACAAGCAAACACCTATGAAACAAGCAAAGCTATGGATGCTGGCCGCCATCCTGATCATCATCAGCGGCACAGGCTGCAAGGGCAAGGTAGAGCCCGCCGCCGGCACGCAGTCCGCCACTGTCAGCCCCACCGACGACTGCAGTCAGTTTGTCACCCTGACGGATGCCGTTCCCGATGCCATCCTTGAGATACGCTACTATGGCACCTACAACTTCGTGGGACAGCGCATCGACGGCTATGAACAGCCCACGGCGCTGCTCACGAAGAAGGCCGCCGAGGCACTGAAAGCCGTGAGCGACGAAGTGAAGTCGCAGGGCTACCGTCTGAAGATATACGATGCCTATCGCCCGCAGAAGGCCGTCGATCACTTCGTGCGCTGGGCTGCCGACCTCTCGGCAACCGAGATGAAGCCCTACTTCTATCCCGACCTCGACAAGAGCGTGCTCTTCGAACAAGAGTACATCTACGAGAAGAGCGGCCACACCCGAGGCTCCACCGTTGACCTGACCCTGTTTGACATGAACACCGAGAAGGAGCTGGACATGGGAGGCACCTTCGACTGGTTTGGTCCTGAGAGCCACCCCGACTTCTGCGGCAATCCCGAGACGGGCGAATATACGGGCGACAACCATCAGTCGCCGACAGGACGCAGCATCACCGCCGAGCAGTTTGCCAACCGCATGACGCTGCGCCGTGCCATGCTCAACCACGGCTTCAAGGCGCTCGACTCTGAGTGGTGGCACTTCACGCTGAAGGATGAGCCGTTCCCCGACACCTATTTTACGTTTCCCGTCAAGCAGCTCGTGCACTAAGAAGGCTACTCGTCCTTGACATTAACAAACAAAAAAACATAACAGAACTATGAAGAAATCAATATGCATAGCCGCAGTCTGGGCCGCCATGATGCTGGCGGGTTGTGCGGCACACTACCAGATAGCCGACGTGAGCCGCTCACGCATCTTGGTGAACAAACGCTTCGACGGCATGACCGACAGCGGCACGGCTGCCTTCATGGCACCCTACACGGCAAAGGTAGACTCGATGATGAAGCCGGTGATGGGCGTCGCAGCACGCGACATGGACAAACGGCGCCCAGAGAGCGAGATATCCAACCTGCTGGCCGACATCATGGTGTGGTCAGCCAAGGACTACGGCGAGAAGGCCGACTTCGGTGTGTATAACATGGGCGGCATCCGTGCGGCACTGTCGAAGGGGGTGGTGACCTATGGCGACATCAACGACATTGCTCCCTTTGAGAACAAGATTGCCTTCACCACGCTGAAGGGCAGCAAGGTGCTCGAACTGTTTGCACAGATAGCCAAGCGGGGCGGCGAAGGCGTGAGCCACGGCGTGGAGATGGTCATCAGCAGCGACGGCCGTCTGCTCTCGGCACGCCTCAACGGCGAGGACATCGACCCGCAGCGCGACTACCGCGCCGTCACCATCGACTACATCGTGCAGGGCAACGACGGCATGACCGCCTTCCGCGACGGCACGAACACCGTGTCGCCACAAGAGGAGAAAGACAACTCGCGCTTCCTCATCATGAACTACTTCAAGGCCATGCACGCCGAGGGCAAGGAGGTGGACGCACAGGTGGAAGGACGCATTAAGGTGAGAGATGAGAAATGAGAAATGAGAAATATGATTAGTGATATTTGTTATGAATAAGCATACGATTATGAACAGGCATACGACTATGGATAATCATACAATTATGAATAAGCATACGATTATGAATAAGATTTTTTCAATGCAGCTGATGCGGGTACTTAGCCTGGCGTTTGTTGTCTGTGCACTGACGGCCAGCTGTGCCACAGGTGAGAAGACGCTCACCATCCTGCACACCAACGACACCCACTCCACGGTGATGCCGCTGAACAAGAACCTGGCCGACACACTGCTGGCCGACCGCGGCGGTTTCCTGCGGCGCATGGCCATGGTGGAGCAAGAGCGACAGAAGGACCCCGACCTGCTGCTCTTCGACAGTGGCGACTTCTCGCAGGGGTCGGCCTACTACAGTCTATTCCAGGGCGACGTGGAGATAGGACTGATGAACCGCATGCACTACGACGCTGCCACCATCGGCAACCACGAGTTCGACTTCGGCCTCGACAACATGGTGCGCATCTTCCGACAGGCGCAGTTCCCCATTGTCTGCTCTAACTACGACTTTGCCGACACAGAGCTGAAGGACATCGTCAAGCCATACATTATTATAAAAAGGAAGGGTGTCAAGATTGGCGTCTTCGCCCTCTGTCCCAAGCTCGACGGCCTGGTGTTCACCAAGAACTATGGTCCGCTGACCTATCTCGACCCTGCCGAGAAGGCACAGGAGATGGTCAACACACTAAAGAAAAAGAAGTGCGACTACATCATCTGCATCAGCCACTTAGGGTGGAAGAGCAACGACGAGTCCGACGACAAGGTGTTTGCCAAGACCGAGGGGGTGGACCTGGTGCTGGGAGGCCATTCGCACACCTATTTCCAGGACCTTGAATATGTGACTGACAAGAGCGGGCGCGCAGTACCCGTTGACCAGAACGGCAAGCACGGCGCCTTCGTCGGCAAGCTGCAGCTGACGTTCAACAAGCGCTAACCTGACGGGTTAATCTTCTGACACGAAGGTCATTTGCGCCCTGCTAACTACTGAAGAAGGTTGCACTGGTTGACGGTGACATAGTAGCCGTTGACGAACAGGCCATCCTTCTTCAGTCGTTCTATGTCGTTGGCCGTCAGCGTGATGCGATATCTGCTCGCCCCATCCTCCATGGTGGCACAGCCCCATTCGTTCAGCTCGCTGGCATTGCCTTCCAAGGTCTCCGTCGAGCCGTCGTAAATGGTCTTCAGCTGATAGTAGTACACAGTGGAATTGCTCTGGTCAATGGTGTAGACAAACTCCAGCACATTGCCAGGCTGAGCCGTCTTGAACAGGTCAGAGCCGACGGCGAAGCCACCAGCCCAGTTGCCCATGACGCACTCGCCTTCCCACACCATGGTGGTGTTGCTTGCGTTGTTGCTCTTCTTCAGGACGACGTGCTTCACATGGATGGTGGTTGGCTCATCCGTCTGCAGTGCCACCTGCTTGACGTCGCTCACGCCCATGCCGTTCAGCGAACACGACAGCGACGAGATGCCCGGACTGCCCACGGTGGCAACCTTACCGTTCAGCAGAATCTGCGTCTTCACTGATGTAGGCTCGGCAAATTCAAAGATTAGCTTGTCATAGCCTGACCAGTCCTCCTTCACCTCAGCATTGGTGAAGTCGGCCACCATGCCACCCCACGCCACTGAGCGATAGGTGACAGTGCCATCAGCATTTTGAAACAGTTCCTCGTTGATGTTCCAGCGGTTGTTGAACAAGTCGGTGATGTTCCTGTCACCGTCTTTCCCATCACCAGAACAGGCAGAAAGGATGACGGCGGCCAGCATCACAAAAAGAATTCTTGGATGATACATAGCAGATAAGCTCTTGGAGATAACTAAAAAAGAAGAGCGGAGCCTACAGCTCCTGCTCTTGGAAGTCAAGGTCAGCCTCAGCAATGAGGCGCACCTCCTGCGGGTCCAGCACCTTGCGCCCTTCCTGCTGCGCAGCGGCACAGACGTAGCGGGCCACCTCCTCCATGTCGATGTCCACCTCGTCGGCCTCCGACTCTAAGACACCGCTGTCATAGTAGTAGGCAGCGATGGTGTCCAGCACCCACGACAGCAGCTCATCGTCAGCATAGCCTTCCTTCATGTCGATGGGCAGCTGGCGACGGATGAACGCCATCTCGCGGCGCATGTCCTGCTCGTCTTGTTTCAGCTCTTCGTCGATGCTCATGCCAAGAGTGCCTCGAATTTCTCTTCAAACTTAGCCTTGCCCATGGCGCCAACAATCTTGTCGACCACCTCGCCGCCCTTGATGAACAGCACGGTGGGTATGTTGCGGATGCCAAACTGTGCAGCCAGCTCCTCATACTCCTCCACGTCGCACTTGCCCACCACGACAAGGCCGTCGTACTTCTCGGCCATCTCGGATATGATGGGGGCCACCATGCGGCAGGGGCCACACCATGTTGCCCAGAAGTCAATCACCAGGGGCTTAGCGCCTCTTCTCAAGCTCTCAAAATTCTCGGTTGTAATGGTTACTTCCATTGTCTTGCTGATGGTTTATTTGTAAATAATGTCGTTTTCCGACCGCAAAGATAAGTAATTCTTTTCTTTTTCCCACATTTTCAATCGGAAAAATTCACTTTTCCTTTGCTTTTTGCGAAATTCTGCGTATTTTTGCAGTGAAAACAACAACTAATCATCATTCTATGAAGAAAGACATTTCCTATCGCAGCGTCAGACTCCTGGTCTTGACACTCTTGATGATGCTGTGCGTGAACACCATCAACGCCGTGCCGGCCAAGCCTGGGCAGCATCGCACACTAACCCTCAGCGACGGCACCACCGTGAGCGCCTCCCTGGTGGGCGACGAGCACGGGCACTACTGGGCCGGTGCCGACGGCAGGGCCTATCAGCAAATCAGCGGCAGCCTGCTCTACCGGCCCGTTGACAAGGAAACCATCAGCCGCAAGGCCATGCAGCGCCGCGCCGCCGTCAACCAGCAGCGCAGGGCACGCATGAGCGGACGCCGCAACGTGGGGCAGACCAGCGGCAACATCACCGGCGAGAAGAAGGGGCTGGTCATCCTGGTGAACTTCCCCGCTGGCGAAAGTGAAGATGCCGTAACCATGAAAGAGGAACACAACCAGGCGCTCTTCAACGACATTTGCAACAAGGAGAACTACTCTGATGGCGACTTCCAAGGCTCCGTCCACGACTATTTCCTCAAGCAGAGCGAAGGGATGTTCAACCTCACCTTCGATGTCGTGGGCCCCGTCACCGTGTCACAGCCCATGTCATACTATGGTGGGAATAATGGCAGTGGCGAGGACAAGATGCCTGGCGACATGATCATCGAGGCAGTCAAACTAGTGGATAGCCAAGTCGACTTTGGCAACTACGACTGGGACGATGACGGCTACGTGGACCAAGTATACGTCATCTATGCCGGCAAGGGTGAGGCCGACGGCGGTGCCAGCAACACCATCTGGCCGCACGAGTGGAGCCTCAGCTCAGCCAAATACTATGGCAGCAGCTCGGAGGGTGAACAGACGCTCGATGGAGTAATAATCGACACCTACGCCTGCGGTGCCGAGCTGAACGGCAGTGGCAACATCTGCGGCATCGGCACCATGTGCCATGAGTTCAGCCACTGCTTGGGCTATCCTGACTTCTACGACACTTCCGATAGTGGCGGACAAGGCATGTTTAGCTGGGACCTGATGGACTATGGCAGCTACAATGGTAACGGCTACCTGCCAGCCGGCTACACCAGCTATGAGCGGTGGATAGCCGGATGGATGACCCCCACAGAGCTGGAATACACCCAGCAGATTGACAATCTGCCCGCCCTGCAGAACGAAGCGAAGGCCTACATTATCTATAATAAAGGCAACAAGAATGAGTACTTTCTGCTGGAAAACCGCCAGAAGGTGGGCTGGGATGCCAACATTCCCGGCGAAGGGCTGCTCATCATCCATGTGGACTACAACGAGTCGAAATGGAATAATAACGAAGTAAACAATACCCCTTCGCACCAGCGCATGACCTGGGTGGCCGCTGACAACGAATACCAGTACACGACGTATCAAGGCTCCAAATACTATACTGAAGCGGGGGCTGCGAACGATCCATTCCCCAACGGCAATGTCAACGCCTTCAACAAGAATACTACGCCTGCGGCCAAGTTCTACAACAAGAACAGTGATGGCACCTATAACATGGACTCCTCAGTGGAGAATATCACGCAGAACGCCAACGGCACAGTGTCGTTCCTGTTCCGTGGCCTCAGCAACGTGAAGACGCCTGTGTTCACCCCCGCGGCCGGCCGCTACACCGAGGCCCAGACCGTGACCATCAGCTGCGAGACGGACGGTGCCACCATCTACTACACCGTTGATGGCACTGACCCCACGACCAGCAGCACCAAGTACACCTCGCCCATCACCGTGAGCCAGACCACCACCGTCAAGGCCGTAGCAGCACTGAATGGTGAAACGAGCGAGGTGGCCACGGCAAAGTACACCATCAGCGACACGGCCAGCGACCCCAACACTACGACCTTCCAACGGGTCAGCTCCACGGACGAGCTGGTGGACGGACTTCGCTACATCATCGCATGTGGCAGCAAGAATAGGGCAGCCGGTGTGTTGACGACAACAAGCAGTGCAGCATATCTTACCCCCATAGAAGTAGCTATTAGCGATGATGTCATTACCATTACTGACGACGCGGCCGACGACGTGGCCGTGTTCGTCCTGGAACAGGAGACCAACGGCTGGTCGCTGCGCAACGAGGCCGACGACAAATACCTTTACGCCTCGGATGCCAAGAAACTGGCCTACAGCACCACCGCCACCCACAGTGCTCCATGGACGCTCAGCAATGGCAACGGCGGTGTCATCATGGCTTACGACTACTACGGCACCATGCTCTACAACAACAGCAACCCCCGCTTCACCACCTACACCAGCACCCCCAGCGCCTCTATGATTCAGGCCAACCTGTATGTAGAGGTGAGCAACGTGACACCTCAGGAGCCAGTCATCGTGACCGAGGAGTCGTTGACGTTTGAGACGGTAGTAGGCACCTCTAAGACATTGCCGTTAGAGGTGTTGAGCGAACATCTCAGCGCTGACATCACCCTGACGCTTGACGACCCCAACGAGGTATTCTCGCTGAGTGCTGCCACCATTGACAAGTCGGAAGAAGATGCAACGGTGGAGGTGACCTTCACGCCTGCTGCCGCTGGCGACTATCAGGCCACGCTGACACTCTCCAGCACAGGTGCAGAGTCTGCAGTCGTCATCCTTAGCGGCACTGCCACCGACGCAACACCCATTGAGGGCGATGTCTATGCCCTGGTGACCGACGCCTCAACGCTGGCTGCAGGCGATAAGATTCTCATTGCCTACGTGGAAGACAACACTCCGTTGGTGATGAGCACTACGCAGAATAGCAATAACCGCTCGGCCACCAATGATGTGACGCTGAACAGTGACGGGACTCTCACACCGGGCGATGCAGCACAGATTATCACTTTGGAAAAGGACGACAAAAATTTCCTCTTCAACGTTGGAACGGGCTATCTATATGCATCCAGCAACTCGGCTAACCAGCTGAAGACGCATGCTAAGAAGGATAACTCAAGCGCCACCGTCAGCATTTCAGGCAATGGAAATGCCACCATAGAGTTCCAAGGCGATTATTCACACAACAGTCTCCGCTACAATCCCAACAATGGCAGTCCCATCTTCTCGTGCTATGCTCCTTCAAACGAGACGATGGCACTGCCACAAATCTACCGCAAGGTGACGACCACCGAGCCTGAGACCGTCGAGGTGGCCATCGGTGCCACGGGCTATGCCACACTCTACTACGGCGACAAGAACCTGGTGGTGCCTGAGGGCGTTGAGGCATACGTCTACCATTTGGAGGGCATTGAGCTGAAGGAGCAGCCCGTTGGCGACGTCATCAACGCTGGTACGGCTGTGGTGCTGAAGGCCACGGAGACCTTACCCGCAGACGGTAGTGTCTTTGAGTTCGAGGTTACCGATACGCCTGTCAACCAGGCTCTGCAGAGCGACCTCTACGGCTACGACGAGGACACAGAGACCAGCCTGGACGGCAACTACCTCTACTACATGCTGTCGCTCAACGCTGAGGACGCCCCTGAGTCCATCGGCTTCTACTACGGAGCAGACAACGGCGGCGCGTTCACCAGCCTGGCACACAGGGCTTTCCTGGCCCTGCCTGCTGAGAAAGCCAATGGTGTGATGGCCCTGCTGCTCAACGGAGAGCTCATCATTGACACCACCACCGGTCTCTCCACCCTGCAGAGCGATGCTTCCAGCATCACGGTGTTCAACCTCAACGGCCAGCGTGTCAACGCTCCCAAGCGTCCTGGCATCTATGTCATCGGCGGTCGCAAGGTCATCATCAAGTAACGCCCCCCAGAGCCAACTGACGCCATGAACAAGACAGCATATACGACACCCTCCACAGCCATCGTCGGCCAAGCCCCGCTGATGATTGGCGTCAATAGTGAGATAGGTAACGGCAAGCAGCTGTCACGACGCCGCAGACGTCGCAACAGCGATTGGGACGACGAAGAGGAAGACCTGACAGAGCTTTAGAGGGGAGAGGTGAGAGGTAAGACTTACCACTAACCTCTCACCTCTAATATAAGGAAAGCGAAAAAGAAAGTGCACCAAGTGCACCTTTGGTGCCTAACCGAATGACTTGCAAGTCGTTGGCTGGTGCACCAACGGATTTTAATGGAGCACCAACGAGCACCAGCTCCCCAATGAAGTCCACCTTCTGCCCCCGAGGGGCTACTATAGACTCTTCCCTTCATTGCAAAACTATAGAAGTCCCCCTCGGGGGCAGTAGGGGGGCTCTTATTCCAATAAGTGGCCGAGTTATGGGAATAAGTCAACGAGATAATTCAGCCAGGGGCCGAGTTATTGGAATAAGTCGTTGAGTTATGAGCATAAGTGGCCGACTTACTCACAAATTCTCGAGAGAATTCAAGCAAAAAGCGGCACATCACAAGTGAGAGTTGGCACTTGGCACCCATCACTCGGTCAGATAAAGCTATCTACTCCCCTCCCTTATGGGAGGGGCTGGGGGTGGGTCTCCTGCAGGTGCACCATTGGTGCACGAACAGGGCCTTTGGTGCACCTGACAACGACTTGCAAGTCAACTTTTTAACGCCAAAAGGTGCACTTAGTGCTCTATTTTTTTGTATTCCTCATATTAGAAGCAGGGCTTCACCATCTTCGGTCCATCCGAAAAAAGACAAAGCCCTGCCTATCCATATCAGAATTCCTCTTCCTCCTCGTCGTCCCACATGTCTCGGCGGTGACGGCGACGTGCGGCGGGGGTCATCGTCCCCTCCTCGTCCACGCCACCGTAGTCGATGCCGTTGTTGGACGTAACGCCTGAAGTGCAGACCATCGTCTGCAGGCTCATGCCAAGCACTATGCTCACCGGCCTTAGGTAAGTCTTTTTCATCTCACCACCTCCTTTCTGCCGTTACGTATGTACAGTCCTGCCTTCACCGACTTGGACACTCGGCGCCCCTGCAGGTCGTAAAGGGTGGAGGACGAAGAATCGGGTGATGAGAGCAGGCATACGCCCGTGGCGTCGCTGCCGCCGAAGTGCAAGCTGATACGCGAGGAGGCATCCTCGACGGAGGCCAGCACGTCAACGAAGTCAAAATAGCCACGGAAAGCCTTCATTTTCGTCAGCCCCTTGGAGTACCAGAATTTGTTGTCGCTGATGAACAGCATATTCGACGGCACCACCGTACCGGCGTGATACGTGCCGCGGAAAGTACCATAGATTTTCTTCTTCGAACCTCTTCCTTCCGAGTATTCAGCGAAGGCATTCTCCTCATCAGGGTCAATATCGACATCATCTACCGTGAACTGGGTGATGTCCTTCGAGGTCTTGATGATGTAGGGATAGTTAGCGATGAGTCCATCGGAAGCAATGTCAACGTCCTCGAAGTTGACCGTAATGAGCGTTGCCTCGTCGTTCATCTCATGGTCAATGTACTCAGCCAACTGCACATCGTTGCCAAAGGCTTCAGTCAGCTGAGCATCGTCCATGTCGAAGGGCAGCACCAGCGTGCTCCACTGCCCGGCCTTGATGGTGCGTTTCACCAGGATGTTGACACCCTCCAACTGGGCAGGTGCGATAGGGCTGGTCTCATCCAGCACCATTCGGTCAGTAATTTCTATCCCAAAGTTCACTGGGTCGGGGTTGTACTTCTCATGCCCGTTGCCCACCTTCTTCGCCATCTCCATCTTCGTCACACTGGCGGTCAGCGTCGTGCCGACCTCCAGCGTCGCATCGGCACTGACGCTGACGAAAAGTAGAGGTCCACTACTGCCCGCTATGGGAGCGTTGGTGGTAGAAAGCGTGGTGATGGTCACCGACTGACCATTGATGGTCTTGCCGACGGAAGGGTTGTCGGTGATGCGGTCGCTCAACGTCACGCCGTTGAAGGTGATGCCATCGGGCAGCGTCAGGTGAATTTCCATTGACGAGGCAAAAACATCGGTATTGCTCAGTTCAATGGCAAAGCTGCCCGTCTTGCCCTGCGGAATAAGGGCAGTGCCCACCGACACGATGTTGTCTGCCAGTGCACTGGTTGCACTGGCAAACAACGTGACAAACATTAATAATGTCTTTTTCATGTTCTGCATTTTATCGTTCATTGATATAATTTAGTCTGGGTCAACGGCTTTCACTGGGCTCTGCTGTGTGGCCGTGCTGCCATCGTCGAGGATGATGTCTACCACCCCCACAGCATCGATGATGGAGATGTTCTCATCGTCGTTGGTGTTGGCGGCCACCTCGATGAAGTTGTCAGCCCGGCTACCCAGGATGCAGTCCACGACCATGACGGCATCAATGATTGACACTTCGTCATCGCCATTGGAATCGCCGTTCTTATAGACTGACAGTCGACCGTTGCGTGTAGAGGCGGTGACCACTGTCTCGTCCTCCTCTGTCACGCTCACCTGATTGATTTTCACCTGGTAGTTCTGCGCGGTCTCAATATCCTCGGCCACATTGATAGTGAACACCAGTAGCGCTGCATTGCCAGCAGGCACAGATCCTCCCGTCAGCGTGAATACGTAGTTCGTAGCATCCATCTTCGTATACGACACGCTATAGCCCACGGCCTTCTCCGACATCTCCACTTGCGAGAAGTCAGGTGTCAGCACCTCAGGAAACTCTAGCTGGAAGGTCATGTCCGTCAACGTCTTGATGCTCGACAGATAGATGGGGAACTTCACCGTTGCTCCAGGCTTCGTCACCTTGTTCATCAGGAAGAAAGCGTGCTTCGTTGTAGTGGGCATGCCTGGTTCCGAAGGGCTGCCAGGGTTGAACTCCCAGCGGGCCTCAAAGTCCTGAACAGCCTCGGTGGTCACTGTGTAAGAGAACTGTGTCAGCTTGGTGTACAGTTCACCATTCAGGTACCACCCAAGGAAGGTGTAGCCATCGTTGGTGTAGGCCGTCAGCGTGACGCTCTGTCCTTCCTGTAGCCGCTGTGTAGTCCAGCTGACGCTGCCACCCTCGGTGCAGGTTGCCGTCAAGTTGTGCTTGGGTTTCAGCGTAGGCTCAGCAGGCTCGGCAGGGTTGCTTGGGTTAAACGTAAAGCGACCTGTTAGCATCACATGATGAGCTGTCGTAGTATAGTCGAATGTGGTGCTTGACGACAGTTTGTTGCCATCAGGGTCATACCATCCGTCAAAGTCAAAGCCAGCGTCACAGTAAGCACGCAGCGTTACTTGCTTGTCAGCCAGATAGCTGCCACCACCACTCACGCTGCCACCTTCAGTGGCCGTGAGTGCCAGTTTGAAGTACATGATGGTCTTTGGCTCAGCAGGGTCGGCGGGAGCATCGGGGTCGAAAACGAAGTTGGCCGTCAGTTGCTCATGTCCCTCCTGCTTGGTATAGGTAAAGTTTTGTGCTGTAGAGACCGTCTCGCCGCTGGCATTTGTCCATCGCAGGAATCGGAAGCCCTCATTAGCGTAGGCATTGAGGCTCACATTCTTGCCAGGCGCATAGCGTCCGCTGCCACTGGCTGAGCCTGCCTCCGATGGTGTGACGCGCAGGTCGAGACGCATGGCGGGCTGCTCAGGCTCTGGTGGGTCGGCAGGATTGAACGTGTCATCCTGTGCCCACAGGCCTGTGCTGCCCGTAAAGAGCAGCACAAGCAGCGTGGTTAGATATCTGATTCGTTTCATAAGCCATCACTATTTTACAATGACCTTCTTGCCATTCACAACATAGACGCCCTTTGTCGGGGTTGTAACATTCTGACCATTGAGGTTGAAGTAGCGGTTGGCCTTGGCATCATCCTGCTTCACGTTCGTAATCTCGGTGACGACCGTTCCGCCCACGCGCAGCTCAAAGCGACTGTCATTCGTTCCAGCGCTGGCCGTGAAGGTATAGCGGACATCATTTGCCAGCAAGGTCTCTATGCCAGTCTCATGGTCTACCAGCACTAAATTGGCGAAGCTGTTGCGTGGTACTGAGATGGTGTATTCGCCATCGACAGAAACGCGGAAGCCTAACTGCACTGAACCTGCGTCAAGCGGGCGCTCGTTGATAGCCAGCTGTTCCCCATTCTCAATGGAGTAAATCTGCGGCACGGCAGCATCCATTGACATGAACTTCGAGGCATCGCGGTTCAGCTCATAGCCCATCTCTGCCTGCGGGTTCATCACAAAGCGGGTCTTGTCCGTCAGTTCACCGTCGCTCAGTTCCACATCTATCAGCCTGCGCTCTGAGGGGGCAGTGGCGCGTGCACCATTCTGGCTTTCAATCACGCTCGTCAGCTGGCGTCCGTCGATGGGGAACGAGATGCTGTTCACCTCATCGGGACACTGCACGAAGAAGGCCTGGCCCGGCTCAATGGCATAGTCGTCGTCAATGATTGAGTAGGCCGTGTAGTTACGGTTGTTCACATTCCAGACTGTGATTGGAGCTGTAAAGTTCAGTTTATGAATATTGTAGTAGCTGAGCCAGGGGTTACCAACCAGGTTCCAGCCCTTGTTGGCGGTACTTTCAGAAGAATTCTCAGCAAGTGACTTTACGAACTCTCTGTTTGAGAACACATACTGTTTAGTTTCATTATCCTGCGCCTTAAAACTACTCCAGACATCTTTGCTGGTTTGGAAGATGAAGCCAGTACCTGCCGGGATAACATCATCTTTCGAATAGTTCTTCCAGTTGCCTCCAGTTCCGTTTTCTGCACGATTAGCTCCATCATAGTAGCGAATAGCAAAGCTGGCGGGGCATTCAATATCACTTACCTTTGTATCGAAAGGAAGCGAAATGAAATACCACCTGTTTTTTGATGTATAATACCCCATCTGATATTTTCCTGCGATGGTGATATTTTCGCATGAGCTGATTACTTTCGACGACATGCTCAGGTCGTTGCCATTGCGTTCTGTATAGAAGTCACTTATTCCCATTGCGTCATTGCCAGTAATTGAAAGGGTACCCTGACCTCTTACACGCACGACAGGAGATCCTTCAAAGCGTTGGCCTGCTAATAGATTGAGCGGTTTAAAGATTTGCCATTCGTTTATATCCGCCGTGCTGAACCCGACAATATTATAGTCGTACCAATAGCCGTCCTGCTTGTAGGTGTTCACCAGATAGTCGGGAACATGCACGGTCAGGATGTTCTTGTCGCAGCCTTTAAGAATATCATTAGGCGAGACCATTGTAGGCGACTTCAGATAGATGTCAGTCATGCTGGTGCAATACTGCACTACGCGCGACGGGGCACTATACATAGAGGTTGGGAACTCGATGGTTTTCAGATTGCAGTACTCAAACGCCTCACTGCTCACACTGACATTCTCGCGGATGACGACATTGTCAAGGTTGCAGCGGCTGAAAGCATACGTTCCGATGCTGGTAACACTGGCGGGGATACTCGTCCTGTATGAGTAGCAATTATGAAAAGCCGACCATTCGATAGAAATTACGCCCTCAGGTATTTCAAAGGGCTGCAGCCCTTTGCATTCAAGGAAGCAAGAATACGGAATGGTTCTCGCTGAAGCAGGCCATACAACTTCTTCAAGTGACTGATTATAAGAAAAAGCTCCTTCACCAACAAGAGTTACTGTCTCAGGCAGGATTGCTGTTTTTATTCTGGTATACTTGAACGCATATTCACCTATTGTCTCCAATCCATCTGGGAAAGTGATATGATCAAGAGGCGTCCTATAAAACGCATACTCCCCTATAGTTTTCAGCATTGTGGGCAATTTTACTTCATGGAAGAATGAGAGATTGCTGCTATGCCTGTAACTACTTAGTTGTTCCTTGGGAATCTCTGTTATCTCAGCATTGGTCAAGTCAAGTGCAAACAGGCTGGTCATCATCATTATTCGTTCCCAGTCATCACTGTTCATCGGACCGCTGACTACCAGCTTCCGTACATTCTGTATGTGGTCAGTGTTTTTCAGCACCTCAGTGCCAAGGCTACCAGGCTCTAAAAGACTAACCGTAATGGTCGGCGTCTTTTCGATGCCCACATTATACAAGTATCCACTTGCATTACTAGAACCGTCATTTTCAAAAACCCATTTGATGACGTGCTTGCCTGGCCCCATTTCCACATAGTGGTTTTGGCCCGATTCAACAGCTTGGCCATTGTTGTTGTAAGCAACAAGCTCGTCATCAAGATACACCTTATTCCATAAGCCTCGTGCTTCATAAACCAAAGTGGCATCTTCATCTGTTACCACAGTTGCAACAAGAGTTGTTCGACCACCGTCTTTGATTTGTGGAGAAGAGAAATAATCATTATTATAGGTTTTCCAATCAGAGTTTGGACTTGAGAAGAGAATGGGATAATCTGACCAGCTCTTTGTAGTATAAGACCCTGTTATAGAATAGGCATTGTTCAGCTTGTCTGCTGCAGCCTGTAGTTGAGCATTTGTGCTGGATTCATTCTCATAGACTGCCTCATATTCATCTATATTGAATCCTGTATTGGCCTCCAATGCTCTATAGAGATTACGTTTGGCAATAAAGCGGGCTGCCTCGTCAGCATCCATCAGTTGCCATGCAATGTTACCTTCTGTCAAATTAGCGTATATTCGGTCACCGTTTCTTCCGTCATAGCCAATGAAATGCTCTCGGTTGGCGTAATAGACACGCTGAATGGTATAACCACCCTCAACCTCAGCAACAGTGAAACGATAAGAGTCCATATTTGGATCTGAGGATTTCACAGAAAACAGTTCACTCTCGTATGAGTACCAATATCTGTCTCCATCAACAAACATGATATTGTACTGCGTGCCATTGACCAAAGAAATCTTCACAGCTTTTCCTTGGTCTGTCCTTGCCCATGGATAGCCATTACCTGTGCTGGTTTCAAAAGAAAGGAATCGGTCGCAGCCTACATTGTAGAGATAATACACATTACCACTTTCCAAAGCCAAGGTTTCAGGCATGGTCGGGGCTGTTCTGGCCCAGGCACTATACACTGAGCAGATGCTTGCTATTGCAAAGGCAAGCAGGAATCTTAGTTTATTCATAATCGTTACTTTTAGTTGGTTAATAAATAATTCTGATATTCTTTCTATTAGGTATTCGCCAGACCCATATACACAAAAATAGCGTGGAACTGCTATTGCTCCACATCTCCGTGTTGAGGTCCTGAGAAAACCCATATAGAAAGATACAGACATAACAAGCCCACGCTACACGCGTGAACCAATGTTACTCCGCCTTGTCTATATTGTGAAATTTCTCAGGTTTCAACACACAAGACAGAAGCACATCGCTTCATTTTTTATTCCCACGAAAGAAGCCCCCGCCCTGCATCTTGCCATCCCCAACGGGATGGGCTGCATTGACTTCGGCATCCGCCACAATTGGACAGACGGGGCAAAGATACAAATTTTTCTGTAATCAGCAAAGAAAAGAAAAGAAAAATTTGGGAGATAAGGAAAAAATGCCTACTTTTGCACAAAATACATTTGACATGGAAGCGACACTACAGACTAATCGTGATGAGGCTGTTATCCATAATGCCGAGCAAAAGGTAGAAAGGCGTTTTATTCCAAGAGAACGTCTTTCGGGCTATTTGTCGGAGGTAAGTATGGAGGATATACCTTGGGCAGTGAATTTTCTGGTTAGACAATTGGCACAAGCCCATGAGCCAATTAAACCTCAGAAGCGGCATGCGTGGGAAGACTACAAATTATCATCCGAGATAGAGGCTCTTTCCTCGTTTGAGAGGACAGCTCTTCCTATTGACTATCATATTGCATTAAAGGAAGCATTGGAAGAAAAGAACAGATGAAGGTATTTTTGGACACCAATGTAATCCTTGATTTCTACGACAGTGAGCGGGGACACTATCAGCCCGCTGCCATAGTTTTTGACTTGGCCTTACGAGAAGAAATAAGTCTGTCAGTCTGCGGGCTAAGTTTCGTCACTGCCTTCTTCCTGCTTCATGGCAAATATGACAAGACTTTACTCTACGAGAAAATGCGCACGCTTTTTAAATTGTGTAACGTCACACCTGTGGATGCTGCAATCATAGAAAAAGCCCTTCTTCAGGAGCACCATGATTTTGAAGATGCGGTGCAATATTTTTCCTCAAAGACAATTGATGCAGATATCATTCTGACTCGTGACAGGAAAGGCTTCAATGAGTTTGAAATACCTCACATGTCACCTTCAGATTTTCTAGACAACTACCTTGCCGGGAATCGGATATGATTTCCATGTCTTCATCTGATGGTGGTATGCGAGAAAGCCCCCTCCACCGAAGATGGAGGGGGACGGTTGTCAGTTAATCTTGTAGTCCAGGGCTGAGTTGCTCGTGATGTAGTCTATCAGCTGGTGCTTCACGTCAATGTTGAAGATATTCGAACGCAGCAGGACATGGTTCTTGCCCGTGCTGTCACGTAGCTGGAAGTACACCTTCGTCTTTCCCGGAAGCTCACTCATAATCTCGCTGAGGTCAGCCACCACCTGTTCGCTCAGCAGGTCGCTGACCATGGAGATGGTGATGCGGTCGATGGCCTTGTCCTTCACCGACTGCAGGTACTGCACGTCGCTGACCTTCAGCTCAAGTGTATTGCTGTCGCGGAAGCGGGGACGCAGCTTGGCGGTGACATAGACTGAGGCACCCTCTGTGAACATGCCGTTCCAGCGCCCCCAGTCCTCGCCGAAGAGTGCCAGCTCGCCCGAGCCGTCATAGTCCTCGATGGTGACGAAGCCACACGGCTCGCCGCGCTTGGTGAACTTCGGACGCACGGCGGTGACGATGCCACCCAGCACCACGTCGTCGCGTCCCTTCAGCTTCTGCACGTCAGACAGCTCCTGGCACGTGGTGTTACAGAGGTTGTCGAGCACGATGCGGTACTCGTCAAGCGGATGGGCCGAGAGATAGATGCCCACCAGGTCGCGCTCCTTGTTCAGGCGCTCTATGTCGCTCCACCGCACGTCGGTCTTGGGCACTGGCGGTGTGGCAATGGGCACGCTGTCGAAGCCGCCGAAGAGCGAGTTCTGCGCCTCCGCCTTTGCCTGCTGGTACAGCTGTCCGTAGCGCACCAGGGTGTCGAGGAACACCTCGCCCTTGCTGTTCTCAGCGAAGTAAACCTCACGACGGATGCCGAAACCGTCGAAGCCGCCGCTGAGGGCGAGGCTCTCGAAAGCCTTTCGGTTGACGCTGGCAAAGCTGACACGCTGTGCAAAGTCGAAGATGGACGCGTAGGGACCGTTCTTCTGGCGCTCGTTGATGATGGCCTGTGCCGCGCCGTCGCCCATGCCCTTGATGGCAGCCAGTCCGAAGCGTATCTCACCGTGCTGGTTCACACCGAACTTCAGGTACGACTCGTTCACGTCGGGGCCCAGCGTGGCAATGCCCATCTGCTTGCACTCGTCCATCAGCTTCGTTATCTCCGTTATCTGGTCACGGCGCCGCGTCATGATGGCGGCCATGTACTCAGCCGGATAGTTGGCCTTCAGGTAGGCCGTCTGGTAGGCCACCCACGAGTAGCAGGCGGCGTGCGACTTGTTGAAGGCGTAGGAGGCGAACTTCTCCCAGTCCGTCCATATTTTCTCCAGTATGGCAGGGTCGTGGCCGTTCCGTTTTCCGCCCTCTATGAACTTCGGCTTCATGGCGTTGACGATGTCAATCTTCTTCTTACCCATGGCCTTACGCAGGGCGTCGCTCTCACCACGGGTGAAGTCGGCCAGCTGTCGGCTCAGCAGCATCACCTGCTCCTGATAGACGGTGATGCCGTAGGTGTCCTTCAGGTACTTCTCCATGCAGGGGATGGGGTAAGTAATCTCCTCACGGCCGTTCTTACGGGCAATGAACTGCGGGATGTAGTCCATAGGTCCCGGACGGTAGAGGGCGTTCATGGCGATGAGGTCCTCGAAGACGGTGGGATGCAGCTCACGCAGGTATTTCTGCATGCCGCTGGACTCAAACTGGAAGGTGCCTATGGTGCGGCCCTGCTGGTACAGCTCGTAGGTCTTCGGGTCGTCGATGGGTATGGTGTCCAGGTCGACGTCGATGCCCCGCGTCAGCTTGATGTTGGCGCAGGCCTCCTTCAGCTCCGACAGCGTCTTCAATCCCAGGAAGTCCATCTTGATGAGTCCTGTCGACTCAATGACGTGTCCGTCATACTGCGTGCAGTTGGTCTTGGTGTCCTTGAAGTCAGGGTCGTCAGCCGTTGACACCGGCACCCAGTCGCTGATAGGGTCGCGGCAGATGATGAAGCCGCAGGCATGGATGCCCGTGCCGCGCACCGTGCCCTCCAGCATCTTCGCATACTTGATGGTGTTGGCCAGTGCAGGGTCGGTGCTGGCCTCAGCCTCCTGCAGCTCGCGCGTACATTTAATAGCATTGGGCAGGTTCATCTTCATGCCGTCGGGCAGACGGTCGGGGATGGCCTTGCACAGCGCGTTGCTGATGGACAGCGGCACCTTCTCCACACGCGCCACATCCTTGATGCTGTTCTTCGTGGCCATCGAGGCATAGGTGATGATGTGTGCGCAGTTCTCATGGCCATACTTGTCCATGACCCACTTCAGCACCTTGCCACGGCCGTCGTCGTCGAAGTCGGTATCAATATCAGGCAGCGAGATACGGTCGGGATTCAGGAAACGCTCGAACAGCAAGTCATACTTCAGCGGGTCAATCTTGGTGATGCCCAGACAGTAGGCCACCACGCTGCCGGCGGCCGAGCCACGGCCGGGCCCCACCCACACGTCCAGCTCGTCGCGGGCTGAGTTGATAAAGTCCTGCACGATGAGGAAGTAGCCAGGGAAACCCATCGCCTTCATGATGTGAAGCTCGAAGCGGATGCGGTCAAGGACTTCGGTCCCTCCCGGCCCCCCCTGGGGGGGGAGAGCGGACAGGGCTGCAATAATCTCTTCAGTCGTCAGGGATTCCTCCTCCCCCCCCAGGGGGGGCTGGTGGGGGGCACCATATCGCTTATATGCTCCCTCATAGGCCAGCTTAGCCAAGTAGTCGGCCTCGAACTTGATGCGGTAGAGCTTGTCGTAGCCGCCCAGCTTCTTGATTTTCTTCTCACCCTCCTCGCGGGGCAGCGGGTTCTCGCCGTTCTCGTCGGTGGTGAACTCGCGGTAGAGGTCCTCCTCGCTGAACTTCTGCCGCCACTGCTCCTCGGTGCCGAAGCTCTCGGGAATGGGGAAGAAGGGCATGATGGGGTCATGGTCGAGGCTGTAGATTTCCACCTTGTCCAGTATCTCCAGGGTGTTCGACAGCGCCTCGGGCACGTCGCTGAAGATGTCGTTCATCTCCGCCTTCGTCTTGAACCACTCCTGCTTGCTATACAGCATGCGCGTGGGGTCGTCCAGGTCCTTGTTGGTGCTGAGGCAGAGCAGGTGGTCGTGGGCCTCGGCGTTCTCCTGGTCCACGAAGTGCACATCGTTGCTGCAGATGAGCTTGATGCCATACTCGTGCGCCAGCTCGATGAGCACCTTGTTAGCCTGCTGCTGCAGGGGGAAGGTCTCGCGGTTGGCCCTGATGGTTGGGTCTTTCACCTCGTGGCGCTGCAGCTCTAAGTAGTAGTCGTCGCCAAAGAGGTTGTGATACCACTCTATGGCCTCGCGCGCCCCAGCGATGTCACCGTTCAGAATCTTCCTCGGCACCTCGCCGGCGATGCAGGCCGAACAGACGATGAGGCCCTCGTGGTAGCGCTCCAGGTCGGCCCGGTCGGTGCGCGGCCGCATGTAGTAGCCGTCCACCCACGAGTTGCTCACCAGCTTGATCAGGTTCTTGTAGCCCTGATAGTTCTTCGCCAGCACGATGAGGTGGTAGCCGCTCTGGTCCTGCTTGCCGTTCTTCTGCTCCTTCGGGCCATACTTGGCCACGTACATCTCGCAGCCGAAGATGGGCTTGAAGGGTTCCAGTCCCTCCTTCTTGCGCCCTTTGTTCACATCGTTGCAGATGTCGTGAAACTCCTTGATGCCGAACATGTCGCCATGGTCGGTGATGGCCATGCCGCGCATGCCGTCGCCGATGGCCTTGTTCACCAGGTTCTTAATCTTTGACTGCCCGTCCAGTATGCTATAGAAGGTATGGACGTGCAGGTGTATGAAATCCTCCATTATGTTTAGTTGTTATTGCTTGATTACTTTCTGTGTAAAGATGCCGCGGTCGGTCACCATAATGCTTTTATGTATAAGTTGTTATGTTCAACGAGGGGTTCACGATAGGGAAAACGGACTTGCAAAGATAGCAAATTATTCCGGCATTTGCAAATAAACGCCCTCAAAAAAATTCCAAATTCTCGCGAAAATTTGCCCTTCAAACGGCCCATACACTATAAGAATGGGCGCTTCACATCGATGAAATCGGCACTTTTTTGAGACAAGGAAGAATTGGAAAGAAAAAGAGACATGCTGATTGCATGGAAGTGGGAAAAAAATAGTATCTTTGTAGCCGAAACATCAAACAACGACATACTAATAACCTATCATCATGATGAAAAGACTATTCAGCCTGTTTTTGCTGGCGCTGACCTGCGCCGCTACCGGCATGGCCGCCCCAACGGAGCGGAAACAGCTGTTTGACGACGAATGGCTGTTCGCACTGAACGATGACAACCAGTGGCAAAGCGTCACTCTACCCCACGACTGGAGCATCAGCGGGCCCTTCAACAAGGATGCCCCGGCTGGCGGTCCGGGCGGCTACCTGCCCACAGGGCGCGGCACATACAAGAAGGTGTTCACCGTGGGCAAAGACTGCCACGACAAGGTGCTGCGCCTCTACTTCGAGGGTGTGTATATGAACGCCGAGGTGTACGTCAACGGACAGAAGGCCGGCGGACATCCCTACGGCTATACGGCCTTCTTCGTCGACATCACACCGATGGTCAAGGTGGGACAAAACACCGTTGAGGTGAGGGTGGACAACTCACAACAGCTGAACAGCCGTTGGTACAGCGGTTCGGGCATCTACCGACACGTGTGGCTGCTGACCACCGGACGGCGCTACATCGACGAGTGGAGCGTCAGCGTGACGACCACCCTTGACGATGACAGCACAGCCACCGTGGACATCAAGGCCGAGGTGGTGATGGGGGACGGACGGCGACAGCCCATAGCGAAGCAGCTGCACATAGACAAGCCCCGCCTGTGGAGCCCCGACGACCCGTACCTCTATCAAACGACCATAGAGGCCGAGGGCGACCAGCTGCCGGTGACCTACGGCATACGCACCATCGACTACTCGGCTGAGAAGGGGCTGCTGCTCAACGGACGGCCCATCGTGCTGAACGGCGGCTGCCTGCACCACGACAACGGCATACTGGGTGCCGCCGCCTTCGACGATGCCGAGTACCGCAAGGCCAAACTGATGAAAATGGCCGGTTTCAACGCTGTGCGCACCTCGCACAACCCACCCTCGGAGGCTTTCCTCAGGGCGTGCGACGAGGTGGGACTGTTGGTCATCGACGAGGCCTTCGACGGATGGCGCGACAAGAAGAACGAGCACGACTATGCAACACTCATCGACGAGTGGTGGCAGAAGGACCTCGGAGCCATGGTGAGGCGCGACCGCAACCACCCCAGCATCTTCTGCTGGAGCATCGGCAACGAGGTGATTGAACGAAAGAAGATTGAGGTGGTGATGACGGCACGCCGCATGGTGGCCCTCTGCCACAGCCTCGATGCGCAAAAAAGGCCCGTTACATCGGCACTGGCCGCATGGGACCGCGACTGGGACATCTACGACCCGCTGGCTGAGCAACACGACATCGTGGGCTACAACTACATGATATTCAAGGCTGAGGGCGACCATGAGCGGGACCCCAAGCGCGTGATGATGCAGACGGAGAGCTACCCGCGCGACGCATGGCGCAACTACCGCACGGTCATGGACCACAGCTACATCCTGGGCGACTTCGTATGGACGGCCATCGACTACCTGGGCGAGTCGGGCATCGGACGTTGGTACTATGAGGGCGACGTGCCGGGCGAGAGCTGGGAGCGCCCCCTCTTCCCCTGGCATGCGGCCTACTGCGGCGACATCGACCTGACAGGACTGCGCAAGCCCATC
Source organism: uncultured Prevotellaceae bacterium (assembly GCA_947168045.1). Classification (GTDB taxonomy): domain Bacteria; phylum Bacteroidota; class Bacteroidia; order Bacteroidales; family Bacteroidaceae; genus Prevotella. Next base: position 46,446 of record CAMVKN010000017.1, read on the forward strand.
AGCCACTACCGCTCGATGCTGTGGAACAAGGAGGGCGAAAAGCTGTATATGGCCGTGCGCGAGCCGGACGGCTATCATGGCAAGGTGAAGACCTCGATGTGGAGCACATGGCCCACCTTCGAGAGCTGGACATGGCCCGGCCACGAGGGGAAGGACATCGAGGTGGAGGTGTGCTCACACTATCCCACGGTGCGACTGCTGCTCAACGGCAAGCCGGTGGGCGAGAAGACCGTGGAGGAGGGGCACGCCGTCTTCACCATCCCCTACCAGCCAGGCACCCTGCAGGCTGACGGCGTGGACGGCGGCGTGGCCATGGAACGGGTGATACTGCTCACCGCAGGAAAGGCACAGAACATCAGGCTGACTACCGATAAAACCGCACTAAAAGCTGACGGTCAGGACCTGGCCTTCGTCACCGTGGAGCTGACCGACAACAAAGGCAACGTGAACCCCAACGCCGACAACCTGCTGAGGGCCACGGTGAGCGGACCGGCCGAAATCATCGGCTTTGGCAACGCGGACATCAAGGACTGCGACGTCTACACCGACCTGTCGCACAAGGCATGGAAGGGGCGCGCACTGATAGTGGTAAGGACCCAGAAGAAGAAGGGCGTCGTCATCCTGACCGTACAGGGAGACGGCGTAAAGACGCAGAAGCTGAAGATGAACTGTTGGAAGTGAGCATCGGCTTCACGGCATCACGACATGATGCCCCAAACAAAAGCCCCGGTGAACCAACGTTCACCGGGGCTTCTCTGACGACCCACGGGTCAGGTCAGGAAAAGCGTTGGACGACTCGGATTCGAACCGGGAATGACAGAACCAAAACCTGTAGTGTTACCATTACACCATCGTCCAATGCAGGGTTTCTTTTCAATTTGGCTGCAAAGGTACAGTTTTTTTGCGCCACCACCAAATTTTTTGGCTGTTTTTTATCAATTAGCATCAGACAATAGGGAGGCTGATGCCGCAAATCTTCTGGTAGACATCGAGCGCATATACATCAGTCATGCCGCTGATGTAGTCGATGACAGCCATCAGACGCGTCTCCAAGTCAGGGTTGCTGATGTCATACTGACTGCTGACGCGACCGATGAGCTGCTGCGAGTAGTAACGCTCGGGGTGCAGGATGGCCTCGACCATCAGCTCCATCAGCGTGTCCATGATGCGGTAGCCTGACAGCTCCACGTCGAGCACGGGCTGACTCTTGTAGATACGCGAGCGACTGACGCGCGTACAATAGTTATAGGCCTCGCGGGGCGTGGCACTGATGTTCTCGATGAGCGTACCCTGGAACGTGCCGTTGAGGATGTCGTCCTCATGGTCGAGGAACACACGGGCACACTCGTTCTCCAAGAGGCCGATGACGCAGGCACGCAGGTACTGCACCTTCTCGTTGGGGTCGCTCAGGTCTTCGTCACTGATGCGCTGCAGGATGTGTTTTTTACCCGTTTCATCGAAGAAGCCTAACATCATCGCCGCCGTCTCGTCATAGGTGAGAATCTTCAGCTTGTAGGCATCCTCCAGGTCCATTATCTCATAGCAGATGTCATCGGCAGCCTCGACAAGATAGACCAGCGGATAGCGGGCCCACCGCTCGTGGCCGTTGCCCATGGACAGCAGGGGGATGCCCAGCTTGTCGGCAATGGTGGTGTAATGGTCGTACTCGCTGGTGAAGAACCCGAACTTGTTCTTGGTGGCATGGTAAGAAGGGAAGGGATACTTCACGATGCTGGCCAGCGTGCTGTAGGTCATGGCAAAGCCACCCTTGCGACGCCCCTTGAAGCTGTGTGTGAGCAGACGGAAGGCGTTGGCGTTGCCGTCGAAGTGGGTGATGTCGCTCCAGAACTGCGGACTGACACGCTCCTTCAGGTGCTGGCCGGCACCCTCGGTGAAGAAGGTCTGTATGGCCTTCTCGCCGCTGTGCCCAAAGGGCGGGTTGCCCAGGTCGTGAGCCAGACAGGCAGTGGCAACAATCTGACCTATCTCCGGGACAAGGGTATCGATGAAATCGGGATTCTTGGCGCACAGATGGCGCGTCACGTCGTTGCCTAACGACATGCCCACCGAAGCCACCTCCAACGAGTGGGTGAGGCGGTTATGCACAAAGACGCTGCCCGGCAGGGGGAACACCTGCGTCTTGTTCTGCAGACGGCGAAAGGGCGCCGAGAAGATGAGACGGTCGTAGTCGCGCTTGAATTCGGTGCGGTCGTCATGGCGCTCCGGATGGCGATGTTCCTGCCCTAAACGGCAGTTGGAGATGAGTTGTATCCAGTTCATAGGCGCAAAAGTACGAAGAAAAGCGGAGTGACGCAAATTTTAGATGAAAATTATTGCGTCATTCGTTTTTTATTACTAAATTTGCAGCAACCTAATCGCTAAAACATGAATACCATTGACCTTGTCATCTTTGCCGTCTTCACCGTTGGCGTGGTCATCTTCGGCTGTTCCTTCTATCGCAAGGGCAGCTCGGCACAGGAGTTCACCGCCGCAGGGCGCTCGCTGCCTGGATGGGTGGTGGGCATGAGCATCTTCGCCACATACGTCAGCAGCATCAGCTACATCGGCTACCCAGGAAAGGCCTTCGCCACGAACTGGAACGCCTTCGTGTTCTCGCTCAGCATACCCGTGGCCAGCTACTTCGCGGCGAAGTATTTTGTGCCGTTTTATCGACATGGAGGCAGTGTGTCGGCCTACACCTTCCTAGAGGAGAAGTTTGGCCGCTGGGCTCGTCTCTACGCCTCGGCCTGCTACCTGCTGACACAGATAGCACGCATGGGCAGCATCCTCTACCTGCTGGCCATGCCCATGCACATCCTCATGGGATGGGACATGGTAACGGTCATCATAGCCACCTCCGTAGGCATCATCCTCTACTCCATGCTCGGCGGACTGAAGGCCGTCATCTGGGCCGACGCCATACAGGGCATCATCCTCATCGGCGGCGCACTGGCATGCCTGGCCATACTGATGTTCAGCATGCCGGAGGGGCCAGGGCAGGTATTCGACCTGGCACTGAACGCTCCGGAGGGCAACAAGCTGTCGCTAGGCAGCTTCGGCAGCGACCTGACCACCAGCACCTTCTGGGTGTGTCTCATCTACGGCATCTTCATCAACCTGCAGAACTACGGCATCGACCAGAACTACGTGCAGCGCTACCATGCGGCCAGAACCGACAAGGACGCACGCTTCTCGGCGCTCTTCGGCGGCTATCTGTTCATTCCCGTCTCAGCGTTGTTCTTCCTCATCGGCACTGCACTCTACGCCTACTATGCCGCCGGCGTGGCAGAGCTGCCAGCGGAGATACAGGCGAAGCCTGACTACGTTTTTCCCCATTTCATCGTCAATGGTCTGCCCGTAGGACTGCGCGGACTGCTCATCGCCAGCATCTTCGCCGCAGGCATGAGCACCGTCTCGACCAGCGTCACCAGCGCCGCCACCGTCATCCTGACGGATTACTTTGGCGGTGGAAAGAAAGGAGAGAACGGAGGGAGAAGGGACCTGCTGATTCTTCGACTGAGCAGCATGGCGGTGGGGGTGCTCGGCATCGTGGTGGCCATACTGATGCTGGGCGTGAAGAGCATCATCGACGCATGGTGGATACTGTCGAGCATCTTCTCGGGCGGCATGCTCGGACTGTTCCTCTTGGGCATCGTGCCACGGCGCATCAGCCGACGGGCGGCCGCAGTGGGATGCGTGGCGGGCATCATCGTCATAGCATGGATATCGCTGGCCGGAATATGGAACCTGCCGGGACCGCACCTACATGAGTACCTGGCCATCGTGCTGGGCACCACCACCATCTTCCTCGTCGGTTTCCTGCTCAGCATTTTCATCACCAAGAAGTAAGAAAAATGACCGATTTAAACGATATGAAGGCAACATGGATATGGTATCCCGGCGACTTCGAAATATGGCTGGGCAACAAGTTCAACAACCGGCGAACAGAGCGGGGCGCCATGTTCCCGCCGTTCTGGAAACAGGACAGCCACTGGCCCACGGTGGTCTTCACCAAGTCCGTTGAAATGGACAAAAACGAGGATGTCAAAGTCTTCGCTGAAGGACAATTCAACTTCTCCATCGACGGACACCTGTGCCCCATCCTGTCCTCCTGTTGCATACCCGCCGGTCGCCACACCCTGGCCGTGAAGGTATGGAACCAGGCCACCCCGCCCGCACTCTTCATCGAAGGGGTACACGTGGTGACGGATGCCACATGGCAGGTGACCTACGAGGACAAGATATGGATTGACGAGGAGGGGGTGGCCCACGGCGCCGGCATCTATGTGCCGGTGGGCCATGGGTGCTTTGACAAGAGCAGCACACCCCCGTCACTGTTCGGTATGCCAGCAACGGAGGTGCGGCCTGTAGGCTACGTGGAGTGCGATGAAACGGGCAAAAAGCTGGGTGGACGACTCTACGACTTCGGGCGCGAGGTGTTCGGCTGTCTGAAGCTGAAGGGACTGGAGGGGGGCAGTGCCGACATCTACTACGGTGAGAGCCGTGAGGAGGCACTCGACACCAACCACTGCGAGACGCTGGACAGCGTCAACTCATACCTGACCAAATACCGACTGGAGCCTGGCATCTACCGGCTCGACAGCAAGGCCTTCCGCTACGTGTTCATCAAGATTCCTATCGAGACGCGGTACGACGACGTGGTCGCCGACAGCCTGACGGCACCCTTCGACGCAGGGCACAGCGGCGCGTTCCGCTGCAACGACGACGAGCTGAACAACATCTGGCAGGTCAGCGCACGCACACTGGAGCTCACCACGCAGGAGTTCTTCATGGACGGCATCAAGCGCGACAGGTGGGTGTGGAGCGGCGACGCCATACAGAGCTACCTGATGAACTACTACCTGCACTTCGACACCGACTGCGTGAAGCGCACCATACGACAGCTGCGCGGCAAGGACCCCGTGACGGCACACGTGAACACCATCATGGACTACACCTTCTACTGGTTCATCAGCATCAAGCAGTATTATGACTACACGGGCGACGAGGACTTCGTCCGTGAGATGTGGCCACGCATGGTGACGCTCATGGACTATGTGCTCAGTCGCACGAACACCGATGGAATGGCGGAAGGGAGGCCCGACGACTGGATTTTCGTGGACTGGACCGACTTCCCCATGCACAAGCGCGGCACCCTGTGCTTTGAGCAGCTGCTCTTCCTCAAGGCCCTTGAGACCATGGCCGAGTGTGCGGTGAGGTTTTCCCTCACCGCTACCCGCAACTACGCCGCACTGGCTGACAGCCTGCGAAAGGCCGTCAAGGACACTTTCTGGAGCGACGCGCACCACGCCTACCTGCACGCCATGGAAGACGGCAGCCTGAACACACAGATAACGAAGTTCCCTAACATGTTTGCCATCCTCTATGGACTGGCCACACCCGAGGAGCAACGTCTCATCACACGGCATGTCATGCTCAACGCCGACGTGCCACCCATCACTACGCCCTACATGCGCTTCTATGAGCTGGAGGCACTGTGTAGGATGGGGCTCCAAGACCGGGTGCTGAAGGAGATGAAGGACTACTGGGGAGGCATGCTGCGCCTGGGCGCCACCACCTTCTGGGAGAAGTACAACCCAGAGGAGCAGGGCACACAGCACCTGGCCATGTACGGACGACCATACGGCAAGAGCCTCTGTCACGCATGGGGGGCCTCACCGCTCTATATCGTGGGCAAGTACTTCTTAGGCGTCAGGCCTACGAAGGCGGGGTATGAAGAGTTTGAGGTGCAGCCCGTGCTGGGCGGGCTGGAGTGGATGGAGGGCAGCGTGCCCACACCATTCGGCATGATTCGCGTCAAGGCCGACGCCCACAGCATCAGTGCAAGCTGCGATGGGGGACACGGATGGCTCATCGCCGCAGGAAGGCGTGTGCCCATAGAACCTGGAAAGGAAACCATCATCAAGATATGACAACCACCATGAACATCACACGTAACATCAAGAGCGCCCTGCTGCTCATCGTGCTGACCGCCACACTGCCAACAGCGGCCAAGGTGAAGGTGAAGCATCGCACGCCACAGACGGAATACGCCGCACAGCGGCTCAACGCCATCAGCCCACAGCTGAAGGTCACCATTGACGTCAACAACCAAGGACCGGCCGAGGGTTTTACCATCAGCCGGCGCGCTAAGGCCGTCACCATCACGGGCAACGACGGGGCGGGCGCCATTTACGGGGCAAACCGTCTGTTAGAGCTTTGGCAGGAGGACCCAACGCTCAGCACGCTGACCACACGGACGGAGGCACCACAGATGGTGATGCGTGGGGCATGCGTGGGACTGCAGAAGACGGTCTACCTGCCTGGACACAGCGTCTACGAATATCCGTACACGCCGGAGAACTTCCCGTGGTTCTACGACAAAGCGCTGTGGCTGCGCTATCTTGACCTGCTGGCTGCAGCCAACATGAACACCGTCTACCTGTGGAACGGACACCCCTTTGCATCGCTGGTGAAGCTCGACGACTATCCCTTCGCCACAGAGGTGGACGATGCCACCATGCAGCTGAACCAGGACATGTTCGCCTTTCTGGTCGAGGAGGCCGACCGCAGGGGCATACGCATCATACAGATGTTCTACAATATTATATTAAGCAAGCCCTTCGCTGACCACTATGGGCTGAAGACGCAAGACCGCCACCGGCCCATCACGCCGCTCATCAGCGACTACACCCGCAAGTCCATCGCGTCATTCGTCAGGAAGTACCCCAAGGTGGGATTCCTCATCTGCTTGGGCGAGGCCATGAACACCATCGAGGATGACATTGACTGGATGAGGGAAACCATCATACCGGGAATCCTTGATGGAATGTCACTCAACAATCAACACACAACAATCAACACGCAGCTGCCACCCATCATCCTACGCTCGCACGACACCGACGGGCCACGCGTGCTGAAGGCGGCACTGCCACTCTATCCGAACATCTACACCATGTCGAAGTACACGGGCGAGAGCCTGACGACCTACGAGCCTGGAGGCCCCTGGGGAGAGACGCACCGCCAGCTGGCGGCAGCGGCGCCAGTGCACATCGACAACGTTCATATCCTGGCCAACCTGGAGCCATGGCGATGGGCATCGCCGACATTCATACAGAAGGCCGTACAGGCCATGCACAGCGTGCACCACGCCAAGGGTCTGCACCTCTATCCGCAGGCCAGCTACTGGGACTGGCCCTACACTGCCGACAAGCTAAAGAACGGCGGCCGCCTGTTGCAAATCGACCGAGACTGGCTCTGGTACCTCGCCTGGGGCCGCTATGCCTGGAACCCCTCCCCCACCGCTTCCCCCGCCCCCGCTCCCGCCGCCACTGCGCCCGGCGGTTTCCCCGCCGGGACAGGTGACGCCCGCTTCTGGCAACGCGTCCTCGCCGACTATTACGGCACTGACCTGAAGAGCGCTGCAAACATACTCAGCGCACTCGACGAGTCAGGCGAGATAGCCCCTAAGCTGCTACGCCGCTTCGGCATCACCGAAGGGAACCGCCAGACGCTGCTCCTCGGCATGACCATGGCCCAGCTGGTCAACCCCTACAAGTTCAACATCTACCCGGGCTTCTACGAGAGCTGCGGGCCGAAGGGCGAGAAGCTCATAGAGTGGGCAGAGAAGGAATACAAGGGACTGCCCCACGAAGGCGAGCTGCCGATAGACATCACCGAGCAGTGCCTAAGCCACGCCACCAAAGCCAAGGACGACATCACAGCGGCTGCCAAGAGCATCACCCGCCATCAGGATGAGTTCCGCAGACTGAGAAACGACATCGACTGCTACGCCACCTTTGCCAAGGCGTTCCAACTCAAGGTACAGGCAGCGGCCTATGTGCTGAGGTACAAGTGGGGCAAGGACCTGACGGACCTCTCCAAGGGATGCCACTATCTGGAGCTTAGCCTCGATGCCTGGCACGACCTGGTGAAGCTCACTGAGGACACCTACCTCTATGCCAACTCCATGCAGACGGCACAGCGTCGCATTCCCGTTGGGGGCGACAACGGGAACTTCAAGACATGGGCTGACATGCTGCCCGTCTATGAGGCGGAGCTGGCGGCCCTGCGGCAGAACATCGACAAGCTGAGGAACCCCGTGGCTCACACCGACGAGCTGATTCTTCCTGCAACACCCGCTGACATAACGATTCTCTCGCCTTCCTCCTCCCTCGTTCCTCTAAAGCAAGGGGCCGTACTCTTTGAGAACCGCACCGACACGCCCGTTGACACGGTGGCCCCCGAGCTGGCTGGACTGCAGGCCATCGTCCTGAACCGTGACACGACACGCATCGTGGGGACGACCATCAGCTTTACATGCAAGGAGCCGGTGAAGATGCTTGTGGGATTCTTCCAGGACGATGACCCGAAATGGGCGAAAGCCCCGAAGCTGGAGACGGATGCCACGGGCAACGAATACGGACAGGCGGAGCCACTGCTGACCAACGCCGTGGCCATCAAGCAGATGCCACCCGTACACATCCACGCCTACCACTTCAAGGAAGGCAACCACACCCTACGGCTGCCGAAGGGCATCATCATGGTGGCGGGCTTCACGGCCGACGATATCAAGCCACGCGACGCCGCCCTGCAGGGAGCGGGCGATGAGGTGGACTGGCTCTTCCGCCTATGACCCGTCTCTCAGTCCCCTACCAGTCACAAGCCCACCCTGACAGTCACAAGCTCTCTCCCACCTGTCTCACTATGCAGCGACAACGTTGCTGCCACACCAACAAACAACGACGATGAAACATCTGCTTACCCTTCTGCTGTCTGCCTGCGCGCTCACCGCATCGGCTCAGGACTCCATACCCCACGAGGTGATGGAGCGCATCTACAATGAGGTGCGCACGCCTTACAAATACGGTTTAGTGGTAGCCCCGCAAGACAACTACCACAAGTATGACTGTCCCACCGTGTTCCGGCAGGGGGACAAGTGGCTGATGACCTACGTCTGCTATGACGGCAAGGATGGTAACGACGGCCGGGGCTACGAGACCTGGCTGGCCGAGAGTGACGACCTCCTTCACTGGACCACCCTCGGCCGCATACTCGCCCTGCCCCCCACCCCGTCCTCCCAGTCCCCCCAGTCCTCCCAGCCCTCCCAGTCGCCCCAGAAGTCCCAGTCGCCCCAGAAGCCCCAGAAGCCCCAGAAGCCCCAGTCCTCCCAGCACTGGGACCAGAACCAGCGCGGTGGCTTCCCCGCTCTCATCGACTGGACATGGGACGGCACCTACGCCATGCAGCCCTATAAGGGTCGCCACTGGATGACCTACATCGGTGGCCCTGGAACGGGCTACGAGGCAGTGCGTGCACCACTGAGCATCGGCATCGCATCTACCAAGGGCGACATTGCCACAGCACACCAGTGGGACACACAGAAAAAGCCATTACTGAGCTTCAACGACAAGGATGCACAGTGGTGGGAACAGCTGACGCAATATAAGAGCACCATCTATTGGCTCAAGGATGACCAGCAGCGCATCAGTGGCGAGGAGGCCTACCCCTTCGTCATGTTCTACAACGCCGGTGGAAAGGACGACAGCCACCCCAAGGGCGAGCGCATCGGCATAGCTCTGTCGAAGGACATGCGCCACTGGCACCGCTATGGCGGCAACCCGGTTTTCGCACACGACAGTGACGGCACCATCACCGGTGACGCACAGATAGTCGCCATGACATCCCCCCTCGCCTCCCACCTCTCCCCTCTCACCTCTCACCCCTCACCCCTCTACGTCATGTTCTACTTCTCTGCCTATAACCCCACGCGGCCTTACAATGCCTATAACACCTTTGCCGTCAGCCGCGACCTGGTAAACTGGCAGGACTGGACAGGACCCGACCTCATCACCCCCACAAAACCTTACGATGAGATGTTCGCACACAAGAGCTATGTGGTGAAGCACCAGGGTGTGGTCTACAACTTCTATTGTGCCGTGAACAACGCTGGACAACGCGGCATTGCCGTGGCCACCAGCAAGCGCATGGGGCGTAGCGCCGTCCGTTTCCCAGCCCCTGAGCCTGTAGGACGCCGCACGGAGGTTGCCCTCAACGACGGCTGGCAGTGTCATGTCTGCAGCGATTCCATCACCACCCATCCCGTCTGTGACGATTCTATTGCCACCACCGTCAACCTTCCCCATAACCTCGATGACTATTACGGCTATCGCCAGCTGCGCCACGGCAACCGCCACGGCGTCGCACGCTACAGCCGCACCGTCACCATCAACAAGAAGGAGAAGGACAAGCGTTACTTCCTGCAGTTCGAAGGGGTAGGCACCTATGCCACCGTCACCCTCAACGGCCATGAATACCCGCGCGAGCTGGTGGGCCGCACCGCATGGACGCTCGATGTCACCGATGCCCTGCGCGAAGGCAGCAACAGCCTGCAGGTGCGCGTTGACCACCCCGCCATGCAGACAGAAAGCCCCTGGGTGTGCGGCGGTTGCTCATCGGAGTGGGGATTCAGCGAAGGCAGCCAACCTTTCGGCATCTTCCGTCCCGTCACCCTCATCGTCACCGACGAGGTACGCATAGAGCCGTTTGGCGTGCATATCTGGGCCAACGAGAGCTGCGACAGCGTGTTCATCGACACGGAGATAAAGAACTACGGCACTGACCCGACATACGTTGAGCTGGTGAACAAACTGGCCGAGAAAAGTGGTAAGACGGCGTTCCGACTGTCACGGGGAGTGAGGCTGGAAGCTGGAGAGACGGTGACCATGCACCAAGCCACCGCCATCAGCGACGCCCACCGCTGGAGTCTTGACGACCCTTACCTATACACCCTCACCACGATGCTGAAAAAGCCTGCGTCAGACAGCGACAACAGCAACGCGAACGGCGAGCCGCCACTCATCACCACCGACGACGTGCGCACTTCCTTCGGCATCCGCTCCATCAGCTGGCCCGCCTCTCTATGCCGCAACAGTGTTGCGCCCCAGGCACCTAACGCCAACTGCTTCCTCCTCAACGGCACACCAGTGTTTATCAATGGCACCTGTGAGTACGAGCACCTGTTGGGCGCCAGCCATGCCTTCAGCCATGAGCAGATAGCGGCCCGCATAAAGATGATAAGGCAGGCGGGCTTCAACGCCTTCCGCGAGGCGCACCAACCGCACAACCTCTACTATCAGCAGCTGCTCGACGAGCAGGGACTACTCTTCTGGAGCCAGTTCTCGGCTCACATCTGGTATGACACACCACAGTTCCGCGACAGCTTCAAGCGTCTGCTCACACGCTGGGTCAAGGAGCGCCGCAACTCGCCCAGCGTCGTCCTCTGGGGACTGCAGAACGAGAGTGTGCTGCCGCGCGAGTTTGCCGAGGAGTGCACCGACCTCATACGCAGTCTTGACCCTACGGCCAGCAGCCAGCGACTCGTCACCACCTGCAACGGCGGCGAGGGCACCGACTGGAACGTCATCCAGAACTGGAGTGGCACCTATGGCGGCAATCCCGACAACTACGGCGAGGAGCTGCGACGCCCCGACCAGCTGCTTAACGGCGAATATGGGGCATGGCGGACACTCGACCTGCACGGCACTGACAAATACAGCGAGGAGAGCTTCCACGCCCTGCTCGACAAGAAAGCACGACTGGCAAGGGAGGCTTTCGAAGCTGACAGCAGCGTCTGCGGACATTTCCAGTGGCTCTTCGTCAGTCACGACAACCCTGGCCGCACACAGCCTGACGGTGCCCTTCGCCGCATCGACAAGATTGGTCCCATCAACTACAAAGGGCTATACACCATCTGGGAAGAGCCGATAGGCTGTCCCAACAGCCCCACCCCCGCCCCCTCCCGCGGGGGGGAGGGGAGTATATACTTTCAAGGCGAGGATTCCACAACAAAACAACAAGGCTCCCTCACACAACAACTGCTACAAACCCCCACAGCAAAACTATATCCTCCCCTCTCCTTGGGAGAGGGGTTGGGGGTGAGGCTTCCCCTCTCCTTGGGAGAGGGGTTGGGGGAGAGGCTTCCCCTCTTCCTCCTCAACTGTGGCGGCGATGCCTATACCGACCGCCAAGGCAATGTATGGCAGGCTGACGACTCGCTGCTGAGCCATTCCTGGGGGCAGGACTTCGCGGGCATCCACCCCTATCAGGCCAGCCAGCGACACCTCGGCACCGACATCAACGGCACCGACGATGACCCGCTCTTCCAGTCGTTCCGCTTCGGGCGCCACCGTCTGTGGTACGACCTGCCTGTACCCTCCGACACATTATTATATGATATAGACCTCTATTTCATGGAGCCCTGGCACGGCCGCGACGACAACTCCGAGGATGCTGACTACGAGGGCCTGCGCATCTTCGACGTGGCCATCAATGACAGTCTGGTCATTGACGACCTCGACCCATGGGCAGAAGCAGGCTACGCTACTCCTTTCTGCCGTACCGTCACGGCCAGGGCCAAGGACGGCCGCCTGCACATCTCCTTCCCTGAGGTGAAAGTGGGGCAGGCCGTCATCTGTGCCATAGCAGTACGCGCGAACAATTACAAAGGAACAGGATGGCCCATGAATGTCACAAAGCAGCCTGCAGGGAATGTCTGGCTCTCACTCGACACTGACACCATAGCCCGCCTGCCCAAAGACGAGCTGCCACAAGACAGCGAAGCGCGCCCAGCCACCGTCTACACTCCCCAGCAATCCCAGCAGTCCCAGAGGTCCCAGAGGTCCCAGCAGTCCCAGCAGTCCCAGAGGTCCCAGCCCCCCCACACCACCACCTTCATCATCACCCCCGGCCTTGGACAGGAATACGCCATGCGCTTCCGCTACAAGAACACGACAGGACAGTCCATCGTGGGTCGCCTACGACTGACGGATGCAAAGAATGTCGTGCTCATTGACCGCCCCATCACCTTCCCAGCGACGCCTAACAAGTTTAAGATGCTAAGTACCACGACGGGCACTCAGATTAACGCAGGCACATACATCCTGACCATCGAAGCCGACAGTCTGGAGTTTAAGGAGATGGAGTTACAATAGGGCTACCTGGCTGCCTTGTTACGGCCAGCATCGATGCGCAGGAAGATGAACAGCAGGATGGTGAAGCCCCACAGCGAAGAGCCGCCATAGCTGAAGAACGGCAAGGGGATGCCGATGACGGGCGTCATTCCCAACACCATGCCTACATTGATGAACACATGGAATAGGAAAATGCTGAGCACACAGTAGCCATAGATACGCCCGAAAGAGGTGGGCTGCCGCTCGGCTACATGGATGAGGCGTAAGATAAGCAGGAGGAAGAACACAAGCACGCCAGCGGCCCCAACGAAACCTTCCTCCTCACCCACGGTACAGAAGATGAAGTCGGTGTCCTGTTCGGGCACATACTTCAGTTTGGTCTGCGTGCCATTGAGGAAGCCCTTGCCGGTGAGTCCGCCCGAGCCGATGGCAATCTCACTCTGATGGACATTATAGCCGGCTCCCTTCAGGTCATCCTCAAGACCCAGTAGCACATTGATGCGCGTACGCTGGTGCGGCTCCAGCACACGATTAAGTGCATAGTCGGCACCGTGAAAGAACAGCACAGAGCCAACTGAGAAGAT
>CAMVKN010000018.1 GCA_947168045.1 uncultured Prevotellaceae bacterium
GACTTATTGGAATAACTCATGGAGATAATCTCATAAAGTGCCGACTTATTGTCAAATTCTCGAGAGAATTTACCCCAAAACCGCGGTTTCATCGGTGCCAAGAGTCCCTCGGCTGTGCTCAGGTGCACCTTTAGCTGCCTCAGGTGCACTATCAGCTGTTCCTGGTGCACCATCTGGTGCTCGATCTGGGCTGTTGGTGCACCAGCCAACGACTTGCAAGTCAACTTATTAAGTCCCGCAGGTGCACTTAGTGCACTATTTTTTTTGTGTTACTATATTGGAACAGAAAGCAGTTACACATATAGTCGCTTTAGAGTGATGCTTTTGAGTTATGAGTTTTAGGAGGATGCGACCGTTCCGGTCGCCTCTGCGAACTCTTCTCAAGAATTGACAACTCAGCGAAAACATAGTGGGGGGCTTTTTCGGAAAACAAAAAAAGAAAATGGCATTTCGCTTTGATATTCGCTCGCTTCTTTGTACCTTTGCCAGCAGTATGGAACAGAAAGACTTTGCAACACTCATTGCCCAGACCCTGAGCCTCACCGCCGAGGCCGTTGGCAACACCCTGGCGCTGCTCGACGAGGGCTGCACCATCCCGTTCATCTCGCGCTATCGCAAGGAGCGCACGGGCGCCCTCGACGAGGTGGCCATCGCTGCCATCAACGACGAGTATGAACGGCTGAAAGACATTCAGAAGCGTAAGGACACAGTGGTGAAGACCATCACCGAACAACAGAAGATGACACCCGAGCTGGAGCGGCGCATCAGCCAGTGCTGGGACGCCACCGAGCTGGAGGACCTCTACCTGCCCTTCAAGCCGCGCCGGCGCACCCGTGCGCAGGTGGCACGCGAACAGGGGCTGGAGCCGCTGGCACAGCTCATCATGCTGCAACGCGAGCGCGACGTGGAGCAGGCCGCCCGCCGTTTTGTATGTGGCGTTGCCAACGCCACACACCCGACGGGGGAGACAGCCAACGCCACAGGCCCAGCCACCGTTGCCGATGCCATCCGCGGCGCACAGGACATCATCGCCGAGACCATCAGCGAGGATGAGCGGTCGCGACAGCAGCTGCGCGGCAGCTACCGCCGCACCGCCATCATCACGTCGAAGGTGGTGAAGGCCAAGCAGAACAGCGACGAGGCCCAGAAATACAGCGACTACTTCGACTGGCACGAGCCGCTGAAGCGCTGCTCCAGCCACCGTCTGTTAGCCATGCGCCGCGGCGAGGCCGAGGGCATCCTTCGTCTGAGCATCGACCCCGTGGACGACCAGGAGTGCATCGACCGTCTGCAACGGCAGTGGGTTACTGGTGGAGGGTGGAAGGTTGAAGGTGGAGGGTGGAAGGTTGAAGGTGGAAGGCCTACTTGTCAGCAGCTGGTGGCCGAGGCCGCCGAGGACAGCTACAAGCGGCTGCTGAAGCCCTCGATAGAGACGGAGTTCACCAACCTGAGCAAGGAGCAGGCCGACGAGGAGGCCATCCGCGTCTTTGCCGACAACCTGCGTCAGCTGCTGCTCTCGGCACCCCTGGGCCAGAAGCGCGTCATGGCCATCGACCCCGGCTTCCGCACCGGCTGCAAGGTGGTGTGCCTCGACGAGCAGGGCAACCTGCTGCACCATGAGGCCATCTTCCCCCACCCGCCAGTGAACCGCCGCATGCAGGCCACCATCCACGTACAGCAGATGGTACACGACTATGGCATCGAGGCCATCGCCATCGGCAACGGCACTGCCAGCAGGGAGACAAGGGCATTCATAGAGGAGATCACGACCCACCCCCTACCCCTCCCGTTAGGGAGGGGAGTAGTCACCTCTTCCGCTGAATCTACCAACAAGTCTTCAGCGGACAAGTCTATATACTCCCCTCCCAGGGGAGGGGTCGGGGGAGGGGCCCCCACTCTCTTCATCGTCTCTGAGGACGGCGCCTCCATCTACTCGGCGTCGAAGGTGGCGCGCGAGGAGTTCCCCGACGAGGATGTGACCGTGCGCGGCGCCGTGAGCATCGGCCGCCGACTGATGGACCCGCTGGCCGAGCTGGTGAAGATTGACCCGAAGAGCATCGGCGTGGGACAGTACCAACACGACGTGGACCAGACAAAGCTGAAACACCAGCTGGACATGACGGTGGAGAGCTGCGTCAACCAGGTGGGGGTGAACCTGAACACCGCCTCGGCACACCTGCTGCAGTACGTCAGCGGCCTGGGTCCGACGCTGGCCAAGAACATTGTGGACTACCGCCGCGAGCACGGTGCGTTCACCAGCCGCGCACAGCTGAAGAAGGTGCCACGCCTCGGGCCTGCCGCCTATCAGCAGTGCGCCGCCTTCCTGCGCATCCCCGGGGCGAAGAACCCTTTGGACAACAGCGCGGTGCACCCCGAGAGCTACGACCTGGTGGAGCAGATGGCGCACGACCAGCACTGCACCGTGGCCGACCTCATCAGCAACAAGGAGCTGCGCGCGCGCGTGGACATCAACAGATATGTGACGGCTGAGAAGGGTCTGCCCACGCTGACGGACATCATGCACGAGCTGGAGAAACCGGGCCGCGACCCGCGCGAACAGATTGAGGAGTTCAGCTTCGACAGCCGCGTGCAGACCATGGAGGACCTGGAAGAGGGCATGGTGCTGCCAGGCATCGTGACGAACATCACGAACTTCGGGGCCTTCGTCGACATCGGCGTCCATCAGGACGGCCTGGTGCACATCTCACAGATGGCGAACCGCCGCATCGCCCACCCCACGGATGTGGTGAAGCTACACCAGCACGTCACGGTGAAGGTGCTCGAGGTGGACTACCGCCGGCACCGCATCGCCCTGACCATGAAGGGGGTGTGACCCCCGCGCACGCTCCACGGACTACGCTTTTACGCTAAAGCGTCTTTCATAAAAACAAAGAAAAACAAGAAAAACAAGAAAAAACATAACAGATAACAAGCCCCTGTTTTATTTTGTTTTGTCGGTTTTATTTTGTTTTTTCAAAGACGCTTTAGCGTATCATCCGACCGAAAGATGAGAATAAGTGGCCGAGTTATGGGAATAAGTCAATGAGTTATGAGAATAAGTCGGCTCCTGGCTGTCACCAATCACGTAACTATTTGGTAATCAATAGCGAATGTAAGCATGTAAAGATAATTGTGTTTTTTCAGAGGAAAGAGTATAGTTTGCATAATTATTTTGAGGGATTTTGCGATAATATCGCGGAAATTGTGTATCTTTGCACGCGTAACGTGTAAACAACGACGATTATGGAAGCAAGGACAACAAGAAAGCCCTCAAGAAGGAGGAAGAAACTCACCCCCGAGGAGAGAAAAGCCATCAATGCCGCAAAGCCGGCAGGTAACAAGTACGTGGAAGCCGCCAGAAGACACCAGGGCGAAGTCTGGGTGAAAGACCCGATGCTGATGCTATGAGATACCTGCTCGACACCAACGCCTATATCTACTGGGCAACCGACCAAGACCTGCTCGACGTGGACGTGTACGACCTGCTCAACGAACCCGATGCGGTTCTGTGCATCAGTGCAGAGAGTGTGCGCGAACTCATCGTGGCATACAATGCCAAAGGATGGGGCAACAAGCGATGGAAGACGGCAGAGGATATGGTCAATGCCATTGAGCAGGACTACTATATCGAAATTCTGCCCATACAGAAAGAGGTGATGCAGACCTATTCGCGGCTGCGCATCAATACGACGCAGAATCACAAAGACCCCAGCGACCACGTCATCATCGCACATGCCATGACACTCCACATTCCACTCATCTCCAGCGACACGCGCTTCCCCTACTATCGCAGACAAGGTCTCAAACTCATCGTCAACGAGAAGTAGTTTCCCCTCCCTTCACTGAACAACTCAAGTTTGCCACCCTTAAAACTTTTTAGGGTGGAAAAGTACAATAGAACAGAAGCCCCCTCGGTGAACCGTAGGGGGCTTCTGTTCTGACTACTACTTCGCGCTGATGCCAGTCTTGACTTGCGTGGTGCCCTTGGCCGATGAGCCGATGTAGAAGCCATGCCAGGCGATGTCGGCATCGGTGGGCTCGGTGGTCGTGGAGTAGATGCTGTACTTCTGACCGCTGACCATGCCCGTGGCCGTGATGAAGGTGCACCTGCTGCTGATGGCTACTGGCAGCTGGAAGGCGACGAGGGTGTTGTTCGACGCATCCAGAAGGGTGTTGTAGACGTTGGCCTTGAAGCTGACGCTGCCGGGGAAGGCGTAGCCCTGCTTGGCACCGCTGATGGTGCCCGTGGTGCTGCTCTGCGCGCCACCGATGCCGATGGCAATGCCCGTGCCCGTGATCTGGATGTAGTTGTTGTTGTCGCAGTCGAAGGCCTCGTCGGGGTCGCCCTTGGTCATGTAGGCCAGCACATGACCGTTGCCGATGGTGATGGCGCCCGTGGTGCCGGCGTTGCTGTCGATGACATCGTTGCCAGTGGAATAGGCTACGGTGGTGCCGCCGTTGAAGTAGATTTTGCCGGCCGAGTTGATGCAGTCGTCGTAGCACTTCAGGTAGTGCTTGCCGCCGCGGATGTCGACGCTGGTCTTCGACTCCAGTCCCTCGTTACCGCTGTAGCTGGTTTCCACGACGGTCTCGCCGCCATAGATGGTGATGGCGCAGATGGCCTTGATGGCCTTCGCATCAGAGTTGCTGTAGGTCTGCCCCTTCTGCGTGACGGTGATGGTGGGTCCGTTGCCATCGGTGGTGCCCTGTGTGTAAGAGCCAGTGATGTTCGTCCACGACGAGCCACCGCCCATGCCGCCACCAGGACCGCCACCGCCGCCAGGACCGTGTCCCCAGCCACCACCACCCCAGCCGCCACCGCCGGTGGAGCCGCTGCTCTTCGTGCCGTCGCCGACACGGATGGCCTTGCTGGCGTTGCCGCTCATGGTGATGGTGATAGTGCCGGCATTGAAGGCCGCATTGAGGGCCTTGATGCCCTTGGCACCCTTCACGTCGCTGCTGATGGTGGTGGGCGCAGCGCTGTTGGTGATGGTCAGCTCGCCGCCGTTGGTCTCTACGTCGTTGGCCTTGATGCCGCGGCCCGACGTGCCCTTGACGGTGATGACGGTGGTGCCACCGTTGATGACCACCTTGCCACCGCTGATGCCTGCCACGTAGGAGGGGTCGGTGCTGTCGCTGGTGTCCACAGCGCCGGAGGCGTTGAGCGTCAAAGTGCCGTCGTTAACATAGGCTATGCTGTCAGCCTTGATGCACTTCGCCCCGGCAGCCGTGGTGGTGAGGTTGAGCACACCGCCGTTGATGTAGATGTTGCCTGAGTCCTCGTCCTCGTGGTCGGTGGTCTCGCCAGTCGAGGTGTCGCCGTCGATGTCGCACTGCAGGGCATCATCGCCCACGCCGCTGACGGTCAGCGTGCCGCTCTCCATGAGGAAGTACTCGTCGCACGACAGTCCGTCCTGCACGGCCTGTGCCACGGTGACGGTGGCGTTCTTCAGCGACATGTACTCAGCGCTCTTGATGGCGTGGGCATAGCGGCCGTTGACGGTCAGCGTGCCCTTGCCCTTCAGCTCGAGGTGGCCCTTGCAGTAGAGGGCAGCCTTCTGTGCCAGCGCCGTGGCGGGCGAGGCACAGTCGGTGAGGGTGTTCTCGGTGTCCTTCTTCACGCTCAGGTCGATGCGCTTGCCGTTCATGATGCAGATGGCGGCACCGCTGTAGACGGGCGTGGCGTTGGTGAGCGTCAGTCCACGCAGCTCGACGGTGGCCTTGTAGGAGCCGGCCATGTAGAACTCGCCGTCGGTGGTAGTGCCACTGAGGGCGTAGGTAATCTCGTCGGCCACGAGGTCGCTCTGCGTGATGCTGACGTGTGCGCCGCTGACGGCAACGTCGACATACTGCGCCACGTTGCCGGCCACGAACACCTTGGCAGTGGTGCCGTCGTAGCTGACGCTGACGCTGTTGTCAGTCACGGCAGTGTCGTCAACGTACATCTGTGCGATGTCGGTCAGGGTGAAGGTCTTGCCCATGACGGTCAGCGTCTGTCCGTCCTGGTAGACCATCTCGCCGGCCTGCTCGGCGGGTACCTGGTAGGTGACGCTGCCCACCTCGATGTTCAGCGTCTGGGCCTGCGTGGCCACGGCGGCCAGCAGGGCTATGCAAGAAACTAATACCTTTTTCATTTCACTGTAATCTTTTTGGTTGTTCCGTTCTGCTTGATGATGTAGACGCCCTGTCCCACGGCCGAGCGCAACTGCGACATGCTGGCAAAGGTGCCGAGGTGCATGCCGCCTACGGTGTAAGCCTCGATGGGTGTGGTGCTGCCGGGCATGACATCGATGGCGGTGACGGTGCTGGGGTCAGACTCGCTGAAGACCATCGACGAGAGCTGCGCGAGGGTGAAGGTGACAGTGCCGTCAGCGTTGGTGGCCACCAGCGTGCCATTGCTGACGGTGAGCCGCAGCCCCTCAGCAGCCAGCGACGTGCTGTTGCCCTGGGCATCGGTCACCACCAGATACCTGTAGGTGAAGTCGGCGGCCTGCGTCTGAAGCGCGATGGCGGCCAGAAGGGTGAATGTCCATTTCTTCATAGTCGTACTGTTTGTGTGAATCGTTCTGAGCACAAAGGTACGAAGAAATGGACATTCACGCCTAATCCTTTCAGCGAACAACTTTTTTCGTTCAGCCAACCAGCCTTAGGAGTTGACGTCGGCACACTCGTCATGAACCCGCTCTATCTGGTCTATCATCATGACGCCGCCCTCGTTGGAGATTTTCAGGCGGTTCTCGCCCTGCCATCCACCGTCCAAGAAGCGGTAGTGGTACCATCCGTCGGACTCCTTCTGCACGCTGGTCACCTTGCTCACGGGGTTGGTGACGCCGGGCTTGCCTTCCTGCGCACTGGTGCGGAAGAGCCACACGGCATAGCCCCCGCCCTCGTACTCGTAGTTGTCCTTCAGGTACTGCAGCATGCCGGGGGTGCAGTGGGCCTCCAGGAAGCTGTAGTCGGTGAAGCGGTCGTTGTCATACATGTCAATGATGAACGCCTCGATGTCGGGGTCGGTAGCCGCGGTCTCCTCCACCTCCTTCCGCAAGGGGTTGTCGTCGCCCTCGTAGATGATGGTGCGCTTGTAGAAATAGCTGAAGCCGTCAAAGATGATGGTGCACTTCAGCCAGTTGCCGTGGTCGTCGGTAGCGTCGAACCTGACAACGGGATGTTCGGTTTCCCCCACTTTGCCACCGTGGACCATTTCCTCGTAGTCCACGCTCTCAAGGTTGCCGTCGTCGTCGCGATGGTAGGTCATCGTGGTGGCGTTGCCCATGCGGTTGCTGTCAATGGTAGCGCTGGGCAGCATGCTGTCGTCCTCATATTCGAAGAGGGTCATCCAGGGCTGGAGGGTCGGGAAGTCAATCTCCGTGATGTGCCGCTGGTCTTCGCGGATAACGTCAGCCTGGTCCATGTTGCCCTCGGTGTCGAACTTGTAGATGCCCTCCACCTTTCCCCTGTCGGTGAAGAGCACGGTGACAGGCTCTATGTGCTCGCCAATGTACTTCACGGCGACGACGGATCCACGCAGGTCGAAGGTAGCCAGGTCCTGGGTGAGGTAGTCGTCCTCGTCGTCCTTCTCTTCATCGTCCACCTCCTCGGTGTCGTCCTTGTCTTTCTTACTCTTCTTGCTGTCGCCGCACGAGGTGGCTGCTGCCAGCGTGAACATGGCCGCCACGGCCAGCACTAAATACTTCTTTTTCATAAGCGTTTATTGGGTTATTGGTTTATTTTATGTTGTTTCGGGGGATTTCGGTCCCCCCGGCAGTCTTATAAACACTGACAGTACCACCATCGCTGGCAGCATACTGCCGCAGGAGCTGCTGGATGTAGCAGGCATTGTCGACGACACGCTGCTCGTTGCCGTCGTAGCCGTTGATGAGCACCACGAGATGAGTGGTCTGGAGGGTGATTTTCGTGCGCTCATGGTCGCTGGTGGGCGTCCCCACCCCACCCTGTGCGTCGCGGTAGACGGGCAGCCCCTCGATGTTGAGCATGCCGCGGCCGATGCCCTCGTAAGGCTCGCCGGCACGACCGACGCCGAGGGTGAGCGTGTCGCCCACGAACTTGTCGGCATCAAAGCCGCCGATGCTGTAGCCGTATGCGATGGAGGCCAGGTTGATGAGGTCAACGAGGGTGTCAATCTGGTACAGCTCCTTGCCCTGCAGCATGCGGCGTATGAGCTGCTCGCTGGCCGGACGATAGCGCGAGGGGTCTTTGCCACATTTCTTATATATCGTGCGCGTAGCCGCTATCGAGGGCAGCTCCTTCACGCTCTCGGTGGTCAGCTGCTGGCGCAGCCGCTCCTCCAGCTGATGAATGTCGTGCCACAGCGGCTCGCTGTAGGCGCCGTTCACCACCTGGGCATCCAGGCATGCACCCACGAACACGGGACACACCTGGGCTATCTCTTCTGATACGATGACTCTCATTGTTGAATGGTCTTCTTGATAGTGTATGTTCCTGACTGATAATCCTTAGCCTGGGTCTCGCCTGGCAGCGTCACCGTGGCTGTGGCCCCTTCGGGAATGGTGAACGTCCACACCCACGCTTCGCCTTCGTACCTCCAACTGCTCTTGATGAGTCCGGCAGCCGACTGATAGGTGGCATCGAGCGAGCCAAGCCGACGGTCGGGCACGGGGCGCATGATGATATGCCTGAAACCAGGCTGTGCAGGGTCGCTGGCAATGCCTGCGCAGGTCTGCCATATCCACTGGCACACACAGCCATAGGCATAGTGGTTGAAGCTGTTCATGCCGTTAGGCCCCATGCCCTTGTCCTTGGTGTAACTATTCCACCGTTCCCAGATGGTGGTGGCGCCGTTGTCGATGCTATAGAGCCAACTGGGGTTCTTGCGCTGGAAGAGCAGCGTATAGGCCACGTCGGCCATGCCGTTGTCAGTCAGCGTGGGCATGAGGATGGAGGTGCCGAGGAAGCCCGTCTGCAGGCAGTCGCCGTGCTGACGGAAGTTCTCGCGCAGACGGCTGATGAGTCTAGCCTTCGCCTCCCCCTCGAAGAGTTGGTTGCGCAAGGCGAAGAGGGCCGGCGTCTGCATGGTGTTGAGGATGTCAGTCTTGAAGGTGCCATCGGCATTGAAGAAGTGTTCAAGCAGATAGCGACGGGCCTCGCCTACCATCGCCGACCACCCAGCAGTGTCCCTGCCAGAGGCTGCCGCCATGTCGCGCATCATGGCCGCATCGATGGCCCAGTAGGAGGCGCTCAGGTAGTTCCAGTAGTCGATGGCCTCAGGCAGCGGCTTGTCATCCTTGAAGGCACCGCCGCCACAACTCTCCAGCGGCTCATAACTCAGCCAGTCAGCCCACTGGTAGTTGCCATTCTCACGGCTCAGCGCCTCGTGGTTATATTTCGTCTCGCTGATGTGATTCATAAAACGCATCATCGACTCCCAGCTTTCTTCAATGATGGTTGAATCGCCATACTGTTTCCAGATGGTCCAAGGCACGATGATGCCGGCGTCGGCCCAGCCAAGGCGCATGTATTCGCTTGTCCACGAACCGTACTGCCCGGCAGGCGCCACGCCGGGGAATCCTCCTTCAGGGCTCTGCGTGTCGCGAAGGTCGCGCAGCCATTTGTGGAAGAAGCGATTGGTGTTGGCAAAGAAGGTGCCCGTCTCGCTGAACACCTGGGTGTCAGCCGTCCATCCTAACCGTTCGTTACGCTGCGGGCAGTCGGTGGGCACGCTGAGGTAGTTGGAGCGCATGCCCCAGAGGGTGTTCGAGATGAGCTGGTTGACGAGGTCGTTGCCCGTAGTGATGTGGCCAGTCTCCATCTCCGGGGTGATGCTGCTGACGGGTACGGACTGCAGGCGCTCAATGACCACCTCGTCGGTCGCGGTGATGTCGACGTAGCGATAACCAAAGAAGGTGGCGCGTGGCGTGAAGTCCACCGCCTTCTTGCTGTCGGCAAAGGTGTAGTCGAGTCGGATGCTCTTCTCGTGGATGCGTAGGTTACGACGGTGAATGCTGCCCTCTGGTCCGTCCATGCCGCGGCTCTTGGCCCCATTGCCGTCGTTCAGCAGTTCGGCGGGCAGGCAGGTAAGGCAGGTGCCCTCCTTGGCCTTGAAGCGGAACGAAGGAACGGCGGCACAGTTCTGGCCGAAGTCGACGACAAGGTGCTCGCCGGGGCGGACGACCATCGGTTTGCCTTCCTGATACTCGCGGTCGACGACAATCCTGCCGTGTGCCTCTTCCGTGGCGCCTTCTGTCGTGGAATATACGTAAGCACGCTTCGGACTCAGTGCCAGTTCAGTCATCTGGTAGACCTCGGCACCATTCTCAGGCACGATGATGCCCTTGTACTCATTGCTGATGGCAGGCTGGCCAAAAGAGACATCAGCCCCAGAAATGGCCGGTGAGGCGATACGTGCGTCGTAGGCCTCGCCGTCGAAAATGGCGGCATGCGTCACAGGACCGGCTATGGCGGCTTTCCAGTCGACGGTGTTCGTGCCGAAGCGGTGGGTGCTGCCGTCAGCATAGGTCACTTCCAGCACGCCACGGAAGGCACACTTCTGTCCATACATGCCATTGGTGCCACTGGGCGTGATAATCTTGTCAGCCCACCAGCCTGGCGTGACCTGCACGGCCAGCATGTTCACCCCACCCTTCGTGGTACGGAACAGGGGGGTGACATCGTAGGTAAAGGAATATTTGGTACGGCTGTGGTGCGAGAAGCCGGGGCGCAACACCTCACGGCCTATGCGATTGCCGTTCACAAACAGTTCGTTCACGCCCAGGCTGACGGTCATCCAGACAGCCTTCACCACAGGGCGCTCATTCCTGACGGTGGTCACGAACCAGCTGGCGCCGTCGGCAGCCCTGGTGGCATCGTCCACCCTGCCCTGCACCTCAGGCGCATCGGCCACACAGAGCCATTGCGCATCGTTCCATGCCTCGTCCGGCAGGGCGGACACCAACTGGCCGGCGGGCGCGGAGGGCTGTGCTGCCACAGGCGTTAGCGACAGGGCGAACAGCAAGCCCAGAAGGAAGCGAAGGTCGTGTCTCATAGTGAGTTGTAAAGATTTGGCAATGTTTTTACGATTGTATCATTTGCAGGAACTCGTCCTCGCTGACGATGCGGACGCCGAGCTTCTGGGCCTTCTCCAGCTTGGAGGGACCCATGTTGTCGCCCGCAAGGATGAACGAGGTCTTGCCGCTGATGCTGCCGACGTTCTTGCCGCCGTTCTGCTCGATGATGAGCTTGTACTCATCGCGCGAGTGGTGCTGGAAGACGCCACTGATGACAATGCTCTGCCCGGCCAGGCGGTCGCTGGCAGCGTTGGTCTGCTCGGCACTGAGGGCAAACTGCAGGCCGTAGGCACGCAGACGCTCCACTATCTGCCGGTTCTGCTCGTTGTGGAAATAGCCGATGATGCTCTTCGCCATCACCTCGCCGATACCTTCCACCTCCTGCAGCTCTTCCAGACCAGCGGCCATCAGCGCGTCCATCGTCTTGAAGTGGCGGGCCAACAGACGGGCGCTGGTCTCGCCCACGAAGCGGATGCCAAGGGCGAAGACGACACGCTCGAAGGGCACCTCCTTCGACTTGGCAATGCTGTTGACGATGTTCTGTGCCGACTTGGTGCGCGAGCCGTCGCCGTTGATTTGCTGCACCTGTATGTCGTACAGGTCGGCCACATTGCTGATAAGCCCCTGGTTGTAGTAGTCCTCGATAATCTCCGGTCCGAGACCGATGATGTTCATGGCCTTGCGTGCGACGAAATGCTCGATGCGGCCCTTAATCTGAGGCGGACATCCCGTGTCGTTGGGACAGTACCAGAGCGAGGAGCTGGGATTGAGGAGTGAGTTAACTAAAGGCGTGCCGCACTCAGGACAGCGCTTGATGAACTGCACGGGCTGGGCGATGATGGGGCGCTCGTCGATATTCACGCCGACAATCTTCGGAATGATTTCGCCGCCCTTCTCCACATAGACCATGTCGCCGATATGGAGGTCGAAACTGCGGATGAAGTCCTCGTTATTCAGCGTGGCACGCCGCACGGTGGTGCCGGCCAGCAGCACTGGCTCCATGTTGGCCACAGGGGTGACGGCGCCGGTGCGGCCCACCTGGTAGGTCACTTCCAGAAGCCGTGTCTGGGCACGCTCGGCCTTGAACTTATAGGCGATGGCCCAACGCGGCGACTTGGCCGTGAAGCCCAGGGCGCGCTGCTGGCGCAGCGAGTTCACCTTCAGCACAATGCCGTCGGTGGCCACAGGCAGGTTCTTGCGCTCCTGGTCCCAGTAGCTGATGAAGTCAAGGATTTCTTCTACCGTGGTGACCTTGCGCATGCCCTCGCTAATCTTGAAACCCCACTGGCGGGCGGCGGCCAGGTTCTCGTAGTGGCCGTCGGCGGGCAGCTCCTCGCCAAGGAGGTAATAGAGGTAGGCATCAAGCTGCCTGCTGGCCACCACCTTCGGGTCGAGACTCTTCAGGGTGCCGCTGGCGGCGTTGCGCGGATTGGCAAAGAGCGGCTCCTCAGCGGCCTCGCGCTCACGGTTGAGCCTGTCAAAGGAGACCCACGGCATGAGAATCTCACCGCGAATCTCGAACTCCTTTGGGGGAACGGAGGTACGGGGGGACGAAGGTACGAGATGACTCTCTGCCTCCGAACTATTCTCGTACCCCCGTGCCTCCGTACCCTCGTACCCCCGAATGATAAGCGGGATGCTCCGGATGGTTCGCACATTGGCCGTCACATCGTCGCCGTGGACACCGTCGCCGCGGGTGACAGCCTGCGTCAGGCGACCGTCGACGTAGGTCAGCGAGATGCTCAGCCCGTCGTACTTCAGCTCACAGCACACCTCAAAAGGCTCGCCGCCAAGCCCCTTGGCCACGCTGTCGTACCACTGGCGCACGTCGGCCTCGTTATAGGTGTTGGCCAGCGAGAGCATGGGGTAGCGGTGCGTCACCTGGCGGAACTCCGACTGCAAGTCGCTGCCCACGCGCTGTGTGGGCGAGTTGGGGTCGTAAAGCTCGGGGTGGCGCTGCTCCAGGTCCTGCAGCTCGTGCATCAGCATGTCGAAATCGTAGTCGCTGATGGAAGGCTGGTTCAGCACATAGTAGCGGTAGTTATGGTCGTGCAACTCGCGGCGCAGCTGCTCTATTCGCTCTTTCTCATCCATGGGGACAGGTTCTTACAGGGAAACACAGCGTTCACAAATCTTCACCACCACCTGCATGGCTTTCTCCATGGACTGGATGGGCACGAACTCGAAGGGGCCGTGGAAGTTGATGCCTCCCGCGAAGATGTTGGGACAGGGCAGTCCCTTGAACGACAGCTGGGCGCCATCGGTGCCGCCACGGATGGGCCTCACCTTCGGAGCGACGCCCACCTCCTGCATGGCCTTCAGCACAAGGTCGACGACGTGCATGTTGCCGTCCTCAATCTTCTCGCGCATGTTGTAATATTGGTCGTTGACGTCGGCCGTCACTGTGCCCTCGCCATACTTGTCATTCATCTTTGCGGCACAGGCCAGGACAAGCTGCTTGCGCTGCTCGAACTTCTGGCGGTCGTGGTCGCGGATGATGTAGCTCAGCTTGGCCTGCTCGGTGTTCGACTGTATGCCGACGAGATGGAAGAATCCCTCGTAGCCCTCGGTGGTCTCAGGCGTCTCGTCCTTAGGCAGCATGGAAGCGAACTCAGCAGCCAGGGCGTTGGCATTCACCATCTTGCCCTTGGCATAGCCTGGATGGACGCTGATGCCACGAATGGCAATCTTGGCCGAGGCGGCATTGAAGTTCTCGTATTCCAGCTCGCCCACGTCGCCGCCATCCATGGTATAGGCCCACTGGCACCCGAACTTCTCCACGTCGAAGTGGTGGGCACCCATGCCTATCTCCTCGTCGGGGTTGAAGGCCACACGAATCTTGCCGTGCTTCACCTCGGGATGCTGCTGGAGCCACACCATGGCCTGCACAATCTCAGCAATGCCCGCCTTGTCGTCGGCACCCAAAAGGGTGTGGCCATCGGTGACGATGAGGTCGTCGCCCACATGGCCGAGCAGCTCGGGGAACTTCTGCGGCGAGAGCACGATGCCCTGGCTGAGCTCGATGTCGCCGCCGTCGTAGTGCTCGACGATGCGGGGACGGATGTCGGCACCCGAGCAGTCAGGACTGGTGTCGTAGTGCGAGATGAAACCGATGACGGGTACCTCAGTGGTGACATTGGCGGGCAAGGTGGCGTAGATGTACCCCTTGTCGTCCATCTCCACGTCCGTCAGTCCCTCACGCTGTAGCTCCTCCTTCAGATAGGCAGCAAAGATGAGTTGTTTCGGCGTGCTGGGCACACTCTGGCTGTCCTCGGCCGACTGGGTGTCGTAATGTGTGTAATTCAGGAATCGTTCAGTAATGTTCATGGTCGTATTTTTAAGCTATTGAAAATAAATCTGCTGCAAAGGTACGCATTATTTTCGTTTTTTTCCTAAACTGAGCATGGTTTTTCGCTTTTTTTTCGTACCTTTGCAACCATTATTCCTAACAAACCCTTACTATGACTTTATTTTCTGAAAAGATTGAAGAAATCATCAGGGCATCGCTCACTGATGGCATGATAACTGATAAGGAGCGGCAAGTCATCAAGCGCCTGGCAGCAGCCGAGGGCATCGACGAGGATACCGTCGACGTGCTGCTTGATGCCCGTATTCAGGAAAACAGCAAGGAGCAGAAAGCCGAGAAGCGCATGTGCCCCCATTGCGGGGCTCCGCTTGAGTCGTTCAGCACGCGCTGCCCTGCATGTGGCGAAGAGGTGCGCCAGACGCGCACCGTGTCGAGCATACAAGAACTGGATGCACGGTTAGAGGACGTAACCGACCTGGACAGCCGCCGCAGCATCATCACCAGCTTCCCCGTGCCAAACACCCGTGAAGACTTGATGGAGTTTCTTTCGCTCAGTGCGGCCAATGCCAAGAGGGCCGGCGGCATCACCGACACGCCCTACTGGCGTTTTTGCATCATCATCGTACCGCTCTGGATTATCTTCATCATGTTCAGTGCCTATTCAATCCGCAATCCTGAGAGTTCGTTCTACGGGCAATCGCTGAGCAGCCAGATTGGGCTTGACGGCATGATGGCACTGATTGTCGGCGGCTATTTCGCCGTGAAATATGCCAAGAAGGGCGGCAACAAGGAAATCAAGGTACACAATGAGATGCGCTCAGTGTGGAAAGCCAAGTTTGAACAGGTAATGAGCAAGGCGCGCATCACCCTGCGCGAGCCTGAGGACATAGCCATGCTCGACCGTTTGGAGCAGGAAGTCAACAAGCATAAATAAAACAACACATATTATATGGGACTATTTGGCAGAGGTAAAGGCGGCGGACTGATGAATGTCATCCGTTGCGACCAAGAGGAATATATTATCTGGAAATGGCGTCCAGACGGACAGGAGGTGAACAGCACCAGCCGTGAGAACGCCATCAGATGGAACAGCTCGCTCCGCGTTAAAGACGGCGAGGTAGCCATATTCGTATATAACCGCAAGGAAGGCCCCATGCAGGACTGCATCGAGGGGCCGTGCGACATGATGCTCAAGACGGCCAACCTGCCCGTGCTGGCCAACATCGTGGGTGCCCTGTGGGGCGGCGACAGTCCCTTCCAGGCTGAGGTGTACTTCATCAACCTGCAGCGCAACAACCAGCTGCGCTTCGGCGTGCCCTACTTCGATGTCTTCGACCCGCGCCTGCCTGACCAGGGCATTCCCGTGGCCGTCAGGGGAACAGTCACCTTCAACATCACCGACTACATGGGATTCATCAAGCTGAACCGGCTACAGCAGTTCGACCACGATGACTTCAAGCGCCAAATCAACGCTGCCATAGCACGCTATGTGCGGCAGGTGGTGACCAACCTGCCTTCAGAGGCCGGCATCCCCGCCATCCAACTTGAACGCCACATCGACACTATCAATAACAGTGTGGCGGCAAAGCTCGGCGAGCGGCTGCGCGAGGACTTTGGCGTAAACATGAAAGCCCTTGACATCAGCAACCTGGAGATAGACAAGACCAGTCCATACTATCAGGAGGTTTATCGCCTCACCGCAGGCCTGCAGGCCATGACGATGGAGGCCCAGACCGACGTGAACATCAAGAACCTGAAGGACACGCAGGAGCTGAACCGGCAGAACATGGAAGAGACCATGCGCATACAGCGCGAGGAGGCCCAGCGCGCCCAGCGCCTGCAAACGGAGACGCAGTTCATGGGGGCTCATGCATTGGACACACAGGCTGGTGTGCTGCGCGCCGGCGCCGAGAGCCTTGGCCAGATGGGCCAGATGGGCGGCGGCGAAGGCGGCGGCATGAACGCCGCAGGACTGATGACAGGCATGATGATGGGCGGTGCCATGGGCCAGCAGATGGCGGGCATGATGAACAACATGGGCCAGTACATGCAACAGGGCATGCCTGGCGGAGCCACGCCGCCACCCATGCCGGGTGCCCCCACCCCACCCCCGATGCCCAACGTACAATATTTCGTCAGCATCGGCGGACAGCAGGCCGGCCCCTTCACGGCACAGCAGCTGCCACAACTGGTGCAGAACGGCAGCCTGACACTCCAGTCGTATGTATGGCGGCAGGGCATGGCCCAGTGGCAACTGGCAGCCGACATGCCGGAGATAGCCTTCGCCTTCGTCCAGCAGCCGCCAGCACCACCCGCAGGCGGTGCTCCCGTTCCCCCGCCCATGCCATAATACCAAATCTCAAACCTCAAAATAATCATGTTAGACGACAGCAATTTCTTCTCGCTCGACCGGCTGGTAGAGTTCGGCATGAGCGCGAGCATAGCACAACAGATGGTGGCCAGCATGAACCAGCAGATGCAGCAGATACAATACCCCGGCAGCATGAACACCATGCCGCAACGGCAACCCGGCGTCTATTACGTCGCCATCGACGGCCAGCCCAACGGTCCGTTGGACGAAAAAGAGCTGGCCCGGCTTATCTACAACAAGCAGGTGAACAAGGACACACTCTGCTGGATGCCCGGCATGGTTCAGTGGCAGCCCGTGAGCCAGGTGCCAGCCGTGCTGCGCATCGTAGCCCTCACACCGCCCCCACTGACTGTTTAGTAACCGTAAAAAAACAAAAAAAGGGACAACCGTACACACACATAGAGCTATGTCAGTTTTTTTTGCCTGTTGATTACTTTTTCATGCCTTACGCACGGTTTTTCCTGATTTTTTCGTACCTTTGCAGCCGAAAATCTGACAGGCAGTAATCAATGACCCATGTATTGCCGTGACAGGGAGCATGAAGAATGTACCAAGCAACCAATAAACATAACACATGACACAACAAAAGCTTAAGAAGGTGCTCGTACTGGGTTCGGGCGCACTGAAGATCGGCCAGGCCGGTGAGTTTGACTATTCTGGCTCGCAAGCGCTGAAGGCCTTGCGCGAGGAAGGAATCAAGAGCGTGCTGGTGAATCCCAACATTGCAACCATCCAGACCAGTGAGGGCATTGCCGACAAGGTGTACTTCCAGCCCGTCACCACCCACTTCGTCACGGAAATCATCAAGAAGGAGCGTCCCGACGGCATCCTGCTGGCCTTCGGCGGCCAGACGGCCCTGAACTGCGGCACGGAGCTCTATCAGAAAGGCGTTCTGAAGGAGTATGGTGTCGAGGTCTTAGGCACCAGCGTGGAAGCCATCATGAACACCGAGGACCGCGACCTGTTTGTGAAGAAGCTGGGCGAGATTAACCTGAAGGTGCCCGTGAGCCACGCCGTGGAGAACATGGCGGACGCGCTGAAGGCCGCCCACGAAATCGGCTTCCCCATCATGATTCGCTCGGCCTATGCCCTGGGCGGACTGGGCAGCGGCATCTGTCCTGACGAGAAGGCTTTCACCGAGCTGGCTGAAAGCGCCTTCACCTTCGCACCGCAGATTCTGGTGGAAGAGAGCCTGAAAGGCTGGAAGGAGATTGAGTTTGAGTGCATCCGCGATGCCAACGACCACTGCTTCACCGTTGCCTCGATGGAGAACTTCGACCCCTTAGGCATCCACACCGGCGAGAGCATCGTGGTGGCTCCCACCTGCTCGCTGAAGGAGGAGCAGGTGAAGATGCTGCAAGAGATTACCATCAAGTGCGTGCGCCACTTAGGCATTGTCGGCGAGTGCAACATACAGTTTGCGTTCAACGCCGAGACCAACGACTACCGCATCATTGAAATCAACGCCCGCCTGTCGCGCTCCAGCGCCCTGGCATCGAAGGCAACAGGCTATCCGCTGGCCTTCGTGGCCGCCAAGATTGCCCTGGGCTACACCCTGGACCAGATTGGCGAGATGGGCACCACGTCGTCGGCCTACGTCGCTCCGCAGCTGGACTACATGATTTGCAAGATTCCCCGCTGGGACCTGACGAAGTTCGCCGGCGTGAGCCGCCTCATTGGCTCAAGCATGAAGTCAGTGGGCGAGATTATGAGCATCGGCCGCAGCTTCGAGGAGATGATACAGAAGGGTCTGCGCATGATTGGACAGGGCATGCACGGCTTCGTGGGCAACGACCACACGAAGTTCGAGAACCTGGACCAGGAGCTGGCCAACCCCACCGACCTGCGTATCTTCGCCATCGCCCAGGCCTTGGAGGAGGGCTATAGCGTGGAGCGCATTGAGGAGCTGACGAAGATTGACGTGTGGTTCCTGGAGCGTCTGAAGCACATCGTAGACCTGAAGCACGAGCTGCAGAAATATGACAAGCTGGAGGACATCCCCGATGCGTTCCTCTTGGAGTTGAAGCGCTGCGGCTTCAGCGACTTCCAGATAGCCCGCTTCGTGCTAAAGCCCAAGAGCGGCAACATGGAGAAAGAGAACCTGGCCGTACGCCAGTATCGCAAGGAGCGCGGCATCCTGCCCTCAGTGAAGCGCATCCCCACCGTGGCCAGCGAGCATCCGGAGCTGACCAACTACCTGTACTTCACCTACACCCACGTGCCTGCCTTTGGCAACCAGGAGGGCGAGCAGTACAGGCCGAAGCATGACATCAACTATTATAACAATGAGAAGTCGGTGGTGGTGCTCGGCTCGGGTGCCTACCGCATCGGCTCGTCGGTAGAGTTCGACTGGTGCTCGGTGAACGCCATCAACACGGCGCGCAAGCTGGGCTACAAGAGCATCATGATTAACTACAACCCCGAGACGGTGTCGACGGACTACGACATGTGCGACCGCCTGTACTTCGACGAGCTGTCGTTAGAGCGCGTGCTCGACGTCATCGACCTGGAGTCGCCGCGCGGCGTCATCGTCTCAGTGGGCGGACAGATACCTAACAACCTGGCCATGAAGCTGCACCGCCAGGGCGTGCCCGTCTTAGGCACCAGCCCGGTGAACATCGACCGCGCTGAGAACCGCGACAAGTTCTCGGCCATGCTCGACAAGCTGGGCATCGACCAGCCGGCATGGCGCGCGCTGACCAGCTTCGACGACGTGAAGGAGTTTGTCAACGAGGTGGGCTACCCGGTGCTCGTCCGACCGTCGTATGTGCTCTCGGGCGCCGCCATGAACGTGTGCTACGACGACGAGGAGCTGCATCGCTTCCTGAACATGGCTACCGAGGTGAGCAAGGAGTTCCCCGTGGTCATCTCTAAGTTTATGACTGACACGAAGGAGATTGAGTTCGACGCCGTGGCCGACAAGGGCGAGGTGGTGGAGTACGCCATCTCAGAGCATGTGGAGTATGCCGGTGTGCACTCAGGCGACGCCACGATGGTGTTCCCCGCCCAGCACATCTACTACAGCACCATCCGCCAGATTAAGCACATCAGCCGCGCCATAGCCAAGGAGCTGAACATCAGCGGCCCGTTCAACATTCAGTTCCTGGCCAAGAACCGCGAGGTGAAGGTCATTGAGTGTAACCTCAGGGCCAGCCGCTCGTTCCCCTTCGTCTCGAAGATTCTGAAGCGCAACTTCATCGAGACGGCCACGAAGATTATGCTGGATGCACCCTACGAGCGCCCTGACAGCTCAGAGTTCGACATCGACCGCATCGGCGTGAAGGCCAGCCAGTTCTCGTTTGCCCGTCTGCAGAATGCCGACCCCGTGCTGGGCGTGGACATGAGCTCTACGGGCGAGGTGGGCTGTCTGGGTGACGACCTGAACGAGGCCCTGCTGAACGCCATGATAGCCACGGGCTACCGTCTGCCGAAGAAGAGCGTGCTCATCTCGTCAGGCGCTGCCAAGGGCAAGGTGAGCCTCCTGGAGCCGGCACAGCAGCTGGTGAAGAAGGGCTACGAGGTTTACGCCACGGGCGGCACCGCAAAGTTCTTCAACGACAACGGCGTGAAGGCCACACCGGTGTGCTGGCCCGATGAGGAGGGCGAGAACAAGGTGATGGACATGATTGCCGACCACCGCTTTGACCTGATTGTCAACGTGCCGAAGAACCACACGAAGCGTGAGCTGACCAACGGCTACCGCATCCGCCGTGGTGCCATTGACCACAACATCCCGCTCATCACCAACGTGCGACTGGCCAAGGCATTCATCGAGGCCTTCACCGCCATGAGCGAGGACGACATCAAGATTAAGAGCTGGCAGGAATACAACAACTAAGCCGGCACTGAGCCACAGCTAAAAGCGGCGCACCCTACCATCTGGGGGGTGCGCCGCTTTTCGTATGTTTGACGTGTGTGAGCCGTCGGCTGGACTCTATAGACTGACGCGCGTGAGCCGTCCGCTGTACTCAATGGTCTTTGTGGGAGACAAGGGGTAGTCGCCGCGGGTGTCCTGTCCGCCGATGAGCACCAAGCGGAAGGTGCGCTTCTTCAGCATACCCTTGAACTTGCCTTTGCGACCGCCAATGGTGAGCTGACGCTGGGCATCGTTCCAGTAGAAGGTAATCTCGCTGAACTCACCCCGCTCGTAGCCGTAGCCGTCGCCAGCGTCCTCATAGAGCGTGAACTGTCCGTCGGCACCGGGATAGACACGAATCTCCAGGTCGTCCCAGGGCTTCTCACTGCTGTACTGCACATCGGGGCCGAAGGGCACGATGCTGCCTGCACGCACGAAGACGGGGATGTGGTCGATGGGTGCATCGGCCTTGACATCGCGGCCACCCTCCACCCTATTGTGGGTGATGAAGTCGTACCACAGGCCCTTGGGCAGGTAGACGTTGACGGCAGCCTCAGGGCGCTGGTCGACAGCCAGCAGGTGGCCCCGCTTCTGCTCGTCTTTGTAGGTGAACATCGGGTCGGTGACGGGTTTCACCAGCATGGCGTTGCCAAACATGTACTCATCGTTCAGGCGGCGTGCCTTCACGTCGTCGGGATAGTCCATCACCAGCGGGCGC
Organism: uncultured Prevotellaceae bacterium; assembly: GCA_947168045.1. Lineage (GTDB taxonomy): Bacteria > Bacteroidota > Bacteroidia > Bacteroidales > Bacteroidaceae > Prevotella. Next base: position 21,295 of record CAMVKN010000018.1, read on the forward strand.
ATCATCATGCCGCTGTGGTGCACCACGGCACCTGCCTGGGCATAGATGTAAGGCAGCAAGCGGTAGCGCAGGCGCACGGCGGCGACCATGGCATCATAAGCCCAGTCACCGGGCTGCCCGAACTCATAAATCTCGCTGACCATGGGCGACGAGCAGTGGTTGCGCATCAGGGGCATAAACGTACCCCACTGCATCCAGCGCGTCTGCAGCTCCTGCACTGCCGGGTTCTTGGGCGTCTGCTCATATTCCCAGTAGAAGAAGCCGCCCAGGTCGGTGTTCCAGAAGGGGATGCCGCAAAGCACGTAGTTCAGCCCCGAAGGAATCTGGTTCTTCATCTCCTTCCACGAGGCCACCACGTCGCCGCTCCACGAGAATGAACCATAGCGCTGCAGGCCGAAGGCACCGCTGCGCGTCATCTGTACCAAGCGTTTCTCCGGGTAGTTCTTGTCCTGCCTCACCCGCTCGTTCTGCATGGCCCGCTGGTGGGTGTAGATGCCACCGTTGGTCATCAGCGGGAAGGCGTTCTTCACTGAGCGCCACGAGCCGTCGTGCGTCAGGTAGTCATCGTCGCCGGGTTTCTCAAAGTGGTCCGGCTCGGTGCTGTCGGTCCACCAGGCGTCGAAGCCCATCTCGCTCAGGTGCGTCAGGTAGCGCCAGTAGATGTCGCGCGCCTGCGGGTTGAACGGGTCGTAGGGCAGCACGCCTTGGTTACGGGGCCAGGTGTCGAAGGGCAGCAGCGCCCCTATCTCCTTCAGCTCGCGGTAGGGCTCCGTCCATGGTCCGAAGCTGGCCCAGATGCTAATCATCAGGTGGGCATTGTTGCTGTGGACATAGTCAACCATCTCCTGCGGGCTCTTCAGCCTCGGCTCCTTCACGGGCAGGTTCTTCAGGTCGTTGGGCAGGTATTTCTCCCACGCCTTGTCGCCCACCTTATTGATATAGTAGGGGTTTTGGAACCGCATGGCGTTCCAGTTGCTGTCGCAGCCCCAGTACTGCCAGTCCTGCACAATGGCGTCGAGGGGTATGCGCAGCTCGCGGTACTTGTCGAGTACGGCGGCCAGCTCGTCGCTGGTCTTGTAGCGCTCGCGACACTGCCAGTGGCCCATGGCCCACAGGGGGAACATGGTGGCCTGTCCGCCGAGCTGGCGCACAAGCGCCATCAGGCGGTCGTGCGAAGCGCCGTCGTACATGAGGTAATAGTTGACGCAGGTGGCCACCTCGCTGCTGAGCGTTACCGTCTGCCCCTCGGCATCAAGGGTGCTCTTGAACGAACTGCGCCCGGCGTTGTCCCAGTAGATGCCGTAGCCCCGGCTGGTAGTGATGTAGGGGATGGCAATGTAGGTGTTATGGTTCCACAGCTCCATCTCGCGTCCCCGCCACGACATGGCCTCGTCGCGCAGCTGTCCCAGGCCGTAGACATCTTCTTCCTTGTCCAGTGCCCACGACTGTGCCACACGGAACTTGCCTTCGTCCACCTTGTGTTCGCAGGGCTTGATGAGTGCCGGACTGCTCTCGCGCAGCAGCACGCGCTCGCCGTCCTTGAAGGTGACGAGCCCCGTGGCCTTGTCGATGCTGACGGCAAGGCCGCCATGGGTGTAGACATGGATGGCCTGTTCGTCACTATGGGTGTGGATGTCGGCTGTGAGCTGGTCAAGCACCACAGAGTAGCTTTTGGGTGCGGGGACCTGCCCCTCAGGGAAACGGCGCACCTGCACGATGTGGTCGTTAAGAAACTGCAGCTGCACGGTAATGCCGCCGACGGTGTGGCCGACAACAGGGAATTCTTGGGGCATGTCGGCCTTGACACTGCCAGCAAGCAGTATCAGCAGCCCCACGAGTGTCATTCGTAAGTGCTTCATAAGTAAGGGAATTGGTTATGCCGGTAATGTGTAGACGAACCGTGCGCCGCCGCTGTAGCTGGTGTCAAGGACGATGTCGCCACCCAGACGGCGTGCGATGGAGCGTGCCACGGTGAGCCCGATGCCCGTGCCGTCGTAATAGGTGTCGAGCTGTACGAACTCGTCGAAAATGCGCTCGGCCTCGTCGGCAGGCACGCCGATGCCAGTGTCCTCAACGATGAAGGCCAGCTGGCGCTCAGCCTGCTGTTCGGTTTGTTGTGATGCTGCCTGCTGTTCGTTTTGTTGCGATGGCGCTTGCTGTTGGGTTTGTTGCGATGGCGCTTGCTGTTGGGTTTGTTGCGATGGCATCGCAACATACTGGACGGTGAGCTTCACGCGGGCCTTCTCCGTGACGGCGGCGGCACCGCCTTTGGCCTCGGCAGGGTGCGTAAACTTCATGGCGTTGTCAAGCAACAGCACAAGTGCGTGCGTGGCCTGCTGCTGGTTGGTCTTAATGACGGCCATCTCAGCCTCAGCTGCCAGGCTAAGGTCGAAGTCAAGATGCGCGGCCATGGTGATGCGGCTCTCGTCAACGGCCTGCGATGCAATCATCACCACCAGGGCGTCGTCTTGTCGCTCTATCTCGGCCTGGCTGCTGGCCTCGGCCAGCTCCAGCATCTTGTTCACAAGCCCAGTGATGCGCTGGGTGTTGTCGGCAATGCCCTGTGTCACCTCCTGACGCATGGCCTCGTCGAGTTCCATGCCTGAGGTGAGTATCTGTGCAAAGCCACTAAGGATGTTCAGCGGTGTACGAATCTCATGTGATATCTGCTGAATGAAGTCGGTCTTCATGCGGGAGGACTCCACCGCCTGGTCATAGAGGTTCAGGGCTTCCTCATAGCCCAAACCCATATTCTCGAACATCTGGTTAAGCTGTTCGTAGTCCTCCTTCAGCCGTTGGTGTTCCTCTTGCAGAAGGCGATAGTCGTCGGCTAATTGCTGCTCAGGAGTCATGCCTTTTGTTCCACAGTCATAAACTTGGTGAAGCCCGTCATGGCCAGCACCTTGAAAATTTCCGGACTGACGTTGGTCATCTTGAACTTGCCGCGCTTCATCGTCACTGAGCGCATGGTCTTCTGTATGATGCGCAGTCCCGAGCTGGCCATATAGTTCAGCTCGGTGCAGTCCATCTCAAGGTCCACACCCTGTTCCTGGAGTGCCGGCTCTATGTCCTTCTCAAACTGCCCAGCGTTCATCGTGTCGATGCGCTTGTCGGTCTTAATGATGGTCTTGCCACCTTCTTTTAGTATCTGCGTCATATCGTAGCTTATTTACTATTTTAATAATTTCCTCATAATGAGGATGTTCTGATTATTCTCACGCCTGTAGGTCACCTCGTCCATGATGTGCTTGGTGATGTAGATGCCCATGCCGCCAATCTGTCTCTCGGCTGGATTGATGTCCACGTTAGCCTCGGCACAGGTAGTGGGGTCAAATGGGCGGCCGTGGTCGCTCAACTCGAATGTGAGACTTTGTCCGTCTGAGCTGGCCATCAGGCCGATGGTAGCATCGGTCCCCTCGGGATAGGCATAGAAGATGACGTTTGACACCATCTCCTCCAGCACCAGGTTCAAGTTCATAGTGAGTTCAAATCCCAACCCCAGCTCTTCGGCAATGCCCTCAGTGAAGGCTGCCACCTGTTGCAGCTCATCGATACGGTTGTGGATTTGGATTTCTTTTCTCATTCCTAATTTCAGGTCTGTGTTAGTTATTTGTGTGCAAAGATACAAAAAAAAATGGTACAACCATACAGCCGTACCATTTTTTTTTATAATTTGTTGTTTTTGCTTACTCAGCCACCAGGGTGAAACGACGGAAAGCGACGATAGCCAGCTCCTTGTCCTGCTTCTTCAGCCACTCAGCCACGTTGGCCTTGTCGCCGTCGCCGAACTGGAACTCCTGGTCCACCAGGCAGCTCTCCTTCTTGAACTTCTGCACGCGGCCCTTGGCGATGCCCTCAATCATGGGCATCTTCAGCTGAGCCTCGCCCTCGACCTTAGCCTCGGCGATAATCTTGCGAGCCTCGTCGGCCTGCTCCTTGGTGATCCAGCCCTTGGCGGTGTTGCTCTCGATGTGGTCCTCGCTGTCAACGTGGGCGGGGTTGATGCCAGCCTTGTTCAGCTTCATGTCCACATACTTCTGAATCTGCTCCAGCTTCGACTTCTCCACGGCGGTCTTGTACTCCTCGTCGAGAATCTTCGGGTCGATGCTGTTGGCATCGAGAGCGATGGGCTTCATGGCAGCCACCTGCATGGCGAGCTTGTGACCCACCTCCTGGTTCTCCTTGTTCAGCTGAACCATGGTGCAGAGCATGTGCTTGCCCATGTGGTCGTAGACCTCCACGTTGTCGCCCTCGAGTGTGAGGTATCCGTCGAGCTCCATCTTCTCACCGGTGATGCCCGAGCGCTGTGTGACAGCCTCCTGAGCCTTCTGGCCGTTGATGTCCAGCTCCTTCACCTCGTCGAGGGTCTTGCACTTGGCAGCCACGGCGGCATCGAGGATGCTCTGTGTCAGGGCGATGAAGTCGGCACCGTTAGCCACGAAGTCGGTCTCGCACTTCAGGGCAATCATGGCGGCGAAGCCGTCCACCTTCTTCACCAGCACGCAGCCGTTTGAGGTCTCACGGTCAGAGCGCTTGGCAGCGATGGCCAGTCCGCGCTCACGCAGCAGTTCCTTGGCGCGGTCGAAGTCGCCCTCGGCCTCGGTCAGTGCTTTCTTCACGTCAGCCAGACCAGCACCGGTCATGGCACGAAGCTTTTTGATATCGTCAATTGAAATAGCCATTGTTATAGCCCCCTGAGTTAGGGGGTTGGGGGTCTGAACAAGCGGGAACCAGACCTTTTTAATTGTTGTTTATGGGAAAAAGGAGTTAGAGGGTTGTGGTCTGCGCTTGTTCAGGCCCTCAACCCCCTAACTTAGGGGGCTTAGGTTACTCGGCGGGAGCAGCCTCGGCAGCGGGAGCAGCCTCCTCGGCGGCGTCAGCCTCCTCCTTGCGGGGGCGGCGTGCACCAGCGGCGCGGCGGGGCTTAGCCTCCTCGGCCTCGGCGTCAGCCTGAGCCTCAGCAGCCTTCTCGTCAGCCTTCTCAGCCTTGCGCTCCTCCAGTCCCTCGGCGATGGCCTGGCAGCAGGCATTGAGGATGACCTCAACGCTGTCCTTGGCGTCGTCGTTGGCGGGGATGACGAAGTCCACGTTGGTGGGGTCGCTGTTAGTGTCGACGATGCCGAACACGGGGATGCCCAGGCGGTTAGCCTCGCGCACAGCGTTGTTCTCTTTCATCACGTCGACGACGAAGAGTGCGCTAGGCAGACGGGTGAGGTCCACGATGCTACCCAGGTTCTTCTCCAGCTTGGCGCGCTGGCGGGTCACCTGCAGCAGCTCACGCTTTGACAGGTTGCCGAATGTGCCGTCGCTCATCAGCTTGTCGATGTTGGCCATCTTCTTCACAGCCTTGCGGATGGTGGGGAAGTTGGTGAGCATGCCACCGGGCCAGCGCTCGATGACGTAAGGCATATTGATGCTGGTTGCCTTCTCGGCAATCACTTCCTTAGTCTGTTTCTTAGTACCTACAAAGAGGATTTTCTTTCCCTGACGGGCAATGTTCTTCAGCGCCTCGGCGGCGTCGTCAATCTTGACGATGGTCTTGTGGAGGTCGATGATGTGGATGCCATTGCGCTCGGTGTAGATGTAGGGAGCCATGGCGGGGTTCCACTTGCGCTTCAGGTGGCCAAAGTGGCAGCCAGCCTGCAGCAGCTGGTCAAAATTTGTTCTTGCCATTGTTGCTAAATGCTTTAATTGGGTTGTTTACTTTCTTTTTAATTCCTTGGGCCGGCGAAGGCTGCGATGCCTTCCCTGCCCGTTCTGTTAGAATCAGCCAACAGGTAATCAGCGAGTCCTGCTGGTTTAGATGCTAAACTGTTCAGTTGAAATCTACTACAACGGACTGGCGACAAGCCGAAAATCGAAAATCCGTACAAAGGATGGCGATAGATAGCAAATCGAAAATCCGCAAATCGTAAACTCCTTTAACGCTTACTGAACTGGAAGCGACGACGTGCCTTGGGCTGACCGGGCTTCTTGCGCTCCACCTCACGGCTGTCGCGGGTAAGGAATCCCTGGCTCTTCAGCGTCTTCTTGTCCTCAGCGTTCACCTTCACCAGTGCACGTGCGATGGCCATGCGCAGGGCCTGGCTCTGGCCGGTAAAGCCGCCACCGTCAAGGTTCACCTTGATGTCGTACTTCTCGGCGCAGTCCAGCACGTTCAGCGGCTGCTTCACCACATACTGCAGGATGGCTGAGGGGAAATACTCGGTTAAGTCCTTCTTGTTGATCGTGATCTTGCCTGTTCCTTCCGACAGATAGACGCGAGCCACTGAGCTCTTACGACGACCTATTGCGTTAATATATTCCATAGCTTAACTGTGAACTTTAATCATTACTTGTACTGGTTGATATCAATAGCCTTGGGCTTCTGGGCCTCGTGGTTGTGCTCTGTGCCATCATAGATGTAGAGGTTGTTCAGCAGGCTGCGGCCGAGGGGGCCTTTGGGCAGCATGCCCTTCACGGCATGACGGATGATGCGCTCTACGCCGAAGGGCTTCTTGCGCAGCTCGGCGGGGGTGTTGAAGCGCTGGCCACCGGGATAGCCCGTATAACGGGTGTAAACCTTGTCGGTCTCCTTGTTACCAGTGAACTTCACCTTGGCAGCATTGATGAGGATGACGTTGTCGCCGCAGTCCACATGCGGGGTGAAGCTGGGCTTATACTTACCACGAATGAGTTTGGCTACCTTTGAAGCCAGGCGTCCCACCACCTGATCGGTAGCGTCGATGACAACCCACTCCTTCTTGGCTGTCTCCTTGTTAACGGAGACGGTCTTGTAACTTAAAGTGTTCATTTCTTTGTTAATTACTAAAAAACAGTTCTTTTACTTTATAAAGTTGATTGTTGAACGCCGATTCACAAACCACGCTGTCCGGCCAAAGACAGGCGCTATTTACACGACGCCCGCGGGGATTCTAAGACCCTCCCCAAATAATCGGACTGCAAAGGTACTGCTTTTTCGACAAATATGAACAAGCGGGTCCCCCCAAAACATCACTTTTATAAATATTTAACACATCAACAGCAGTGAGGCGCGCGCACGCGAGAAAAGTCGCGATTGATGACAGCCAGGCATGGAGTTATGACAGCCAGGCATGGAGATAATTCAGCCAGGCATGGAGTTATGCTCATAAAGTGGCGCCTTATTTCCAAATTTTCGAGAGAATTGACCTATAACTATGCCACTTCCTCCCTTCATCCGGCCCCCCGGCCTGCTCAGGCATCTACTCACACCTGCATAGTGTCATCAAAACGTCTGCAGAAGCTGACTTATGCACGCCAGGAGACAGTTTTAGGTGGTTTTATTTGGTGGTTATCATTTTTTTTCGTACTTTTGCCATCTCTATCGCAACGAATCAAAACAACAACGTTAACTGTAAAAAACTATGAACTATTTTACTTCAAAGAGACTACCCCTGGCTATGCTGCTCTTGCTGTTCAGCGGCATGCTGTGGGCACAGATTCCCGAAGGCTACTACGATGCCGCTGAGGGAAAGACAGGCAACGAGCTAAGGTTGGCCCTGCACAATATCATCAAGAACCACACCGTAAGGGGCTACAGCAGTCTGGAGAACTACTACGGCTACACCGACCTGGACGAGAACCAGAAAATCATAGACATCTATTCGAACCAGCACTACACCCTCAACCAGAATGGCAGCGCAGGCAAGACCGAGGGCAACGGATGGAACAAGGAGCACACGTGGCCACAGAGCTGGTTTGGCAGCGGTACGGCGAAGTCGGACATCTTCCATGTCTACCCCACCGATGCGAAGGTGAACAACATGCGCAGCAACTATCCCTACGCCGTGGTGAAGAACCCGACGTTCACATCGTCCAACGGCTCGAAGGTGGGCACCAGCATCACGCCGGGCTACAGCGACAAGGCTTTTGAGCCGGCTGACGAATACAAGGGCGACATCGCGCGTACATATTTCTATATGTCCACGCGCTACTACACTGAGGACAGCGGCTGGAAGTCGAGCCCGATGACGAAAAAGTGCGAGATTGAGCCTTGGGCCATGACCATGCTCTTGGAGTGGAGCGACAAGGACCCCGTGAGCCAGAAGGAAATAGACCGTAACAACGCCATCTACAACTTCGTTCAGTTCAACCGCAACCCGTTTATCGACCATCCTGAGTATGCACACATGATATGGGACAAGGACTGGAGCGACGCCAACCTCTTTGCCATCACCTGCGCCACGGGACTGGAGCACGGCAGCGTGAAGGCTCCGGCCAAGGCCGCCAAGGGTAGCACCGTGACCATCACCGCCGTTCCCGACGAGGGCTACATAGTGGACACATGGAGTGCCTACAAGACGGGCAGCCCCGCCACAACCATCAGTGTCAGCGCCGCCGGCACGTTCACCATGCCTGACTATGCCGTCACCGTGGGCGCCACGTTCAAGAAGGACGACACCCTGTACGGCATCGACCTGGCAGCCGTCAACCACGGCACCATCGCCGCCAGCGCCACGCAGGCACTCGCAGGCACCGCCGTCACCCTCACCGCCACGCCTGACGACGGCTATGTGCTGCGCTCATGGTATGTGTACAAGACAAGCAACGAGAACACGAAGGTCAACGTGGAGAACAACCAGTTCACCATGCCGGCCTACAACGTCACCGTGGCAGCCACCTTCGCCAAGGAGTCGACTGAGTTGGGCGGCGACTTCGCAAAGGTGACCGAGGCTCCCGACGACTGGAGCGGTACCTACCTCATCGTCTATGAGGACGGCCTTCTCGCCCTCGACGGTTCGTTAAAGGAGATTGACGCCATCAAAGACACGAAGGCCGTGACCATCAACGACCATGTCATTGCCAGCACCGACGAGACGAAGAGCATGGTGTTCACCATTGACAAGATGGAGGGTGGCTACAGCATCTGCTCGGCCAGCGGCGTTTACATCGGACGCGCTTCTGACACCAACGGCATCGACGAGAGCGAAAAGCCCCTGCTGAACACCATCAGCATGGCAGGCACGGATGTGGACATCGTCGGCGCCAGCGGTGCACACCTGAGATACAACAAGGCATCGAACCAGGAGCGCTTCCGCTACTACAAGGCAAGCACCTACACTGGACAGCAACCCATCCAGCTCTACAGGCTACAAGAGAAGGGGGCAGAGGATGTCAACTTCACCATCACCTTCCACGACGGCAACGACACATACACCCAGACCGTCAAGGAGAACGAGCCCACAGCCCTCATGCCCAATACCTTCACGAAGAACGGCTATGAGTTTGAAGGATGGAACACGGCAGCCGACGGCAGCGGCAAGTACTATGAGGACGGTGCCACGGTGACGACGCTCGCCGACCTCGACCTCTATGCACAGTGGGAGCAGCTCTACACCGTGACATGCCAGACCAACGGCTACGGCACCGTGACCGCAGAGCCGACAGAGGCCACTGAGGGCACCGACATCGTGCTGACCATCCAGGCCGATGAGAACTACGCCATCCAGTCGCTGACCGTCACCGATGCCGACAACAACGACATTGAGGTGGCCGAGAACACGTTTGAGATGCCTGCCAGCAACGTGGTGGTAAACGTTGTCTTCGCATCGCCCACCACCAGCATCAGCACCGTCAATGCCGACAATGGCAATGGTCTGTGGCACGCCATCGACGGCCGCCTGCTGAACGCCATGCCGAAGGCCAAGGGGATTTACATCATGAATGGTAAGAAATTCATCATCAAATAATCACTTAAAAACACAAAAACGACAATGAAGAAGACATTCATCATCATGGCCTTGGCAGTCCTCATGGGTGCCACAGCCGCCAACGCACAGGAGTGCTGTAAAGCCGAGAAGAAGGACTGCTGCCAGGCTGGCGAGAAGCAAGAGTGCTGCCAGGCTGGCGAGAAGCGGGAGTGCTGCCAGAACATGATTATCGAGAACATCATGACGCGCACGAGTATTCGCAAATACAAGGCAAAGCCCGTGGAGGATGCCAAGATTGAGACGATGCTGCGCGCAGCCATGGCCGCCCCCACGGCCGTCAACAAGCAGCCGTGGCACTTCGTTGTCGTCACCGACAAGGACATGCTGAACAAACTGGCCGGTGAGGGCCGACGCGGCGACATGCTGCGCAACGCACCCCTGGCCATCGTCGTCTGCGGCGACATGAACAAAGCCCTCGAAGGAAAGGGACGGGAGTACTGGATTCAGGACACCAGCGCCGCCACTGAGAACCTGCTCTTGGCTGCTCATGCCCTCGGACTCGGAGCCGTCTGGACCGGACAGTGGCCCATGGAAGACCGCTACCAGCACACCATGAAGGTGCTGGGCATGCCCGACACCATCATCCCACTGGGAACCATGATTATAGGCTATCCCGACGAACAGCCCACACCGAAGGACAAGTGGAAGCCTGAGAACGTGTCGTACAACCAGTACGGTGGAAAGTAACACCGAAGGTACGGAGAGCTTTTCGGAGGTACGGGGGTACGGAGGTACCCCCGAATCACCGTTTCATTGAAAGCTATAATTAAACGATTACTATGATACAGTCAATGACTGGCTACGGCAAGGCGGTCGTAGCCTACAAGAGAAAGAAGATTCACGCAGAGGTGAAGTCGCTCAACTCCAAGCAGCTTGACCTGCAGACACGCATCACCCCACTCTACCGCGAGAAGGAGATGGAGATTCGCCAAATGATAGCCACACGGCTGGAAAGGGGGAAGGTGGACTTCGCCCTGTGGATAGAGCAGGAGACCGGCGTGGAGCCAACACCCGTGAACGGTGCGCTGATGGAGAACTACTACCAGCAGCTGAAAGCCATTGCTCAGCAGGCTGGCATACCAGAGCCGCAAGACTGGATGTACACCCTGACGCGCATGCCCGACGTGCTGACGAAGACGGAGCAGGAGGAGCTGACCGACGACGAATGGCAGGCAGCATGCCAGGCCGTGCAACAGGCCATAGAGGCACTGGTGAGCTTCCGCCAACAGGAGGGCGCCGCACTGGAGAAGAAGTTTGCCGAGAAGATTGACAACATCGAGCGACTGATGAACGAGATTGAGCCCTACGAGAAGGGGCGCGTGGAGAAAATCAGGCAGCGCATCACCGAAGGGCTGCAGCAGATTCCCGGCGTGGACTATGACAAGAACCGCCTGGAGCAGGAGCTCATCTACTACATTGAGAAATTGGACATCAGCGAGGAGAAGCAGCGACTGGCCAACCACCTGAAGTATTTCCGCGAGACCATGCAGAACGGCCACGGACAGGGCAAGAAGCTGGGCTTCATCGCACAGGAGATGGGACGCGAAATCAACACCACGGGGTCGAAGTCGAACCAGGCCGAGATGCAGAACATCGTCGTGCAGATGAAGGACGAGCTGGAGCAAATCAAGGAACAAGTACTGAACGCACTGTAATGAAAGCCTCCCCCGACCCCTCCGAAGGAGGGGAGGAGCTACGCGATAAAGAGAATGAAGAAAAGGGGCTATGGATATGAGACGGCTGGCGTCAACTATGATATTCTACGGCGGTTTTCTAAAGACCTTCGACGATATATGACACCTGCTGAATCGGCTCTATGGCAAGTATTGCGTGGAAAGCAATTTGGCTACAGATTTCGCAGACAACACCCGATAGGTGAATATATTCCAGACTTTGTCTGTTTGCCTAAGCGTTTGGTAATTGAAGTTGATGGAGGCTACCACTTTGTCGGTAATCAGCCCTGGTCAGACCAAGAAAGGACAGAATATTTGAATCGACATGGTTTTGCCGTACTACGTTTCACAAATGATGAGGTATTAGGCAATACAGAACAAGTTATGAAAAGAATACAAGAAGCAAAGAATACAAGAAGCTATGAATCATCAACCTACTATTAAAAACAGTGCGCAGCCACTCCCCTCCTTCGGAGGGGCCGGGGGAGGCTTGCTTATTTTTTCGGCTCCCAGCGGTAGCGGCAAGTCAACCATCGTGAACTGGCTGATGCAGGAGCACCCGGAACTGAAGCTGTACTTCTCCATCTCGTGTACCTCCAGGGCACCGCGCGGGACGGAGCAGGACGGCGTGGAGTATTTCTTCCTGACTGCCGAGGAGTTTCGCAAGAAGATTGAGAACGACGAGTTCCTGGAGTATGAGGAGGTCTATGAAGACCGCTTCTACGGCACGCTGAAGGCACAGGTGGAACGACAGCTGGAAGCAGGCCAGAACGTGGTGTTCGACGTCGACGTCAAGGGTGGCATCAACATCAAGAAGTTCTATGGCGACCGTGCCATGAGCCTCTTCATCCAGCCACCGTCGATAGAGGAGCTGCGCCGCCGTCTGGAAGGCCGTGGCACCGACACGCCGGAAGCCATCGAGAGCCGTCTGGCCAAGGCTGAATACGAGATGACCTTCGCCCCGCAGTTTGACCACATCGTGGTGAACGACGACTTAGAGACTGCTAAACAGGAGGCATTGAAGCTCATTAAAGCCTTTTTGCATGAGTAGCCCCGTAGCGCCAGCCACTCCCCTCCTTCGGAGGGGTCGGGGGAGGCTCGTCGGTATCTTCGGCGGGTCGTTCAACCCGATACACGTGGGGCACATCGCCCTGGCACGCCAGCTGCGACAACTGGCGCAACTGGACGAGGTGTGGCTGATGGTGTCGCCACAAAACCCGCTGAAACAAGGCAGCACCGACTTGCTCGACGACCAGCTGCGCTACCAGCTGACACGCCTGGCCCTGCACGGCGAAGAGGGCATCGTGGCCTGCGACTACGAGCTGCACCTGCCCAAGCCCAGCTACACCTGGAACACCCTGCAGCACCTGCGTCAGGATTATCCCGAAGACACCTTCACGCTGCTCATCGGTGGCGACAACTGGCAGCTCTTCCCCCGCTGGTACCATGCTGAGGACATCCTTCGCGAACACCAGATTGTGGTCTATCCGCGACGAGGCAGCACTTTCGACCGCACCACCCTACCCCCTTCGGTCACCATTGTCGACACAGCATTGCTTGATGTGAGCAGCACTGAGATACGCCAAAGGGTGCGCGAGGGCGCTGCTGTGTCAGGGCTTGTGCCGGCCGCTATTGAGCCTCTGGTTCGGCGCTGCTATAGGTGAAGATTTGCTTTGACTTCCTGCGGAGGTATTTCTTATAGTAGTGCACTGGCCAATAGCCTATTCGCGGTGGCAGTGCGAAAGCGATGCGGTCGGCCAACGGAATCTGCCCGTCCAGCGTTCCCCTCAGCTTGTAGTAGTAGTCTTTGAATACGTGGAACTGCTTCTCGTCCAGAAATGTCTCGTAGACTTTCAGCTGGTGCAGCTGATACCATGGTTTTAACGCTGGCCATAGCGGTTGCAGCGATTCGTACAGCACCTGGTCGTAGGTCATCTCGTGCTGAAGCGTTTTCTTGCGCGTATTAGGCAGCCCCTGCACGTAGAGATAGCTGCAATGACTGGCACAGTAGACGCGTGGCTGCTTCACCAGAGCCCGGATATGTGTGAGGATGTCTTCGCCAATGATGATTTCGCGTGTAAACGAGAGGCATCCTGACAGCAACTCCTTCTTGAAGAGTATTCCCCATAGCGGCTGGAACGAGTTGCGGGTTGCCAGAAAGTTCTTGATGATGTCCCTGCTGTCCACGTAGCCGCGGCAGCCCGAGTCGAACACATCGCCGTTCTGGTTCTGATAGAGGGCAATCACCTCATCAGCTTCCTGGGTCGTGATGAGCTCATACGACATGCTCAGGGCTCCAGGCAAAAGTGCATCGTCAGCATCGAGAAACATCACATACTGGCCTTGCGCCTGCTCTAACCCTGTCCGCCGTGCTGCCGTCACGCCCCCGTTGGGTGTGTGTATCACACGCAGTTTAGGGTTCCGTGCAGCCACGTCGTCGCATATCTGACCGGAAGCATCAGTCGACCCGTCGTCCACGGCTACCACCTCAAACGAGTGAAAGTCCTGCGACAGTGTTCTCTCCAGACATTGCGCAATGAACGCCTCTTTGTTGTAAACAGGTATGATGACAGAGATTTCCATTAGCGTTTCTTCTTGATAAAATCCAGACACTCATCCAGCGTCTTCACATGCAGCACCTTCATGATGCCCAAATAGAGCGTTCCGGTCACGATGATGCGAAGGGCCAGGCGCACCCACAGGTCGGTTGTCCATGTCGTGGCAAAGTAGGCTGCGGCCGCACAGGCCAGTGCTACCATGCAGAAGGGCAGCGTGTCCTTCAGAGCATACAGGGCCTTGAACGGGCAGATGCGGCAGAGGGCGAAATGCCAGACCGGGGTGAAGACAATGTTAAGAGCCGCAAAAGCTGCGACCATCGCCATGACGCCTTGAGGAGCCAGCAGTAGCGTCAGCACGATTTGCAACACGATTTGCAGGGTGACGCAGTAGAGAAAGAGGTCGCTCCGTCCACGGCTGATGATGAAGTTCTGATAGAGGGTGTGCAGCGGCAGGAACGCCCCGCCGATACACAGTATCTGCAGCAACGGCACACAGGGTTCCCATTTGGCCGTGATGGTCAGCACGATAAACTCATGGGCCACAAGCGCCAAGCCCAGCATCAGCGGGAAACAGACAAAGGCGGTGAAGCGGAGCATCTTGCGGAACACACGCTCCTGCCGCTCCTGCTCGTCAGCCACGTTGGCCAGCACGGGCTGTGCCACCTGCGCCATGGTGTTCGAGATGAACGAATGTCCGATGGTGTTCCACTTGTTAGCCTGGTTAAACTGGCCAACGGTGCGGATGGGCAGCAACTTGCCGAAGATGAATGTCAGCACGTTGTTGCTCACCACGGTCAGGATGTTGGTCAGCAGCAGTTTCGACGAGAACCGTATCATCCCGCGTATTGGACTCATGTCGATGGGCAGCGTGGGATACCACCGGGTGAAGCCATACTTCAGCAGGCTGCTCGTGCTGATGTAGGTCAACTGCTGCCAGGCCAGACTCCAGTAGCCCCAACCATGACAGGCCAGCCATATTCCCACACAGCCAGATGCAACCAGCGCCGTGATGTTGGCGATAGCCATTTCACGTGTACGCAGTTCTATCCATAGCTTGGCATTGGGCACGATGCCCAGCGCCGAGATGGGGATGGCGAGAAAGGCCAGGCGCGAGACATCAGTCAGCAGCGGCTCGTTGAAGAAACGGGCAATGAGCGGTGCACAGAAGAACAGCAGGACATACATCAGTGTGCCGGCTATGATGTTAAACCACGCCACAGCATTATAGTCCCGGCGTGTAGGCCGTTTGAGGTTGGCCAAAGCCTGCGAGAAGCCTGCACTCTGGATACACCCTGCCAACAGCGTAAAGATGGTGATGAGGGCCAGTATGCCATAGTCGGCCTCCGTCAGTCTGCGGGCCAGCACTATGCCGAACACCAGATTCAGCACCTGCGTGGTGCCGTTGTTCACAGCTCCCCAAGCGATGCCCTTGGCTGTCTTCTCCTTCAGATTCTCCATGATGACGATGCAAAAGTACGAAAAAAAATTTGCACTTCCAACTTTTTGTTGTAATTTTGCACACACCATGAAAGAGATTACCGACATACACGAATTACGCCACATCCAAATGGCCATTCTGGACGATGTTCACGCTTTCTGCCAAGCACACGGACTCCTCTACTTCCTTTCCAGCGGATCGCTCATAGGCGCTGTGCGACACGGAGGCTATATCCCCTGGGATGATGACATTGACATATACATGCCGCGACACGATTATGAGCGGTTTGTCAACAGTTACAAGGCTTCCTGCTACCGTGTCATCAACCCGGCTACTGAGCCACATTATTATTATACTTTTGCCAAGGTGGTTGACACGCGCACGCGCTTGGTGGAAGACGAGGTGAAGAGTTACGAGATTGGGGTTTACATTGATATATTCCCCGTTGACTACGTGAGTGACGACCCACAAGAGCGGAAACGGATATTCAGACGAAAGAAACTGCTATACAAGATTCGCCGGTGTAAATTAGCACAGTCTAATCCTTTAGACTCTGCCCTCGCCTTTTGGTGCTATCGGCTGTTGCCCATTAGCGTCAAGTGCCTGAATCGCATCATTCGCCGACTCATCGTAAAAGAGGTCCCTACCCATACGGTCTGCAACATGACTGAGGCTGGCCCGTCGCTGAACGGTTGTTTCCCTGCGGAAGCCATAGCCTCACAAGTTGACATTGCCTTTGAGAACCGCACCTACAAAACCATGGTGGGCTTCAAGGAATATCTGACGCGCACGTATGGTGACTACATGACGCTGCCACCCGTTGAGAAGCGCGTCACCCATCACTTCGAAGCTTGGTGGCTGTAAGTCCACGCGCAAGCGACCATCGCTGCACTGGGCCTTTAGTTAGTGATTAGTGAGTCTCCCCACTCCATGACGCGGTCGATAGCAGGGGTCGCCACGCCTTTCTCCTTGGCCAGATGTTGGATGATGCCCAGCCCGTAGGGGAAGTCTTCAGTGAAATAGCGGCTATTCAGGTCAGGGACATAGCCTCCTTCCACTTTCTTCATAGGTGCCAGAATACCCTTGAAGGCATCGATGCTACGCAGTTTGGCTGCCAGTGTAGCTGCGTCGCTACTCTCGTAATAGTCCAGCACTGAGGGAATACAGCCCTCACTGACAGGCAGTGTGCCCAACAGCTGCTGCAGCTCGTTGTCCATGCTGATGTAGAGCTGGGCTGCCTCAACGGTCCACTCTTCATAGAAAAGCGGCACACGGGCATAAGTATCACCCTCATGCCAGTCTTTCCATAACGAATAGAGACGCGCCGGATGCAACAAAGGGTTGCTGTTGCTCAGGCTGGCCTCGTAATAATGATGCAACAGCTGAACGGGCGTCTGCAGCACCTCCTCCAGCGCGCGGCGCAGTGGCTCTGGCTGGTCAGTCTGCGTAATGGCCACGCGGAGGCTGTCCTTGTACCCCATCAGTCTGGCACGATGTCCATAGTCTCGGATGCGCGATATGAACGGTACCCGCTGAAAGCCGAAGAGGGTTGTAGTAGCAGGAAGCACTTTCATGGCTTCAAAGAAGAAGCCGGTGCTGCTCACCACCGTTCCCACCACAGCTGAAGGCTTCAGATAATCTCTCAGCTGCAGGAGAACCTCGCTGATGGAAAAGCCTGGCAGGCAGAGCAACACGACATCAGCAGCGGGAATGACGGTGCCCGGATTATTGCTGACCGCCTTCAACTGGCCCTTCAACTCACCGCCATCGGGTGTTTCCACCACCAGGTGGTTGCTCCATTGCTCCGGATGTCGTGTCAGGATGGTTACTTCATGCCGTTGCTGTGCGGCGATGAAGCCTGCAATGACGTGCCCGGTATTGCCACCTCCACAGATGCAGATGTTCATGGTACAAACGTTTTTAAAGCCTCTATGAGCCGTGTATTGTCCTCATGGTTGCGCACGGCAATGCGCATGTATTGCCGTTCCGGGTCGAGACCAGGCTTCAGGCTGCAGTCGCGCGTCAGTATATTATGGTGCTTCAGCATGTGAATGACAATGGCCGAAGCCGTGTATGGAGGCAACACTTCACAAAGGAAATAGTTGGCCTGTGAGGGCATGACCCGCAGGAATGGTACGGAGCGTAACTGCTGCTCAAAGTGTGCCCTTTCGTCGACAAACCTTGCGCAAGCCCGCTGATAGTCCCGCTCATGCTTGTTGTAAATCTGCATGAAGAACTCGGCAAAGGAGTTAAGGTTCCAGATGCTCACCTCCTTCTTCATCCGTGCAATGAGTGCCGTGTCGGCTGAGGCGAGGATACCCAGACGCAGGCCTGGCACGCCGTAGCTCTTCGAGATGCTCTTCATCACGACCATGGTGGGATAGGCTTCGAGCAGCCCGTCGCTGAGCAGTGAATTAGTAGCATAGTCCTCGCTGAAGTCCACGAAACTCTCGTCGACCACCAGGCGAATGTCGCGCTGCAAGCACCAGCTGGCCAGGCGCAGCACGTCGGCCTTGGCAATGAAATTGCCCGAGGGGTTGTCGGGGTTGACAAGCACTATCTGGCTGACGCCCTTGCCGTCAAAGAACGACATCAGGTCGTCTGCCGTGTAACGATAGTCGGCGTTCTGAGGCACGAAGGCCACCTGCTTGTTCTTGTCATAGCGGTTGGGATATTCCTCAAACGTCGGGCGGATAAAGCCAACCAGTTGCCCACTCCCGTTGGAGGGGGATGGTGGGAAGTTCATCAACAACTTAATCAGCTCAGCGGCACCGTTGCCTGGCACTATATACTGTTCGCTCACGCCGAAGCATTTGCTGGCTAAGAGCGTGTTGACCTTCATGCCCGAAGGATATTCAGTGAGCAATGTATCAAAATTGGCACGCAGCTCGTCCTTCATCCGCCGCGTGGGGAAGTAGGGATTCACCAGATAGCAGAAGTCGAGCATCTGGGGGAAGCGCCAAAAGCCACCATAGCGGCCGTAATACTTGCGCAGCAGGTCCTGCTCGCCCGCAAAAAGTGCCTCGGCGATATCAAGGTCCTGCTTGTCATCTATCTCATACCACTTCTCGGTACCTATGGGCAACGCCTTCATCTCGTGGCTGTTGAGCAATGAGATGATGCGCAGCACGTTCTCATAATACTCATTATTGCCAACGGCCTTGGTGTAGGCATCGAGGAAGGGCACGTATTTGTTCTGCGAGAAGTCACGGCTCAGCTTATAGATATTGACGGTCTTGTAGTAGGAGTCTGCATCGCTGTAGTCGAAAGCATCCTTGGAAATGAAATTTACGATATTCTGCTCATTGTCTATGCGTACCATCGTGCCGTCCATCCATGACTCATACTTGGCCACAAGTGCCAGATTGGGATACGGATTCTCTACAATCATGGGTATCAGCCTGTCGCTAAACACAAGGTCGCTCTCCACCAGCAGTGTGTCGTCTTCCTGCAGCTGCCGCTTGGCCAGTGCCAGCGAATAGATGTTGTTGGTCTTGTCGTAGACGGGGTTTTCAATGTATTCTATCTTCAGCCTGTCGTCATAGCGATGGCCAATATAGTCTTTCAACTCCTGTCCCTTGTAGCCCACGACAATGATGACGCGCTGCAGCTGCTGCGCTGTAAGTTGTTGCAACAGCCTGTCAATGATAGGCACACCGTTGACCGGCACCATGCACTTGGTATTGTCGCGTGTCAGCTCTCCTAAACGGCGGCCCATTCCAGCAGCCAGAATAATTGCTTGCATGATGTATTAATGATGGTTGATGGTATCCCACAGTTCCATGGCGCGGGCCATGGCCTGGTCTAAATCATAGTATCTGTATTCTGCGAGCCTACCGCCGAAGAATACATTGTCCTGCCGGGCGGCCAGCTCTCTGTATTGCTCGGCCAGGTGGTTGTTGCGCTCGTCGTTGACGGTGTAGAAGGGCTCGGCACCCTCGGTCCACTCGCTGCTGTACTCACGGCTGATGACGGTGAACGGCTGCTGCCCGAACTCGAAGTGCTTATGCTCGATGACACGGGTATAGGGTGTCTCGGCATCGGTGAAGTTCATCACGGCGTTGCCCTGATAGTCGGGAATGTCCAGGCGCTCGTGCTCAAAGCGCAGCGTGCGCCAGTCCAGGTGTCCCAGGCTGTAGTCGAAGAAGGCATCGATGGCACCGCTATAGACCACCGTCGTGGCCTGCTCGCACAGCTCGGCACGATGCAGCAGGAAGTCGGTGTCCAAGCGCACGTCAGCACCCTCCAACAGCTTGTCTATGATGACGTTGTAGCCGCCAATGGGGATGCCCTGATAAGGGTCGTTGAAATAATTGTTATCGAAGGTGAAGCGCACGGGCAGACGGCGGATGATGAAGGCGGGCAGCTCAGTGCACTTGCGCCCCCACTGCTTCTCGGTGTAACCCTTGACGAGAATCTCGTAGACATCGCGCCCCACCAGCGAGATGGCCTGTTCCTCCAGGTTCCGCGGCTCGCGTCCTGCCATCTCCTGCCGCTGCTCATCAATCTTCGCCCTTGCTTCCTGCGGCGTGCGCACCCCCCACAGCTGGTAGAAGGTGTTCATGTTGAACGGCAGGTTATAGAGCCGCCCCTTGTAGTTGGCTATGGGCGAATTGGTGTAGCGGTTGAAGGTGGCCAGCTGGTTCACCAGGTCCCACACCCGCTTGTCCTTGGTGTGGAAGATGTGGGCGCCATAGTAGTGGACATGGATGCCGTCCACATCCTTGCAGTAGGCGTTGCCGCCCGTGTGGCTGCGCTTGTCCACGACAAGGCAGCGCTTGCCGGCCCGCGTGGCCATATAGGCAAAGGTGGCGCCAAAGAAGCCAGCCCCTATAATCAGATAGTCGTATGGTTTCATTTCGCTCATCATTTATCACTATCACTCATCACTTCAAAGCAGCAGGGCAATGCCAGCAACTGCTGCATCAGCGTCCTGGCCAGCCGCTCGTGTCCCCGGTCGTTGGGGTGCAGCAGGTCAGTACCACCCTTGAAGTACTGCTCATGCTCCTTGACGAGGGGGAAGAGGCCACTGCTGGCATTCCAGTCGATGACGGGCACGGCCCACACGTTGGCAGCCTCCTTCACGGCCTCGACGTATGCGTCGATGTACTCACCGCACTGGTTGGTGTACGACTCGTCGCACTGCCAGTTCTTCTCATTGGCATGGAAGTCGCTGCGGTGCAGGGGTGTCAGCAGCACTATCTGCTTCGTGGGATAGGTGCGCTTCAGCGAGTCCATGGCTATGTTGATGCGCCCCTTGAACGTCGTGGGGTCCATCGACGGCGTGCGCTGGCGGCGCGTCACCATCTGCTTCGGCTGTCCGTGGCCATACTCCACCTCCGTCACCTTCTCGTCCCACCACTGCCCTATGGGCACGCCGTTGTTATAGTCGTTGGTACCGCAGAAGATGATGATGGCGTCCACATCCTGCCCGTGCTCACGCTTCAGCTGGTCGGTCTGCCGTGGAATGTCATTCCACTGGCGGCCGCTGACGCCATAGACGTAGGGAACCACCTGGAGCCATTCCTGCAGGAAGGACCAGAACTTCTTCTTCGACGCGCTGTTGCGTGGGTCGGTGATGCTGTCGCCGAAGTAGGCCACACGCCGTCCCTGCCAGGGATGGGTCAGCAGTGTCTGGGGCAGTGCAGGCACAGCCAGCAACAGGCACAGCAGAAGTGAAAGTGTTTTCCTATACATAATTCATACATGTTTTGAAACGATTTGCAAAAGTAACAAAAAAAAGCGATGACGACGGGCTGTAGGTCGTTAAATAGTGTCAAGAGATGGTTTTTAAGGGAAAAAACGGCCGCTCTTTTTGGCCAAGCCAAAGATAGTGCGTATCTTTGCAAGCAGAAAACAACAACTTGTGTACTAAACAGATGAAAACTACCACACGTTCTTTACTCCTGCTTGCACTCACCAGTGTGTCGCTTGCCGCCTGGGCCGGCCCCGTCAGTGAGCACGAGGCACGCCGCAAGGCCGTGGCCTTCGTGGCACAGCACCAGAAGGGCGACGACGGCGCAGCCATCAGCCTGGCACGTCGCAGCCGCACCACCACGCCTGCCCCCACGGCCAGCTACTATCTGTTCAACGTGGGCCAGGACGAAGGCTTTGTCATCGTTAGCGGCGACGACCGCACCGTGCCCATCCTGGGCTATGCCGACCACGGCAGCATCGACGGCGACAACCTGCCTGAGGGTCTCAGCTACCTCCTCGACGGCTATGCCGAACAGATGGCGTGGCTCGACAGCCACCCCGAGGCCACACGCGCTGCTGCCGCCACGACGACGCGCACCGCCATCAGTCCGCTCATCAAGTCGAAATGGAACCAGGGAGCACCTTATAATAACCAATGTCCCCTCATCGACGATGAGCGCACCGTAACGGGCTGCGTAGCCACCGCCATGGCGCAGGTGATGTACTACCACAAGTGCCCGTCATCCACGACAACGACAAAGGCTATCCCCGGCTACACCATCACTCCAAAGAACCGCAACGGAGAAAGCATAGACGTGACGCTCAATGAACTTTCTGTCACCACCTTCGGCTGGGACGCCATGACCACCACCTACACGACGAGCAGTACAGGCGCGAGTGCCGACGCCGTGGCCAAGCTGATGCGCTACTGCGGCCAGTCGCTGAGGATGAACTACGGCATTAATAGCTCTTCATCGTATAACGTTACCGTGGGCGAAGCCCTGACGACTTACTTCAACTACGATGGCACGACGACCTACGTCGACCGCGCACACTACACCTACCAGCAGTGGGTGGGCCTGCTCTACAACGAGCTGGCCAGCGGGCGGCCCGTGGTGCTGGGCGGCCAGAGCGCCGGTGGCGGCCACAGCTTCGTCTGCGACGGCTATGACACCGACGACTACTTCCACATCAACTGGGGCTGGGGCGGCAGCAGCGACGGCTACTACCGTCTGTCGGCCCTCAACCCCTGGGAGCAGGGCATCGGCGGCAGCAGCACCCTCGACGGCTTCAGCTTCTCACAGGATGCCATCATCGGCATACGGCCCTACGCCGGCAATGCGCCCTACACCGTCCTCACCCTCGATGCCTTCGGCCTCAGCGACGGCTCCGCCTCAAAGACCTTTACACGCGAAAGCACCGACGTGGCCTTCACCGACATTGAGCTAAAACTGAGCTTCTACAATCTGAACCGTACCGCCACCGACTTTGACTACGCCGTCATCCTGACCAACGAAAAAGGAGAGCAGATTCAGGAATTTGTTACATCTGAGATAGAAAGTCTGAACTTCAACAAAAGCAAAGATTGTCCCCTCACCATCAGTTCCGATGCAAAGCTGACGGAAGGCGTCTGCCAGCCTGACGGTACCTACTACCTCAAGGTGTTGAGCCGCGTCCACGACCAAGATGAATGGGCACCGTGCCACGACAGCGAGGCGCTGAAGCTGAGCTACACCGTCAGCGGCACGACGCTCACCATCGGCGCACCGATGACCAGCGTTGCCCCCACCTCGGCCACCATCACCGTCGAGGGCACACCCACTGTGGGCTACGAGCAGGAGGTCATCGCCAGCGTCAAGGGTAGCGACGCAGCCGACTTCCACGGCAACATCTATTTCTACGTGGGCAACACCTTCACCATGGCCAAGCAGGTGGACATCCCCGCCGGACAGACCGTCGACATCCGCTTTTCCTTCATCCCCTCGGCAACTGGTGGGCAGACGCTCTACATCAAGAAAAACAAAACCGCCGAAATTACTGAAGATTATGTCATAGGCAGCAAGCTTATCACCGTAGCCGCGAGCGATGCCACCAACGCCCTGGAGCTGGTCTTCACGGCTGACATCAGCAACAAGACATCTGATGGGAAACTATATGGCAACGCCCTGCGCGCTACCGTCACCGCCACCAATGCCTCAGCCGAGAACAGCTACTCAGGCAAGCTGAACTGTTCCACCCGCCTGTGGACCATCACCGAGACCAGTACGGACAACGGTGGTGGCACGACAACCGTCAACACGTCATGGAGCTTTGAGAGTCTGGGCGTGACCACCTACCCGCTCATCGTTGCCAAGAGTGGCAGCGCCACTGTCGACATTGCCATCAACGACCTGCCTGACAACCTTGTGACCACCACCACTCAAGACGACGTCACGACGACGGTGCGCACTGCCTACAGCTTCCGCTTCACCTACCTGAAGAGCGACGAGACGGTTGATGCCATCCACCTTGGCCTCAGCGACGACAGCGAGGACAGCTTTGGCACGCTCAACGTATGCAGCGGCTACTCCGTGGGCGATGCTGCCGGCCTCACCACCATCTACCCCACTGGGAGCGCCATCACTGTCGGCGATGCCTGCTTTGTCGACCTGCGCTCCAGCAGCGACCTCAGCAGCATCCCCCCAGGCACTAACCCCAACTGCCTCTACCTGCTGGCCGCCGGTGCCACGGTACCCAGCAGTCTGCAGGGGCTCAACGTCGTCTGCGGCGACGAGGCCGCAAGCCTGACGCTCACCGACGGATACCCCTTCTACAGCCCCATCGCGTTCACCGCACAGAAGGCTTCCTACACCCGCACCTTCACCCTTGCCGCCGCTGGCACCAGTGGCTGGAGCACCCTCTGCCTGCCCTTCGCCGTCAGCAGCGTCACCAGCGCCCCCGTCCTCAACGGCTCCCCTGTGCTCGACGATTCCCCCGTCGAGCGCAAATGGTTCACCTCCGACGATGACACCGACGGTGCCTTCTGGCTCCGCTCCTTCGTTGACGACGCTGACGGCAGGGTGAACTTCGCCCATGCCCAGCAGCTGTCCGCCAACACGCCCTACATCATCGCCGTGCCGGGCAACACCTGGGGCGACGAGTGGCAGATGACCAACACGCCTGTCACCTTCAGCGCCACCAATGCCGAGATTGCCGCCACAGGCACAGCCAGCGTCAGCGGCAACCACTACAAGTTCTGCGGCAGCACGACCACCAGCACCCTCGGCAGCGTCTACGCCCTGAACGATGCGGGCAGCCGTTTCGTGAAGAAAGCAGCATACAGCAGTCCGGCCTTCCGTGGATGGTTCGAAGGGGTGAGCATCACCTCACTGACGTTGCCCTCGCTCTCCATCGGCAACGCCCATGTCAGCGGCATCCGCGCCGTCGACACCACGACAGCGCCTGCCGCCACTGGCTGGTACTCGCTTGACGGCCGCCGCCTCAGCAGCAAGCCCACCGTAAGGGGACTCTACATCAACAACGGAAAGAAAGTCATTATCAAATAAAAAGGAAAGGAGGAAACGCCCATGAACAAGAAGCTATATCGTCAGCCTGCCACCCTCGTCGTTGCCTTGCGGCAGCAGCACGACCTGCTCGTCGACTCAAACGACAGGCCTAGGGCCACCTTCATGTCGAATCCCGACATCAGCGAGACTGACAACAACGAGGAGTAGCGAACTGCGAGCTCAGATAGTTTTCCTTCCGTTAACGATGCGGATGCCCTTCCCTGTTGCACGGCGCCCGCCAAGGTTGTACTCCACATCAGGCATCATGTTCACGACGGGAGTGCTGACGGCCGTGGCGTGGCTGATATAGTCACTGACACTGGACACGAAGTTGATGTCGTAGATGTCGCTCTGCCCCGTGGTGGAGGTCAGGCCGAAGATGGTCTGCCCCATGCACACGCTGGGGCGCTCGCCCTGGAAGTTCTCAAAAATGCCGCTGGTGGCCATATCCCAGGCCACCAGCTGCTGTTCCTCACCGTTCATCATAATAGTCTGCACCGTTGTCGGTGCCACCTGCGTGCCATGGTTGCTGCCGTTGAGCCACCACAGATAGGAGGCACCAGTGGTGGTCCGCAGGTTGGTTCCCCTGACGACGAGGTAGGTCTGGCTCTTGTCGATGTCGTAGTCCAGCTCCTGCCACTTCATCATCAGCGCAACGTTGTTCGCCCCCGTGCCGGCATTGACATGAATGACGTTCTTCTGCTCGTCGTAGCTGATGCGGCTGGTGGCCACGCGGTTGGCATCGCCAGTGGTCCAGTCGGTGCAGCGAAACTGATAGGCGTGCTGCTCGGCGTTGTAGTCCTTCATCAGGCGCACGTAGTAGATGCCGGGGCATAGTGTGGTGGCCGAGGCTGTGAGCCTGACCACGAACTTGTTGCTGCCCTTGGCCATGTCGGCAGGTATGGCATACTCAGCATTGTAGAAGCCGTTGCTGTCGCTGCCCTTGGCCGCGGCGGGGATGGTGATGTCGGCCACCTTACGGCCGTTGACGGTCAGCACGGCCTGGCGTCCGCGGTCGGCCAGGTTGAAGCGCAGCATGACGCTCAGGTTCTCCTTTACATCACTGTTATTATATAATGTGTACTCGATGTATCCGTTGGCACGGGCATCGCGATAGCGCTCTGAGTTATACATGCCCGTCGACGAGTCGCTGCTGTACTGCACGTCGTGGCCAGCCTCGCTCTGCTGCTCGCCCGGTGCCACGAAGTCGAGGGTGCGCTGGGCCATGGCCTCGCGCTCGGCCTCGGTCTGTGCCATGCTGCTGTTGGCATAGTTCTCAGCCGTCTGCTGGTACCAGTAGCACATATAGCGCTGGTGATGAATCTTGTAGAAGGGCACCAGCGTGAGCTTGCCCCAGCGGTAGGAGGCAACGTCGGGACGCGAGGCATCAATGATGAAGGTGAGCTCGTTGCAGCGCAGGCGCTCTATGCGGCTGAGCACGTTGGCACGGTTGCCGATGAGCATCGGGGCATCGATGAGGCTTTTCGACGTGGCACGGCTGCCCGGGGCGTGGTCCATGCGTCCCTCGCCGCCATATTCGTTCTGCAGCTTCTCGTAGGGCAGGCCGCTGTCGTCGCCATCGGCAAGGGCCGTGGTGGCGGCACCCAGCAGGATGGGACCATACTTGAAGGCGACGTAGTCGGTGTAGTTGGGACACACCTCGTAGCTCAGCTGCATGTCGAGGTTGACGGTAATCTTGTCGCCCTCCTTCCAGCTGCGGGAGATGGTGGCATAGCTGGCCTTGCCCGTCTCGACGGCAAGGTCGTTGACCGGCGTGCCGTTGATGGCAATGGCGTAGCCCTTGCCGGCCCAGGCGGGATGGCGCAGGGCAATGGCATACTCGCCGTCCTTGCCGATGGTCAGCTCAGTGGTGCCGTTGTTGGGGAACTGCGTCTCCTGGGTGATGACAAAGTCGCTACTTGCAAGACGGGAGGGCGTGAAGAGGTTGACATAGAGTGTCTGCTTGCCGTCGTGGGTGTAGATGAAGTGGCCGTACTTGGAGTGGTTCTCCATGCCGGTGCCCACGCAGCACCACATGCCCTGGTTGGGCTGCGAGTAGATGCGGTTGCCCTGCGGACGAAGCGTGGTGAAGTAGACATAGCCGCCCGTCTGCGGGTCCTGCGTGGAGAGGATGTGGTTCCACATGGTGCCCTCATAGAAGTCGGCATACTTGGCATCGTGTGTGCGGTCGCTCATCATCTCTGAGAACTTCAGCATGTTGTTCGAGTTACAGCTCTCTGGTCCGTCCAGGTGGTCGATGTATCGGTTGCTGTTGGCCACGCTGAGGAAGTGCTCGCCAACGCTGTTGCCGCCGATGCAGACGGTGCGGTTCTGGGCCACGTCCTGCCAGAAGTTCTCGGCGGCCTTCCGGTAAGTCGTCGCCGTGGCGTCCTGCTCATAGATGCGCTCCATGCCGATGAACTTGGGCACCTGCGTGTTGGCGTGCTTGCCGTCGAGGAAGGTCTTGTTCAGCATCTGCATGCCGTTGAGCATGGCCTTGTGGGTGTATTTCTTGGCGGCCTTGAGGTACTTCTGGTCGCCAAAGAGCTGGTAGGCATCGAGTAGCGACTCGTTCATGCCGCCATGCTCGCAGTTGAGGAAGCCTTCGAAGTCGCTGTCGCTGACCTTGGCAATGAGGTTGACGCTCCAGTCGGCCAGCTTGCGGAACATTTCCTTGGCCACCTCGCTGCCGCCATAGAGGTAGGCATCGCGCAGGCCAGCCAGAATCTTGTGCTGCACATAGAAGGGCACCCAGCCCCAGTTGGACTGAATCTTCGACAGGTCGCCACGGTACAGCGCCTTCCACGACTCGTTGATGGGCTGTCCGCCGATGAAGCCGTACAGCCCCTCGGTGTTCTTGTCATAGGCGTCCTGGCAATCCTTCATCACCTGCAGCATGTAGTCCATGCGCTGCTTCAGCTGTGCCCGCATGGCCTCGTCGTGACAGGCGGCCCAGCCCAGGGCCAGGGCCGACAGGTAGTGACCGCCCACATGACCACTGAGGTCGAAGCCGGCATCGCCGCCCCAGTTCTTGAAGTTGGGGTGGCGCGTCTCCCACTGGTAGTAGGGCGACGTGGCATCGGTGGTCTTCGACAGCCCCGACTGGCGCACGAAGGGTGTCAGCAGGCGGTCGACGTCATACTGCATCAGGTGCTGTAAGTTCTTGTCCATGGCCGTCTTCATCGGGCCGTCGAGCAGCGTCACCTGCTGAAGGTCGAAATGAAACGGGTAGAGTTGGCTTTGGGCATGGATGCCATTGGTAGCCATGGCTGTGGCCACGCTGGCAAGGATGATTCTAAGTTTTTTCATAGTCTACGTCTTTGTATAATCGCTGCAAAGTTAGCAATTATTCTTGACGTGACGAAAAAAAGAGATGAGAAATATGGCAACGATGCAAAAGTTTCCCCCCGAAATGTAAGAAGGGTGGACCTCCATGACCGGAGTGTCCACCCTTCTGTGCCGCCTCGTTCCTCGCGGAACAAGGTTCTAAGTTTACCGCAGACCGCGATTCGACAGCGTGGTGTTCAGCAGCAGCAGGTACTTCTTGTACTGCTTCTGGTCGAGCACGTAGTGCATGTAGCGCACATCCTTCTTCACGGCAGCCTCGAGCAGCTTCTCACGCTCGTCGCCAGTAGCCTGTGCAGCCAGCATCATCTCGTTGCAGAACTGCTGGTGAATGTCCTGGACAGCGTCCATCTGGTCTATCGTCAGACCAAGGGCAACGGCCAGCTTGCGCATGTTCACCGTCATGTCGAAGGCCTTGGCAGCCTCAGCGGTTGCATTGTTGTTCTCATTCTCAGCATTGGCCATCGTCAGTGACATCATGGCCACGAGCATCAAAACAATCTTTTTCATTTTCTTTTTCCTTTCTTTTCTTTACTCGGGAGCCGCTTCTGCTTTTTGTGTTTGTTATCCTGTTTGTGTCGTGGGCGGCTACCCTACTTTAAATAAATGTGTTATCCTGTGTCGCAAGGCTTCTTGTTTCCTTTTGACGGTGCAAAGATACGGCGATTTTTGTGTTCCGCAATGGCTTTTTGCCTACTGTGCGCGAAAACAGCCCCTTTTGTTGACCAACGTCAAAGAATTGCGCCAATATAGTTTTTTTCATGTTTTTACCCATTCTTGCACGCCGTTTCAAATAAAATTGCTACCTTTGCAGCCGTCTTTTCGTTGGAACGAAAGCAATGATAAGTAATAACTAAGATACAGAAAGCAATGGACAACAAGCAGAACAAGTACATCTCAGTGAGCTACCAGCTCTTCTCCATCGACAGCGACGGAGCCAGGCACCTGGAAGAACAGACCCAGCAGGGCCAGCCCTTCATCTTCATCAGCGGCTTCGGCATCTCGCTCGACAGCTTTGAGCAGCGCCTCATCGACATGCAGCCAGGCGAGAAGTTCGACTTCACCCTGCCGCCTGCCGAGGCCTTTGGCGAATATGATGCTGAGGGAGTGCACAAGATGGAGCGCGAGGTGTTCTCCATCAACGGGCACTTCGACCACGACAACATCTTCCCCGGTGCCGTCATCACACTGTTAGACAGCGACGAGCACCGCTTCATGGCACGCGTGGAGAAGGTGGAGGAGGACGGCGTCACCGTCGACACCAACCACCCCCTGGCAGGACATACGCTGCAGTTCGTCGGCGTGGTGCTGGAAAACCGACTGGCCACCAACGACGAGATACAGCACATGCTGAACCACCTCAGCCATGAGTGTGGCTGCGGCTGCGACGACTGCGGTGACGGCTGCGGATGCGACCATGACCACGAGCACAAGCACGGCGACGGCTGCGGATGTGGCCACTGCCATCACTAAAGAGGAGTTAGGAGTTAGAAATTAGGAGTTAGGAGCTGTGAAGAATACATTCGGTAACGTATTTACGCTGACGACCTTCGGCGAGAGCCACGGACCGGCCGTGGGAGGCGTCGTCGACGGCATGCCTGCCGGCATAGAGGTCGACGTGGACTTCATACAACATGAGCTGGACCGACGCCGCCCCGGACAGAGCACCATCACCACGGCGCGAAAGGAGGCGGACCGCGTGGAACTGCTCAGCGGCATCTTCGAGGGACGCACCACAGGATGCCCCATAGGATTCATCGTGCGCAACCAGAACCAGCACTCCAACGACTACGACAACCTGCGCACGCTGTTCAGACCCTCACACGCCGACTTCACCTACTATTATAAATATGGTACGCGCGACCACCGTGGAGGCGGGCGCTCGTCGGCACGCATCACCATCAGCCGCGTGGTGGCTGGCGCACTGGCCAAACTGGCACTGCGACAGCTGGGCATCACCATCCAGGCCTACACATCGCAGGTGGGTGACATCGCCCTGGAGCACGACTACCACCACTACGACCTGAGCACAACGGAGAACAATGCCGTGCGCTGCCCTGACAGCACAAAGGCCGCAGCCATGGAACGCCTCATCAGTCAGGTGAAGGCTGAGGGCGACACCATCGGCGGCGTCATCAGCTGTGTGGTCAAGGGCTGTCCGGCAGGCCTGGGCGAGCCTGAGTTTGACAAGCTGCATGCCCAGCTGGCACATGCCATGCTGAGCATCAATGCCGTGAAGGGCTTCGAGTACGGCGAGGGCTTCGCAGGAGTGACCCAGCGCGGCTCTGAGCAAAACGACATCTTTGTCTCTGCGGCAACAGACTCACCCCTCACCCCTCACCCCTCCACCCTCACCCCTCCACCCTCCACCCTCACCCCTCCACCCTCCACCCTCCACCCTCACCCCTCCACCCTCCACCCCTCCACCCTCACCAACCACAGCGGCGGCATCCAGGGCGGCATCACCAACGGGCAGGACATCTTCTTCCGTGTGGCCTTCAAGCCCGTGGCAACACTGCTGCGAGAGCAAGAAACGATTGACGCCGAGGGCAACGCCACGACCTTCACGGCGCAGGGCCGCCATGACCCGTGTGTACTGCCCAGAGCGGTGCCCGTGGTCGAGGCAATGGCCGCAATGACTATTTTCGACCACTATCTACTGTCTAAATTGTCAAAATTTTAAAATATATGCATTTTTCTTGCAAAAAAACAGGAGAAATCTTGGACAGTTCAAAAACTTTGCTTACCTTTGCACTCGCAATAAGGGCTTGTGAAAGTCTAAGTTGCTTTAGTTAAGTCTAGTTTAGTTTTTGTGTTGGTTGAGGGCTGCCGATTGGCAGCCCTCCTTGCGTTATGCTATACTTCCGTTTTTGAACACCCTCCCCCCCCTCAAAGATAGAAAGGATGGCTCGACCATTCCAAATTCTCCATTCACTTTTTGGCATGTACAGCGAAAAAAAGCGAAAAAACACCTTCACATCACATATTTCTATCAAATCCTGCGGCAAAGTCAACAGAAATGTGTAACTTTGCAGCAAGTATTGCCGAGATGCCGTAAACGGCATGAGCCTCGACTGCGAGGCACATCAGTCCCTGAGCGCAGGGTGGCAGTATGATTTTTGAGGGTAAAATATAGCGTTTGCTGTTTACAGAACATTCCAAAGCTTGGTCGCAGAAGAATTTCTAAGTAAAACTTGCAGACGTTCACGTTATGCGTGGACGTTACTTGTTTCTTAGAAGGGTATGACCAAGCACCTGGAATGTGGATGAGTAATTGTCCACGTTTCTTTTGTGTTTGGTCAGGCTTTTGTTTTTTAGAGAGCAGCGCATAAACGACATAACGCTTATGCAAGCCACCAATGACAATCCCGTACTGAACAATCCGTACGAGGAACCGAAGTATTATTACGATACCGATATGAACGGTAACATAGACTACGAGACCGTTATCAATGGGCGACGGCCTTTTGGCTATGACGTGAATATCGTACCTAAGAAGCAAGGAGATAAGACCATCTTCTCGCAAGAGGACTTTATCTCAGTTAACCCCAATGCCGAGTTTGTCAACACCATCCGTAAAGAGGTGAAAGCATGGCGCGAAGGAGGCTACCAAAAAGCCTCACGCATCACTAAGGAGTTGCTCGACTTCTGGTTTCGTAACAAAGAGCGTAGGGCGAACCTCCGCTTGTTCTTTTGCCAGCGTGAGGCTGTAGAGACAGCAGTATGGCTGAATGAGATAGCCGAACGCGACCCCAATACGGGCAACTATATCCTGAACCTGCTGGGCGAGCGCCGCCATACCGTATCGACTGACGATGCCTATGTGCTGCCCCGCACGGCCTTCAAGATGGCCACTGGTACAGGAAAGACGGTTGTGATGGCGATGCTCATTCTCTACAATTATCTGAACAAGCGGGCTAATCCGATGGATACCCACTACGCCGACCACTTCCTGCTCTGTGCACCAGGCATTACTATTCGTGACCGTTTGGGAGTACTGCAATTAGACTATAGCCAGCGCAGCAACAACTTCGAACGTACAGACTACTACCATCAGCGTGGTCTTATCCCTCAACAATTTGAGAAAGACCTGGGAGGCTTGAACGCCAGCATCACCATTGTCAACTATCAGCAATTCTTACCAAGAGTATTCTCTGGTAAACATGCTTCGCCACTTGATGGCAAGCAGAAGTGGGTGAATGGTGAGTTGGTGACGCAGAAAGACAAGGAGGATTATAGCGTCATGCTGAGCCGAATCATGGAAAAAGGCGTGAAAGGCAAACGTATCGTGGTCATCAACGACGAAGCCCACCATTGTTATTTGCCTCGCCAGAACAAGGACAAGAGCCTGACCGATGACGAGAAGAGCGACCTGAAACAGGAGAACGAGGCTGCTATGGTTTGGTATGAAGGTCTGCGCCAGATGAAACTCTTGGGCTATAAACTCCAGCAAGTCTACGACCTCTCTGCTACACCCTATTACCTGAAAGGCTCAGGCTATCCTGAATATTCGTTATTCCCTTGGGTTGTCAGCGATTTCGGACTGGTGGATGCCATTGAGAGCGGACTCGTAAAAATTCCCTATCTGCCTGCATACGATAATACGCCAGACCTTGACGAGCCTAAGCTTCGAAATATCTACGATTCTATCAAGGACAAGTTGCCTAAACGAGGCATGCGTGCCCAGAAGAAGAAAGACAAGGAGGACCAAGTTGAAACATCGTTGATTGCTCAAGCCCCCAATCTTCCTACCTTGCTGAATACAGCCTTGGAGCAGTTTGTTAATGACTACGAGGACTACGAAAGAGGACTGCGTCAGGCTTACGAAGCGATGGGTACGCTCTATACAGCTCCACCCGTACTGATTGTGGTTTGTAATAACACCACAGTTTCCCATGAGGTCTATCGTGACATCGCAGGTTATCAGGATGGCGTGGATGAAGATGGAGAGCCCAAATATAGGAAGGGACGTTTCGATGTGTTCTCCAATTACGATGGCATGGGACTTCCTAAAGACAGATTCCCAACCTTACTCATTGACTCCTCTGCGCTTGACGATGCCTCCACCCGTATCGACGAGGCCTTCAAGAAAGCATACGCCAAAGAGATTGAGGAGTTTCGACACGAATATGCCAATCAACATGGGGCTGGTTCAGCAGACAATATCACAGATGCCGACATTCTTCGCGAGGTGGTGAACACCGTTGGTAAGCCTGGCAAACTGGGTGGCGACATCAAGTGCGTGGTCAGCGTGTCGATGCTGACAGAGGGGTGGGATGCCAATACCGTCACCCATGTCTGTGGCATCCGTGCCTTTGGCAGCCAGTTGTTGTGTGAACAGGTGGTAGGCCGTGCCCTGCGTCGCCAGAGTTATGACCTGATTCCCTACGACAAACTGGGGCGTGAGATCAGCCGCAAGGATCTCTATAAATATAAAGAGGAGAACGTCACCTATAAGTTCCCGCCAGAATATGCCCGTATCATTGGTGTGCCATTCAACACCTTCAAGGGAGGTAAGACGGTGGTGACGAAACCCCAGAAGCCCAAGGCCGTTCTGCGGGCATTACCAGAACGCAAGGCTTTGGAGATTCGTTTCCCTGTGATTACGGGCTATCGCTCTGACAATATCGAAGGCTCGCTGACAGCAGACTTCACAGATCTGCCTAAGTTCAAACTCGACTTCAATAAGATTCCTACTGAGACCGTTCTCCAGACCATCGTGAATGGCGACAAGAAAATGTTGAAGACGGACTATATGGAGCTACGAGATAGTCAGGTAATCTATTACTTTGCCCACCTGATGATTCGCGAAT
Organism: uncultured Prevotellaceae bacterium; assembly: GCA_947168045.1. Lineage (GTDB taxonomy): Bacteria > Bacteroidota > Bacteroidia > Bacteroidales > Bacteroidaceae > Prevotella. Next base: position 55,095 of record CAMVKN010000018.1, read on the forward strand.
ACTACACCAGCCGTGAGCATGGCCAGCAGTTTCAGAAGTTCCCAGACATCAAGACGATTGTGGAAACATGGTTCAATGAGCAGTTGGAGATTGTTGGTGGCGATGGCAGCCCTGACCAGAAGCGGTTAGTGATGCTATGGGACTATAAGGCTGTGCTGAGCAATATCAACGAAGGGATTCATAAGGCCAATGCCGATCATGAGGAGATAACCGCCGTACTCAACTACTACAACCCAGAGGGCAGTACCCAGCATGTCTATCGCCCTACGAACAAGCCTGTCTATCCTACGCAGAAGAGTCACGTCAATTACGTGATAGCAGAAGACAACAGCTGGCAGCAGATAGCAGCCAAGACGCTCGACGCGATGGAATGTGTAGAGGCTTGGGTAAAGAACACCTATTTGGGGTTCCGCATTCCCTATACTGTTGGCGACGAGAACAATGAATACATGCCAACGTTCATTGTCAAAGTCAGAGGCATAAACCTGATTGTAGAATGTCAGGACTTCGATGCAGACAACTCTGGCAACAAAGACGCTAAGCGCCACTATCTGAAAGACTACTGGATTCCTGCAGCCAACAACCTGAAGACCTACGGCACCTGGGAGTTATTAGAAGTGAGAGACGTTGACCAGTTAGAGAAAGATATTAGAAATTATCTTGAGAATGAAGCAGACTAAGGAAATCCTTCAGAGCCATCACATCAACGACAGGAAATTCTATCTGTCGGAGAACATCGTAATGGTGGTCATTGGTGACAATATATCGGGCATTGGCTACAATAGCACAGTCAACGAACTTGTTGTCATCCGGATCTGCTGCGATGAGGTTGAAACGATATTGGGGAGAGAAAAATCTTACATGCCTGCTCTTCACAAGGAATTCAAGCACATAATCAGCAGTTTTCTTTCCAGAAAGCCTGGTCAGTATCTCTGCATATTCCTCAAGAATCTCGTTAGTGACACAAAGAGTATTCTTTCCATCAACAATAGACAGCCAAACATCGTGGTAGATATTTCGAGGAGATACACTCTGAATAAGACAGTTCGTGTCGAGGACTATTCGCATCTTCTAAAGCGCCTTTTGTTCTTTTGCCTTTTCTTCTCTAAGCCACTGATGCAGGTCCATCTCGTTTATTTCGTCAAGCTTTTTCTGGTTAAGTATACCCTCGTCCCAAAGCTTCTCCAAATGGCGGTCAAGGCGTTTGGCATAATAATCACTGATGAGATCCTTTATATCGTTCAACTCGTCCTCATTCTTAATATGAGAAAACACGCCAAGCAGATAAAGCTGGGCTTCATTAAACACGGTGGGCTGTACAGCATTCATAACTATAATTATTTCTTTCCGCTGCAAAGTTAAGCATATTTTCCGAATAAACAAATAATAACAAGATAAAATGAACAAAGTCGATAAGAACAAACCCGTTACGAGCATCAGGCACGACGACAAGCGTGCTGCCATTCCCGATAGTGCCCATCAGGGCGAGGAACAGATGGCTATCAGTGGCATGCCTGAACAGAGTGAATACGACATCTTCCGCCATGAATTCCAGCGTGGGCGCGACCCTGAACTCTACTGGTTAGGCAAGTACAAGAACGATGATGAGGACTCGCCTGACTATATGCCGCAGTTGCGCACAGACATCCGCAGCCTCTATAAGCATGAGGACATCCGCCCTGAGGCCATCATCGACAGCCTCTACGAACTGCATGAGCACAAGAGCGAGAGTGCCAAGTTGCAACTCGACCTCTTTGGCGACTGGGCAGATAAGGATGAGGATGAACTGGAGCGTCTGGCCGGCTACTACAAGCATAGCGACAACTGGCAGAACCGCCTCATTCAGGGCGACAGCCTCTTGGTGATGAACTCCCTGCTGAACCGCGAGGGCATGAAGGGGCAGGTGCAATGCATCTACTTCGATCCGCCGTATGGGATTAAGTATGCTTCCAACTGGCAGATGAAGTTGGATAGCCGCGATGTCAAAGACAACGACAGCAATATCACAGGTGAGCCAGAGATGATTAAAGCTTTCCGCGATACTTGGGAATTAGGAATTCACAGCTACCTATCTTATTTAAGAGATAGATTAGTGATGGCAAGGGAGTTGCTGACGGAGAGTGGTTCTGTGTTTGTACAGATATCGGATGAGAACCTTCACCTTGTTCGTTCTGTGCTTGACGAAGTGTTTGGAAGTGAGAACTTTTTCTCACTTATAACATTCAAGAAAACATCTCCTTTGGGTAGTTCGGGCTTGGCCGGTATTTCTGATTATATTGTATGGTATGCAAAAAATAAAGAGCTGATGAAGTATCGTCAACTTTTTGAAAAGAAAAATATTGGAGTCGATTCTTCATACAGAAAGGTGGAACTTGCTGATGGAACTCGACGACCAATGACTAAAGAAGAAATAGAGAATCCGAAGAACCTTCCACCACAATCTAAACCATATAGTTTAGGGTCTCTATTCTCTGCAGGGTATACACCAAGTTGTATGTACGATGTCGAGTTCGAAGGAGAAAAATTTGCTGCTACAAAAAAAAGTTGGGTTACAAATGAATCAGGAATGAAAAGATTAATCGAAAATAGAAGAGTAGAAAAAATGGTTTCTTCTATTCGATTCGTACGATTCTATGATGATTACCCGGTACAGGAAATCAACAATCTTTGGGCAGATACTGCTGGAGCGACTAATATCAGTTATGTAGTACAAACGTCTGAGAAAGTCATTCAAAGATGTATCCTAATGGCAACAGACCCTGGAGACTTAGTTTTAGATCCAACATGTGGCGGAGGAACTACAGCTTATGTTGCCGAACAATGGGGACGAAGGTGGATAACAATAGATACTAGTAGGATAGCTTTGAATATAGCAAAGACCAGATTACTGACAGCTCTTTATCCTTATTACAAAATATATGATGAGTGTGAGAGTCCCAATATACGTCGTGGCTTTGTTTATAAAAAAGTTCCGCATGTAACAATAAAATCTATTGCCCAAAATCTTCCTGCAGATGAAGAAACCCTCTACGACCAGCCGGAGGAGGACAAGAAGCGCATTCGCGTGAGCGGCCCCTTCACCGTTGAGACCCTGCAGAGCCTCGATGTCAGTTCGCCAGAGAGCCTGAACGACAAGCAGAACGACTACGACGAATATGCGGCCTTTACAGAACGCATTTTCAACAACCTAAAGGCCAACGGTATTCGTAATGGCGTGAAGCAGCAACAGGCCGTGATGCACTCGATGGAGCATCTGGATGAGCCTTACCTGAATGCCAAAGGCTATTATAAACAGGAGGACGGTACGGAGCATTGCGTCTTTTTTATGATTGGCCCCAAGTTCGGCACCGTCAGCCGTCATGCCGTGAACGAAGCCGTGCGTGCCTTCCGTCAACATCTCAGCGAGTCGAACTGGCTCGTCATCCTCGGATTCTCCTTCGAGGACAGCATTGAGAGCGGCGAGAACAAAGACTACAACTTTGGCACGTTCCAAGTGTCGAAGGTGCGCATGAGCGACGACCTGCTGCAAGACGGTCTGCTGAAGAAGGACAAGAAAGCCGGCTCGTTTATCATCATAGGTGAGCCGGACGTGAGCCTCGTGAATGATGGCGACGGCACCTGCCACGTAGAGATCAACGGCATGGACATGTACGACCCCATCCAGGACGAGGTGAAAGCCCGCAACGTGAACGACATCGCCTACTGGGAGATGGACGACAACTACACGGGCGGTCTGTTCAAGGTGCGCAGCATCCACTTCTGCGGTGGCGACAAAAAGGACTTCGCCGCCTGGCGCAAAGGTCTCGACACGGTGGCCCGCGACCTGGCCAAGAAGAAAGCTGAACGCACCCTCCGCCTGGAGTTCAATGAGGAAGTCTGGGATACGCTCTACGATTTCAAGAGTGAGCCGATACCTTACGAGAAGGGCAAGCGGATTGCTGTCCGCGTAGTCTCCCAGTTCGGTGAGGAGTCAACCAAAGTGCTTGAGATGTGAAATACTGGATAGTGCCCAACAACGACAGCACCTTCCGCATCGGTGATGCCATCAAGGCGCAGGGCGGAATGGCAGACTGGAGGACAGATAGGTTCTCGGTGGGTGACGTCGTGTTCATCTATAAAACGCGTCCTGAGCTGTGCATCCGCTATAAGATGGAGGTCGTCAAGACGAGAATCATCTTCGACGAGGCACTGGAGCAAGAAGCTTTTTGGACGGATAAAAATACATTCTACCAGGGCTTTGTGAGCTTTTATGCCAGACTAAGACTGATAGAGGAATATACCGATGATATCCTCTCGCTGCACCATCTGCATGAGCATGGCTATCAAGGAATACCAAGGAGTGTCAGGGAAATCAAGGAATCAGATTTGCTTGATTTCCTGCTGCATCCCCATCAGACGGTCAATGATGATGTCTATGATGTGGACTATCCAGAGGATGACGAAAAGCTCTATGAGGGTGCATTGGTTACAGTGAAAGCCAACAAGTATGAGCGCAACCAGAAAGCCCGTAGGGAATGTGTGGCGAAAAAAGGCTATCAATGTCTGGTCTGCGGACGTGACTTCGAGGCGACATACGGAGAGATGGGAAAAGGGTTCATACATGTACATCATCTGACGCCAATCTCCACCATCGGTAAGGAATATGAACTGAACGTAGATACCGACTTGGTGCCTGTCTGCCCCAACTGTCACTATATGCTGCATCGGAAAGACCCACCTTACACTATTGAGGAACTGAAAAGAATCATCCAAGAAGTGGCAAAGCCTGTTAAGAAGAAGGCTTCGCGAAAGGCTACGGAAATCCGACTGGTTGCTGAGGCTGCCATGCTGAGAGACGTGAATGATGACAATGAAGTACGGAAACTGATTCATAACATGATGGAGATGGATGGCGGCACGATGATGAAGAATATCCACTCTGTCTGTATCACGATGTTCCAGGACAAGTACAACAATATGACGCCCAACGACTGGCGCCACTTGATTGATGACTATGTAAGGACTGTTACTCATCGTCCAGACATGCAAGAAGATGAAGTGTTCTATTTCAAGGTGTCAGGATGACAACATAGTTACTTCTGCCGACACCTCCGCCTTGGGATCCGAGATCGATAGTCTCGTCTATCAGCTCTACGGAAGAAAGACTGATGGGGCTGCTGGGACTGCGTACCAGCCGTGGCGGCCTGACTGGGCGCCCTGGCGGAGGCCGGCGGCGCGGAGGGCGGCCTTGAGCTGGCGCGGGGTGGGCACGTCCTGGGGCGGCAAGCCGTGGTCGCATAGCAGGTCGACGATGTCGGCGGTGGTCATCAGCGTGTCCGCTGAGGTGGGCGCCGGGGCGAGGGTGGCGGCGATGGTCTTCTCTATGACGCGCTGGCGGCAGTAGCGCTCGTTGTGCGCCTCCATCAGCGCCTCCTCCTCGCGGGTGAGGAAGAAGGGCTCGCCCTGGCTCAGCTCGTGCAGGACCTGCGCGAAGAGCTGGTCGTGGTTCAGCGGTGTTGCGGTGTCGATGGCGCCTGTCAGTTCCACGCAGAGGTAGCGTCGGCTGCCGGTGGGGTCGGTCAGGGGCCGCCGCTCGTTGGTGGTGGCGATGAACGAGCAGAGGCGCTGCACCATGGTGTACTGGTCGCTGCGCGGGCGGCGCACCTGCACGTCGCGCTCGGTCAGCAGTCGCTTGATCTTCGCCTGCTCGCGCGTGGTCTTCGCGTCATACTCGTCGATGTTCACCAGCCACATGCGACCCAGCACCCGCTCCACCTGCTCGGCGTTGTCCATCTTGATGTCGTCCATGTAGTACTGTCTGAGGTGCCGTGGCAGTAGCATCTTGCAGAAGGTGCTCTTTCCCGTGCCCTGTGCGCCGATGAGCATGGGCACGATGCTGTTGCCGTGGTCCTGGCTCATGCCGCGCACCTGCGCCACCATGGCCAGCAGCCAGCGTCGGAACAGGCGCGGCCAGTCCTGGTAGTCGGTAGGCACACGTGCGGCGAGGTCGCTGATATGGTCGTGGCCGTCCCACTGCGGCAGGTGGTCGAGGTAGTCAGCCACCGGGTTGTAGTCCTCCACGTGTGCCGAGTCGACGCAGAGGCGCATGGCGTAGCTCCAGCTCTGGCCTCCGGCCAGGAGCTGGTCGACGGTCAGGGAGTTGAGGTCGCGGTCGGTGAGGGGGAGGAAGGCCCCTCCCCTGGTAGCCCCAACTGCCCCTCCCCTGGCCCCTCCCCCAAGGGGAGGGGCGTAGATAGACTTGATGGCGGAGGAGGGCGTTTTGGGACGGAACTCGGTGGTTTTCTTCATGGTGTTGTAGCGCAGGTCGTAGTGGTCGCGCAGGAACTGAAGGTTGAAGCGGATGGCATC
>CAMVKN010000019.1 GCA_947168045.1 uncultured Prevotellaceae bacterium
CAAGGTGCTCACCGACGCCCTCTTCCGCGAGGACTACAACCACATGGTCATCGTCAAGGACATCGACTTCTTCTCACTCTGCGAGCATCACATGCTGCCCTTCTACGGCAAGGTGCACGTGGCCTATATACCCAACGGCTACATCACCGGCCTGTCGAAGATTGCGCGCGTGGTCGACATCTTCAGCCACCGCCTGCAGGTGCAGGAGCGCATGACCATGCAGATACGCCAGTGCATCGACGAGACACTCCACCCCTTAGGAGTGATGGTCGTCGTCGAGGCCAAGCACATGTGCATGCAGATGCGCGGCGTGGAGAAGCAGAACAGCATCACCACCACCAGCGAGTTCAGTGGGGCATTCAATCAGGCCAAGACACGCCAGGAGTTCATGAATCTCATCTCACACGAGCATTATTAACCGTCATTTGTAATTCACCAAGATGAATCAGACAGAAAACAGCGAGTTCCGCACAAAGGAATCTCCATTCAAGCAGTTCAGGCGCACCTGCCTGGGCAAAATCGTCATCGCACTCGGCATCTTTATCATCCTGCTCATCATCGCATGGATCACCAACCCCTCTGAGAAGAAGATGATTGACGAGATGGACGACAACATCAAACAGAGCATCTGGTCGCGTGACAGCATCGAGGCCGATGATTTGGACATCTTCGTGAGCAACATTGGGCATACCTTCACCCACTGGTCCGACTCCGTCACCGAGGACATGAAGAGCCGCCTGCGCCGCTTCAACCAGAACAACAAGAAGGACTACTACAACCACACGTTCTTCACCACGATGTTCATCAACTGCAACTTCAAGGGTGTCACCAAGCGTGTCGGCCTGGGCATCTTCGGTATGGTCATCCCCCTGGTTGACTTCAACCAGTTCGTGCCACGCGAAGGACCGCTGCCTGACTACGACAACCCGAAGCTGATAGGAGGCGGTGACGGCGAGGAGTACTTCGGTACCACCACTGTCGACGTGTTCCGCTGGGAAGGCGAGTAGCAATCTTTCAGCCTACGGCATAGCGCTAATGTCCGTAAATGGAACGTGAATGGTCCGTTATTGATAAACGAACCATTGACGTTCCATTTACGGACATTGCTGCTTTCCGACGTAGCAAAACCTATCGAAACACAGTGCAGCCCACCGCTCAACGACTGGCGGTGAACTTGCAGACGGCACGACGACCATGACTGTCAGTGACGGTGGCCACGTAGGTGCCGTAAGACAGCGATGCAAGGCCAACCTGAGCGCGACCACTCCTGACGGAGGCTGTCGAAGCAAATACACGGCGACCATCAATGGCGCTGACGGTCACACTGACAGCACCATCGTCAGCTGCGGTAATCAAGAGAACGCCATTGCGATAGCGAAGGCCCAGCATGTCGTCGGCCATGAGGTCGCTGACGCCATCGACGTCAGGCTGGGCAATGGCAACGGCATAGGCCGAGGTGCGGTTGGGCTGACAGAGGGTAGGCACGTTCATGGTGATGACATCGCGACAGCCATCAGGATAGCGACCTGCTGTCTCATCACTCCTCATGGCACCATAGGTGAGGCGGTCAGTCCACGACTCGTCAGCGGCTGTCAGCAGCACGTCGCCCCCATCATCAGAGAGCTTGAACGACGCATGCAGCTGCGACAGCGGCTCAAGCTTGTCGCACCACACCACCAAATAGCCATGCGCAGGGATGACGGTGGGTGAGGCGGACAACAGCACAGAGGGCTTCGCAATGCGGTACTTCAAGGGCTTGTCGGGGTTGTCGCTCAAGTACATGCCCTCCACATCGACAGGCTGGTCGGTGGTGTTGTAAAGCTCCACCCAGTCATTGCGCTTGAAGTACTCGTTTACGTGAATGCCGTTGCCGGCGCTGACCTCGTTCATGCGCACGGGCGGCACCTGTTCGTCGGCTGGCACGAAGGTAGCCGTCAGGGTGACGGCGCCCGCAGGCAGGGCCATCTCCACGCTGGTGCTGACGATGGTGCCGTCCTTCTTCCATCCAGCAAAGCGATAGCCGGCGGGAGCCTCGGCCCGCAGCGTGACGGGGGCATAGAGACTGCCGTTAAACGTGGCATAGGGTATGTCGACGCCATTGACGCTGAGGTGTGCGCCCTTGGTGTCAGCCGACAGGACGACACGCTGCCGCGTAACGCCACTGAGACGCATAGGTGCATACTGCTTCAGGTAGTTGGTCATCAGGTCCGAACGCCCACGCAGCTTGTTCTTCAGCATGTTAGCCGAACGGTCAGGATCGTGGCCGTCGTTGATGCCCTGCTGCTTCATCAGCTGCGTCATGGGCCTCACCACGGCCAGCAGCTCGTTGGCGATGGACGTGGCAAGGTCTGGGTCGAACACGCTGCCGCCCATGATGCAGAAGGTGTCGATGAACTGTCGGCGGAAGCGGTCGTTGACCAGCAGGTCAGTGAACAGCCTGACAAAGGGCAGGTGACGGAACTGGGTGAAATAGCTGAACGAGTTCTCGTTGTTGGTCTTGTTCTGGACGTCGAAGGTATAGTCAAGGTCGAACAGCATGAAGCGGTAGCGCCCGTCATTGCGGCTGCGGTAGGCCTTGACGTTGTTGTCGGGCCAGTCCACGTTGTCAAGGTAGAGGCTGACAGCCATGTAGTTGATGTACTCGTCGATGTCGAGCAGCGTCAGCAGCTCGTCGTAGGCACCCTCGTCGTTGATGTGCGAGGCCAGGTCGCAGATGCGCTTCCACACTTCGTCGTCGCCGTTCTTGAACTCATCGTTCTCGAAGGCGTCCAGTTCCTCGTCGTCATAGCCGAAGTTCGCGTATGCAAACTTGTCGTTGTTGGGCTCACGCAGGTTGAACACGCCGCGCAGCTGTCCGTTGACATACTCGATGACGGGCACACAGCTCTGCAGGTCGATGTCGATGCCTGAGCGCTGCACGATGGTCTGCAGCGCCGGGTCGAGGAAGCGGGCGTTGTTCGTCCACACGTCGTTGCCCCCGTTGCGCACCAGCAGCGTCTTGTTGCGTATGTAAGGCTTCTGTGGGAAGAACGAATAGTCGAAACGGTTCTGGCCGTCGAACACTTTGTTGCTCTTCAGCTTGAACGAGCGGTAGCGCTGGCTGCGCGTCCAGCCGCCTGAGACGCTGATGTTGACATCCTGGTTGAACAGCATCTCGCCATCGGGACTGATGAGGCTGAAGTTGACCGGACGGTCCCAGTCCATGTTGTAGTTACGGGGGGTGTCCTGCCCGTTGCCCGTCTTGCCGTTGGTGCCGTCGCCGTCACAGTCGAAGCCCGTCTTGGGGTCGGTGAAGTCACGCTTGTTGCCCACAATGCTGACGATGGGCAGGGTGTACTTGTTGGTGGTCTTGATATAGCTGCGCGTGACGGGCACGCTGGGCAGGTAGCCGTCCTTGAACAGCCGGACGCAGAGGTTGGTGGTGTTGCTGAAGGTGAAGCGCCCGTCCTTGCTCTGCTTGGCCACATCGCTGGCAGCGCCGTCGCCAGTATACAGCTGCCACGACACATCGTCAAAATAGAAGTTGTTGTCCTTGCGGTCAATGTTCAGGTTGAAGGCAATGGTCTGCATGTCCTCCACCTGCGTCACCCCACCCCACCAGTCGGTCTGCTTACCCACCTGGTCGTCGGTGATGACACCCTCATAGGTAATTTCCTGCCACTGCGTGGTAATGTTGTAGTTGGACTCCAGCATCTGCCAATAGATGTAGTCATGCGGGGTGGTATGTGTCTGCGCTGCCATGCGCGTGGCCTTGTCGGCCCTGACCTTCATGCTGAAGCGGTACTTCTCGCCTGAGCGCCAGACGTGGCCCGGGGTATAGACGAAGAGCTGCGCATCGTGGTCGTTCTGTGCCGTGGCTGAGGCATGGACACGCAGGCCGCGCGACCCATTGTAGCCCACACCGTCGACAATGCGCTGGGCATCGTTGCCACCAGCATCGTGGCTGATGAGGCAGGTGGCATCAGTACCCTCGCAGTCGCCATTGGTGACATACTCAGTCCAGGGCGACGCTTGCCCGGAACCGCGGGGTGCGGTGGGCACACTGCCGTCAGTGGTATACATCAGCGTGGCTCCCTCGGGTATGTCAACGCTGACACTCAGGGTGTTGCTGAACAGACAGCTGCCCTTGCTGACGACGGGTGCCTCAAGACGCTCCTCGGCAAAGGCTGCCGTGGCGTTGGTGGCACCAGGCGTGGCATCAGCCGTCCAGCCCCACTGCTCGCCGCCGTCAGTGGTGCGGGCCCATGCCGTGCGGCTCATGGCCTCAGGATAGGTTTGGGTGAGCACCAACTGGCCATTGGCATCGCTCAGGTAGACAGTGCCGCCATCGCAGTCGAGCTTGAAGGGGGCCTGTGTGGCCTTGATTTCATAAGAGCCCAGCCACACCACCCTGAAGCCACCGGCGGGCACGATGCCCACGCTGGAAGGCATCTTCCAGCGCTTCAGGTCGGAGGCATCGTCGCTGAGGTACATGCCTCCCAGGTTGACCGGCTGTGTGCCGGGGTTGTAGAACTCTATCCAGCTATCGTAGTTGACGGCGGGGCTGAGCGCCACACCGACATTGGATGCCATCAGCTCATTGATGACCAACACAGCTGTTGCCAAAGTAGAAGCTATCATCTTGTTATGGTTTTAAGCGACTGCAAAATTACTAAAAAAGAGAGCGAAACGTCCTTTTTTACACGGGAAATTATCGCAAATGGGGCGTGATGTGACATTTTTGCAATAAAAAGAAACAATCAATAGAACGCTATTTCATATTATTGTTGTAAATTTGTACCCCGAAAAACAACTAACAACATGAAGAAGCTTTTACTCTTTCTATTTTCACTTTGCACACTGTCGGCTGCCGCCCAGCCCAACGGCTTTGGCGGGTTCCAGATGCCGACGGTCAACCTGGAGACATCGCAGCAATGGAAGGACGTGGACTATGTCGGCGACGGCCAGACCTTCCACACCTGCGACATCTACCTGCCCAAGGAGATGAAGGACAGCTATCCCGTGGTTATCCACATCTATGGCAGCGCCTGGTTCAACAACAACGGCAAGGGAGCCGCCGACCTGGGCACCATTGTCAAGGCGCTGCTCGACAATGGCTTCGCCGTGGTGTGCCCCAACCACCGCAGCAGCATGGACGCCAAGTGGCCCGCACAGCTGCACGACATCCGCGCCGTCATCCGCTTTGTTCGTGGCGAGGCTGCCAAGTATAAGTTCGACACACGCTTCATTGCCACCAGTGGCTTCTCATCGGGCGGCCACCTGGCGTCAACGGCTGCCACCACCAGCGGACTGAAGACGGCTGTCGTGGGTACCCTGACCGTCGACCTGGAGGGAGCGCTGGGCAGCCATACCGCTGAGGCCAGCACCGTGGATGCCGCCTGCGACTGGTCAGGCCCTGTCGACCTGACGGACATGGACTGCGGCGAACACATGCAGATGGGCGCCAACAGCCCCGAGGACATGCTCTTAGACTCGAAGCTGGACCGCGAGCCCGACAAATACCGCAGCCTGAGCGCCACCAACTATGTGAGCAAGGACACCCCACCCGTCATCATCTTCCACGGCGAGAAGGACAACATCGTGCCCTGCTGCCAGGGGAAGAAGTTCTTCGAGCTGCTGAAGGCCGCCGGCGTAAGGACCGAGGCCACATTTGTGCCCGAGGGCGGTCACGGCATGGGCATGTATGCCGAGGAGAACCTCAGCAAGATGGTGAACTTCCTGAAGAACATTGTTAACGAAAAGCGATAAAGACTATGAAGAAATTGTTCGTATCAATGGCATTGGCTGGCTGCGCACTCACGGGTAGCGCCCAGCCCAGATGCAACGCCGATGGCACGGTAACCTTCCAGCTCAAGAACGACTCGGCACAGAAGGTGATGGTCGACGTGCAGTTTGCCGGACGGCAGGAGATGACCCGCGGTGCCGACGGTGTGTGGACCGCCACGGTAGGCAACAGGGGCGACAAGACATCGCCGGTGGCCCCCGACATGTACCCCTACTGCTTCATCGTCGATGGTGTCAGCGTGATGGACCCGGAGAACCCGCAGTACTTCCCCAATGAGGGCTTCAAGAACAGCATCTTGGAGGTGCCTGCACGCGAGGGGACACTGGCCCACGACATCCGCGACGACGTGGAGCATGGCCGCGTGGAGTACATCCACTACTATTCGAAGAGCCTTGGCGCCACCAACCAGGCCGTGGTCTACCTGCCCCCCAGCTATCTGACGGACATGCAGAAGAAATATCCCGTGTTCTACCTCATCAGCGGCACTACCGACACCGAGGAGGTGTACTACAAGGTGGGCCGCGTGAACTATATCCTCGACAACCTCTTGGCTGAGAAGAAAGCGAAGGAGATGATAGTGGTGATGCCCTACGGCAACCCCGCCAAACTGTTAGGCACGAAGGCGGCAGCGCAGGCGGCTCCGCAGACACGCTTCGGCGGCGACGTCTTCAGCCAGGACCTCATCAACGACCTGATGCCCTACATCGAGAGCAACTACCGCACGGTCAACAACGCCGAGCACCGCGCCATCGGCGGTTTCTCGCGCGGCGGCAACCAGGCGCTCTACAACGGTCTGACCAATCTCGACAAGTTTGCCTACCTGTGCAGCTACAGCTCGTTCACCTCGACCGACATCCCCAACGTCTATGACCAGGCATCGGAGACGAACAAGAAGATACGCCTGTTCTGGCTCGGCGTGGGCACCGACGACTTCCTCTACGGTAACGCCCGCGACTACATGGAGTTCCTCGACAAGAAAGGCATCACCAGCGTGAAGGTGTTCACCAACGACAAGTTCGGCCACACCTGGATGAACGCCAAGTATTTCCTGACGCAGACACTGCCGCTGCTGTTCAACAAGAAGGCTGCCGAGACCGCCATGAAGGCCAGCGAGCCCGCTCCTGCCGCCACCGGCCAGGAGCCGCAGTTCACCCCCGGCGTCATGGCACGCATGTTCCCCAAGCCCATCATCTCGCCGGAATATACCGAGACGGGCATCACCTTCCGCTTCAAGGCGCCCGAGGCCAAGCGGGTGGAGCTGCATGCTGAGTTCATGCCTGAGTATATGGCCATGGAGAGGGACAGCGACGGTGTGTGGAGCACCACGCTCAAGGACTTCCTCTTCGAGACCTTCACCTACTGCTTCATCGTCGACGGCATGCCCGTGGCTGACCCCAACAACATGAACATCACGGCCAACCAGGGACTCAAGTACAGCATTGCCGACAATCCCAAATCGCCATTCAACTTTGCCTCACAGGGCAACATCCAGCACGGGCGCACAGCCTACGACCTGACGCGCCAGGAGGCCTGGTACACCTCACCCATGCCCGGCGGCATGGTCATGCCTGTGTTCATCCAGCTGCTGCCTGGCGAGGGCGACACCATGGAAAGCTGGTTCAAGGAGGGCGGCGCCGATGCCATTGCCGACCGCCTGCTGGCTGACGGCAAGACGAAGCCCTGCATCATCACCACCAGCACGCTCGACTTCATGCAGGGCATGCCGCAGATGCCGGGCTTTGGCACGAAGACGCTGCGCGCCGACGACTATCCCACATGGGGTCTGCGACGCCGTGCACTGGTCAAGCTATTGCTGGACGCAGGCAAGGAGGAGCGCCCCAGCTTCCCCGGCATGGGCGGACCGCGCGGCGGCTTCGGCGGCGGCTTCGGTGGCGGTTTCGGTGGCGATGGCTTTTAAATAACACAACAACAGATTCGATATGATAAACAAGACAATGGTGGCGACCTTGGCACTTGTGCTGAGCGCCATGAGCATGAAGGCACAAACCCAGTATGCCTGGCAAGACACCAAGCTGCCACGGGCTGAACGTGTAGAGAGCCTGCTTGGCATGCTCACCCCCGAGGAGAAGGTGGGCCTGATGATGAACAAGAGCATCTCCATTGACCGCCTCGGCATCCCGTCATACAACTGGTGGAGCGAGGCTTGCCATGGTGTGCGACAGAGCGACTATACCGTCTATCCACAGCCCATCGGCATGGCTGCCGCCTTCAACGAGCAGCTGGTCTACGACGTCTTCTCGCAGGTCAGCGACGAGGCCCGCGCCAACTGGAACCGCTCAGACCACAGCGTGAAGCACGTCGGCATGGGCGAGATTTACTACCCGGGCAACCCTGAGCTGACCTTCTGGTGCCCCAACGTGAACATCTTCCGCGACCCTCGCTGGGGACGCGGGCAGGAGACCTGCGGCGAAGACCCGTACCTGAACGCCGTACTGGGCGTGGCTACAGTAAAGGGTATGCAGTCACCCCTCCCTTTGGGAGGGGATGGGGGTGGGCTTATCTACAAGACCCACGCCTGCGCCAAGCACTATGCCGTGCACAGCGGACCTGAGCCACTGCGCCACTCGATGAACGTGGAGCCCAGCAACCGCGACCTGTGGGAGACCTATCTGCCGGCCTTCAAGGCACTGGTGAAGAAGGCCGACGTGCGCGAGGTGATGTGCGCCTACCAGCGCTTTGAGGGGAAGCCCTGCTGCAGCAGCGACCGCCTGCTCATTGACATCCTGCGCAACAAATGGGGCTACAACGCCATCGTCCTCACCGACTGCGACGCCATCAACAACTTCTATAACAAAGGGCAGCATGAGACACACAAGGACCCGCTCAGCGCCTCGGTCGACGCCGTGCTCAACGGCACGGACCTGGAGTGCGGCAAGGTGTTCATGTGCCTGACCGACGGACTGAAGCAGGGCCTCATCAAGGAGAGCGACCTGGACCAGCACCTGCGCAAGACGCTGATGGGCCGCTTTGAGCTGGGCATGTTCGACCCCGCCGACCAGCTGCCCTGGGCCAGCCTGGGCGAGGAGGTCATCAGCAGCGAGGCACACAACCAGACTGCCGTACAGGCTGCCCGCGAATCGATGGTGCTACTCTATAATGGCAAGACCGCCCCTGTCCTTCCGCTGTCGAAGGACATCAAGACGTTGGCCGTGGTAGGTCCCAACGCCGATGACATCGAGCTGCTGAACGGCAACTATGGTGGTTCGCCCACGAAGGCGCATCAGCACTCGTTGTTAGAGGGCATCCGCAAAGCGGTGCCCGGCGCCAACATCATCTACCACAAGGCATGTGAGCTGAACGACGAATACGAGACAGTGCCCCACCTGCTGGACTTTAACGACGGACAGGGCGTGCTGGTAGAGTTCTGGAACAATGCCGACCGGAGTGGTGAGCCCGTCACCAAAGGCTACTACAAGAAACTGGACTTCAGCACCTTCGGCGCATGGGGCTTTGCCGACGGCGTCAGTCGTGACACCCTCTCGGTGCGCATCAGCGGACAATACAAGTCGACGTTCACCGGCGAGATGAAATACACCCTGACCACTGACAACGGCTACGTCCTGAAGGTGAACGGCCAGGTGGTGGAGCAAGGCAAGCCCGGGGGCCGCCGCGGCTTCGGCTTCGGCCGCCGCGTGGAGTACAAGTCGTTCCCCGTGGAGCAGGGCAAGACCTACGACGTCACCATAGAGTACAGCCACGACCATGGACAGTTTGCCATGCTGCGCGGCGACATCTGCGAGCGCAAGCTCATCGACTTCACCGACTTGGCCAATGAGGTAAAAGTGGCAGACGCTATCATCATCATCGGCGGCATCTCAGCCCGCATGGAGGGCGAGGGCGGCGACAAGCAGACCATCGAGCTGCCCACGGTGCAGCAGAACCTTGTCAAGGCCTTGTACCAGACAGGACGCCCCGTCATCTTTGTCAACTGTAGCGGCTCGGCCATCGCCTTCGGCAGCGTGGAGGGCAATTATGACGCCCTGCTGCAGGCATGGTATCCCGGACAGGGTGGCTCGCAGGCACTGGCCGACGTGCTCTTCGGCGACTACAACCCTGGCGGCAAGCTGCCCGTGACGTTCTACCGCTCCAACGACGACCTGCCCGACTTCCTTGACTACTCGATGCAGAACCGCACGTACCGCTACTTCACCGGTCAGCCGCAGTATGCCTTCGGCTATGGCCTGAGCTACACCACCTTCAAGGTGGGCAAGGCAAAAATCTCAAATCTCAAATCTGACATCTCAAATCCCAAGGTGACGCTCACCGTGCCCGTCACGAACACTGGCAAGCGCGAAGGCACCGAGACCGTGCAGGTGTATGTCAAGCGTCTGGACGATGCCGGCGCTCCCATCAAGGCCCTGAAAGGATTCCAGAAGCTGAGCCTGAGGCCCGGCGAGACAAAGAAGGCAGTCATCACCCTTGATGGCGAGGCTTTCGAATACTATGACGAGGCCATCGACGAGCTGTCAGTGAAGAGCGGACACTACCTGCTGCTCTACGGCACCAGCTCGCGCGATGCTGACCTGCAGGCCATCGACTTTAACGTGAAATAAACAATCCTCTCTTGCGCGTACAATATTATTATATAATGAAGAAAATCTTTAGCACAGCTATCATCAGCCTGCTTGCTTTCACAGGGGCACAGGCACAGTTGTCGACCAACCCTGACAAATTCCTCGGCAACATCACCACATCGGGGCAGGTAGACTTCGGCAATGAGAAATTCTACCAGCTTTGGAACCAGATTACACCCGAGAACGAGACGAAGTGGGATGCCATCGAGCCCTCACGCGGCAGCTTCAGCTACGGTGGTGCTGACCGCTCGGCCAACTATGCCAAGCAGCACAACTTCCCGTTCAAGTACCACACATTCATCTGGGGTGCCCAATATCCCAAATGGATGGACAACCTCACGACGGCCGAGCAGTACAAAGCCATCGTCGAATACTTTGACAACGTCAAGGCCCACTACCCCAACCTGGAGGTCATCGATGTGGTCAACGAGGCCATCACCGGGCACCAGCCTGCCCCCTACAGGGCAGCACTCGGCGGCGAGGGGCGCACGGGCTACGACTGGATTATCAAGGCTTTCCAGCTGGCGCATGAGCGCTGGCCCAACGCCATCCTCGTCTATAACGACTATAACACGTTCCAATGGCAGAAGACGCAGTTCATCGACCTCGTGCGCACCCTGCGCGATGCCGGTGCGCCCATCGATGCCTACGGATGTCAGAGCCACGACATCACCGACATGAGCCTCAGCACCTTCAAGAGTGCCATGAACGAGATTCAGAACGCGCTGAAGATTCCCATGTACAGCACGGAGTTCGACATCGGCACCGCTGACGACCAGAAGCAACTCACACAGTACAAGAACCTGCTTCCCGTGCTGTGGGAGGCCGACTATTGCGCCGGCATCACCCTCTGGGGCTACATCTATGGCCGCACCTGGACCACCGATGGCAACAGCGGACTAATCAGAGACGGCAAGGACCGCCCGGCCATGACATGGCTGCGCCAATACATGCAGAGCGACAAGGCCAAGAGCGCCAAGAGTCCCTTCCCTGGCATGAAGAAGGAGGCCTCCGTCTACGTGAGGCCAGCCTCGATGAAGGTGGCCAAGGACGACAAGCTGCCGGTCTGGGTCGATGCCACGCTGGCCACGAAGACCATCGAGAAAGTGGAGCTGTTCAATGGCTCGACCCTCGTGGCCACCATGACCGAAGCCCCTTACATCGCAGAGTTTACTTCTTCCACGACGGGCACCAAGACGCTGAAGGCCGTGGTGACGGCTACCGACGGCTCTACCTACGAGCGACTGTCGAGGATACAAGTGCTCAGCTCAACAACGCCACGCACGCCCTACAACAATGTGGTGCCTGAGCTGCCTGGCGTGGTCGAAGCCATGAACTACGACAATGGTGCTGCCGGCGTGTCCTACAACAATGCGTCACGCACTGGCGCTACCAAGACTGGCAGCTGGATGGAATACACCGTCGACGTGAAACAGGCTGGTCTGTACTCGGTCGATGTCGAAGTCGCCTCGGCCCAAAACGGTGGTATGTTCCACCTCGTCGACAATGATTTTGGCAACATGACCTTCCTCACTGACTTCGTCACCCTGCCCAGCACTGGCGGCAGCTCTGAATACAAGAACGTCCACCTGCGCCTCAACCTCCCACTTGAGGCCGGTCGCCGCACCCTCTGCCTCTGCATCGACAAAGGCGGTTTCAGCATCGGCAAGATGACCTTCACGCCCTTAGAGGTGAACAATGCCATCAGGTCGTCCATCAAGGTCAACCCCACAACCATCAACGTGGGCGAGACGGCAACCATCACTGCCACGTCCGTGGTATCATCAGTTGGCATCGCTAATGTCAAAGTGTTCGTCAACGACATGCAGCTGGCCACACTCACCGAGAAACCGTTCATCACTGAATTCACCCCCACGATGAAGGGCACTTACACCATCTCAGCCATTGCCACCGACAACAACGGCAAGGAGTCGAAGATTGTGAGGACCACGCTGAACGTCAACAGTGTACGCATGCCTTTCGCTGAGGTCAACCTGCCAGGAACTGTGCAGTTCGAGGACTTTGACCTGGGTGGTGAGGGTGTTTCATTCCACGACAGCGACAGCGAGGACCAAGGCGATGCCAACTACCGCACTGACAATGAGGGATTGGACATCGTGAAGGGCAATGGTGGCAACGCCATTGGCTACACTGCCGAGAACGAATGGATGGAATACACCGTCAACGTGACGAAAGCTGGCACCTACAACTGCGAGGCCACCGTCTCGTCTGGAACCACAGGGGCATCGTTCACCGTCAGCTTGAGAGACAACGGCCAGACGAAACAGCTCTGCAGCATCAGCATCCCCCAGACAGCCAGCAGCAGCTGGGACACCTATACTACGGTGAAGGCGAAACTGTCGCAACAGCTACCTGAGGGCAAGCACATCCTGCGCGTCACTCTCACCGGTGCCAACGGCAACTTAGACAAGATGGCATTTACGCTTGACGAGGGAGGCGAGGAGCCTTCCACCGCCGACCCCAACTTCTACGTCTACCTGTGCTTCGGACAGTCGAACATGGAGGGCAACGCCACTCCTGAGGCCCAGGACCAGACGGTGGACCCGCGCTTCCAGACGCTGGCCTGCGTCAACTTCAGCAGCCCACAACGCACCATGGGACAGTGGTACACTGCCACGCCTCCCATCGTCCGTCAAGGAACAGGCCTGGGCATGGCCGACTACTTCGGCCGCACCATGGTGGAGAACCTGCCTGAGAACGTCCGTGTGGGCGTCGTCGACGTAGCCATCGGCGGCACGAAAATTGAAGGCTTCATGCAGGACCAGGTGGCCAGCTACATCGCTTCGATGAACCCCAGTTCCGAGGGCTGGCTCATCAACTATTTCAAGGCATACGACAACGACCCCTACCAGCGGCTCGTCGACATGGCGCGCATTGCTCAGAAGCAGGGTGTCATCAAGGGCATCCTGCTGCACCAGGGCGAGAGCAACAACGGGCAAAGCGACTGGCCGCAGAAGGTGAAGAAAATCTACGACCAGCTCTTGGCCGACCTGAACCTCAACGCTACCGACGTGCCCTTGTTCGTGGGCGAGACCGTGAGCCAGGCTGAAGGCGGTGCCTGCTGGCTGCACAACAGCGTCATCGCACGCGTACCCAATGTCATACCCAACTCCTACGTCATCTCATCAGCCGGATGCCCGCAGCGGGGCGACGGTCTACACTTCACTGCTGAGGGCTACCGCACCATGGGCAGCCGCTACGCCGAGCAGGCCCTGAAGCTAATGGGCATCAACATCGGCGGTACGGAAGAACCTGACGACAAGTATATCGCACACCGCTTCGAAAGCGTCTCAGAGATTGGCAACACGCCCTTCGCCATCGTCAACGAGGACAGCGGCAAGGCGTTCTACGGCATCAGCGAGCAGAACCTGGGCTTCGACACCTATGAGACAGCGTTCAATGATGCGAACACGGGCTATCTCTTCACCATGGAGAAGAACACTGCCGGCAGCGGCTACTTCTTCCGCTTGGTGCAGCCCAACGGCGAGCCCTACAGCATCTGGGGCAACCCAGGCTACCTGAACACGCAGCCCGCCGACGGCTGGTGCAGCTTCATCCTCGGCCTGAACAACCAGAACGGCCAGGACATTGAGAACGGCGCCCTGTGGACCATCCGCCATGTTGGTGACAAGGGTTTCTGGCTGAAGAATGTAGGCACGGGCAAGTACCTGCACGATGCCACGCCGGCCAAGTATGACGACCCCGTCTACTTCACCTTCTGCATCCCCGCAGTGAAGTCGGCCATCGAGGCACCGCTCGCCCCTGCCCTCTCGTCGCGCGCCGCTGGCGTCTACACCCTGCAGGGCGTGAAGGTGGGCACTAAGGAGCAGTGGTCCACCCTGCCCCGTGGCATCTACATCGTCGACGGCAAGCTGAGAACCAAACGCTAAGAAAACTAAACTATGAGAAACACACTTTTATACATCGTGATGCTGATGATGTCGATGGGCGCTCTCGCTGAAGAGCGCACCATCGACGTCAGCGGCAATAACACCTCGTCTGACTACATGACCTACAGCCAGTCCATCTCGCTGCCGGCCAGCGATGTGGTGAACGTGAAGCTGGCACGCTACATCTACTTCTCGTCCACCATCAGCGGCAAGGGCGTGCTCAACCTCTACGCCGGTGGTGAGCGCTGCTATCTCGGCACGGAGAAGGGCAAGGCATGGCCCAACTGGGCCAGGTACACAGGCGACATCCACATCTACCCCTTCCCTGAGAACTCCTCATCGGCAGGTTTCTACGGCGTCGTGCTGGCCCATGGCGGCAAGAGCTCGACGGCCGAAAACGCCCTGGACGATGCCAAGTCGGGCAAGGTGAACACGTCGATGGCCAACAACCACGTCACCCTGCACCAGGGCAGCACCATCTGCTGCGAGTCCAACACCTCGGGTGCCGGCTTCCGCATCGGTCATCTCGACACCGAGGCCGGGTCCACGCTGCAGGGCTACATGAAGAAATCGCGCGCATGCTATTACCTTCTCGGTGGACTGAACACCGACTTCACGCTGGCGGGCACCATCATGCCGTCATCCTATGACGACGCCACGCCCCTCAGCATCGTCAAGGAAGGCACCGGCACACTGACCATCACCGGCAACGACAACTATGTCAGCGGTGCGCTGCGCATCCTTGAGGGTCGTGTGCAGGTGAGCAATGACCGCACAGAGGCTGAACAGAAGCTGCTGCGCGGCGCGCTCGGCGCCCGCCCCAGTGTCTCCGATGCCATCGTCTACGTCTTCAGCCAGGGGGTGCTGGGCGGCACTGGAAGCATCGGCGGAACGGTGGACAACTATGGCACTGTGGAGCCGGGCAGCATTGAGCGCAGCCTCGACCTGGTGGACATCGTCTCAGGAACGCTCACCCTGCGTAACTATGTCACAGCCTCACGACAGCCCAACCTCATAGTCCGGCCAGCATCGGCACTGCGCTTCAAGGTCATGTCACTGACAGGAAGCGACCGTCTCGACGTTGGCGGCGACGTGATATACAACAACATGACCCAGGACTTCGCCCAGAGCGACAAGATGCCCGTCGTTGAGCTGGTAGCCATCGGCGACCTTGAAGGCATGGAGGTGGGCGACGAGCTGCCCCTGCTCACCGCCAAGGCCAAGCAGGGCGACTGGCACTTCGACCTGAAGCAGCCCTCGAAATACACCTGGGAACTGGTGGAGAGCACCGCCGACGGCACCTACACCCTCAAGGCCCGCATCGTCTCATTAAAGGACTCAGAACTCCCAGACAACCCAGAAGACCCAGACGACCCAGACACCCCAGTCATGGGCCCCTACTACGACGACGGCATTGACGACACTGCCGATGCCCATGCCCTACGCTACTATGCCAACCAGTGTGGCAAGAACATCGGCGTGGCACTGTGCACCTACAAAGGCTATCAGAGCGACCGCGACGAGGCCGGCCGTCAGTTCAACATGATGGTGGCCGAGAACGAGATGAAGATGGACGCCCTGCAGCCCAGCCGCGGACAGTTCAGCTTCGGCAGCGCCGACAACCTGGTCAGCTTTGCACAGCGCAACAGCATGGCCATCCGCGGCCACTGTCTGGTGTGGCATCAGCAGCAGCCCACATGGCTGAGCAGCGACGGCAAGAAGAACGACATGAACTGGACACGCCAGCAGGCCCTCGACCTGATGAAGGACCACATCACCAAGGTGATGCAGCACTTCAAGGGCAAGGTGACGGAATGGGACGTGGTGAACGAGTGCCTGGACGACGACCAGAGCATCATCCGCACCAACCCTGAGGGCTATACCCTGCGCCCCACGGTGTGGCAACGTGCCATCGGCGACGACTACATCGACTCCGCCTTTGTCTATGCCCATCGTGCCGACCCTGACGCCGTGCTCTATCTGAACGACTACGACGTGGAGCATCAGGGCAAGGCCAAGGCCGTGGCGTTCTACAACCTGGCCATGCGTCTGAAGAGCCACAATATACCCATCGACGGCGTGGGCCTGCAGTGCCACTTCTCAGTGGGCGAGGTAGACTCCGTGAAGCTCGACGCCACAGTGAAACGCTTCGGTCAGGACGGCATGAAGTGCATCATCACCGAGCTGGACATGGGCGTGCCCAGCACGTCGACGGCCGACCTTGAAGAACAGGCGCGTCTCTATCGTGTCATCACCGACATCGTGCTGAAAAACGACAACTGTCCCAGCATGGTCATCTGGGGCGTCAAGGACAACGACAGCTGGCGCTCTGCATCCAACCCGCTGCTCTTCACGGCAGGCATGGACCGCAAGCCGGCCTGGCGCGCCGTGCGCTCTGCCCTGCGCCACCATGCGCTCACCAGCGACATCAGGCCCCAGGTGGCCACTCCCCATTCACCATCGTCGGCCGTCTACGCCATCGACGGCCGCCGTGTCCAGTCGTCAGCCCTGAAGGCGGGCATCTACATCAAGGATGGCAAGAAATATATTGTAAGGTAACAGCATGAAGAAACTCACCCCTACCCTATCGGTCGCACTGCTGGCCCTGGCCCTTGCAGCCATCGCCTGCCTGCTGCTGGTGTTCGAGAACGACCTTCTATGGAAGTTGCAAGAAGAGAACCTGTTTCTCAACAGCAGCATCTACTTCAAGGAGCAAATGGTGGAACCAGGCGGTCTACTGTCCTGGGCCGGCAGCTGGCTGACGCAGTTCTTCTACTACCCCTGGCTGGGCGTGCTGTGGCTGTGCGCCTGGTGGGTACTGCTGATGTGGCTCATCCGGCATACCTTCCGTGTCAGCCAGCGGTGGCTGCCCGTCACTGCCATCCCGGTCCTCATCCTGCTCGTCACCATCGTCGACATGGGCTATTGGGTCTACATCCTGAAGCTGAAGGGCCACGCCTTCGTTGCCACCCTCGGCACCACGGCCGCCATGGCACTGCTGTGGGCTTTCCGCTGTCTGGTTGAGAAGGTTCGTTTCCAGCCGACGCTATTGCGCGCTGCCTTCGTGCTGTTGGTCTGCGCTGCGGGCTACCCCCTGCTGGGCATCTACGCCTTAGGGGCTGTCATGCTCATGGCCGTATGGATATGGCGACTGGAGCCTCGACGACTGTCAGCGCTGGCCGTCAGCCTGACCGCCGTCGCCAGTGCATGGCTCCTGCCCCTGTTCTACTACCACTGCATCTACTACCAGACCAACCTGGCCAACATCTACGTGGCCAAGCTCCCCCTCTACTTCATACAGGAGGAGTACACCTCCTTCTACGTGCCCTTCCTCCTGC
Source organism: uncultured Prevotellaceae bacterium (assembly GCA_947168045.1). GTDB lineage: Bacteria > Bacteroidota > Bacteroidia > Bacteroidales > Bacteroidaceae > Prevotella. Next base: position 17,630 of record CAMVKN010000019.1, read on the forward strand.
TGCTGTTGTTCTTCCTGGCCATGGTCATCATCACCAAGCCCAGTTCTCTCAGCACTCTCAGCACTCTCAGTTCTCCCAGCTCTCCCAGCTCTCCCAGTTCTCCCAGAACTCCCAGCTCTCCCAGAACTCCCAGGTCTCCCAAAACTCCCAGCAGCCGCAGCACTTCCTTCACTCCCATCCTCTCACAGCTGCCGGCCGTGCTCCTTCTGCTCGCTGCCGCCCTCTACACCTACTTCAGCTGGTACCGCGATGAGAACTTCCACCACGAGCTGTCCATGCTGCGTTGCATCGACCGCCAGGACTGGGAGGGAGTGCTGACGGAAGCCGCCGACCAGACCGACGAACCCACGCGCGCCATTGTGATGATGCGCAACCTCGCCTTAGCCCGTCTGGGGCGTCAGGGCGACGAGATGTACCACTACCGCAACGGCTGCAAGCGGTGCAACGCCCCCTTCGACATCCGCGCCATCAACTCGGCCGGCGTACCACTCTACTATCATCTGGGCATGCCCAACTACAGCTATCGTCTATGCATGGAACGCGGCGTGGAGTTCGGCTGGCGGGCCGAGCAGCTGAAATACATGTCACGCTGCGCCATCATCAACGGCGAGCCGAAGCTGGCACGCAAGTATCTGCGACTGCTCAGACAGACCATGTTCCACGACACATGGGCCGACCAGTACTGGCAGCTCACCGAGCACCCTGAAGACATAGCGAAGTCGGACGAGATGGAGTTCATCACCCACATGATGCACTACGACAACAAGCTCACCGCCGACCAGAACCTGGTGGAGACCTTCTTGACGAAGCATCTCGTCTACAGCAACTATGTGAAAGACCCCATCTTCCTTGAGCAGGCTATTTATGCATCCATGGCGGCAAAGAACGCAAACGCTTTCTTTGCACACCTCTACAACTACTCGCTTCTCTATCCTGACCGTCCATGGCCCGTCCATGTGCAGGAGGCGGCCTGTCTGTTCGCGTCGCTGATGAAGAATGCCAACATGGAAGGCGCGCCCATCTCGCCTGCCGTGATGGAGAGTCTGAAGCGCTTCATGAGCGTGGCACCCCGCTACGAGGGGCAGAGCGCCGAGGCGGTGCAGGAGGCACTGCGCCCCACCTTCGGCAACACTTACTTCTTTGACTATTTCCTGGTCAATTTCCCTGCACAGAACTAATTGAGTAGAGAGGTGAGAAGTGAGAAGTGAGAGGTGAGAGGTGAGAATATAACATGAAGAACTTAAATTTCGGAAAAACGATGTACTTAAGTAAGAGACCCTGTTTATCACTCAGCTTTGGCAAGCTGCTCAAAGCCTGCCTGAACACAGCTTTCGCCTGCTGTGGGGGCACATTCATACTGTTGTCGCTCCTCACCGCCTGCGGCACGAAGATACCTGCTGAGTTTGACGAGAAGGACGAGCTGCCCTGCATCTATCCTGACTATGTCAACGTCACCATCCCCGTGAACATGGCACCGCTGACCTTCCATTTGGACGAGGAGGCCGACGGCATGGTGGCACGCTACAAGGCTGGCGAAGTCGAGATTATCTGCGCCGACCAGATGCAGCCCGATGCCGACGACTGGCACGAGCTCATACACTCAGCATTGTTAAGTGTTGATAGTTTATTGTTAAGTGACGTTTCACCCGCAGACAAAAGTCAATCAACAATCAACAATCAACAATCAACAATCCAGGTCGATGTCTATGCCCGACACGGCGACCGCTGGACCCACTACCGTCCGTTCACCATCACCGTCTCGCCTGACAGCATCGACCCCTGGCTCAGCTTCCGCCTCATACCGCCCTCATACGTCAGCTACGAGGCGCTGACAATCAGCCAGCGCTGCCTGGAGAACTACGACGAGCGCGTCATCTATGACAACATGCTCTGCGGGCTGGAGAAGGACGGCCAGTGCATCAACTGCCACAGCTACCAGCAGTACAACCCCGAGCGCATGCAGTTTCACGCACGTCAGAACCACGGCGGCACCGTCATCGCCTACGACGGACAGCTGAAGAAGGTGAACATGAAGAACGACTCCATCATCTCTGCCGGCGTCTACCCTGCATGGCATCCGTGGCTGAAGCTCATCGCATACAGTACCAACCACACACACCAAAGCTTCTTCACTACCAGCCGCGACAAGATTGAGGTGTACGACTCCATGAGCGACCTCATCGTCTACAACATTGACACCGACGAGGTGATGAACATCGAGAACCGCGCCGACGAGCTGGAGGTGTTTCCTGCCTGGACGCCTGACGGACGCACGCTCTACTACTGCAGTGCCCACTTCGAGCGTACCGACTCCATCGAGGACGCTGCCGCTGACATCGTGGCTCACTACGATAGTCTGCACTACTACATCTACCGCAAGAGCTTCGACCCAGAGACCCTGCAGTTCGGCCCACGTGAACTGGTGTTGAGTGCTGATAGTTTATTGTTGAGTGACGTTTCACCATCCGACACCATTGTCACTCAAGACCCAACAAATGTCACTCAACACTCAACACTCAACACTCAACGAAGTGCACTATTGCCCCGCATCTCGCCCGATGGCCGCTATATGCTTTTCTCAGTGGCCGACCACGGTGTGTTCCACATCTGGCATCACGATGCCGACCTGTGGATGATGGACCTGCAGAAGCCACTCACGGCTGAGACTACGACGGAGGGCGAGGCCAACCCGCGCCGACTGGACGAGGTGAACTCGCCTGACACCGAGAGCTACCACTCATGGTCGAGCAACGGCCGCTGGATAGTGTTCAGCAGCCGCCGCGACGACGGAACCTTCACACGTCCCTTCTTTGCCCACTTCAACGCCGACGGACACTTCGACAAGCCCTTTGAGCTGCCCTGTGCCGACCCCGACTACCACCGCCAGCTGATGAAGTGCTACAACATTCCAGAGTTCATGCGCGGTCCTGTCACCATCACCCCGCAAGCCTTTGCCGCCGAGCTGAAAGGCGAGGGCCATCCAGTGAAGTACATATCACCAAACAAATGATAACATCATGAGAACAACTATCATCCTCCTGCTCACGCTACTCTTCGCAGGCAGCCAGTCGGCATGGGCCCAAATGAAGCCCGCCAAGAGATACAAGACTGTCTATGAGACAGCCAGCTACAACAATGACGGAATGTTGGCAATCGGACGCGGTTGGGCTGGCCGCACCATCAAGGTGCCTAACGGCGGACAGGCACCAGGCATCGTCACGCTGACAAAAGCCTTCCACAGCGTGTGGCCTACATACGTCGTGGAAGGCATACTCAAAGCAGCCGCTAACCCTAACTTCACGGAGGCGAAAGACGAGGAATATGGCGGAGGCACCGTCGTGGACCGTCGCAACGGCTACCTCAGCGAGGACGCTGGCGGCAGCGACGGCGACAACATGGAAGCCTGCGTGTGGAAGCGGGACAACGGACACCGGCTGTTCGCCATACAGGTGAGCAGCAACTGCGACCCTGACTTCAGCGTCATCTGCTTCTACGACTACGACCCTGCCACACAGACGCTCACACCTGAGTCGAGCCCCGTAGACACCTACCAGCCAAAGGAGGGTAACGACTACTGGTTCACACTTCCTCGTCACGGCAAGGACTTCATCATCACCGAGATGATACACAGCGAGCAGGTCAACCGCAGCTCCATCTACAAGTTCGACGGCAACAAGCACTTCTACAGCAGTCAGAAGAGCGTGCACTACGACTGAGACATTGGCACATGTCATAATATATTGACATAAATAGTTTTTAGAATAGTATGAAGAAATTAAATTTGGTACTGCTTGCAGCCAGCTTGTCTGTCACGGCTATGGCACAACAGACCTTTGAGTTGGGCAAGCCGAACAACGATGCCTACCGATACCTGGACGAGTATCAGGCGCTCAAGGAGTACATCGACTACTCAAAGTATCCCAACTTCAAGCTCGGTTGCGGCACCACCGTTGACCAGTATCTCAACAAAGCTTCGTACAGAAGCATGGTCAACAAGAACTTCACCGAGACGGTTGCCGGCAATGCCATGAAGATGGCAAGCTGTGTGGACGGCAATGGCAACATGAAATTCACCAACGTGAAGAACTATGTGAACACAGCCACCAACGCCGGCCTGAACGTCTATGGGCACACCCTCGCATGGCACTCGCAGCAGCCCAAGGGCTGGTTGCTGAGGCTCCTTGCCGACAAGCCGATTGAAGGTGCCGAGGAGGTGTGGAGTGAGATAGCCAAGAAAGACTTCCGCACCGACAGTACCACAGGTTGGAGGGCTAACGAATCCGAATTTGCCTACAGCATCAGCTTTGACGCCACGAATGGCCTTATAGCCAAGACCACGAAGTCGTATTCATGGCAAGTGCAGTTCGTGCCCATGTCTGACATCCTGCTCACCGCCGGAAAGAAATACAAGATGACCATGACCGTAAAGGGCTCCAAGGCTGGCAAGTTGGACGGCCGGCTGGGAGACTGGGACGGCGGCGCCAACTTCACCGTCAACTTCACCACCGAGTGGAAGGACGTCGAGGTGAACATCACACCGACCATGGCCAGCAGCTTCATATTGCTGCACATCCCCAACTTTGTAGGCGAGGTGTATATCAAGACCATCACCTTTGAAGGCAACACCCCGCAAACCATCCCGCTGACCGCAGAGGAGCGCCACGACACCCTCGTATGGGCCATGGACAGGTGGATGAAGGGCATGATGGAGGCGTGCGACGGCAAGGTCAAGGCATGGGACCTCGTCAATGAGGCCATCTCGGGCGAAGGCAATGATGGTGCAGGCAACTATCTGCTGCAACACTCAGATGGCTATAAAAGTGGCACATGGGATGTGGGAGGCGATGCGTTCTACTGGCAGGACTACATGGGCGACCTGGAGTACGTGCGTCAGGCCTGCCGGCTGGCCCGCAAATACGGCCCCGAGGACATCGTGCTCTTCATCAACGACTATAACCTCGAGTCTGACTGGGATGACAACAAGAAGCTGAAGTCACTCATCAACTGGATTAAGAAGTGGGAGGCTGACGGCGTGACCCGCATCGACGGCATCGGCACGCAGATGCACATCAGCTGCTTTGAGAACGCAACCCACCAAAACAACGTCAAGAGACACATCACCAAGATGTTCCAGCTCATGGCGAACTCGGGCAAGCTGGTACGCGTCAGCGAACTGGACATGGGCTACGTGCGCGGCTCCAACAGATGGGCCTCGTCAGTCAAGACCTCTCAGATGACCGAAGCCGAGCACAAGAAGATGGCCGACTTCTACGAGTGGATTATCAAGGAATACTTCCGACTCATCCCACCCGCACAGCAATGGGGCATCTGCCAGTGGTGTACCACCGATTCGCCAGAGAACAGCGGCTGGCGCGGTGGCGAGCCGGTGGGCTTGTGGGACCTCAACTACTATCGCAAGCATACCTATGCCGGCTTCGTCCGCGGACTGAATGGCGGCGAGCCGTCCGGCATCGAACAGGTTGAGGCTGCCCAGCCCATAGACACCTCGGCAGGCATCTACAACATGAACGGCGTGCGGATGCAAGCATCATCACTCAGCGAGCTTCCAACCGGCCTCTACATTGTCGACGGCAAGAAGGTCGTGATAAGATGAGGCTCCCCTCCCTTGTAGGGGAGGGGCCGGGGGTGGGGTCAGTAACTCAGTGCAGGTTATTTAACACTATCTTCCCCACATTCGTTTCACACAGGGTCTTCGTCTTTTTCCCCGTGGCATCGTAGATGTAGTACCACACACCGCTTTTGACCACAAAGAATGATGCACTGAACCCCTGCAATTCCCCAATATTGGTGCTGAGGGTTTTGGTTTTCTTCCCGTCCTGGTCATAGATGTAGTACCACGACTTCGTTGTCTCGATATAGCTGATGCTCTGTGCCTTCAGTCCGATGGCAGACAGGAGCAGGGCCATGACTAAAAATACCTTTCTCATATTGTTTCCAAATGTCACTCACTCGATTGTGGTGGGTCAATTACGTGTGCTAAATATGTTTTTTCACAACGAATTAGACGAATTAGACGAACTGGCAAGTGTCATCCAGTATTTCCTTTCCTCTTCCGTCATCTTCTCTATGGCATAGCGCAGAGCCGTGCGTGGCATATCGTGGGCATGCTGCCGAAGGAAGTCACGCAACAAGTCCATACTGACCTGCTTGCCCATCTCACGCAGCATCCACCCTACGGCTTTGTGCATCAGGTCGTGCTTGTGGTGCAGATGCCACTCGGCATAGCGCAGACACCACGAAGCATCACCCTTGCGGGAAGTCATCCACGTACACACCATGCTGATGCGTTGCCGCCACAGGCTGTCACTATTTGCAAGGCCGTCAACGATGGCTTGATGGTCGCCAAGCGCTGTGGGCAACATCAGCCAACTGCCAATGATGCGAGGGGCAGACAAATCCACCAAATCCCAGTTATTGACATGGTCGGCATTGTCTAAGTACATCCTTGCGATTTCGTCTCTCCGTTTGATGGCATCCGCATCATATTCCACTCTCTTTTTCGCCAGTCTCTCGAACATGCTGACCAAAATCAGCAGTCCGCAGAGCCGCACTTCATGCCAACGGCAGATGAGTAGCTCAGGCACTTCGCTGAGGGGCAGGTCCTTCGATTGCCTTACGACTTCACGTGTCTGAGGCACCTTCAATCCCAGGAACTCATCGCCCTCACCATATTGCCCCTTGCCAGTCTTGAAGAAACGCATGAGCTGGCGCCGCTGCTCCTCATTGTGCAGCGATTCCATATAGGCGATGATGTCTTTTGCCGTAGGATTCAGCATTATTTTAAACACATCACTGTTACTCCAGCGTTTCCGCCACCTCTTCCAACAAGCGGATGATGGGCAGGTGCTGCGGACATGCCCCCTCGCACTGCCCACACTGGATACAGGCCGAGGCCTTGTTTCCACCGGGACGCCACCCGTAGTCGTTACGCGCTTCCTTGAGGTCACCATACATCTTGTAGACGTTCATCACGGAGAATATCTCTGGGATGTGAATATCCATTGGACAGCCCGGCGTACAGTAGTGGCAACCTGTGCAGGGAATGTCGGTGTACTGTTTCAGGGCCTGGGCGGCTTCGTTGACCACACGATATTCCTCGTCGCTCAGTGGTTGGAAATGTTGCATGACCGACATATTGTCCTGCATCTGCTCCATGCTTGACATGCCGCTGAGCACCATCATCACATTGGGCAGTGAAGCTACATAGCGTATGGCCCACGAGGCAAACGAAGCCTCTTTGTCAGCACGCAGCAGGATGTCCTTCACCGTCTGTGGCGGATTGGCCAGCTTGCCTCCCTTTACAGGCTCCATCACGATGACGGGCTTACCGTGACTGGTGGCTATCTCATAACAGCGCCGCGAGGCAATGAGGGTGTCTTCCCAGTCGGCATAGTTAATCTGGAGTTGCACGAACTCAACGTCGGGATGGTCAGTAAGCAGCTGTTCGAGGCGTTCCGGCGTGGAGTGGAACGAGAAGCCATAATGGCGTATCACGCCTTCCGACTTCAGTTGTCTCATGTATTCCCAGATGCCATAGCTGTCAAAACGGTCAACGTTACCTTCGTCGATGCCATGAAGCAGATAGAAGTCCAGGTAGCCAGCCCCTGTCCGTTCAAGACTGATATTGATTTCATTCTTTGCTTCCTCCTCACTCTTGGCAGCGAAGTCAGAGGCGTTGAGCTTGTCGGCCAAGTAATAGCTCTCTCGGGGATAGCGGTCGCAGAGCGCAGCCTTGGTGGCCGCTTCCGACCCCTCATAGATGAAGGCCGTGTCAAAATAGCGGCCGCCGCCCTGGATAAACGCATCGACCATCCGTTTGGTCTGTTCCACGTCAATGGTGTTTGTGCCTTCAATCCTGGGCAGACGCATCATGCCAAATCCCAGCTTAATAGAGTCATCAACCAAATGATTCACCATAGTCATTGCTTTTGTCAGTCGTGTAAATCAGTTACTTCATATTTGCTGTGAAAAAGTCTGCGAGCTTGTCCCACTCTTGCGTTAATTCTTGCACGACGGTTGCGCCGCTTTGCTTTTCATAGGAGTTCTGCATATTCTCTTCTGTTTTAGATTGATTGCCTTTCTGGTTGCAAACCGGTGCAAAGGTACAAATTTTCTTCGACATAAGAAAAAAAACATGAATAAGTATTGTAAATAAAAAAAAAAGTTGTACCTTTGCACCCGCATCACGCCGTACATGCCTCCTTGGAGGCTGTGAAGGTGTGGGCATATTTAGTGGTTAGCGTCTTACAACGCTTTGTTTTTGGTTGCTTTGAACCTAGGAAATTCAAACGTGTATCACAAAAACATAGCAGAGGGGATGCTTTCGGACGTGGTATCATAAACACCCCGTCAGTGTGCGGAGAGGCACGGGTTGCCTCGCGCACACTTTACGGGTGTACTATATACCAACGGCGTGAGCGTCATTATTCTGTCTGTTTTCTTACACAGGTTTTCCTAGGACCTAAAGCGACGGATAGGCAGAGTGAGAGTTCACGCTCTTTTTGTATACTTAGGTCACCTCCGACCGAAGTTTCCAATTTGAGCTTTCGCTGATTCTAAAAGACAGAGCCGGACATGTTGGATTGATATGAGGATTTCATCCTTGCAGACATCTCCTAAACAGTCTGAGAACTGGTGTCCGGGTCGTTTGAAAACAAGCTAAAGAGTTCAGAGACAGCATGTTGATGGACGAGGAGAGATAGTGTATATGCCCGAGAAGATACATGTTGGAATACAGGAACGGTGGTGGCTGCTGCGACATTTGGATCCGCAGACTATTGATGTGCAACTGTCACAACTGAACGAGCAGCGGGCTGTTGCAGACCAAGAGGCCCTGGTCTATTTCATTCCCCATCAATATGCCAGGGAGGCGGTTTACAAAAAGGAGAATGACAAGGCGTACAACGACATGGTCAGGGAGAACAACACCCTGCGGAGTGCGTTGCATTACTATCTGTTCATCAAGGCTACCGAGCCTGACATCAAGGCGCTTGTCAGTGGTGAGTGGAACCGCGCTTCGCGACTCCGCCTTACACTGTGCCGCAACAGAAGTGGCGAGCCACTATGGGCCACCACGAAGGAGATGGACGAACTCATCGCTTTGATGAGAGAGCATCGCGAGATGTTCAACCTCGTGCCATCGCCCGATGGCTTCCAGGTCAACGACAAGGTGATGCTGAAGGCCAAGGTCTTCAAAGGCTATGAGTTCTATGTCACCAAAGTCAGGAAAAGCGAACAGGGCGCCAGTCTGACGCTGGAGATGCCCATCTTCAACGGGCGATTCATCTTGAAGACCAATCATATAGATGTGGAAAGACAGCACCTCCCCATGAAGATACAGGAGTTGCTCTCTCCCGATTACGTCAGGAAAGTTGAACAGGCACTGATGGCTATCGTCCGTCATCGTTATGGCCGCAGGAAGTCCACCGACAACAGGCTGTTAGCAGCATCCGATGCCGAGACTCTCCACGACCTTCAGTTCCTCAGCTACATGGAGTTCAATGACAGCCAAGTCCACAACCATATCAAAGCCCTGCTGCTCCTCCATGCCGTGCTGCGCAAAGACCGCCATTCCATAGCGCACTACGTCCCTGTCGTGGAGCAACTGCTCCCCCACCCCACCGAAGCCATGACCGACGAGGAGGCCCTGATGATGGCCATCCTCTATCTGGCTACCCAGGACATCAGCTATCGCGATGCCGCCAAACGATATGAGCAGCAATACAAAGCGCTCACGGAACCGCTCTCGCAGCTCATGCCCGTCATCAAATACATCCGATTCAGGACCACCTCTAAAAAGAAATTAAGCAAGAGACAAGAAAAGAAAGTGACAAAGCAAATAGAAGAGACGATGAAACAAATCAGGGACTGTGACTTCCACAGTCTTTCCCCTCAGGCTGCATCCGCTGTCTGGGGCATCCTCGCTTTGCCCCCCTACGACACCGAAGAGGGCCACGCTCTTCAGGCAGAGTTGAAGGAAGCCATCCTTCAGTCCCAGGTCCTCCAGCACATCTCAGGAACAGCAGCCGACGCCCCCGCCGAGGTGACGGAGCACGACCTCAGTCGCGCCCGTACCAACCTCCTTCACACCGTCCATCCCAGTGCCGACGCCTTAGCTGCCTACTACACCATGCTGGTCCGTCTCCATCCCGACAGGAGCGAAGCCGACACCACCGACCTCTATCAAGAGTATCTGAAGGTTCTGCTCAGCGCCTATTCCAAGACGCAGCAGTTCTCCACCCCCTGGTGGCAGCTGAAATTCCTCCTCGAACAGTATTACGATGCCAAACGGCAGTAATCTGTTCATCCACATGGTGTCGCTCGACATGTCATAGAACATAATTGTCCATAAATGACTCATTGATTATTCATGAGAAATTCGCGGTCATTCGTGGTCATTCGTGTTCCTATCGAAGCCAAGCAACATCGCAGCCATACATTTCCAACAAAGCCTTCAGTATGAAGAATACAATATATTTCTGTATAACAGCCCTGACTTTCCTGTTCACCGGACGTGCCTCTGTCAAGGACGTGCCCTATTTCCAGAATTCCGCCGACTTCGACGGCAGCAAGGGCGCCACCCTCTACGACATGACCATCTACGGCAAGCGTGACAACGTCAAGGCTTCTGCGTGAGACGGCCAACGGCGAGTACGAGATCCACGAGCTGGACCTTCGCGATGCCAACCTCCTCAACTCCCCCTATTACTACATGCAGCAGCATGACATCCTCTATGTCGAGCCCAACCTTGCCATGGCCCAGAACGCAAGCATCGGCACCACCCGCCGCCTCTGGGTCCGCGGCATCCAGATCACCCTCCACCTCGGTTCTCTGCTCTACCGCGTGCTACGCTGATTTACCGTGCGCCATGTATCAACGCTCTACTTTTTACAAAAAAAACTCCGCAAAGTGCGACAAGTATCAAATCTTTTTCGTATCTTTGCCCACAAAATAAAAGCAGTATTATGATAGTAACCAATCAAGCAACAGATACGAAGCGGAATTTCAATGCCACTTCTACCCGAAATAGGATAATGGCCAGTACAATGTCTGTGGACGAATACTTCGATGAACTGATAGACAAGGTGCGCGAGGATTATGCAAATCTATGAGGTTCGAATCAGTCATGGAGCTCGTGCAGACATGGCAGAATTGCGCAAGTTCCTTAAGTCTATGATGACGGTGGAAGGAGCTATTCGCTATGCCAATAATATGCGTGAGGAGATAAAGACGTTGGCATTTTATGCAGATCTCTATGGCAAGACAACATCAATGACACTGCGTCAGATACACCCCGAGGCACGCCGGATGGTATCTCATAACCGTAGATGGGTGTACGTCTATCATATTGAAGCATCCTTCGTCATAGTAGACCGAATAATCCCTGCCAAGATGAACAAAGGTTGAATCTGTTTGACCCCAACATGATCAATACAACCAAACATATCTGGCCTATCACCGTAACTACATCCGTTAAATACGCGGTTGCAGAAAAACGGCATAATCCTTGCAAATATGGAATAAAATGATTATTTTTGCAACCGAAAAGTCAAGACAGGAGAAAAGGTTATGGATGATATGAAGTTAAACAATAAACAACTCAGAGAAGAGTACAATTATTTTGAGGCGCATCGTGATGAGCTGTCTAAGCAGTATCCTAATCTGTATCTGATCATTCAGAACAAGCAGGTGCTCTTCGCCCTCAATACTCTTTCAGAGGCCATTGATAAGGTGTCAGAGCAAGGACTGCAGGAAGGCTCCTACCTTCTCCAGTTCAGTGACAAGTCTGGTAAAGGCTTTGTATGCACTTACCGCTCCCCGGCTATACCCACAACATCATCAACCTCTCCGACACAGAGGACTTGGCAACCGTGATGTACTGCAACGAGATATTTAATCCGAATAAACCAGATACATTCTTCGAAAAAGTCTGAAACATTAAGATTAACACTACGCTCGACCTCTGACCTCAGCCGTCAATAGGTGTAAATCACTATTTCATAGAGATTGGATTATTAATCTGCTAGCGCACAGAAAGTATTTTTGAAAGATGAGTAATGATATTTGGATACAGCTTACCTTCAATAGTAATGGACAATTAGAGGGGAAAGAAGAATTGATTGAAGAACTTCGTGAAGTCTGTGTAGTGCAGGAACACAAAAAGTGGTATCCCGCTGCATGTACTGGTGCAGAGTTCTTTGCTGCTCTGAATTTCAATCTTACTTTTACCGCTTTCTTGAATAATGTGCTAATCCCTGGTGCGGAACTCTGGGCGTTTACAACTGCATGTAAAGCAATATGGAAAACATTTAGCAATTTCCTGAAAAAGAATGAAGGATTTGAACTTCAGATTCTAACCTTAACATTCAATGATGCTACAATAGTTGTTAATGAAACATTAGAAAACCATTACGGTTTCCTTGTTCGTCTTTTCCAGAGCTTGCCTAAGCACTGGGCAAAACTCCAGGAATTAGGGCTAAAAAATATAGATAGGATAGAATTACCTGTATTACCTTCAGACGATAGTGTTGACTTGCTTGAGAAGTATTGCCCAGAAGAGGTGGTAACACCAGAGAACTGTCTTTGGTTAATTCGTTATGAGTTAGGTTTAGAGTGTTGTTATTACTGTCCGACAATGATGAAAGTGGTTTGGCCCTGATTTCTTTATAGGACTTGAAACATGAAACGGCCGCAAGGCCTATGAAACTTGAAACTAAAGTCATTCGTGCAATCCGTGAGATTCGTGTTCGTATAAAGAAGAAAACGATACATTTAACAAGTTAACAATTAACATTGTTCAAATAGACTAATAACCCAAGATTTATGAAAGGTATAGTACTCGCTGGAGGCTCCGGCACGCTGCTTTACCTGATTACCAAGGGTGTGAGCAAACAATTGTTGCCCATCTACGACAAGCCGATGGTGTGGTGACATGAACCTGCCCCTGTCACCTTGTAGAAGAAGCGCTGCTGAAAGAGGCGGATTTGCTTATAAAAAGGCAGAGAGCCAAGGTGAGAAAGCTTTCTGTAATCTGTTCAAGTCAGCAATCCTAAAGAAATATAAGAATCAATATGATGTCGATATTCAGCATGGCGAAGTGAAGAAGGAAACCGTTGACAAGAGCATCGATTTCCTCTTTGAGGATGCTTGTTATAGCTTCAGAGCTCTTCCGATGATAGAAGCTTCCGTCAAGGAAGATGTCATTAAACGCGCACAGGCATTTTTTGTTCCATGGAAGGCAATAGTAACACAGACACTAATTGATAAAGGTGTTAAAGTCATTTTTCGTTGATTTCTTTGCCTTCGGTGTGACATTAATCTTTAGCCTTTTAGTGTGAGACAAATACAAATAGATATACGAGGTGGCAGCCGCATGGCTGACATTTATCGAGACATGCAAGCTCCAGAAGAAAGCAGCATTTGACTTCTTCAACGACTATTTCAAGTCGGTTAATGAAGGTAGAACAGACAATAAGATAGCATCTTAGATGCTCTATCCATGCAAACCGTGTAATAAAAAATCTAACGGCCCCGAGTGGCTCTCATTATTGTGTGTGAAAAAGAACCAGAAACCGCAATGACGGGCCGTTTTCCAAAGCATTTATTATACTTATATGAATAACAAGCAAAACATTGCCCTTATCACGGGCATTACGGGACAGGACGGCAGTTACCTAGCCGAGTTCCTGTTGGAGAAAGGATACGAGGTACATGGAACCATCCGAAGAAGCTCCGTGGACTTCCGTGAACGTATAGCCCATTTGGAGGGCACCCCTCATTTCCACCTGCACTATGCCGACCTGGGTGACTCCATGAGTGTGTTGGGGGTAATTGGTAAGGTACGCCCAACAGAAATCTATAACCTTGCTGCTCAGAGCCATGTGCAAGTCAGTTTCGACTCCCCTGAGTTCACCGCCGATGTCGATGCCGTCGGTGTACTCCGTGTCCTGGAGGCTGTACGCCAGCTGGGCATGACGGACACCTGCCGCATCTATCAGGCCAGCACCAGCGAGCTGTATGGCAAGGTGGAAGAAGTCCCGCAGAACGAGAACACCCCGTTCCATCCTTATAGCCCTTACGCTGTCGCCAAACAGTATGGCTTCTGGATTGTCAAGGAGTACCGCGAGGCATATAATATGTATTGCTGCTCCGGCATCCTGTTCAACCACGAGAGTGAGCGACGTGGCGAGACCTTTGTCACCCGCAAGATCACCCTTGCTGCTGCTCGCATCTCTCAGGGCCTGCAAGATTGCTTATATCTTGGCAATATGGACTCCCTTCGCGACTGGGGCTATGCCAAGGACTATGTGGAATGTATGTGGCTCATCCTTCAGCAGCCTAAGCCCGAGGACTTTGTCATCGCTACAGGTGTTCAGCACTCTGTCCGCGAGTTTACTGACCTTGCTTTCAAACATGCTGGTATTCAGCTCGAATTCCAAGGCCAGGGTCTTGACGAAGTCGGTGTGGTCAAGAGCATTGACCCTCAACTCTCTACTGACTCTACACTCTACACTCTACACTCTACACTAAAGCCCGGCGACATCGTCGTACGTGTCTCCCCCGACTTCTACCGTCCTACCGATGTCGTCAACCTTTGGGGCGACCCCACGAAGGCTAAGGCTAAGCTCAAGTGGAACCCCAACAAGACCAGCTTTGAAGAGCTTGTCAAACTCATGGTTGAACACGACATCGCCAAGGTCGCCGCCGAAGGTGCTGCTGCAAAAGTAAGAACAAATCTAGCAGAGTATCTCGAAAAGGGTATTGTTAAATAATGGACAAAAGTCTCACAAACAACACGATTAGCTTACGTTGGTCTCGGGTATATAATATTTTTCATACCACTGGGCACAAACCCGATTCGTTTCTGAGCTTAGGTAGCCTACTAAACAGTTGAGCACATAGTGCCGCCAAACGCCAAAACTAATCGTTGTCTATGGGCATTATCACCCAGATTACCTTTCACCTCGCTTACCTTCTCTACTGCATCCTACGCTGATGCCCCCAAGCCAAAAGGCCCCGAGTGGCTCTCATAATTGTGTATAAAAGAATCAGGATCCACGATGACGGGCCGCTTTATGTCAAAATAATATGAATAATTATCAATATCATATATTTTCGGGGTTACGTTCATATGGTGGCTTACTCTGGGGCGGACGATTCTCTGGTGCAGGCTTTAAGGGCGCTTGCATTGCCTTGGTTGATCCATTTTATAAAGACGCTATAGAGAAAGCCATCACAGCACAGTATCTTGCTCAGTTCCCCGAATACGAAGGTGCCTTCCAAGTGTTCTGGGTTAAGCCTGATGATGGTGCCCGATTCGTTGACTGAAGAACAGAAATAATAAAACATAGTTTTAACATGAATATAGCAGTTGCTGGAACAGGTTATGTAGGTATGAGCATTGCCACATTGCTGGCACTGCACAACCATGTAACCGCAGTAGATGTCATCCCAGAGAAGGTAGAGAAGATCAACAACAAGATTTCTCCTATCCAGGATGATTACATTGAGAAGTATCTAACCGAGAAAGAGCTTGACCTCAACGCCACACTTGATGGTGCATCAGCCTATAAAGATGCAGACTTTGTGGTGATTGCAGCCCCGACCAACTACGACCCACAAAAGAACTTCTTTGATACCCATCATATCGAGGATGTCATTAACCTTGTGTTGAGCGTCAATCCTGATGGCGTGATGGTTATTAAAAGTACCATCCCTGTGGGCTATTGTCGCTCCCTCTATGTCAAGTATGCTTTGAAGTTCTTAACCGCCCCTGCTCTCAAGGGCAAGAAGTTCAACTTACTCTTCTCTCCAGAGTTCCTTCGCGAGAGCAAAGCCCTCTATGACAATCTCTATCCCAGTCGTATCATTGTGGGCTATCCCAAGATACTGCCTGCTGACCGAAACGCCAAGTGGGATGAGGAGAATGCTGCCATAACTGCCATAGGTAATCCTGAGGCAGAAGAAAAGGCAAAGACCTTTGCTACACTACTTCAGGAAGGTGCTATCAAGGAAAACATTGATACTCTCTTTATGGGCATGACTGAAGCCGAGGCAGTAAAGCTTTTTGCAAATACATATCTTGCCCTGCGTGTTAGCTACTTCAATGAACTTGACACATATGCTGAGGTAAAAGGCCTCGACTCTCAGGCCATCATCTCTGGCGTGGGTCTCGACCCTCGCATCGGCACACACTATAATAATCCAAGCTTTGGCTATGGTGGCTATTGCTTGCCTAAGGATACCAAACAGTTGCTTGCCAACTATGCTGATGTGCCACAGACCATGATGACAGCCATTGTAGAGAGCAACCGTACCCGTAAGGACTTCATTGCCGATGAAGTGCTGCGCAAGGCAGGCTACTATACCGCCAATAGCGACTGGAGCCAGAACTCAGAAAAAGAAGTCACCATCGGAGTGTTCCGCCTAACGATGAAAAGCAACTCTGACAACTTCCGCCAGAGTGCCATTCAGGGCATCATGAAACGAGTAAAGGCCAAAGGTGCCAATATCATCATCTATGAGCCTACGCTAACAGATGGCGAGACCTTCTTTGGCTCTCGCATAGTGAACAATATTGATATGTTCAAGAAAGAGTCTGACGCCATTATCGCGAACCGTTATGATTCGTTGCTTGATGATGTGGTAGAGAAGGTTTATACCAGAGATATTTTCAAAAGAGATTAGACATAGTATCTGTCACCCCACATATTCGAAAACACATCTGGTATTTCTTCGATGTCATGGAAGGACTTCTTATCTCATCTTATATTTATGACCCGCTTATTAGATAATGTCTAATTCTTATATAGATAACAAACGCATAGCCAAGAATACGCTGCTGTTGTATTTCCGTACGCTTGTCATCCTGCTGATTACTCTATATACCAGTAGAGTAATCCTTAACGCATTAGGAGTTGAAGACTACGGAATCTACAACGTAGTAGGCGGTGTCGTAGCGATGTTCAGTGTAATATCTGGTGCATTGTCTTCTGCAATCAGCCGCTTTATAACATTTGAATTAGGGAAAGGAAAAACAGAAAAGTTGAGTATTATATTCTCAACAAGCGTCAACATCCAGGTCGGAATATCTCTACTTATAATCCTAATTGGTGAAATTGTAGGCTTATGGTTTTTAAATTACCAAATGAACATTCCGGCAGAACGTCTTGTTGCAGCCAACTGGGTACTTCAGTGCTCGTTATTGACATTTTGTATAAATCTGATAAGCGTGCCATATAATGCCTGTATAATAGCCCATGAGAAGATGGATATTTTTGCATACGTGAGCATACTTGAAGCTTTCCTGAAACTCACTGTATGTTTTCTTATTCTCGTCTCGCCATGGGATAGATTGATTTTCTATGCCATATTATTAGTATGTGTATCAATAATTATCCGTATGACATACACAGTCTATTGCCATAAGCATTTTGATGAAAGTCACTATCATTTCGTTTTCGACAAAAGTGTAATGAAGGATATGACAGGTTTTGCTGGATGGAATTTCTTTACGAATAGTGCTTATATATTCAACACCCAAGGCGTTAATCTTTTGATAAACTTATTCTTTGGTGTAACAGTTAATGCTGCAAGGGGTATTGCAACACAGGTTGACCATGCTGTCACCCAATTAGTAAACAGTTTTACTACAGCAATGAATCCACAAATAACAAAGAGTTACGCAGCAGGAAGAAAAGAGGAAATGATAGCATTGGTGTGTCGTGGGTCAAAGTTTTCTTATTTTATAATGTTCGTTTTCGCTTTACCAGTTTTAATGGAAACAGAGTACATTTTGACGGTATGGTTAAAGATTGTACCACCTCACGCTGTTAACTTTGTAAGGTTAGCCATTATTGCAACTATGATAAATATCATAGGAAAAACCGGATATACTGCGTGTATGGCAACAGGGATGATACGGAAATACGTATTATGTATAACACCTGTTACGTGTTTGGTCTTTCCCCTAAGTTGGATTGGTTTTGAATTGGGTGCCCCTTCCGAGACACCATACATCCTCTATGCAATTGTGTATATAGGAAATGAAATTATTAGGCTTAGAATGATGAAGGAATTATTGGACTTTCCAATATTGCGGTTCGCAAAGGAAGTAATAAGCAGAGTAGCATTAGTTACAATCATCTCAACTATTGCTCCACTTGGTATTGTACTCCTTATGGAACCTAGTGTTGCCAGGCTATTTATTTCCATTTCAGTTAGCTTAACGGCAGCCATATCATTGGTTTTCTTATTGGGTCTTACTAATAGTGAAAGGCATGTTTTAGTAAAATATTTATTCACTAAAATAAAAAAAGTACCATAGAGAATAGTCGCAATGGACAATATAGACAAAATAAAAGACTCCCATCTTTGCTATGGATGTGGAACTTGTAATGTAATTTGCGGGCATCAGGCCATAACGATGAAATATGACGATATTGGGAGATTGCTTCCAATGATTGATGAAACAAAATGTACCAATTGCGGGTTATGCTATAGCCACTGTCCAAGTTTGGACTTAAAAGGCATTCAACTACCACACGCAGAAGACAAATATATAGGTAAAGTTGAAAAGGTTTATGTCGGAAAGGCAACAGATGAGAGAATATACAAGAACTCCCAGAGTGGCGGTCTTGTAACGGCTACCCTTAAATACTTATTTGATTCTGAAAAGATAGATGCTGCTGTCGTATGTCGAGTGGAGGATGCAACCGAATATACGCCTAAAGCCATTGTAATTACAAAAACTGATAATTTATTCGCTTGTCAGAAATCATCATACGTGCCTATTGACATAGTGTCAGCAATGAAGCAGACTGAACAGTATCACTCAATTGCTGTGGTTGGTACAGGATGTCATATACAAGGTATAAGGGCTTTGCAGAGTTTCAACACGAAATACAGAGATAAGGTTAAATATAGGCTGGGGTTAATATGTGACCGAACACTCTGCAAGACGGTGACAGATGTGCTATATGGGTATTATTATAAGGGTCAACAAAAGCGACTTATATGGCGTGACAAGTCTTTGAGCTATAAGAATGCAAGAATACTCATTAAAACGACAGATAACAAAATAGTCCAGGTGCCGACTTGGAAGCGTCATAAACTTAAAGATCCTTTTACCAATCCTCGCTGCCGTATATGTTTTGACAAACTCAACACAGGTGCAGACATCGTTTATGGCGACCCATGGGGAATGTCTAATGTTGACTGGAATGGTGGCATGTCATTAGTCATGTCACGTACTTCAGAGGGAGCAAAAATTCTGAAAGAGATGATGCACTACCTACTGGCAGATTTAAGAGAAGCGCCATTAGAAGAGGCGATAGCAGGACAGCATATAGAAAAGCGGAAGAAAGACGTATCTTCAGCATTGTCATGTTACCATATGAAAGGTTGGCTTATGCCAAGCTATGCAACAACTTTAAATCCTTCCGAAGATGGCTCTCATATAAGGCCTCTTATTGATAAGTTTGTTAAGGATAGTTCAAAATCAAAAGAAGAAATTATTAGGCACAATACAATTTATCTAAGAAATACAGCCGTAAAGTCTTCTGTGCTCAATATTCTCAAATCACCAATTAAATTAGTTAGTAAAATAATAAGATAACCAATTATGAAAATAGTATTATCTGGTGTTGAGACCAACAATAAAGGCGCGGAGTTAATGCTCTACGCAATATTGCAGGAGATAGAGAGAAGGCATCCGGAAGCTATTGTGTATATACCGAGAGACAGGATGTTCCATGAACTAAGTTATGTGAAGACAAAACTTGACTTTAGATATATTCCTTGTGGGAAGTTTGAACAGAAGTTTCATCTTGCAAGTGTTTTTGAGAAGCTAGAAATACCTTTCCAATTATTACCTCACATGATAGGAATGGGGAAAGTAGATTATTTCGTTGATGCCAGCGGATTCCGCTTCTCTGACAAGTTCAAACATTCAGCACACTCTTCAGCCATCTTACAATGTATTTTGTCTGCCTATAAAAAGCAAGGCACCAAAATAATATATCTGCCTCAAGCATTCGGGCCTTTCGAAAAGAAAGCTTCCAGAGATGTCCTGTCTGTATTGAACAACTATGCCACAGTATTGATGCCACGTGAGAAGGTGTCATTGCAATACTTGGAAGACTCTGGGATCACCAATATGGCGAAAGTAAAGATGTTTACAGACTTCACATCATTAGTAGAAGGTGTTTTTCCAACACAATACGAGCACTTGCGCAATGGTATTTGTGTCATTCCTAATAAGCAGATGATAAACAAGGGCGCAATTGGACTGGATGGCTATATTTCTTTGCTTGAGTCTATTATCAATAATGCCAGAAAATCAGGAAAGGTTGTCTATCTGTTAAATCATGAAGGCGGAAAAGACGAGCAGCTTTGTAAAGACTTGCAAAAAAGGCTTCCAGACATAATTCAATATGTTTCTGGTCTCAATGCACTAGAAGTAAAAGGTTTAATTGCTTCAGCATACTTGACGGTTTCTTCAAGATTTCATGGCGTCGCATCGTCACTGAACTCATGTGTACCTTGTCTTGCCACAAGTTGGAGTCATAAATATCAGGAGTTATTCAATGATTATTCAATGAGTGATTGTGTATTACCAATCGAGGATATACAGGGTGCTATCAATATGATTGATAATTATCTCGACGAAAATATAAATTCTAAAGTCAGAAACATCTTGCGTAATAAGGTTCCTCACATAAAAGAAGAAAACCGAAAGATGTGGGAATTTATTTGGACCTGCTAAAAATGATTTCATGAAAACTTATACATTTATTATTCCCCACAAGAATTGTCCGGAATTGCTTGCGCGTTGTGTGGATAGTATTCCTGAACGAGAGGATGTACAAATCATTATTGTGGATGACAATAGTGATGAAGGAAAGAAGCCTAGTATTGACAGGGAGGGTGTAGAAATCATACTTCTTGATGCGGATCACTCAAAAGGAGCTGGCCATGCAAGAAATGTTGGACTACAGCATGCTAAGGGGAAATGGCTGCTCTTTGCTGATGCAGATGACTTCTATACGCCTGAAATGTTGTCAGTCCTTGACAAATATAGTTCCACTGATATTGATGTACTTTATTTTGATTATAGAGCTGTGAATGTAGATGGCACACTCTCTAAACATCCTTACAGTTTATGGCTTACAAGCGCAAAAACGACACCAAAGGATCTTGATAGAATAAAATTTATGCATTATGCTCCATGGAATAAGATGATTAATATGGAAATGGTGTATAATCACCAGATAAGATTTGAGGAAACAAAAAATGGCAATGATATGTTTTTTACGCTTCAAGTTGGATGGTTTGCAAAAAAAATCCAAATTGACTATACACCGATTTATCGCTACGTATATCAACAAGGCAGCTTAGTTAATAATAGAAAAAAAACTTCTGAAGAGATTATTTCAAAACTGCTTCATCGAGAACAGATGAGTGAATTTAGAATATATTTAGGATATCCTGAAACCAAGGCATCAGGGATGTTTCATTATTTATTATCATGCTTGCGCTCAGGCGGCTTGTTATACTGTTTTGATGTTGCAAAGGCGTATCTGGTATGTCGTAAGAAAATTAAGAATGAAAAATACAAATTTGTTGAGTATTTTAAAAAACATTTACAATGAATCTTTCTTTATTATTTAAATGTTGGAGATATATATTTGCAGTTCCACATATTTTAGTTCTCAAATTAGCTTCCGATGGTATTAAGCAATCTGTAGAAACAGATTTGCAAGTGATGAACTATAGATGTCATTGCGATAAGAGATTAAGTTATTATCTTGTAAATCGATCACCATACAGAAATGTCTTTTATTATCGTATCGGCACTAAATGGGCAAGACTGTTAAAGATATTCCTCCCTGAATATGAAGGTTTTTATATTACTCCACATGTAAAAAAAATAGGTGGTGGGGTTTTCGTCCTAAATCATCCCTACGGTACAATAATAAATGCCAAAGAAATAGGTAATTTTTTCACTGTTTGCCAATTGACCACATTGGGGAATAAAGAACATGGAAAAAATGACTTGACTCCTGTCATCGGAGATAATGTATCATTGGGGGCTAATGTAAATATCATCGGTAATATTAAGGTTGGAAACAATGTGATTATTGGTGCTGGTAGTGTAGTCGTTAAAGATGTGCCAGATAACTGTATAGTTGCTGGAAACCCTGCAAAAATTATTAAGAGAACAGAATAAGATGAATAGTTTTTTTGAAAATAAAGCAAATATTTATTTTCTATTGTGGTGTATATACTTGTTAAAAGGAACACTATATCAAGAAGGTACTCTCATAAATCAGGGATTGTTATTGATAATATTATTGATAACACTCTTTGAGTCATTTTCGTGTCTTCAAATAACTAAAAACATTTATGTTTCGAGGCTATTTAGAAGTATTTCTGCACTTATAGCCATGTTCACTATATACGGCATTATTCTTTTTGTAACTGATGGCGTAAGTGTAAAGGGGAAAATGTCGCAATATTATATAGAGGGAGCATATATTTCCTTACTGCCTATTTATGTTACATATTTGTATACAAAAAAAGGATTAATCACACTACATTCATTACAAATGTGGATGATACTATTTGTGATTGTTGGAATATGTGAATATTTTAAGATGGAGAGAGGATTGACAGCAAGAATACTAGAGAACAAATCAGCATTTGATGAAGGTACGAATAACGCAGGAAATTGGCTCCTTTATTTAATACCTGGAATGTTAGTATTTCGAAAAAAGCCTTTGTTTCTTTATATTGGGCTTGCAGTAATCACAGTCTTTATTATTATGGCAATGAAGAGAGGAGCAATATTGATTTGTTTATTCCTATTGCTTATTATTATAAGAGGCATTATGAAAAACGCATCTAAACAGCAATATTTTATCATCGCTCTATTGGCTGCAATAACTTTATTAGTTGTTTTCGCTTATATTCAACAGATGATACAATCTAGCGATTATTTCAATTATAGATTAGAACAAACACTTGAAGGAGACACCAGTAATAGAGAGGTCATATATGAGAACTTTTGGAATACTTATATCAACCAATCAGACCCTTTTGCACTTTTATTTGGTAGAGGCGCATGGGCTACGTTAAAGACAGCGGGGGGGTTCGCTCACAATGATTGGTTAGAAATGCTAATAAATAATGGTATAATAGGGGCTTTTTTATTATTTGTCTTTTTATATCGGCTCTTCCAAGTGTCAAGATGTAAATTTCTAGCATATGAGTCCAGATTCTGTCTCTTCCTCATTTTTTTTATAATAACAATCAGGACTTTTATATCTATGTCAATCTGTGGCATGAGTATTTATGCAACTTCCATGTTAGGGTTCTCCCTTGCTGACGGTTTCCGCAAAAATGTTAGATAAACATGAAATTTATTAATAAGATAGTTGATTTATTGCATACCAATAAATTGTTACTAGTTTCATTAGTGTTACAGAAATATGGATGCTTCATTCCTGATAGTCTATATTTGCGTTGGATTTTTTACTGCCGCATGGGTTATAAATTGAATTTGAAGAACCCAAGGTCATTCAGTGAAAAATTACAATGGCTAAAAATCAATAATCGAAAAGAAATATACACTTCTATCGTCGATAAATTTGAGGTAAAACAATATATTGCAGATAGGATAGGAGATTCGTTCGTTATCCCAACCTTGGGGGTATGGGATACATGTGAGGAGATTGATTGGAAAAAATTGCCTTTGCAGTTTGTGTTGAAAACCACACATGGTGGTGGCGGCTCTGGAGTTATCGTTTGTAAGGATAAGAACTCATTAGACCAAGAAGAAACAGTTTGTCAATTGTCAAAAGCACTAAAACACAATATTTATACCGAATTTAGAGAGTGGCCATATAAAAACATTAAGCCTAGAATTATTGCAGAGAAGTATATGACACAAGAAGACGGCTCAAGTTTAATTGACTATAAGTTCTTCTGTTTTAATGGACAACCGAAATTTCTTTATGTTAGGAACTCAGGCCCTCATCCATCAATAAACTATATGACGATGGATTGGAAGCCAGTTCCTTTCAAACGCTCGGATTGTTTACCTTCTGATATACTGCCCATAAAACCTTTGACATTTGAAGAAATGGAAGTAATCGCGAGTAAACTTTCCCAAGATTTTCCGTTTGTTAGAGTTGACTTATATGAAATTTGTGGTCATGTTTATTTTTCAGAATTAACTTTCTATCCAAGTAGCGGTTTACTCCCTTTTGAACCTCAAGAATGGGATTTTAAAATAGGAAAATTATTGTCACTCACTAACAACAATTGAAAAATATGATAAAAAACAAGACAGACCTAAAAAGGTATATATTACAAGATCGAAAATTAAATGGATTTGGTGTGAAAAGGTCGTTTCAAGATTTTCTTAAGGAATTATTGTTTCCCAATTCAATTACAGTACTTCGCTACATGCGAAAATTAGAATACTATACTAATGTAAAAGTCTTTGGGGCTTTTTTTTTCAAGGAATACTATTATTTCAAATATAGGAAAGCTTCTAGAAAACTTGGTTATTCCATAGCAATTAACACCTGTGGCCCAGGATTGTCGTTACCGCATTACGGTACTATTATTATTAGTGGGCATGCTAGGATTGGATGCAATTGTAGAATTCATGCATGTGTGAATATTGGAGCAAGCGCAGGAAAAGAAATCGCACCAACAATAGGAGACAATGTTTATATTGGACCTAGTTGTGTTTTATATGGTGCCATTGTAATTGGAAGTAATAACACAATTGGGGCTAACGCAACAGTAAACAAATCGTTTACAGAAGAACATGTTGTTATTGCGGGAAGCCCTGCAACAATTGTAAAACGAGACTATCCCAACTGGCTTGAATTTAACAGAATATGAATATTTGTATAGTATCTTATATGTATCCGAATAAATATAGTAGTTCGGATCAAGTATTTGTAAAGATGCTTGTTGACGAATTTGCTCGTCAAGGTCATAAATGCGTTGTTGTGTGTCCCTTTAATACACTTCATTATCGACATGTTAGTAAGGGAAGCTATTCTTATAGTGTAGGTACTAATGAGGTTAGAGTAGTTTGTCCTAACTACATATCTGCATCTAATATAAAATTTTGTTCATTTAATGTTTCTGATTTTCTTCATAAGCATGCAATAAATAAGGCATTAAAAAAAATGAAGTTTACACCCGATATAATTTATTGCCATTTTTGGAAGCAAGGACTAAAAGCGTACCCATTTGCAAGAAAAAACAAAATACCTTTATTCGTGGCATCTGGAGAATGTGAAATTTTTGTCAACAACAAAACGGGAGATATCAGCGACTTTACTGACTACGTGAAAGGAGTAATCTGTGTATCAACAAAAAACAAGGAGGAAAGTATTGAAAAGAAATTAACGATACCAGAAAAATGTTATGTTGTCCCCAATTCCATTAATAACAATCTTTTCAAGGTCATGGATAAAGAAAAATGTCGAGTTGATCTTGGACTCCCAAAAGATAAGTTTATTATAGCATTTGTTGGTTGGTTTGCAAATCGAAAAGGAAGTAAACGAGTTTCTGATGCCATATCGAGAATTGATAAAAATGATGTATATTCGCTTTTCATTGGTTCAGGAATTGATTTACCCAAATGCAATAATGTGTTATTTACAGGAAAAGTAAATCATGATATTCTGCCTAAGTTTCTTAATGCTGCTGATGCCTTCGTCCTCCCAACTTTACAAGAGGGATGCTGCAATGCTATAATTGAAGCTATGGCATGTGGACTTCCAATCATTTCATCGAATCTGCCTTTTAACTGGGATGTCCTTAATGAAAGGAATTCTATCATGATAGACCCAATGAGTATTGATGAAATACAAAAAGCCATAACCACATTAAGGGATGATGTCAAATTAAGAAATGAGATGAGCATATCTTCTCAGGAATCTGCCAAAGAATTAACAATTGGTGAGCGTGCAAAAAAAATAATCAACTTTATAGAGTCTCAGATTTCATTGTAAAATGCAGATTGTTTTTTTTTCAAATTATTTTAATCATCATCAGTTGCATTTAGCTGATGCATTTAATGCTATAGATGATGTTGATTTTATTTTTGTTGCAGATCATACAGTACCCGGATTTAGAAAGGAATTAGGTTACAGTTCATTTGACAGGCCATATTTGATTGTTTTAGACAACTCCGAAAAGAAAGAAGAAGCATTTGTTTTATCAAAAACAGCAGATGTTGCTATTTTTATAAACAGTAGCATGGAATCATATCTGGAGGCTAGACTAAAGACAAATAAATTAACCTTCTTATACTCAGAACGTTGGTTTAAGAAGAAATACATGCTTAATTTGTTATCTCCTCGGCTGTGGAGGCAGATATTTACGTACTTCAAATTCCGTAAAAACAAACAGTACATGCTTTGTGCTAGTGCTTATGCTGCAAATGATTACTATTTGTTGGGTATGTATAAAAATAAATGTTATAAATGGGCGTATTTTACAGAAGTAAATGATATCGATATAAACAAAATACTACAAGACAAACGACAAAAACGCATAAAGATTATGTGGTGTTCTCGTTTCATTGATTGGAAACACCCAGAGCTGATAGTAAAGTTAGCGTCCAAACTAAAACGAGATGGCTACGATTTTGAGATAAATATGTTTGGTAACGGTCCGTTAATAGAAGATATTAAAGACAAAATTAATGAATGTTCTTTGACCGATTGTGTTTGTGTGAAAGGCAGTGTGCAGAATAATGAAATTCTATCACAAATGCGACAACACAATGTTTTTATTTTCACAAGTGATCAGAATGAGGGATGGGGAGCCGTGGCAAATGAAGCTATGAGCAATGGATGTACATTGGTTGGATCTGACGCTATAGGTTCTGTTCCCTTTCTGGTTAAAGATGGAAAGAACGGATTCAGTTTTAGGTCAAAGGATGTGAATAGTCTTTATGGTAAGATAAAAATACTTTTAGACGACAGAAAATTATGTGAAGAATTTGCGAAAAAAGCATATGCTGACATGAAAAATTGTTGGTCGCCACAGCAAGCAGCTATTAGATTTGTTAATCTTTCGAAGAGCCTTCAAGGAGAGACTTGCATTCATTATACTGAAGGGCCATGTAGTTTAGCTACTCCTCATAAATTATAATTGAATAAATAATGAAAATTAAAACATCTAAAGGTTTCCTGGAATACACTTCTCATCTTCTGTACTTCGGCAATCATAAAGTAAAGGCAGAGAGCATGTTAGATAATATCCGTACACTCACAGCATATATGGATAAAATAGACATAAACTGGGGGCCTGCATTTGGTTCATTGATTGGCATTGTCCGTAATGACGGCTTCTTACCATGGAATCCCGTGTTCGACATATACATTCTTAAAGAAGACGAAGAACGTTTTAAGGATATCTTGTGGCTCTTATTAGATGCGGGCTTTGAACTTGTACGATACGAACGTAGAGGGCTATATTATTTACGTAGGAATGATGAATGGATAAAAGTATTTGTTCTTCACAAAATATCTGCAGACGTTAGGCATACAGGAGGAACAGATTTTATTCACGAGAAATACATACAAAACACTGCAAAATGGGACTTTAAGGGGATAATGCTGAATGTTCCTCAGGATGTGGATGAGTATCTTTCATTCCAATATGGGGACTGGACTACACCACTGCAGACAGTTTGGTATAAGAAAAATCTGTTATCAAGGTATTCGCATTGGTTTTGGACATGGATACAAGATCATTTGCCAGACTCATTATACTATTCGTGGATATATTACCATAGAAAGAAAGATTTCTTTTTTTTCAAAAACAAGTGCCAATTAGCAGGAATTCCATTGCCAGCTAATGTTCAATTAGCAAGTATGAAGCCTCGCAAATATAAGAAAATCTTGACAGTTGGTGTATACGACTTACTTCACAAAGGACATGTTGAACTTTTCAGACGAGCCAAAGGGCTTGGTGACTATTTAATAGTAGCAGCACAAGATAGTGATTTTATCCTGAAATACAAACCAACTGCTAAAGTGATGAATACAACTGATGATAGGAAATATATGATTAAAGCAATTCGATATGTCGATGAAGTAATAACATATACGGATGTTGATAAGATAGTTCAAGAAATAGATTTTGATGTTTTTGTAACAGGTCCCGATCAATGTCATGCCGGTTTTAAACGGGCTATTCTATGGTGTGAAGAAAACGGGAAGGAACATTTAGTACTTGGAAGAACAGATGGAGTAAGTAGTAGCGAGTTGAAAGCAAAAATTGCAGAAAAAACCAGAAAATAGAATGAAAAAGATAGAACTTGATGAATTGAAAGTACTTCAGATGGATATTCTAGAAGTAATTCAAAATTTTTGCTCTGAAAAACAAATTGACTATAGTTTGGGATGTGGCTCATTGTTAGGTGCAGTCAGACATAAAGGTTATATTCCATGGGATGATGACATAGATATATATATATTACGAAAAGATTATGATAAACTTATCTGTCAATTCCCTAAAGTGTTTAACAACATTAGTATAGCTTCTATAGAGAGAGAGCCTCTATGGGAGAAACCATATGCAAAAGCTTATAACAATCAGACTATTTTTAATGAAGGTGCATACAAAATACCAATTGGGGTGAACATTGATATTTTCCCAATAGATAAGGTGCCTTCAAGTACCCTTTCCTGGATTCTTTTTAACAAGATTAGAAAAGTACTCCATCGGCTTTATGAATCAAAATACGAACAGTTCAAAAAAGATAGAAAACTGTACAGAAACATCGTTTTATTGATGTGCAAACTATTAGTTCTTCCATTCAGTGCAAAGAAGATATGCTTTTTTTTTGATTGGTACATAAAAAGATACAACGATACAGACAGTGAATATGTATTTGAGTCTTGTCAAGGTATGTTGCAGAAAAACAGGTTTGAAATTAAGAATATGTTTTCTTTTATTGACCTACCTTTTGAAGATAGATTTTTTAAAGGAATGAAAGATTACGATGAGTACTTGAAAAATGGTTTTGGTGACTATATGAAGTTGCCTCCTATTGAAAAACGGGTATCTCATCATATAATTAACGCTTGGTGGAAATAATATATTATGCCTACATTATTACAAATAAATACCACCTTAAACCAAGGCTCAACAGGCCGTATAGCTGAGCAAATCGCTTTATTAGCAGAAAAAAATGGATGGGAGTGTTATATTGCACATGGAGGACGCTATGTTGGCAGAAGCGAGATAAAATCTATTCGAATTAGTTCAAAATACGATAATTTTTATCATGCGATTGCTGGTGAGTTCTTGGGAAGACATGGTCTTGCCTCTACTCAGGCCACAAAGCACTTTGTTGATAAGATAGATAGATTAAAGCCAGACATTATTCATTTACATAATATTCACGGCTATTATCTTAATTATCAAGTATTATTTGAATATTTAGCTATATCCAACATTCCAATTGTTTGGACGCTACACGACTGTTGGTCGTTTACAGGTCACTGTACACATTTTGACAATTTCGGTTGTGATAAGTGGAAAATCGAATGTGGGAATTGTCCTCTTTTAATGGCACAATATAAATCAAGAATTTTTGATAGAAGCAGGAAAAATTACCTATTAAAGAAAGAGTTGTATAACCAACTACAAAATGTAACTATTGTACCTGTGTCGAATTGGCTTGGCGGATTGGTTTCAAAATCCATTTTGGGTCATTTCCCGATAGAAGTAATTCATAATGGAATAAACATAGATTTATTCAAGCCGTTAGAGAATACCATCCGAGAAACGTATAAAATAGACTCAAACAAGACAATAATACTTGGGGTTGTTGGCTCTGGTTTTGATAATGAAAAAGGGAAGCTTGAGTTTATTGAATTAGCAAAGAGGGAGGATCTACAAATTATTTTAGTAGGTCTTTCAGGAGACGATACAAAAGGTCTTCCCGATAGTATCATCAAGATAGAAAGGACACAAAGCCAAAGAGAGTTAGCTGAATTCTACTCTGCGGCTGATGTATTTATAAACCCGACATATAATGATACTTTTCCCACAACTAATTTAGAAGCTTTAGCTTGCGGAACACCTGTTGTGACATACCGAACAGGAGGAAGTCCAGAGGCAATAGATGAGCTTACCGGGATTGTAATAGAAAAAGGTGATATAGATGGACTCATAGCCGCGATAGAGATGTTGCGGGAAAAAGGGAAAGGGTATTATACGAAAGCATGCCGTATGAGGGCAAAGCGTTGTTTCAATAAAGATGAACGCTTCGCTGACTATATAAAACTATATGATCGTATTTTAAATAGCAAATAGTAATTCCTATGATTATACTTATCGGAGCTGCTAGTTTTATTGGTGTACATACTGTCACCGAACTGGTTAGCCAGGGATGTGAAGTGCTAGTAACTGGAAGAAAGGACAAATTCAAGGGGCACTATGACAAGCTAGGGGTAAAGTACGTTAATCTTGACCTTAATAACGAGGCAGATTTTGAACAATTACCAAAAGCGGGAGTGGAAGGGGTTATACTACTTGCAGGCCTTCTCCCTGCCAACGCCCCAGTGAATCTTGACGAGGACGAAAATGCGGCGGACTACTTCCACATTAATGTGATAGGCACTATCAATGTGCTGGAGTATTGCCGCAAGAATGGTATCAAACGGGTAATTTCGACCTGCTCATACGCTGATGTGCGGGGAGCATGGAGTGCAACAAAACGTATCACCGAGGATGAGCCTCGTAACTTTATCTATACGGGCGATCATGCCGTATACGTTATCTCAAAGAATGCAGCTAACGACGTGATGGAGTACTACAACCAGCAGCACGGGATGAAGAATGCCGTATTCCGGTTCCCTACGGTATTTGGCATCACTCCTCACATGTCGCTATTTGTGAATGGTGAGATGAAGAAGTCTGGCTTCCAAATCTTTATGGAGAAAGCAGAAAAGGCAGAGGACATCACTGTTTTTGGCAATCCCAAGATGATTCGTGATGTAGGATATGTGAAAGATATTGCCCACGCTTTCTATTTAGCGATTAAGAGTGAGAACACTTACGGACTCTACAACATGACTGCAGGAAATGGTGTTACGCTCCAGGAACAGGCAGAAGTGATGCGTGATGTATTTGGGCCAGCTGACGGACGAAGGAGCAAAATTGTCTATAAGCCCGAGGTACAAAACAACACACCTTCTTATTTGTTCTCTATGGAGAAGGCAAAAAGAGATTTTGGTTTTGAACCTAAGTTTAAAACTTATCGTCAGATGATGGAGGATTTCAAGAAGGACTGGGATAACAACTTATATCGCGATTTATTCAAGTATTGATTTCGAACAGGAATCGCACTAAGATAACGATTTTTATGTATACGCACTTCTTTAAGCGATTGATAGATTTTATCATCGCTCTTATAGCTTTTCCCTTTGTTCTGTTGCTGTGTCTATTTGTATGGATTGCTATAAAATTAGATGATGGTGGCCCACTGTTCCACATGGCATCACGTATCGGTAAAGGTGGACGGATATTCAAGATGTATAAGTTCCGCTCAATGATTGTGAATGCTCCAGACCTGCGGATGGAGGATGGCAGCACATATAATGCGGAGGATGACCCTCGTGTGACTAAAGTGGGACGATTCCTAAGGAAAACTAGTCTGGATGAGATCCCTCAGTTGCTGAATGTTCTGAAAGGTGATATGGCATTGATAGGACCGAGGCCAGATTCAGCTTTCTATTTGGAGCATTATACTCCCGAGGAAAGAGTGATACTGACAGTTCGTCCAGGTATTACAGGATGGAATCAAGCTGTTAATCGCAATTCGGTGGGAACGAAAGAGAAATTACAGGCAGATATTTATTATGTAGAACATCTGTCGTTTCTGTTTGACTGCAAGGTGATTTGGCTGACGATAAAGACGGTACTTTCACATAAAGACGTCTACAGGGCATAGAAACGAAAGAAGAAGGGAAAAGACGAACAACTAGAAAAAAAAGCTGATGAAAAAGCTTATGGTACTGGCAGCGGGGCTGCTGCAGATTCCCGTCATCAAGAAGGCGAAAGAAATGGGGCATTTTGTCATTGCTGTGGATGACGACCCTAATGCTCCAGGTATGGCACTGGCGGATAAGGCTATTGTTCCGGGCGGTCTGATGAACGAGGAGAAGATGGTGGAAATCGCCAAGGAGGAAAAGATTGACGGAGTGATACATCCTTGCTCTGAGGTGGCGATGAACGTCATGGGGCGTATCAATGATGAGTTGGGACTAAGTGGCGTTACGAAAGAGGCAGCTATACGGGCTACCAACAAGCATCTGATGAGGGTGGCCTTCGAGACGTATGGTGCTCCCAGCCCGCAGTCGAGGTGTTTCAATAATGTCGATGTGGCTTGGGGCGCTTTCTGTACTGATTTCCAAGGAGATGCAATCTTGAAGCCTTCGCGGAACAGCGGAAGTAGGGGCATTGCCAAGATTTCCGAGAGTATAGAAGGAGCGGAGTTTGCCAGGCTCTTTGAGCGGGCAAAAGAGGAGAGCCGAGATAAGAGCGTGATGCTGGAGCAGTTTGTGGAAGGACCGGAGTTTAGCGTGGAGATTATAGTCTGGGACGAAGACATTCATGTTTTGCAGGTTACTGACAAAAAGACCACAGAGGCACCGTATTTCGTGGAGCTTGGGCATAGTCAGCCTTCGATGTTTCCACAAAATATCGTTGAGGCCGTAAAACGTGCTGCTGTGATGGGAGTGAGAGCATTGAAGGTGAACAACTGCGCCTGCCATGCAGAAATAAAAGTTCAAGATGGGCAAGCATATATTATGGAAATAGGAGCCAGACTTGGAGGAGACTTTATCTCTACTGAATTGACACATTTGAGCACAGGCATTGATATGGTGGCGGCTGCCATTAATGTGGCTCTTGGTATTGCTCCCGATCTGGAGCCTGTGGCAGAGCCACAAGGAGTGGCTATTCGCTACTTTACTCCCAAACCAGGAAAGGTGGTTTGCATTGAGGATACCCAGTTACTTCACCGGCCGGAAGTTTACGATTCAGAAATCTATGTGAAGTTAGGCGATGATGTTAAAGAGGTAAAATCGAGTTTGAACCGATCTGGGCATGTAATCGTGACAGCGCCAACCTCTATGGAGGCTATTTCTATAGCTGAGGCGTTAATTGAAGATGTAAAAATTCTGACTGAATGAGGATTTTACAATTAGCAGGATATTTCTTCCCTGAGAAAGCGGCTAGTATCTATTTGGAAGAAAACCGTTTTCAAGCATTCTCTAATGCAGGTTTTAAGACCATAGTTTATACTGCCAGACCTCAACGAGGACTTTCTAAAGAGGAGTATCAAGACTATAAGCATAAGACACTAGAGATGATGTTTGATGGCGGTGTAGAAGTGTATCGCTTTGCCATGTATCGTGAAGGGAAGAATGCTGTATTAAGGGCATTGCGTTATTTTTTGATTAGTGCAATTCAATTTTGGAAAGGCATTCGCGCTAAAAACATTGATCTGATATATGTTGCTAGTACGCCCCCTACGCAAGGGGCACTAGCTGCACTGGTGAAGAAATGCAAGAATAAGCCCTTTGTTTACAACCTTCAGGATATCTTCCCGGACTCTCTTGCAGGTACTGGCCTTGCCAAGAAAGGTGGCATCCTTTGGAAGATAGGCCGCGTGATTGAGAACTTCACCTACCGTAATGCTGATAAGATTATCGTCATCAGTGAGGATTTCAAGAAGAACATCATGGCGAAAGGGGTGCCAGAAGAGAAGATAGTGGTTATCTATAACTGGGTGGACGAAGAAGCGGTGATTGACATCCCCCGAGAAAAGAACAAACTCTTCGACAAATACAACCTAAACAGAAGCAAATTCTACATCACTTATTCGGGTAATATTGGTCTGACACAGAACATGGACATGCTCATGGAAGTGATGCAGGAGTTGCAGACGGAGACTCCGGACATCCATTTAGTGCTTATTGGCGAAGGGGCCTATAAAAAACAAGTGGAAGAGATGATTGCTGCGAAGAAGCTCAGCAACGTGACAATGCTGCCCTTCCAGCCCTATGAGGACATCAGCCATGTGTTCAGCCTCGGGGACACGGGACTGGTAATCAGCAAGCCTGGCGTAGGGGCGAACTCTGTGCCGAGCAAGACGTGGAGCATCATGAGTGCCTCACGGCCTGTCCTTGCTAACTTTGATGAGAATGAGCTGAAAACAATTATCACTGATAATAACTGTGGAATCTTCACTAAAGCGGGTGATAAGGTAGCTTTTACAGATGCCATCCTTAAGCTCTATAAGAATAGCGAACTATGCAAGGAAATGGGACGTAACGGCCGAAAGTTTGTGATGGCAAACTTAACCAAGGAGGTCGGCACACGGAAATACGTGGAGGTTATTAAATCGTTTGAGAAGCAGTGATTTTGGCCATTTAAGACACAAATATCCATACGTTTGCCGTAAATAATTATAAATTCCAGTAGTTTTTGCAGATTTTTGCAAAATAATTGAAGGAAATAATGTAATTTTGCAGCTAAAATATGAATATTCGACAGCATGCTCTATCAAATAACATACGAACTGAAAGCAACAGACAAAGACTATGCCCCACTATATCTTGCAATCAAGCGAATGGGGGAGTGGTTCCATCCGTTAGAGACAGTTTGGTTTGTCGTGTCCCAATTGTCATTGGAGGACGTTTCCAAGACCTTATCAGCGTATGTTGATGCACGATATGATAAAATATTGGTGACAACGGTCAGCCATAACGGTATGGGAGGCAGGGCATCGACGGAGTTCTGGAAATGGCTCAAAAACAATTATGTGACATGATTAGGGAGGTAGGACTGAAAAGACTTAAGAGCTTTGATGATTCTGACAGCATGAAACTTGCAAAGGTGAATCTGCTGACAGGAAAGAACGGACGAGGCAAATCCACCGTCCTACAGTCGTTGTTGTTGCTTTCACAGAGTTTTGATTCGGAAAAAGGAATAGACCACCTGAATCTTAACGGTCGCCTTGTAAACCTTGGCACGTTTGATGATGTGCTGCGACGTGACAGTAGTGGCACGTTTGAAATCAACCTTAAAACAGATGATGAATTGGATTGTGACATTCATTGCGAGTTTGAAAGGAACGAGCATGATAGCAGAACAGCGTCGCTGAGAGAACTGGAGGTTGATGGAAACAGCAAAATGGAAACAGTCACCTCCTCAGAACTATTAATGACCGAGGACGGGGGAATGGTTTTGGCAGAAGATGGTGCTCCGCTACTTTTAGAGCAATACGATAAGACTGTAGGGACTACATCCGACGTGATGGGGCTGCGACAGTTGCTTGATGTGGTGTTTATCTCTGCTGACAGAGAAGGAGGCGTGAACAGTGTGCGAAGCAGTGGATGGCAGCGGCAGATGGGCGTTGGCATACATGGTGAATATGTGATGAACATGCTGGAGAGTGCTTCCCAGGAGCAGAAGGATGAAGTGAATATGTGGCTGAGAAAAGTGTTGGAAGGTGGAAGTGTGAGAACGGAAACGAACCCGGCCAATGACGAAATATTGATGTATATAGATCCAGCTGGCACTGAAAATGGCTTCAAACCATCGAATGTCGGTTTTGGTTATAGCTATATTCTCTCCATCCTTGTGGCAATGGTAATGGCCAAAAACGGCACTAAGGTAATGGTAGAAAATCCTGAAGCCCATTTACATCCTTCAGCACAGGCAAAGCTTGTAAGAACAATAGTACAGATTGCCAAGGCAAAGAACATGCAGGTGTTCATTGAGTCACACAGTGACCATGTACTGCACGGATTACAATTAGCTGTGATGAACAAGACAATGGAGGCGAATGATTTGTCTGTCTTGTTTTTCGACTTCGAGGAAAACACACCAAATAAGACCGACATCTGTCAGTTGACAATAAAGCCGAATGGCCATATCGTATGCCCACCTGGAGGATTCTTTGACCAGGCGGAGCAAGATCTTAGCTCACTCATTGGACTTTGAATATGACTGCACAACTGTTTTTCCTTTTACCCGAGTACAGAGGCATTGGCCACCCGACCTCGGTTTTCGTTGAAAAGGACAGGCCAATGAATGATGCGGAGTTGCAAGTTTTTCTCCGCAAACTGAAATGTATGGTGCTGTACTTGAAGGATGAAACGGTGGAATGCTTCTATGACAATCATAATTTGTCGGCTTTTCTGTCTGCTTACAATCCTGCACAGAAAGAATATCCTTCAGTGAAACGGTTCAACCTGGAACTGATGGAGAGGAACCTGGAGCGATGGCGTGATACCCAGGAGCAAGATACGGTTGCGGATAAATTCTACTATGAGGATCAGCAGATTGCCAACGATACGCTATGTGAGATTGCCAAAAGGCAATATAATAACCGGGCGGTGATGTATTTTGTCATAAACTATGAGGCACTAAATGTTGGACGAGACAGCCAGAGGCTTCATGTGGTGTGTAACAGAAGAGAAAAAGTGTTCACGGCTTTGCGGGCTGATGTCATGCTGGTTTTAAGGAGACTTTGCGAAAGAGGGGTGATAAAAAGGATGTATCATCCGAATACAGCCAAGCATGGCACGAGCGGGCTTGGCGGGTCACTGGCAGATGACGCATCGAGCCTTAGATGTTCGAATAAGAAAGCAAAGAAAATGATGGGAAAGGCTGTGAAGGTAGGTAAGCATCTTTATTATTTCGATGAAGATGAGAATCTATATATACGATTCATGTCAGGTGAGAACAGCACTTTTCATCCCTATCACATAGAGTCGGCGCAGGACGAAGAGAAGAATGTGCCACAAATGGCAAAAACTGCCCTGAAATTACATTTGGGTGATTTCAGGTCGAATTTCGAATAAAACAAGAAAGTTTCTTTCTGTTATCATGCTGCTGCAGGATGACAGAGTTTATATGACGACAAGCTGTTGAAGGGCTTGGCGCTTTTACGGATACATAAAATTTTATGGAGAAAAAGCAACAGTGTCTGACAGAATTTGTCAGGTACGGTTTGGGTAAGTCGAGGATATGTCGTGTTCCTCGGAATGTGGATTGGCATGAGCTTATGGCTTTGGCTGAGAAACAGGGCGTGGCTGCTATAGTGCTTGACGGTATCAATAGATGCTATGAAAACGGAATATCCGTTGACATGGACTTCCAAACAAAGATGGACTGGATTGGTTTGGTACATCAGATAGAGATACGGTACGGACAGAATGAGAAGGCAATGAGGCAGTTAGCAGCCTTCTATTATCAGCATGGAATTAGAATGATGGTGTTGAAGGGTTGGGGATTGTCATTGAACTATCCAATACCCAACCACAGACCCAGCGGGGATATAGACATTTATCTGTTTGGAGAGCAGGAAAGAGCTGATAAACTGATACATGATGAATTGGGTATAGAGGTGGATAATAGTCACCACCACCATACGGTGTTCTGTTTCCACGGAGAGAGCGTAGAGAACCATTATGATTTCCTAAACGTGCATGTGAGAAAATCAAACCTACAGATGGAAAAAATGCTGAAGATTCTTGCAAACAAAAATTATACTGAAGAAGGTGACGCTATTCTTCCATCTGTAGAGTTTAATGCTGTACACCTGCTGAGACATTGTGCCGCCCACTTCGCATCTGTGAAGATGACGGTCAGGCAAGTTCTCGACTGGGCTTTTTTCATAGAAAAGCATGGAATGGAAATTGAATGGGAGAAATACATTGCATATCTCAAAGAGGTAGGTATGTATAGGTTCTATAATGTCTTGGGATTATTCTGTATAAGAGAACTAGGCTTTGACGCTGCGCTTTTTCATGGTTTATATGACGACGGACTGTATGGCCGCTTCCGTGCAGAGATATTATCGCCAGAGTTCAAAGATAAGGAAAACGGAAAGCTACTTCACTCGCTGAGCGTGAAGCCCCGTCGGTGGTGGCACAACAGGTGGAAGAACCGCCTGTGCTATCCAGATAGCCCATGGTCGGAATTCGCATACGGTCTCTGGGCGAAGATTCTAAAGCCGAGCCATTTTATACAATAACGACAAATACGGAATAGTTATAATAACCATATAAATATGAAAGTACCATTTTCGCCTCCTGACATGACAGAGCAGGAGGCTGACCTCGTAAAGGAGGCAATCCTGTCGGGATGGATAACGACTGGTCCAAAGACAAAGGAGTTTGAACAGCTGATAGCACTGTGCTGTGGCACAAAGAAGGCGGTATGCCTCAACTCAGCAACGGCATGTATGGAGAGTATACTGCGAGTGCTCGGCGTGGGGCCTGGCGATGAGGTGATTACCTCAGCCTATACCTACACGGCATCGTGCAGCGTGATTTGTCACGTGGGGGCTAAGCCAGTACTGGTAGACACAAAGCCAGGCTCGTTTGAGATGGACTACGAGAAGATGGCCGATGCTATCACGGAGCGCACAAAGGTGGTGATACCTGTTGACCTCGGAGGCGTGCCCTGTGACTATGATGTCGTCTTTGCCGCCGTGGAGAGTAAGAAGCATCTGTTCCAGCCTGCCAATGACATCCAGAAGGCTTTTGGACGGGTGATTGTGATGGCAGATGCTGCCCATGCCTTCGGTGCCAGATGGCACGGAAAGATGGTGGGTGAGATAGCCGACTTTACTTCGTTCTCGTTCCATGCGGTGAAGAACCTGACAACGGCTGAGGGTGGTGCATTGACGTGGAAGCCCCTCCCCGAAGGAGAAGGGGATGTCCACGGCATAGACGATGACGCACTCTACAAGCAATTCCAGCTGTTAAGTCTACACGGGCAGAACAAGGATGCGTTGGCTAAGACGCAGCTAGGGGCATGGGAGTATGACATAGTGGCTCCGCTTTACAAATGCAATATGACGGACATCATGGCAGCTATGGGGCTGGTTCAGCTGAAACGCTACCCTGAGATGATGTATCGCCGCCGTCAGATGATAGAGCGGTATAACGAGGCATTCAAGGACTTGCCAGTACAAGTACTGAACCACTATTCTGCTGACGACCCGACAACACAATCAAGCGGACATCTATACATCACACGACTGTTAGGCAAGACGATGGAGGAACGTAATGCGTTCATCATCAAGATGGCAGAGCGAGATATAGCTTGCAACGTGCACTACAAGCCATTGCCAATGATGACGGCCTACAAGAAATTGGGCTTTGACATCAAAGACTATCCGAATGCTTATGAGATGTTCCACAACGAGGTGACGCTCCCGTTGAACACAAAGATGACGGACGAGATGGTGGAGTATGTCATAGACAACTTTATCGAAATAATGAGAAGCATGTGAAGTGAGTTCTTGGTATGACTTGAGTCTGATTTTCCAGACCTTATGGGTAATTGTGAAGGAAAGATGATACGTTTATCGAACAAGCTCGAAGTGGGGACGCATGTCCCCATTCATCGCCATTTGAAGACATCTGAGACGGTCGTATGCCTTGAAGGATGTCTTGACTGGGTATTCTACGAAGAGTTGCCAAACCTGGATGCAGGCGGGCCTGTTCACGATGGGGAGACAGCAGCTGACGAGAGCTGCTTCAAGGAGGTGGCACGCTTCCGCCTCTGCCCCAGAGAGAAGCTCTATGGCATCCAGATACCTCAGGCTGCCTGGCACACCGTCGAGGTGCATGAGCCCAGCACTATCCTGGAAGCAAAGGATGGGGCGTATGGCAAATAAAATATACAGGGATTTTTCATTTATAGGGTGTCAGGGTGACAGAATGCCGATAAACACTGGGACTGCACCCTATTTTTTAGGGTGACAATGGTGACAGGAGGGTGACAGGTGTTTGCGGCCACAGACCACTTTTTGGTTAAAAACAGCCTCACCAGTGGAGCACTTTTCGATACCATTTGTGCCACTAAAGCATGCGATGGTGGACATTAGGACTAACAATGCAAGAGCCAGGAGCGGAGATAGAGTCAAATTCTCTTGAAAATTCAATGCTAAGTCAATGAGTTATTCTGCTATCTCCATGAGATAATTCAATAAGTCAATGAGTTATGATGCTAAGTCACTGAGATATAGCGACAAAACCATGAGATTTACCTCCCCGGAAACCTGTCACCCTCCTGTCACCCTTGACACCCTGTCAAAAGGGTGACAAGCCCTTTATACATCAGGGTTCTGTCACCCTGACACCCTCAAAACAGAAAATCATAGTATAGGAAATGAACAACCGTGTCACTCTCTGTCCCGAGGATGGCACATACGGTATCCAGATTCCCAAAGGCACATGGCACACCGTAGAAGTCTATAAGCCCAGCGCCATCTTCGAGGCCAAGGACGGAAAGTACATCCCGCAAAGATGAAAAAGCCTTGTTGGTGTGGTAGTGGACTGAAATACAAGAATTGCCACGGGAAGAACTAGGGAAATCATGGTGACAGGAAAAGGACGGCAGGCACAGGACTACTCGAAGGTGGAGGCATGGCCTTTGTTCGCTCCGCTAAAAAACGAACTTGGCATAAAGATGGACGTTCTACGCGACTACCAGCAGGAGATGCTCAGCAGGCTGGAGGAGGCCTGGGGTGACCACCGGAGCGTGATGGTGCAGATGCCGACGGGAACGGGAAAGACGCACCTGATGGCAAAAAGCCTCACCCCCGACCCCTCTCGCGGGGGAGAGGGGAGTGGTCAGACTCGTGCGCTGATTGTGGCACACCGCATAGAACTGATAGAGCAGATATCGAGGACACTGGATGCCTTCGGAATTGTACATGGGCTGATTGTGAGTGGCAAACACGTGGATGAGACGAAGAGCGTTCAGGTGGCAAGCATACAGACGTTGGCAAGGAGAGACCTCTCCCCCGGCCCCTCCCCCAAGGGGAGGGGAGGTGGATGGGAGCCGGAGCTTGTCATCATTGATGAGGCGCACCATGCACTGGCGAAGACCTACAGGATGCTGTGGGAGTGGTGGCCACAGGCAAGGTTCCTGGGCCTGACGGCAACGCCATGCCGGCTGAACGGGAAACCCTTCACCGACCTCTTTGACACACTGCTGCAGTCGTGGAGCATACGCGAGTTCATCCAGAAGGGATGGCTCAGCGACCTGGACTATGTGTCGGTGCGCTCAGACAGCTACGCAGTACAA
Organism: uncultured Prevotellaceae bacterium; assembly: GCA_947168045.1. Lineage (GTDB taxonomy): Bacteria > Bacteroidota > Bacteroidia > Bacteroidales > Bacteroidaceae > Prevotella. Next base: position 58,821 of record CAMVKN010000019.1, read on the forward strand.
AGGATTGCACGGCTGGACAAGCGGGGCGCCGACGGCGACTTCCAGACCAGGCAGATGGCCATGGTGCTCGACGTGCCAGAGAGCATCGAGCACCTCTACCGGTCGTACAGACAGTATGCCGAAGGGAAGAAGGGTATTGTCTATGCCATCGACCGCAGTCATGCGCAGCACATTGCCGAGTATTACACTGCCCACGGGGTGCGCTGCTGGGTGATAGATGCAAAGACGCCTGCCACAGAGAGGAGGAGGATGATTGAGGAGTACAAGGCCACCACAGTCCCCCCTTCTGCCCCCGAGGGGGCTACTATAGACCCGACCCTTAATGGCAAAACTATAGAAGCCCCCTCGGGGGCCGTAGGGGGGGCTTTTGGGGCTTCAGCGGGCGGCTCCGTTCTCATCAACGTGGACATCTTCTCAGAGGGCTTCGACTGCCCCGAAGTGGAGTTCATACAGCTGGCACGGCCCACCATGTCGCTGAGCAAGTATCTGCAGCAGGTGGGACGTGGGATGCGCGTCACCAAGAACAAGCGGGAGGTGATGATTCTCGACCAGGTCGGCTCGTACCTGCTGTTTGGTCTGCCGACGAGCGACCGCAACTGGCAGGGGCTGTTCATGGGCAAGGCAAGCGGAAAGGGGGTCCTGAGGGTGCAGTGCCGGAAGAACGGACGGGGCGAGGCGGCCGAAAAGACGCTGGTCAATGAGCAGATGTTCCGCATCAGGGCTGTGGTGAACGGCACGGACGGGCAGGGCCTGGAGGAACCGCCGAAGCAGTCGACTGCGACGGGCACCGTGAGCCTCTTCAGGCAGAGTGACTACCGTGAGTCCATGTCACAGAGGCTCCTGCTGACGAAGAAGGTGGCGCTCTACTCCATGCCTTACGACGGACTGACGAGGATGTGCATGAGGAGCCTGAAACCCAGAGTGCACCCAGAGGACTATGTCACACAGGAGCTGTTCGCACTGCTCACACGGAAGGAGACCGTCGTGCACGTCTACAACTCATACAAGAAATACGCCAGCGGACGAAGGGGCGTGGTGCTGGCCTGCGGGCATCGGCAGGCGGAGATGATTGCCGACTACTTCACACGTAACGGCGTCAGGACGAGGACGCTCTTCGACGTCAATGGCTATGAGGTGACGGACGCCATGCAGGAATATCGGAAGGGGGACACCAGGGTGCTCGTCGCATGGAACCACAAGGTGGCGCTTCCAGAGGTAGAGCTCCTGCTGCTGGCGTGCCCGATGCAGCTGATGAGCGACTATCTCGACATCGTCCATGGCTGCATGAGGCTGTCAGCAGAATATCCGGAGAACGACAGAATGGCGGACAGCGACAACGAGCTGGTGGTCATCGACAACACGCTGATGAGCCAGACCTTCGGCAGTCCGACAGAAAGGCGCGACTGGCAGCAGCAACTTATGTTTAGAAACGAATTGGAATAATTGGAATCATTTATTCACGAATGAGAATAATAGTTCAAGATTCTGAAGCACTTTATTCTCGCGCAGAGTCGCAGAGTTACGCATAAAATCGCTTTACTCTGCGACTCTGCGCGAGAATAAAGAGCAAGCAGAACTACCGAAACTTAAAGTAAGCATTCGATAAACTACAGGTAGTGATACCTATATACCATAACAATAGCAGCTACCATCAGATTCGACTGTAGCTGCTATTGTTATTTGTTGTACCTATATGTGATACCTATATTATGCAGTTTTAGTCATGACAGATTTCGGATGTTTGAGTTTCCACTTATGTGGTAGCAGTTGCAGGAGTTCCTCATATGATGCTTTTGTGTGATAGGGCATCTGGCTTATGACATCATTCAGATAGTTTCGAGGATTGACATCATGGTTTCTGCATGTGGCCAGCAGTGAGCAAACAACAGCCATGTTCCCAGCAGCCTCATGATTGCCGCAGAAGAGATAGTTTTTCCTGCCCAGCGTGATCGGCCTGATCTCGTTCTCGGCAAGATGGTACCCTCCACGATGTTATCAACATCGCGGACTCC
>CAMVKN010000020.1 GCA_947168045.1 uncultured Prevotellaceae bacterium
CCCATAGGGCGCGGGCATTCCCATATAAGTATGATGGTTGTGGTGACCAAGAAGTCGTATGGCGAAGGTCTGCGCCTCACTATATATAAACGAAAGAGAATAGAAAGAACATGTTTCTGGACTGGCTGAAACGAATCCTAGGCATAGCACCTGCTACACCACCACAAACAGAAGATACTGCTGGTGCTAAATGTCGTGCGCCGAAATCACCATATGAGAGGCTTGACGAACGAAAGCAGACTGCAAAAGAGGAAAAGGAACAGATAAAAGTCTCTCCGACTGATTGGTACAAGATAGAAATCCCACAAGCTGGTGAAAAGAGAACAGTAGAGGTATATAATGCATACAAGTTTGGCGATGTCTTAAACCTGAAAGCGTTAAAGGAAGAACGCCTAAGAAAGGAAGCCCATGAACTGAAAATCCTTGAAGAGGAAGTCAAGTCTTTGCTGACAAGAATTGAAAGAGCAATAAATGGTCGAAGAGCGGAAGAAGCAAAGACTAACCTTGACAAGACGCTTGAAAAGATTATAAAGGTCAAGGATACCTCAATACGTCTGAAGCATCAGGAACTCCAAAGCAGATATGCCAATCTTGTAGCAGAGATGGAACGTGAGGAACTGGCAAGGCTGGCTGAGGAAAGACGTAGAAAAGAGGAAGAAGAGAAGAAAAGGAAAGAAGCAGAAGAGAAAGCACGGAAAGAAAAGGAGAAGCGTGAGCAGAAAGAGCGCGCAAGACGTGTAGCGGAAGCACAGCGGCTTGCTGATGAGGCTCGAAAGAAAGAACAAGCAGAGCAAGCAGAGAAACAGCGTTTGATGGCTCTGTCCTCTGAAATGAAAGAGGATTGGCAGAGTTTCAAGCAGGTTCTTGACGACAATCATGTGAGGTATCTCTATCACTTTACTGATGTGCGCAATATTCCATCTATAAAGAAACATGGCGGTCTTCTATCATGGCACTATTGCCACACGCACGGAATTACAATCCCATGCCAAGGCGGTGACTATGATTCAAGGGAGCTTGACAAGAAATACGGGCTTGAAGATTATGTGCGGTTAAGTTTCTGTGACGATCATCCTATGAAATGGCGGCTCGAACAATCGGGAAGTGTTATGAGAGTCCTTAGAATTAAAATTGATGTGGCTTTATTAAAGGATACTCAATTCTCTGACATGAATGCCGCTGATAAACGTCATACTCACGGCAAGACTTTAAGACATCTACAAATGGTGGATTTTGATGCCACTAAAATGCATTACCTTAGAAGCGATGACCCAAATTTCAAACCGCATCAAGCAGAAGTCATGGTTAAAACATTTATTCCACTAAAATACATAGAGAATATATGATATACGTAGTAAACAAAAAGCGAAAGCTGGAGAAAGTGAAAGAGGAATTCCCCAATGCAGCAATATTGGATATTACCTCTACTTCAAATATGAGATATGCGCAGATATTGAGTCCGTTCTATCCGCACATGAACATTCCTATACCATTTACGGAAGGACTAACTGCTACATGTGTAGAGGCCGTATGGCAAGGGCTAAAGGTCTTTGATGGTGCCGACGTGGATTTCGCTACATTTAGGAACGATACGATGCACGACCTAAAACGGACTGTTCGTAAGTTTGGAATGCCTAAAGGACATAGAAAAGGGGCATATGGTACAGAGTTGTTGGGATATTTTGAGGCTCGAATGTTGATTTATCTTCCAACATACAAGTGGGTACTCGATAATGTGCCAGAAGTGCATCGTGTGATGGAGCGCATAAAAGAACAAAGCAAGATACAAGACATCGTGCTTTTAGACTATAATACGAACATTGATTTCAGGGATGCATCAAAGCCCCTTTCTCATGCTGGGTTGGTGAAACTCTACATAGAGGGCAAATATCCAGATGGGGTAGATGGTTACCAGCCGATGACAAAGGAAGAACTGGAACAAAAGAAGCAACGGGACAAGGAGCAGAGAAAAGAAATCAAGAAAAGAGCAAAGAAACAGAAGCATGAACAGAGCGGAAGCTTATTTGACAACGAATAAAAATTATACCCTATGGAAAATATAAATGAATACATCGGCTTGATTGTGGCACTGGTTGTTGTCGCAATTGTAATCATCCTCCAAATCACAAGTTTCGTCAAGACGAGGCACAAGATTGGAGAGCTCAAGAACCTGTTTGAGCATGTCGAAGACTTGTTCCTGAAAGAAACCTCGCTTACTCCAAGCGTTTTACGTTCAAAGAGTTCTTTACAGAAATTCTTGGCAAACATTCCTAATCGTTACGTCAAAACGGAAGATGGTGAGGATGATAGAATTGATTATACAGATCTTTCGTTGCTCGCCCTGTCTGGTGGAAAACACGCTGATGGAAGATTTGGCGTAATCGTTAATAGAACGAATGAATACTTGTGCAAGAATACAGGTACAAGTGCCGACCTTGGCATTCTTGAAGATATTTGCGATAACCAAAAGAATGCTTTAGAGGATGAAATACACAACAGCCTGAACGTCCCTTTATATTTGGGATTGGCAGGAACTTTCATTGGCATTATCACAGGTTTGTGGGGTATAGACTTTAAGCAGATGTTTGGGGCAGGTGGTGAACTGACAGGGTTACAGCACTTGTTATACGGAGTCGTTGTCGCCATGAGTGCCAGTTTTCTCGGGCTGGGCTTCACTGTTTTCAATAGTGCCGTAACTTATAAGGACGCAGTTTCTAAGTCTAACGAGGGGAAAGAAGAGTACATGGATTTCCTCCGCCGTGAATTGATGCCGCTGCTTTCAAACAGTATGGCTTCAAGTCTGAACTCGTTGCGCGGAGTATTGGGGCATTTCGTTGACAAGTTTGGCCGTAATCTTGATGCCTACGCTGACTCCGCAGAACTTCTCAACGATAATCTGGAGAAGCAACATTTGGTTTTGCAAGAAATTAACAAGTTGAGCTTGACGCGAACAGCCAACAAGATTGCCGAAACATTCTTGCAGTTGAAAGATTCATCAGATTCTTTTGCCGTATTCCAGACTTATCAGCAGCAACTCAATTCTACGATTGCCAATGTGTCAGGAATGGTGAACCAGATACAAACCTTGCTCGGCAAGTTTGACGAATTTACGGCAGGGCTTTCTGTCGTTGTCAGCAATCAGAATAAAACGACAGAATTGCAAAGGGAGTTCCAAGAAGCCATAACAACTCATTTCCCTACAGGCTCTGAAGCACGTGATGCTTGGCGCAAGGAGTTTGACATGTTTATATCAGAAGGCAAGCAAGTCTCTGAAAGCCTATCCACGCAATTAACCGCATCTACCGAACATATCCAGAACTTTGTGAATAACAACAAGGAATTCTTTGATACATTTGAGAAGATGAAGGCTGTGCTTGCAGAAATGGTTCAATATACACAAGTTCAGGCTGACTGCTACAAGGATTTGAAGGGCGAGATTCTGAATCTTCGCAAAGATTATAAAGATGCCCAGCAAGAATCAATTGAGTTGCACAAGGCGACCCTAAAGGCTGTTGATGCAATGACAAAAGCCATCAAAGACTTTCAGAAGTAAACTATGGCAAGAGAAAAGTATAAAGATTCGTTTTGGCTAAGCTATTCCGACTTGATGACGAGTTTGTTCTTCATCATGTTGGTGCTTTTCGTGGTCTGCATTGGTAAGATGAAATACGACAATGCGGCTTTGGAGAACGAACGAAACCAAGCCAATGCTGAGAAAGAGCAACTGAAGCGTATTCTCCAACTTGATGCACAGTTCGAGGAACTAAGCAAATCGTCTGCTTTGCAATACGTTGAGGAAAAGAAGATGTTTGTGGCAAAGGATTTCATCGGCATTGAAATATTCAATCATCTTGATGATACAATTAAGCCAGAATATATTGCAACCGTTGATGCTGTAGGACAATCCCTACAAGATGTTGTAAAGCGATTGCATGAGAAGAATCCTGATTTGAATTTCCAACTTGTCATTGAAGGTAATGCAGCCATCCCTTGGCAACAGCTACAGAACCATTCCTATAATCCTGATAATGTCTCAATGTACGAACTAAGTTATCATCGTGCATTGGCACTCTATCGCAGATGGCTCTCAAAGGGTATTGACCTGCGGAAATATAACACAGAAGTCATTATAGCTGGAAGTGGGTTTAATGGTATTAATCGGGATAATAAAGTGGAAGAGAATAATAAGCGCTTTGTAATACAGATTATCCCAAAGATTTCAAGGCCGAAACAGGTAAACGAACAATAGCCAATTTAATCAAATCGAAAGTTGCCTAATCCTGATGGGAGATTAGGCAACTTTCGTATAGCAATTAGGCCGTTTTCTGTTTTTCGCCCCTATACAATTATATGTTACAGGCCGCCCGTCGTGGCGGTCCTTTTTGGAGATAATACACAGAAATTCAAACTAAAAGGATGCTATATAGAAAAAGTTTTGTAACTTTGCACCCAAAAGCATATGAAGTATGGGAACGGAGCATTTGGATTTCGTTACTTTCTGCGTAGGCAGCCTGTCGGATGCGCTTCATAAGAGTGCGTCGCAGGTGTATGGTGCTCTGCGGTCGTCGGGAGTACTGAACGATTATATTGTGCCCTGCTATGACGTGTTGCACACGTTCAGCAAGGACTATCTTGTGGAGGAACTGACTGAAGTGTTAAAAGAAAGGGGAGCACTGGCATGAGACTCTATCATGCATCGACATTGATAATTGAAAAGCCCGACGTGCTGCATTCACGCAACAAGCTGGACTTCGGAAAGGGATTCTACCTGACAGCCATTCGTGAACAGGCCGTCCGCTATGCCGAGCGATTCACTCGTAGAGGCAAGGAGTCATTCATCAATGAGTATGAACTGGATGAGGAAACACCAGACTTCACCATCAAATCCTTTCCAAGTTACGATGAAGAATGGCTCGACTATGTGGCCATTTGCAGGAAGGGAGAGAAGCCACAGCAGACTTTTGATGCCGTAGCTGGCGGCGTAGCAAACGACAAGGTGTTTAATACCGTTGACCTCTATTTCGCGGGAGTCATTTCCAAGGACGAAGCGTTAGGCAGATTGAAATACGAGAAGCCGAACCACCAGTTATGCATTCTGAACGGACTGATGCTTGACCGTCATCTTCATTTCATTAAAGCTGAAAGGGTATAACCATGGAAGCCAACAAAACGATACTTCAGATGAAATATGCAAGGATAGTGGCTATCTTTGCAAAGGAGTCAGGCTTGTCGCTTGAGGACGCCTTGGCTTTCTTCTATGATTCTGACACGTATAAACTCATCAGTGAGGGCGTGGCCGACATGCATTGCCGTAGTGATGAGTATCTGGCTGACGAGTTGATGTTGGAATACAAGGAGCAGGTTTGCAGCCAGTAAACAAAAGAGCTTGAAAAGAACCGTCTTTTAAAAATTACTGGGTTAGAGAATAGAATCAGTAATTACATATACCGTTTCATTTCTTCACCCTCAGCTCCTGCGTACAACTCCAGCAGGCTCTTGGCTGGACTCGACTGAATCTTGGGAATCAGGACTTCCTCGACTTGGAAGAAGCCTACCTCTGCCTTAAAGGAAAAGCGGGAAGCCTTGCTGCCATCCTCGGCCTCGGTTTCCCGCTCTTTGTTTCTCCACATTTGTATATTACACCGCCACGCCCGTCCGCATCTCGTCTTTATTTTTATACCATGGGGAATGCGTCGCGCACTCCCCATGGCCATATCAACTAACTAATGCTCTGAAAAAACTACTAATCAAACTAACCTATGAAAAAACTACTCTTTTGACGGGTCACTGCACAACAACAGGATTGTGCAGACAATTATAATACGCGTCAGCGGCTCTGGCTACTCAGTGGGTACGTGTTTTTCTTTCGTTTTTCTTCGGTTGCGACACTGACTGAGCTGAGTGGGGAGCCGAAAGAAAGGAAAAAAGGGGCCCTGACTATTCTCGCGCAGAGGCGCAGAGTGTACTATGCATCACTCTAAAGCGACTGTATGCGTAACTCTGCGACTCTGCGCGAGAATAAAGAGCAAGCGGTTAAAAGTTAAATGTCGTTAAGAAAAGAAGATTTCTTATCCAATTATTTGGTGGGAATGAAAAAACGCACTACTTTTGCAGTGTACTAAATAAGTGGTACACTATTACACATCTTATATATACGCTGCTAAGTTATGATTGACATCAAAGACATCACCTACAGTTACCCCGGTCAGAAAGTGCCCGTGTTCGACCAGTTCAGCCTGTCGATAGCAGGCAACAGCATCTATGGGCTGTTAGGCAAGAACGGGACGGGCAAGTCCACCCTCCTCTCGCTGATTGCCGGTCTGCTCCGCCCCAGGCAGGGCACCATCAGCGTCGACGGCATGTCGAGCATGGAGCGCAACGCAGCGCTGCTGCGTGACGTTTTCATCGTCTCTGAGGAGTTCGACCTCCCCGCCATGTCGCTCAGCAGCTATGTCCAGCTGCTCGCCCCCTTCTATCCCCGTTTCAGTCACGAGCTGCTCAGTCGCTGTCTGACGGCCTTCGAGCTGCCCTCCGACATGCAGCTCCACCAGCTGTCGATGGGTCAGAAGAAGAAGGTGCAGATGAGCATCGCCCTGGCCGCCGGCACCCGTCTGCTGCTCATGGACGAGCCCACCAACGGTCTCGACATCCCCTCGAAGAGTCAGTTCCGCAAGGTGGTGGCCGAGACGATGTCCGTGCCCCTGTCGTCGTCCGCTTCTGATGCCGTCGAGCGCACCATCCTCATCAGCACCCATCAGGTGCACGATGTGGAGCAGCTGCTCGACCACATCCTCATCATCTCCGAGCGTGCCTTGCTGCTCGACACCTCCGTGGCCGACCTCACCGACCGTTTCGTCTTCGAGGTGCGGCCCAGCGGTCAGCTCGACGACACCATCATCTACGCCGAGCCCTCGCTGCAGGGCAACATCGTCATGGCGCACCGTGAGGAAGGCGACGCCGAGACCCAGGTGAACCTTGAGCTGTTGTTCAACGCCGTGACGAAGGGACTGCTCTGACGGCGGCGTAAGGTAACAACGACCATTCCAATGATGACAACGAATAGAACGAATAGATATGAACAAGTCATTTGACATCAGCCGCTTCTGCCAGGTGCTGAAGTGGACCATTGCCAGCGAGAAGAAGAGCATCGTCACTGCCTTCATCGCCCTCACCGTGGCCTTCCTGGCCATCCAGCTGTTCTCCTGCTTCACCATCTTCGACATCAACCGCAGTCTGGGCGAGGCCGTCACCATGGCCGGCATGGGCACCTGTGCCGCCCTCCTGGGCTTCATGGCCGCCTACTATGCCAGTGGCATCCTGGGCAATGCCCGCACCAGGGAGCAGCGCACCACGGCGCTGATGCTGCCCGCCTCGAACCTGGAGAAGTTCGTGGCCCGTCTCGTCTATTGCTGCATCGGCATGCTCGTCGTCCTCTATGTGGCCATACTGGCTGCCACGGGACTGCGCCTGCTGCTGGAGCTGATAGCCGGTCACGATGACATCACCGCCGGTCTCGGCATCCTGTTCGGGTACGTGAGACCCTCGCGCAGTGAGATAGACTATAGCCTGCTCTTCCAAGTTGCCGCCGCCCTGTGGTCAGCCAGTCTCTTCGTGCTCGGCGGCGTGTTCTTCCGCAAGCATCCCTTCGTGTGGACCAACGTGACGCTGTTCGCCGGCGGCCTGCTGTTTTTCACCCTGTTGTTCTACGTCACCACGCTCATCGGCGAGGAGAAGGTGGCGTTGTTCCTCCGTCCCATCTTCAAGGACATGACGACAGAGGCCTTCTTCAACTGGGTCAGTCTCTTCCTCCTTGCCTTCACTGTGTTCAACGTCTGGCTCAGCTACAGGCTCTTCTGTCGCCTGCAGGTGGTACAGCACAAATGGTTCAACCTATGATGTTTACGAACGAAAAACCCATCTTCCAGCAGATGGCCGACCGATTGTGTGACGAGATCCTGGCACAGACCTATCAGGACGACGAGCGCATCCCGTCGGTGCGTGAGTATGCCGTCATGCTGGAGGTGAACACCAACACGGCGGTGAAGGCCTACGAGCTGCTCTCGCGCGAGAACATCATCTATAACAAACGCGGACTGGGTTACTTCGTCACCCCCGGTGCCCGTCAGCAAATCCTGCAGCAGCGCCGCAAGGTGTTCCTGCAACAGCAGCTGCCTGAGCTCTTCCGCCAGATGAGTCTGCTGGGTCTGGGCATCGAGGATGTCGTGGGCACCTGGCAGCACTTGAACAGATAAAGAAAATATCTAATCTCTCCCCTCTTACCTCTTACCTCTTACCTCCCACCTCTCACCCCTCACCTCTCCGTGATACACTTAGAAAACATCAACAAGACCTACCAGGGTGCGCAGCCGCTGCACGTGCTGAAGGGCATCAACCTCGACATCGAGGCCGGCGAGTTCGTCAGCATCATGGGAGCCTCAGGGTCGGGCAAGTCGACGCTGCTGAACATCCTCGGCATCCTCGACAACTACGACACGGGCCGCTATGAGCTGGACGGCGTGCACATCTGGAACCTCTCGGAGCGCAAGGCCGCCGAGTACCGCAACAAGCTGATTGGCTTCATCTTCCAGAGCTTCAACCTCATCAGTTTCAAGACTGCCGTGGAGAACGTCGAGCTGCCCTTGTTCTACCAGGGTGTCAGCCGTCGCAAGCGTCATGCCATGGCGCTGGAGTACCTGGAGCGCTTAGGACTGCTGGAGTGGGCCGGTCACTATCCCAACGAGCTCAGCGGTGGTCAGCGGCAGCGCGTGGCCATCGCGCGTGCCCTCATCACCCGGCCCAGCATCATCCTCGCCGACGAGCCTACCGGCGCGCTCGACTCAAAGACCAGCATCGAGGTGATGCAGCTGCTGAAGGACCTCAACGCCCAGGAGCACATCACCCAGATCATCGTCACCCACGACCCCACGGTGGCCAGTCAGACGAACCGTATCATCAGAATCAAGGACGGCGTCATCTCGGATTAGCGTCATAACGTCATTACTTAATAACGTAATAACGTAATAACGAAATAACGTTATAACGAAGAAAAAAATGGAAATACTGAACGAGATATGGCAGACGGCGCGGCGCAACAAGCTGCGCACCACGCTGACGGGCTTCGCCGTGGCATGGGGCATCTTCATGCTCATCGTCCTCCTGGGAGCAGGCAACGGACTCATCAACGCCACCATGCAGCAGAACAACCGTTTCCTCAGCTCGTCGATGGTGGTCTTCGGTGGCGAGACCTCCATGCCCTACCAGGGACTGAAGGAGGGACGCAGCATCCGTCTGCAGCAGCGTGACATCAAGACCACCGCCGACGAGTTCACCGACCATGTCGACGAGGTGGGGGCACAATATCGAACCGCCGCCACCATCAGCCTCGGCCAGCAGTACATCAACACGCAGGTATGCGGCGTCTATCCCAACCACACCAAGATTGACAAGGTGGAGATGTTCCGGGGCCGTTTCATCAACGACCTCGACATCCGGCAGAAGCGCAAGGTGCTGGTCATCAGTAACAAGCAGGCCAAAGAATTAGGCATAGACCCTACCCTTGGGGCCCCCTCCGGTGGGGGTACTTTCGGCGGCATCGCCAACCCCCCTGGTGGGGGTACTTTCAGCGGCATCGTCACCCCCCCCGGGGGGGGCTGGGGGGGCTGTTATGTCAAGATGGGCAGCTTCGCCTTCCAGGTGGTGGGCATCTACAAGGAGAACGAGAACGGGCGTGCTGACGCCTTCTCGAGCTACACCGCCATCAAGAGCATCTACGGCGCCAGCACCGACGATGCCGGACGCATAGAGTTCACCTTCCACGGGCTGCCCACGGAGGCGGCCAACGAGGCTTTCGAGAAGGACTACCGCCAGCGTCTGAACGCCAGTCACCAGGCTCACCCCGACGACGAGAGCGCCCTCTGGCTGTGGAACCGCTACACGCAGAGCTTAGAGATGGAGACGGGCATCGGCATCATCCGCACCGCCCTGTGGGTCATCGGTCTGCTGACGCTGCTGAGTGGCATCGTCGGCGTCAGCAACATCATGCTCATCACCGTCAGGGAGCGTACCCATGAGTTCGGCATACGCAAGGCCATCGGCGCCAAGCCGTGGAGCATCCTCAAGCTCATCATCGTCGAGAGCGTCATCATCACCACCTTCTTCGGCTATATCGGCATGGTGCTGGGCGTGGCCGCCAACGAGTGGATGGATGCCACCATCGGTCACACGAAGGTCGATGCGGGACTTTTCAAGGCCACGATGTTCGTCAACCCCACCGTGGGCATCGACGTCTGCATCGAGGCCACCCTGGTGATGATTATTGCCGGCACCATCGCCGGACTGATACCCGCCATGAAGGCCAGTCGCATCAGGCCCATTGTGGCCCTGCAGGCAGCCTAAGACATGAAAACCAAGAAACCAAAGAGAAAGATGATACGCATCGACCTTGACAGCTACCGCGAAGTGCTTGACACCCTGACCCGCAACAAGGTCAGGAGTCTGCTCACGGGCTTCGGCATCTTCTGGGGGGTCTTCATGCTCGTGGTACTCATCGGCGGCGGCAACGGACTGAAAGAGCTGCTGAACAAGAACTTCGAGGGCTTCGCCACCAACTCGGCCATGGTCTGGGCACAGCCTACGACGAAGGCCTACAAGGGCTTCAGGAAAGGACGCCAGTGGGAGATGGACTATAACGACGTGAAACGGTTGAAGCAGGGCATCCCCGAGCTCGACGTCGTCAGTCCCGTCCTCTTCAGCAACGGGGGCACCGCCTATCTCGGCGACCGCAAGAGCAGCGTGGGCATCAATGGCGTGCAGCCCGACTACCAGCTGGTGAACGAGCCGAAGCTCTACTACGGGCGCTACCTGAACGACATGGACCTGCTGCACCGGCGTAAGGTGTGTGTCATCGGCAAGAAGACCTACCAGGACCTCTTCCCCGGTGGGGGCGACCCCTGCGGACAGTACATCCGCGTCGACTCCGTCTACTATCAGGTGGTGGGCGTCGACTATAACGTCTCTGGCGCCATGTCCTTTGGCAGCGAGGCCGGAACGACCCTGCTGCTGCCCATCACGCTGATGCAGCAGACCTACAACATGGGCAACGACGTGCACATGATTGCCGTCACGGGCCGCAAGGGCGCCGTCATGTCTGCCCTGGCACCCCGCATCCGCGAGACCGTCGCCCGTGCACACAGCGTGGACCCCACCGACGAGCAGGGCGTCATGGTGTTCAACACCGAGGTGCTCTTCCAGATGCTCGACAACCTGTTCAGTGGCGTCAACTTCCTCATCTGGCTCGTAGGCCTCGGTACGCTCTTGGCCGGTGCCATCGGCGTCAGCAACATCATGATGGTCACCGTGCGTGAGCGAACCACCGAGATAGGCATACGCCGTGCCATCGGCGCCACACCCTCTAACATCCTCTCACAGATCATCAGCGAGAGCATCGTCCTCACCCTTGTGGCCGGCATGAGCGGCATCCTCTTTGCCGTCGCCATCCTGCAGATGCTGGAGATGGGCAACACGGAGGACGGCATCGTCGGTGCACACTTCCAGGTGGACTTCTGGACCGCCATCCTCGCTGCCCTGGTCATCAGTCTCATGGGTGTCCTGGCCGGACTGGCCCCGGCGGCCCGTGCCATGTCCATCAAACCCGTCGATGCCATGAGGGATGAATAGTGTCCCCCCCAGAAACCCCAGTCCTCCCAGAATCCCCAGTCCTCCCAGAATCCCCAGAACTCCCAGAACTCCCAGTAGCCCCAGAACTCCCAGAAAAAAAACAAATAACATGAAAAAGTACATCAAACTATTCCTCGCCGCCCTCGTCGCCCTCGTCTTCATTGGCACCTTCGTGTTCCTGTGGAAGAAGAGCCAGCCGCAGGAGGTGCGTTACCAGGAACTGACACCTACCGAGCAGGACATCCGTCGAACCACCATCATCACCGGCAAGATTGAGCCGCGCAATGAGGTAAACGTCAAACCGCAGATCAGTGGCATCATCAGTGAGCTGATGAAGGAGCCCGGACAGTATGTGCAGCAGGGCGAGGTCATCGCCAAGGTGAAGGTCATCCCCGACATGGGGGCACTGAGTGCCGCCGAGAGTCGTGTGCGACTGGCTGACATCAACCTGCGACAGGCGGAGACTGACTATGAGCGCACGCTGTCGCTCCACGCCCAGCAGCTCGTCAGCGACGAGGAGCACGAGAAGGCGCACCAGCTGCTGCGCCAGGCACAGGAGGAGAAGGCGGCTGCCGCCGATGCCCTCCAGGTGGTGCGCGAGGGCGTGTCACGCTCGAATGCCTCGGCCTCCAGCACCCTCATACGCAGCACCATCAGCGGCGTCATCCTCGACATACCGGTGAAGGTGGGCAACAGCGTCATCAACTCGAACACGTTTAACGACGGCACGACCATCGCCACCGTGGCCAACATGAACGACCTGATTTTCCGCGGAAACATCGACGAAACGGAGGTGGGACAGCTCGTCGTCGGCGTGCCCATGAGCATCACCATCGGTGCCCTGCAGGACCTCACCCTCGACGCCACCTTGGAGTATATCTCACCCAAGGCCACCGAGGCGGGCGGCGCCAACCAGTTTGAAATCAAGGCTGCCGTCAACCTGTTCAGCCAGACTGCCGACAGACCCACGCTCCGTGCCGGCTATAGTGCCAACGCCGAGATTGTGCTGGCACAGGCCGACCACGTCATGGCGGTGCCCGAGAGTGCCATCGAGTTCAGTGGCGACAGCACCTTCGTCTATGTCGCCAGTGGCACCGACGGTGACAAGCCCCGCTATGAGCGGCGTCCCGTCGTCATCGGACTGAGCGATGGCGTCAACATCGAGATCAAGAGCGGCATCACCCTCAAGGACAAGCTGCGTGGTCCGCAAATCATCACCGAAGAAGAAACCGACAATGAATAAAACCATGAAAAGCCTCACCCGATGCTGCACCACCGCCGCAGCCTCCCTGACCGCCGCCCTCCTCGCTCTCCCCGCCGCTGCCCAAGAGCCATGGACGCTGGAGCGCTGCATTGACTACGCTGTCGCCCATAACATCACCGTCGAGCAGTACCGCCTCCGTACCGAGGCCCAGGCCATCCAGCTGCAGAATGCCAAGTACAGTCGGCTGCCCGACCTCAATGCCTCCGCCGGTGAGAACTTCTCCTTCGGTCGCGGCCTGACCGCCGATAACACCTATACGAACACGAACACCAGCAGCACCAACTTCAGCGTAGGCACCAGCATCCCCATCTTCACCGGCTTCCAGATTCCCAATCAGATTGCGCTGAACAAGCTGAACCTCGAGGCTGCCACCCAAGACCTGGAGAAGGCGAAGAACGACATCCGTACGCAGGTGGCACAGGAGTATGTGCAGGTGCTCTACAACATGGAGATTCTCGACGTCGCCCGTCGCCAGGTCAGCATCGACAGCGCCCAGGTCGCCCGTCTGCAGGCCCTCCTCGACGTCGGTCGCAGCAGTCGTGCCGAGCTGTCGCAGCAGCAGGCCACCCTCGCACAGAGCCGCCTCACCGTCACCCAGGCTGACAACAACCTCCGTCTCGCCCTCCTCTCCCTCACGCAGCTACTGGAGCTTGACAGCCCGGAAGGCTTCTCTGTGCTTCGCCCTGATATAGAGTGTAGAGTGGATAGTGGTGATAGTGTAGAGTGTAGAGTGGATAGTTTAGAGTGTAGAGTGGATAGTTTAGAGTTTGCTACCGCCATACCTTCACCCAACGGGACGGCGGCAGCAAACTCTACACTCTACACTCTACACTCTACACTTGACACTGCGGCAGCAAACTCTACACTCTACACTCTAAACTCTACACTTGACCCCGCGGCAGCAAACTCTACACTCTACACTCTAAACTCTACACTAGAATCCGCTCTTGCCACGAAGCCTGAGGTCCAGGCCGCCCAGTTGCGCCTGAAGGCCGCCGACCACAGTATCAAGATTGCTCAGGCCGGTCTCTATCCCACGCTCAGCTTCTCAGCTGGCCTCGGCACCAACTACTATACTACCAGCGGCTTCAAGGCCGACGGCTTTGGTACCCAGCTGAAGAACAACTTCAGCCAGTACCTGGGCTTCAGTCTCAGCATACCTATCTTCAACCGCTTCCAGACCCGCAACAGCATCCGCTCGGCCAGGCTGGAGAAAGTCAACCAGCAGCTCGCCCTTGACCAGACAAAGAAGACCCTCTATAAGGAGATACAGACCGCCTGGTACAACACCCTCGCCGCTCAGCAGAAGCTCACGGCCAGCGACGAGGCCCGCCGTGCCAGTCAGGATGCCTTCACGCTGGTCCAGGCGAAGTATGAGGCGGGCAAGGCCACCATCACTGAGTTTAACGAGGCCAAGGCGGGCTACCTCAAGAGTGAGAGCGACTGCACGCAGGCCCGCTATGAGTACCTCTACCAGAAGGCCCTCATGCTGTTCTACCGCGGCGAGCCGCTACGCTTGTGAGGCCGTCAGTAGATAGAAGGCCGACGTGGTATACACGTTCCTGACGTAGGGCAGTGAGGCAAAGGGCCGCCACAGTCTGCGGGGCCGCAGGCCGAACTTCTGCTTGTAGTGGGGGTTGATGAGCCACAGTGTGCGCTGCTTCACCACAAAGCCACTGGCAAGGGCCAGGCGCTGGAAGCTCTCAATGGTCATCCGTGACGTCCTGATGTCCATCAGCTCGGACACCATCGCCGCCGATGACCCGCTCATGCGCAGCAGCCACCGATAGACGGGACGCGGCAGCAGGTGGATGAATGGCAGCTTCGATGCCATCCCCACACTGATCTGCTGGTGTCCGCCGAAGGGATTCTGCCAGGCAGGGAACCCTACGAACAGGACTCCTGAAGGCCGGAGGAACTGGCGGATATGCTTCAGGAAGGCGTGCTTCTGTGCGGGCATGATGTGCTCGATGACGTCATGCAGCAGGATGATGTCGAAACACCCGCTGTCATCTGCCGGTGCCTCCATCTGCAGGAAGTCCTGACAGACAAACGTCGCTCTCAGGCCTGCCTGTGCAAAGAACGTCCGGGCCTGTTCGGTCCGTGTGGCGTCCATCTCTATGCCTGTCACTTCACAGCCGCTCTCGGCGAAGGGCTTCAGGTTGCCGCCCTCGCCGCACCCTATCTCCAGGATGCGGGCGCCGTGGAAAGAAGTAAAGGGTCGCAGATAGTCCATGTAGTACTCCTGCGAGGTGCCTGCCTGTTCGTTGAAATACTGCAGGCGCTCAGTGTGTCGTTGTTGCATCGTGTCGAATGGTTTTCACACTGATAAGGATGCAGGGAGCGTGCTTTTGACTGCATGGCCGCAGGATAGTTTAACAGGGGCGGCCCCCAACCGTTAAATGATGGTAAAAAACGCCCTGCCCGTGCAGTCTTTGCCTGTTTTTGCTTATCTTTATATCGTGAAAGCATTGACCCTTCTGCTACTCACGGCCTTGCTGTGCGCCCTGCCGTGCACCGCTGCCGACAACATCTATGCGGTCGTTATCAGTGGCGGGCGTGGCAAACTGTATAACCATGAGCGCTACTGGAACGACTGCTCCTTCCTCTACCGCACGCTGCGCCATGTCTACGGGCTGTCTGGGGAGCACGTGACGCTGCTGATGGCTGACGGCGACGACCCCGCTACCGACACGCTCTTGGAGGGTGCCGGCGGACTCGTCTCGCAGCCTACTGACCTCGATGGCGACGGCAGCGCCGACCTCCATTTAGCTGCCACCGCTGCCAATGTCAGTCAGCTGTTCGACCGTCTGGCGACGACGCTCACTGCCGATGACCACCTCTTTGTCTACATCATCGGCCATGGCGAGCGCACCCCTCATGGCGACGTCCACCTGTGGCTGTGGAACAACGAGCGGATGAACGCTGCTGAGCTATCCATGCTGTTGGACCGCTGCCATCCCGCTACGATGAACATCGTGCTGGGGCAATGCCATGGCGGTGCCTTTGCCGACCAGCTGAAGGGGGAGCGGCGCATCATCACTGCCGCCTGCGCCGCCGACCAGCTGTCGTGGGCCAGCGCCGACCGCCCCTACGATGAGTTCGTCTACCACTGGACCTGTGCCATTGCCGGCCACGACGAGCAGGGTAGGGGCGTGGAGGCCGACCTGGATGCCGACGGGCGTGTCAGCATGAGCGAGGCCTACCACTATGCCTGCAGTCACGACCGCCGCCCTGAGACTCCCTGCTTGCTGTCCTGGCCTGAGGACCTGGCCCACCGCTGGTCGTTCAGCGGCATGGGCGATGGCTCGGCCGTCCGCAGCATCACCACCGACGATGACAAGACACCCATATACGACTTGCAAGGACGTATGGTCAAGAATCCTTAAAAACATACTGCGTATGAAAAAGCTTATTCCCTTCTTCCTCAGTCTGCTCATGGCCCTTTGGACTCACCACGGGTCAGCAGCAAGCGCCGATGACCTCCATGTGGACTCCCTCCACGTCTACGGCAACCACATGGTCTCAATGGTACAGCGCATAGAGTTTGGCGTGACCAACCTGACCACCGAGTCATACGAGGGGCGGTGGCATGTGATAGCCGTCAACAGCGAGACGGGTGTGGCGACCCACTGTCTGGACACCCTGGTCACCATGGAGGGTGTCACGACATCCATCTACCGGTTCTACTGTGCGTTGCCTCAGGGACCGCAGGTACTGATGGTGGCCACCGATGATGAAGGCAAACGCCCGCTGACAGCGGTCGACGTGGTCATCACACCCTTGCGTCCGTTGCAGTTCGATGCTACGCTGACGCTCGACGCGGCCTTGGCCGATGGTGTGCTCTATGGCAACAGGATACGTGGCACGGTCAGCGTGAGGAACGACGATGCCTCCTACTACGGCATGAACGGTGGCAAGACCGATGATGACGGCCTCTTCGTGTGGTTAGAGGAGGCGGCAACGGGCACCGTGCTGCAGCGGCAGCACATCGCCAGCCAGTTGGACTACAGTCTCGGGGTCAGCGCCGCCTTCGACTTCATGCCTGTGTTCAGGGACGGCGGACAGTATCTGCTGAAGGTGGGCTATGCCGTGCCCGATGGCATGGTCACCATCCAGTCGCTTAGCATCACCACGCGCTCCGCCGCCAACAGCTATTGGACTGCCGATGGGCAGGTGCTGCCGCTGCCCGTCAGTGACGGCTGTCTGCTGGTGCCTGCCGAGGCCGTCGCCGTCGACCTGCGTGGACAGCAGGCTGTGGGCGCCCTCCATCCCATCGAGACCTCTCAGGCTAATCCCAACTGCCTCTACTACCTGGACACGCTCGGCAGTCTGCCCGTGGGACTGGACTACAGCCGGAACATCATCAGGGGCGATGAAGCCCAGAGGGTGCGCCTCACGGAGGGGTACGACTACTTCTGTCCCATGGCTTTCACTGCACACCTCATCTCATATATGATGACTCCTTCCTACGACAACCCCGACGATGTGCTGCGTGCCCGGGGCTACTCAGAGACGCTGGTGCTGCCGTTCAATGTGAGCGATGCCTGCCTCTATGATGTCAATGACGGCAGTGAGATGCTGCATGCCGACATGCTGCAGGTGCTGGAGTATCACGGCGTCTATGGTGACACACTCAACGTCTCTAAGCTGTCGACGGTGCGCCAGATGGCGGCCTACGTGCCTTATGTGTTAGGTGTGTATGTGGGTTCAAAGCTGCTTTTCTTCGGCGAGGACACCCGGGTGCCGGTGACGCACGAGGCTGTCGTGCGCGGCCCTGGCGCTGCCTTCATCGGTACCACGGTGGCCTGTGTGCCACAGGCGTCGGCCTTCCTCTATGACGCGCAGGAGGCCTGCTTCTATCCCAGTCAGGCGCGTGTGGCTCCCTTCCATGGCTATCTGGACGTGGAAAAGGCTGCGTCTGACGTGTCCCCTTCCGTCCTTCTCTCCATCTCTGACGCCTCGTGGGGCGACAAGGGCAACCCCATCCATTCCACGGCCATCAGTAGCGTGGAGCGTGACCTTGTGCCTGCCGCCAGTCGCGTGTACGATGTCTACGGACGTCCGTGGCACCTGACGGTCGGCGACATGCGCCGCCTGCCCAAGGGCATCTATGTCGTGGGTGGACGGAAGATCATCATCAGATGAGCATTTGAGCGCATCATGCAGTTGAAGCACATAGCACAACGCTGTCAGCAGGGCGACCGTGAGGCCTTCGCCCTGCTCTACACGGCTACCCGCGAACAGCTCCGTGCCGTCTGTCTGCGCTATGTGACTGACGAGACGGTGGCCGACGACCTGCTGCATGATGCCTTCCTCCTGATCATCAGCCGCATCGGCGAGCTGAAGGACACCTCGCGGGTGAGTGCCTGGATGAGCACCGTGACAAGGAACGTGGCACTGCTCTACCTGCGACAGCAGAAGGGGCACGTCCCGCTTGATGAGGCATCGCAGGTGGCGGCCGCGCCACCGCCCCCCATCACCCTCGATGAGGTGATGGCCTTCGTCGATGCGCTGCCTGATGGCTACCGTCGTGTGTTCCGGCTCTCGGTGCTGGAGGGGATGAGTCACCAGCAGATAGCTGCCCTGCTGCATATAGAGCCGCACAGCAGCTCTTCACAGCTGTTCAGGGCCAAGGCACTGCTGCGCCGTTGGATAGGCCCCATGCTGGTGGTGACGGGTGCGGTGGTGCTGGTGCTGACACGCCCCGATGCCTCGTCCCCACTTGTAGCTCCCCCCGCTTACGTCCCTTCGGCAACAAGCGAGCAAAGGGAGAGCAGTGCCCCTGAGGGTGCTATGATAGCCGCTGCGCAGACGACAGCCGCCTCCTCCTCTACCGTCCCCGTGGGGGCTACGACAGCCTCTGTCGTTGACAACAGTGCACCGGTCGAGGAAACGGCAGCTGCCTCTACCCCAGCCACAGCTGGGAGTGCTGGGAGTGCTGGGGCTGCTGGGAGCTCTGGGAGTGCTGGGACGACTGGGACGACTGGGACGACTGGGAGTTCTGGGAGTGCTGGGACGACTGGGAGTGCTGGGACAACTGAGAGTGCTGGGGATACTGAGATTGCGCTTGTTTATGCTGGCATGGCTAACAGCTTTGGGGGACAGATGCCGCACTTCAACCAGGACATCAACACGCCGGGCGATGACTCGGTCACCCACCACCGCATGCCGTTGACCATCGGTCTGACGGTCAGCCACAGGCTGAGCCAACACTGGCAGGTGGGCGTAGGACTGCGTTATACGCGACTGTCGTCAGAGACACGGATAGGCTATCAGGAGGCTTATCTACGTCGTGAGCAGACGGTGCAGCAGCTTGACATTCCCGTCAGCCTCGCATGGCAGCACCCGCTCAGCCGACGACTCAGCATCTATGCCGCGGCCGCGGCCACCCTCCATCTGCCCCTCCGCTCGACGGTGGAGAGCGCCTACGTGTTGAAGAGCACCATCGTGACGGAACAGACCACACAGCACATTCACCCGGGCACCCAGTGGTCGGTGGGCATGGGGCTCGGTCTGCAGTACACCCTCGTGCCGCATGTCAGTCTGTTTGCCGAGCCCACCCTGCAGCATTATTTCTCCAACGGCAGTGGCATCAGCACCTGGAACACCGAACACCCTCTGGTGCTCACCCTTCCCGTCGGTCTCAAGGTAGAGTTCTGAGAAAATGTCGAGGCTGATGTTTGGCAAAAAAGGTATCGTTCTTCATCATAATTCCATGAAATCATCGTTAGTATTATAAGAACAAATTAAATCCAGCGAAATGAACAAGAAAAACATCATCATTCTATATGCGCTAATGTTCTACCTCTCTGCTTCGGCTCAGTTGTTCCACCCACTCAACCTCGGTTTCTACGGAGGCGAGCGACAGGGTAATTCCTCTCAGCCCAGGATGCACGTCGAGGGCGACAGGCTCTACGTCTGCACCAGTCAGGGCCTCTACGCCAAAGACTTGTCAGCCGACAACAGCACATGGCAACTTGTAGGCTTCAAGGGCGTGCCGCTACAGGACTATGTCCGACATGGTAAAGACATTCTGGCATTGCGCTACAATGAGGGTGGCAACTTCCTGCTCCTGTCGCACGACGGCGGGCAGACATACGAGGACGTAACTCCCGAAATCTTCCGAGGGGAGAAATATGAGCGTTTGCCCAGCCTCGCCCAGCATCCTACAGACCCAAACTCGCTGTTGGTCTCTTCTCTCTATTGGGGCGTGTTCCTCTCTAAGGACTTCGGCCAGACATGGGAGAACCTGACTGAATTCATTTATGGTAACGTTGCCGCATCTTTTATCGGCTTTCACCGTGCACGTCCTACCATTATTTATAATTGTGGTGAAGGAAGCATCTTTGAAGGCCATATCAACATCAGTTACGACAGCGGTCAGACATGGAACGACCACGGCAATTCGCTCGGCTTCCCCGGTGACAACTGCGTACACCAGCCGACATTCCATCCTACCAACCCCGACCGTTGGCTGGCAGGCGGCGAAGGCTGTGTGTTCCTCACCGACGACAACGGCCAGACATGGAGCTGTCAGAATTATTGGGACGACGAGTATCGCCGCGCCTACTGGTTCTTCTCCGCTTTCGACAACGAACATCCCGACACAGTGTATATGGCGGGACATCAGGGGCAAAATGGCCAGAAGAATGCTTGCATAAAACTGATGTGCTCCACCGACGGCGGACACACATGGCATCCGTCGCAAGTAATGACATCTGAAAGGGAGTTTGATAGGATAAACGACCTGCAGCAATACGGCGACCTCCTTCTTTTTTACTCCGAATCAGATGTTTATTCGGTTTCTAAAGCCGAACTTATTACCCAGAGCACCTCAGGCATCCGTAGTGTCGCATCTGACACGAAAGAATCCCCAACCTACGACCTCCACGGCCGAAAGGTTGTTGAACCACAACATGGAATCTACATCAAGAACGGACGGAAAAACGTGAAATTTTAATCTAAATGAGTGGAGCAAATGATGCGTATTATGGTCATTTGTGGCAATTCATGTTAAGATAGTTCCGCAGATGATGGCCAGACCCACTTGACGAGAATAAGTGGGCGAGTTATGAGAATTAGTCGCCGCATAGCATGATGGTCACACGTAGCAGCGGTCACATGGTCACAGTTGTAATCGTGACCGCCGAACCATTACTTCATAGATAATAAGGGAAACCAAAAAACTGCCGCACTAAGTGCACCTTTGGCACCTAAGCGTCAGACTCGCAAGTCGTTGGCAGGTGCACCAACGGCTCTGTTCGAGCACCTGATGGTGCACCTGAGGCAGATGGGGGGCTTCTTTTCGGGTAAATTCTCGAGAGAATATGACAATAAGTCGGCACTTTACGAAATTATCTCCATGAGATATTCCAATAAGTCGGCACTTTACGAAAATATCTCCATGAGATATTCCAATAAGTCGGCACTTTACGAAATTATCTCCATGAGATATTCCAATAAGTCGGCACTTTATGAGAATAACTCGGCTCCAGAAGCCCCTCTCCTTTCGGAAAGGGGTCGGGGGTGAGGCTTTAGGTGCACATAGGTGCACGAAAAAACAGTTTGGTGCACCTGCCAACGACTTGCAAGTCAGCCAACTAAGGCCAAAAGGTGCACTTAGTGCACTATTTTTTGTGGTTCACCTAAAAAACGAGTCCCTGCAAGGCAGAGATGGCACATGTCATCGCCCTCTACCCCCTGCCACCCGCTGCTACTCGTAGGTGCAGTTGATGTTCTGGATGACGGTGGCGGAGGCCCCTACGGAACCCGTGTGCTGGATGAGGATGCCGCCGAAGGCGTTGGGGTGTTGGATGGGGGCGGTGAGCCGTTGCTGCTGCTGTCCATTCTCTATCTGTGCGCTGAGCACACCCTGACAGGCCCGGAGCGTCACGCGGCATCCCCTGCGGAACAGCTCGCAGCGCTCAGCCGGAGCCATTGGCGTGACCTCACCTCCGCGGTATTCTATCAGCATCACCTCAACAGCCTTGTCGTAATGCGGTGTGCGGACGAAGCGCAGGCCATAGCCCGTCAGCGTCTGGGTGTCAAACTTCACACAGAGGTCAAGGTACTGTCCCGTGGCGCTGCCGAAGCCCTGTCCGGCCGGCTTGCATGGCGCGAGCTGCACCGTCAGCGTCTGGCCGTCGTAGCGCTCGTCGCTCTTGCTAGTGTACATCATCCGTGCGCCCCGTACATGCTGAATCATCCCGAGACAGCCCTCGGCACCGTCCATGCCCTCGCCGTAGCACCATGCGGGCACAATGTCGTTCACGGTCCAGTCGTAGGCCGCGGTATCCTTGGGCTTGTGGGCGTCCAGCGTCCAGCGCCCAGGCACCAGCCGTGGCTGGTTCATCAGCGGCAGCAGTGGCGTGCTGACGGCCATGGGCACATCGGGAGGCATGGGCACGAAGAGCGGCGCACCGTTCAGCGTGCAGTCCTCCATCACACAGCGCTTCTTTGGGTCCGGCTTCTTCGACCACTCGATGACGAGCGTGGGGTCGTCGCTGGTCCACCGACAGCGTCTCATCGTGACGGGGTCCGACACCTTCGTCAGGTACTGTATGCCCCGCACCTTGGTGTGTATGTCACAGTCCTCAAACAGCGCGCCCTGCGGTGAGGTGCAGTAGAAGGGCTTGTTAGAGAAGAACGTGAACCGGCAGTGGCGGTAGACACCCGTTCCGCAGAGCGCATCGTCGGTGCACTCGAAGTAACAGTCGTCGAACAGCGCATGGCGCGCCCCTGCAAACGGACAGAGATTGAGTCGTGAGATGAAACGGCAGTGGCGTGCCACATAGCGGTCGCCGTGACAGATGACCAGCTGTGCCTGTACGATGGCGTCGGCGCGCCGCCGCCGGCTGAGCGCGGGGTTGGGTGCGTAGTCCAGGTCGACGTTGCAGTAGTTGCCAAAGGTGATGTTCTCCGCCACGATGTCGTCGCCCGTGATGTGCAGCATGGTGAAGTTGCCCTCCGCCCCCTGTGTCTGTCCGCGGTTGCAGGCCAGCACCACGTCGGCCGGACCGTTGCCCATGCCGATGAGACGCACCCTGCTCATCCTGACCCGCATGCCATAAGGCGTGTTGTCGCCCGGCAGCGGGCGGCGCACCTCAGGGTCGTCGGGGTCGTCCATCCAGTACACGCCCGGGGCGATGTGGATGGTGGTCCACACGCTGTCGCCGCTCATCAGCTCAGCCTGACGCAATGCCTCATTCACCGTGGCAAAGACGGTGTCGCTGCCGCCAGCTGGCTGTTGACGGCCTACATATAAATGACGTTCTGCCTCTGCGCCTGTGGTCAGGCAGCAGAGGCAGAGCAATAGATAGAGATAGCGCATTACTTAACCAGGACTTTCTTGGCCTTACCATTCTCATCAACGACGATGTTCAGGCCGTGCTGCAGCTGCAGCTGGCGCATGCCGTTGAGGTTGTAGATACCAGCGGCAGCCTTTTTGGCTACGACGGTGGTGATGCCGCTCATCTGGGCCTCGTACTCAGCGTTGTACTGCTGGGCCAGCTCAGCCGACTTCTCACCCTGGTTGAAGATATAGATGTTGTAGGCCTGCACGCTGCTGCCGCCGCCGGCCTGTGCCAGACGGACGTACACCTCGTCAGTGCCTTCGTAGCTGCGCACATAGCCCTTCCACAGGCGCTTCACGGTAGAGGTGTTCATCTCGTCGCCTAAGGCCGTCCATGTCTGGCCGTCAGCCGACACCTCCAGCTGCATGCGGCCCACGTTGTCGCCGCCAGCAGCCGTGCCGATGTATGCCACCACGTCGAAGGGAGCCTGGAACTTCTTCACCGACTCGATGACGCCGGTGCAGCGCTCGCCGCTGACCTTGCCGCCGAACTGCACGTCGTTGTTCGTAATCTTGGCATAGCTGATGATGTCGCCGGTGGTCTCAGGGTTGTAGCCCTCGCCGTTGCCGGGGTCGCTGCCCACGGTGAGGCTCTGCCAGATCATCACCTGGCCCTTCGACTTCACCTGCCAGTCGCTGGTGGCGTTGCCCTCCTCGTCGGCAGGAGCATACACCTCGTACTCACGCTCAGGATAGGTCGTTATCTCGTCGCCCGTCTCGGGGTCGGTGGTGGTGATGCCCTCCTGACTTTCGTCATAGATGGTGGTAGCAGTCTTGCCCCATGTGAAGTAGTAGACGGTGCTGCCAGAGCCACCCTGCTGCCATTCGGCGGCATTGGCGTCGAAGAGCCCGATCTGGTCCTGGCGCACCATGACGTTCTTCACCACGACGCGCTGCTGCGACAGCTCGGAGAACACCTGTCCGCCGGCAACGGCGAAGGCGCTGAAGTCGGTGGGCAGCTTCACGGCGATGGGCTCGGTGTACTTCATCGACTGGGTGGTGTCGGCCACCTCGGCGTTGTTGAAGCTATACCACAGGTCCACGCCCTCCGTCGCGCTGGTCAGCGTGACGAGCGTCTGGCCATCCTGGTAGTCGCAGCTGATGGCAGGCTGTGCCGGCTGTTCGAAGATTTCCACCTTGGCCTCGGCCACGGGGCTGAGCAGATAGCCCTCGGCCAGTGCCACGGCCTTCACGGTGCAAGGCTCAGTGACGTTGATGACATCCGTGTACGGTGTGCTGGCGGCTGTCGGAGTGCTGCCGTCGAGGGTGTAGAAAATCTGCGGCTTCGGCAGGGTGCTCGAAGCCATCGCAAGCGTGATGTTCGTGTTCAGGTTCTTGTAGTCGAGGGTAATCTTCGGGGCGGGAGCCTCGGTGATGTCGCTCTTCGATGACTTGGCCATGTCGATGGCGTTGATCAGCAGCTTGCCGCACTGCTCAGTGGCACCGTCGACGTAGGGCACGTAGATGTAGGCGTTGTGGTAGGGGTTGTGGATGTGGGTGGCAGCCAGCGTAGAGTCGATGTTCACCAAGGGCATGTCGTCGCCGGTGAAGTAGTCGCCCAGCTCAATCATCGGCGTGGCCACGTTGTTCAGCATGGCGAAGAGGATGCCGTCGGTGGTGATGGTATCGTTCTCATTGAAGCCGAAGAGCAGGCCGCTCTTCTTGTCCGTCACGATGCCGATGGGGTCGCTCTCCGTGGCCTTGCCGTAGCCCCAAGCCTCATAGAGCTTAGCGTTGAGGTTGACCAAGGGATAGAAGCTGATGGCGTCCTTCAGGGTGCTGACGGCACCGTTGTCGGCTGGCAGGGTGGGGCTGACGACGGTAGCATCGTAGGCAGCGAGCGCTGTGGCGCTGGTGAAGGCGGCCGCGTCGATGGGCGTGACGACCATCGTCTCGTCCTGTGCCAACAGCTGGTAGGCAGCCTCGGCGGTGGCGTCGCCAGCGGTCAGGTAGCCCACCTTCGTCTTGTTGGCGTTGGGGTCGTCACCCTCGCCCACGATGATATAATAGATGTGGCAGCCGTTGGTCGACTTGATGGTCAGCGTGGCCACCTCGCCGTCGTTGCCCGTCAGGTCCCACTCATACTCCGTGTAGTAGGTGGGCACGGGGTTGCCCTCGAACTTCGGTGTCAGGGTGCCGGTGCTGGTCGTCAGCGAGATGCCGCGGGCCTCGCCGAGCTTCGTCCTGTTCACGGCGTGGCTCTCAATGGCAATCTTGATGGTCTGGTTGACGAGGGCATCGAAGGCGATGGTCTCGTTCTTGCCGTTCAGCCACACATAGCTGTTGCCGTGGGGGATGGGCTCGCCCAGGGCGGGACCGCCAGCGGACTCAAACTCGTTGGGGTAGGTGGCACCGTTGTAGGTGATGACGAACTTCTTGGCATTTGACATGCCCAGCTTCAGGCCTGCCAGCTCGTCGATGACACGCTCCTGACCGCCGTTGTGAGTGGCGGCAAAGCCGTCGGCGTTCTTGGCATCCTTGCTGGCGTTCCAGAAGTGCTGCTCGTCGGCCTTGGTGGCGTCGCTCTCATAGTTACGCCAGTACTTGTCAGGGCCAAACTCTTCTTGGTCACCCTTCAGGGCGTTGATGGTCTTCTGCGAGAAGCCCTCGCGGAAGTCCCACGTCTTGCGCAGCGTCTGTGCGCTGGCACTGGCTGAGCCAAGCAGCAGTGCCGTGAGTGCTAAAGTAAAGACTTTCTTCATGTTGGTAATAAGATTAGTGATACGTAAAGTTAGTTATTTGAAGTTTTGTAGCTCATAGAGGGCCTTCAGTGCGCGACCCGTGTTGTTGTCGAACAGGCCGGCGTTATACCAGCCGCTGTTCAGGTTGCCACTGCAGCCGAAGGCATTGGCCTCGGCATACCACCAGCTGAGGCCGTTGACCTGTGGGTACTTCTTCAGCCGGGCGATGAGGTCGGCCACGAACTGCCGCTGTCCGTCGTCGGTCAGCGGGTAGGTGCCGGTGTAGTCGAAGGTAGTGCCACCCACGGCCCACTTGAAGGGGTAGCCCATCTCGACAATCTGTATGGGCTTGCCATAGTCCTTGGCCGTGAGCTGCCTGAGGGCCGTCTCTAATGCGTCGAGACTGCCGTGGAAGTAGGAGTAGTAGCTCAGGCCAATGATGTCATAGTCGATGGCGGCGCTACGCAGACGGTCGAAGTAGTCGGTGAGCACCTGTGGCCTGGGCACGCGCTCGCTGTGGATGATGAGCTGTGCGCGCGGGCACTCCTCGCGGCAGGCGCGTGTGGCCTGGCGCAGCAGGGCGAAGAAACGGTCCCAGTTCGTCTGTGCGCTGGTGCTGAAGCAGCGGTTGGTCTTGCCGTCGTTGGCGTTGGCCTGCGTGCCCCACAGCATGCCGTAGCTGATTTCGTTGCCCGTCTGGATGAAGTCGGGACTGGCACCAGCCCTGTTCAGCTGGCGCAGACAGTCGCGGGTGTACTCATAGACCTTCGTCTGCAACTGCGCGTCGCTCAGCGAGGCCCAGGCCGCCGGCGTCCACTGTGCGGCGGGGTCAGCCCAAGTGTCGCTGTAGTGGAAGTCGAGCATGAACAGCATGCCAGCCGCCTTGATGCGCTGTCCCAGGCTGGTGACATAGTCCAGGTTCTGGAAGCACTGCTTCTGGTCGCTGCTCTTCGTAGGGTCGACGAAGAGTCGCACGCGCAGCGTGTTCCACCCCTGCTGGCCGAGGTAGGTGATGAGGTCGTCGATGGCCTTTCCGTCCTTGTCCTTGTACTGAGCCTTCTGGCTCTCGTAGCGTGCCAGCATCGAGATGTCGCCGCCCACGAAGCGCTGTCCCTGCGGCACGCTGAGGGTGATGCTGTCAATGGCGGCCGTGTTCAGCTGGGTGCGGTCGGTGAGCGTCAGCTCGCTGGCTGTCCGTGTGTCCTGTCCCTGACAGATGTAGAACGTCTGGGCTGCGGCGGAGCCGCAGCCTGCGGAGAAGGCAAACAGGAAGACAAACTTTAAAAGCTTTCTTTTCATCATGATTTCTTATTCAAGAGATGTCATCTCATATCTCTCATCTCTCATTTCTCATTTCTCATCTTCTCACCACTTGTCCTTCGTCTGGATGTCGTCAGCCCAGCGGTGGTCCTTGGGGAAGGGCTGTCCGCCCCAGGCTTTCACCTGTGTCCAAGGCTCAGCCGGACATGTCCAGAAGTCGTGGCTGGCAGGCAGTCCGAGCGGCATGAGCGAGAGGCTGGTCATGTAGAGCGACCCGTTGTTGGTGTACCAGTCGGCCATGTCGGGCTGGTGTCCGCAGAAGCCGATGGTGAGGAACCCCGCCTCGTTATAGTTGTTCTGGTGGTCGTACATGCGGTGCATGGCAGCGGTGAGGGCGGCGCGCACCTGTCCGTTGCTCAGCTCCTTGGGCAACTTCTGGTACCAGGCCATGAGTGCCAGCGGCTGCAGTGCCGCCATGCGGTAGGTGCTGCTGCGTCCGAAGACGGGGAAGGTGCCCTCGGGCGAGATGAAGCGCTCGAGGATGATGGCAAACTTCTGTGCGCGCTTCAGGGCGCGGTCGTAGTATTTTCTGTACTCCAGGCGTGTGCCGTTCTGCCGGGCGTCAATCATGTTCTGCAGCGTCTCAAGGTACATGGCGTGGAACACATAGCTGGTGTAGTAGTCGAAGGCGAAGACGGGGCCGTCGGCATACCATCCGTCGCCGACATACCACTCCTCCACCTTGCGGATAGGCATCATCACGCGGAAGTCGTCATACTCCTTCACGCCGGCGGCCTTGGCGATGAAGCTCTCGATGGTCGAGGAGAAGAGGAACCAGTTGGTGTAGGGCGGCTCATACTTGCGCAGCATCTTGAACTCCTTGATGTAGCGCTGCTTCGTCACGTCGTCGAGGGGCACCCACAGGGCGTCATAGGCCCGGACGAAGGACTCGGCGATGTAGGCGGCGTCCACCAGGTTCTGTCCTGAGACGCCCCAGCACAGATAGTCGGGCGAGTCAGGGTCCACACTGTTCTTGTAGGCGGCCAAGGCCCACTGGCGCAGCTGGCGCACCTGGGCCAGCTCCTTCTGCTCGGCGGGCGAGGAGCCGAAGGCGCTGTCGGGCAGGGCCAGCCAGGGAGCGATGCCGGCCATCAGTCGGCCGAAGGTCTCCATGTAGACCACCTTGCGGTTGCGGTTGTCGAAGCTGGGGCTGAACTCTGTCAGCATGTTCTTCTGCAGCTCGCCCTTGGCCATGTTCTCCAGTACGGGCTGGGCCATCTTCCAGGCTTGCTCGCACCAGTATTCGCGGTCGCTCAGCTGCTGCGCTTGTTTCTTCTTCGCGGCGGAGGGCAGGGCCAGCAGCGCCACGGTGATGATGAGAATGATTCTTTTCATGATTATTGTTTTTTCTGGGAGTTCTGGGAGGACTGGGAGGGCTGGGAGCTCTGGGAGCTCTGGGTTATTGGATGATGACCTTTCTTCCGTTTCGCAGGTAGAGGCCCTTGCGGAGCTGGGTGCCGCTGACGGGTCTGCCGTTGAGGTCGTAGAGGGGGCTGGCCTCACCGTCGGCCGTTATGTCAGTGATGCCGTTAGCGTCGGGGTCGCCCTTCGCCTTCACGGTGTAGGTCTGTTCCCAGTAGTAGCCGGTGGTGCTGATGCGCAGCGTCAGGTCGACGTTGGTGTCCTCCATCAGTCCGGCGGCGCTGTAGTGTCCGTGCTCGTCGATGTTCTTGGGGTGGCTGCTCATCCACTGTACGCTGACGTTGGGGTCGCCGAGCCAGATGGCGTCCAGGTCGATGTCCTCGCTGACGGTCTGCATGCTGCGCACCGGCACCGTCTGGTTGTTCAACTGCCAGGCCAGGGCATACTGCGGATGCATCTTGTAGCCCCAGATGTTGATGCCGCCTCTTGACAGGGCCGAGAAGGCGATGGTCTTGATGGTGCGGCGGTCCATCTGCTGTTCGATGATGACACCGTCGTAGGTGGTGCTGCCCAGCCGGATGGTGACGTAGCTGGTGCCCTCTTCGACGGCCCACGTGCCGTTATAGGCTCCACTGACGGTGCCGTCGGCATTGAGGGCCACCTGCACGGGTGTCACCACCTCGCGGTTCTTGTAGTCGATGTCGTACTTGTGCACCAGCAGCTGGTAGGTGCCTGCTATCTCGTCGTTGGCGAACAGCTGGCGCTGGGCCACCGAGGTGTCGGTGAGCGTGTCGCCGTTGTACTCGAAGGGCGAGGCCACCAGCCATCCGTTCTTGGTCTGGAACAGTTGGTGCACGCGCACCTGGTGGCCTTCGGAGCCATCGTTGAAGCGGGTGTGGTAGACGAGGTAGGTGCGGCCGTCGTCGGCGGCGATGACGCTGTTGTGGCCCTGCGAGAGCTCACCCTCGCCGCTGCGGCTCTCCGACATGAATCCCCACTTGTCGTAGGCACCCAGCAGCTTCACCCCTCGGTTGTCGGCGTTCTTGCCATAGTTCATCACGTAGCCGGTGAAGATGGCGTTGCGGCCGGAGGCATCGACGTAGGGGCCATTGGGTTTCGTCGAGCGGAACAGGCGCATGACGTAGCCGCCGGTGGAGTCTAGGAAGCCGTAGGTGACGAAGAGGTAGTAGTAGCCCCCGATATACTCGATGTAGGGTGCCTCGCCCGAGACGTAGTGGCCTCCGGCTATCTTCTTGCCGAAGTAGGGGTCGGTGGTGATGTCGTCGCCTGAGCCCACCTGCGTGTACTTCACGTCATAGTCGCGCAGCCCCGTCGTCTCGTCCAGCTCCAGCATCCAGATGCCGCCGCTCCATGAGCCGTACACGAGCCACAGCTGGCCCTCCTCGTCGTAGAACACACAGGGGTCGATGTTATTGGGGAAACGGTTGCCCCACTTATCGCCAGTATTATAGCGCGAGGGCAGACTGCTCTGCGTGCCGATGACCAGCTCCAGGTCGGTGTCCTTATAGCTGTGTGCGTTGTCGTAGAAACCGCTGATGACCACGGGTGCCTGATAGCGGTAGGGACCCGTAATCTTGTCGGCAGTGAGCAGGATGATGCTGGAGTGCCAGGCGTCGCCGTTGATGCTCAGGTACTGGCACCACTTCTGCATCGTGGGGTTCCAGATGACGTCGGGTGCCCACATGTTGCCGTCGATTCTATAGCCGGCATCGGTGCGGGCGGCCCACTCCATGGCGTTGAACTTTGGCAGGCTGACCTCCTGGCCGTCCTTCTTCACCGTCGTCACCTGCGGCGTGGTGAAGGCCTGGTTGTTGGGTGCGTTCTGGCTGGTGGCCGTGGCCCAGGGCGAGTTGAACGTCGTCCAGCTGCGCATGTTCGTCGTCCAGGCACAGGCGTGGTGCGAGCCGAAGATGTAGTAGCGCTTCGACTGCGGTTCGTAGACCACCGACGGGTCGTGCACGCTGACGTATCTCTTGTTGGTGTCGTTCTTGTAGAGGCTCCTGGCCTGATTGGTGGTCAGCTGTGTCTGTGCCTGTGCGGCGGGGATGCCATACAGGGTGGCGGCTAACAGCAGGGTGGCAACCTTCGTAAAGGGATGGCTTGATTTGTTCAGCATGTTAGTTATATTTCAGATAGGTATTCATCAGCATAGGAACGGAGGCAGCCCCCCGTTCTGTTACGGTTTTTCAGATTCTCGGTGCAAAGATACAAAAAGTCGTGAGCAAAACAAAACAATTCATTCTTTTTTTTGCCGAGATGGAGATTTCGCCTACGCTTACCGTCCGAAGACCTTCAGGAACTGCTTGTACTCATCGCAGCGGGTGACGTAGTCGCTGGTGTTGGCGGGTGCGGTACGCTCATGGGCGACGAGGGCAGCCCAGGCCTTGTAGTGCTGGGTGGCTGACTGCACCACGCGGATGTAGTCGTTCACGCTGCCGTTCCACTCGTAGTTGAACCACTGGTCGTCGTTGAGATAGATATAGGACAGGGCAAAGAGGGCGCGCTCCTTCAGCTTGAAGTCGGTGGCGAGTGCCGCCACGCGCAGCATGTCGACCGCCTTCGCCTTGAGGTTGGTGTCGTGCGGCGACAGTTGGAGGTAGGCGCTCTTGCCATCGTGCATCAGGAACCAGCAGTCGCCTGTCTGGTCAGCCTGTGCATAACGCACGGCGAGGTCATAGCAGCGCTGTTGCAGTTTCTTGCCCGACAGACGGCCCAGGTCCTTCTCCATCTGCTGCATCTCGCGGCAGAACGTGAGCTTCGGGTTGTCCGTGAGGCTGATGTCGGGATGGTTCCACTCAGCATCGCTGTTCAGCCACTGGCGCTTCATCCACGGCTCTACGGTGTAGGTGCGGTTGGCGGCATAGACGGCATAGCCCTTCTGGTTGTAATAGGACAGCGGCACCTTCTTCAGCCACTGCTGAGCCTCCTCCCACTGGCACTGGCGCATGTACTTCGTGCCGATGAGGTCGTTCTGCTGGTCCTTCTCCATCAGCTGCTGGCGCGGCTTGAGGTAGCGGTCCAGGGGTGTCTCGGCAGGAGTCTCCATATAGCTGATGAACTGCAGCAGGTGGTCCACCTGCATGGTGTCGATATAGTCACCGTACATCGACGAGTGGGCGGCCTGCAGCAGTGCCAGTGCCTCAGCGCCACGGCCGGCCTGCTCATAGCGCTTGGTCAGCGCCTGGTGCACCACACGGTCGGCGACATTGCCGTAGTGGTCGTCGTCCTCCTTCTTGCTGTCGAGCCACTGCAGCTCGCCCGCCAGATAGGTGTCGAACTGCGGGTTGGGCGTGGCCTGCATGGCGGTGATATAGAGTTGGAGCACGCGCACGTTGTCTTTGGTGCGCTCACGTCCCTGCATCGTCTTGGCCGTGTTGATGTCGGCCAGCGCCTGACTGTGGTTGCCATACATGTACTCCAGCCATGCCTTGGCGCTCATCCACAGGGCAGGCTCGGCGGTACGCCCCTCGCGCACGGCCTGTGCACAGAGCTGAATCATCTGCATGGCCTCCTGGCGCTGGATGTTGCGTATGAAGAGCTTGCCGTCCACGTCGCCAGCCAGGGGGTTGTCGGCATCGGTCGCCTCCTGCGCGTTGTTGACGAAGTCCTGCAGCAGGAAGGGCAGCACGGCGCTCTGCGCATCGCGCTGGTACTCCTGGCGGATGGCCTGGTAGGAGCGGCGGCGGTAGTACTGCGTCATCAGACTCTTCCAGTCGCCCTGCTGTGCGAAGAGCTGTCCGGCCTTGTCGCCCTTGCCCGTCTTGAGCAGTGCACCGGCGTAGATGTTCTGCATCATGTCCTTATAGACACTCTCTATGTAGTTGCAGGCCGTCTGCTCCCAGAAGGTGACGTTCTCGCCATGGCGCCCCATCAGCATGTTGCAGCGCATGAGCAGCAGGGCATGCTGGCTGCGCAGGCGCGTGCCGAGCTTGCTCTGGGCATAGGTGCGCAGGCGCTGCAGCGTGCGTGTGCCCTGTGCCCGCTCTTCAGCCGTGGGGTAGTCCCACTCATACTGTTCGCGCTCCTTCAGGCGCACACACTCCAGGTAGTCCTTGAGGTTCTGCACGTAGGAGACCATGAGCTGGTCGCCCTTCTGGCGGGCAGCCTTGATAATCTCGTCGGCATCGAACCAGTACTCGTCGTCGCCCGACAGTCCGAGGTAGGCTTTCCAGTTGTCGCGCGAGATGCGGTCAAAGGTCTCGTGGATGTCAGTGCGGTCGCAGACGCTGAACAGGTAGTAGTTGTGCGTCTCGCTCCACGTGCAGGCCAGTGCGGGTGCTGTCATGAGCACCAGCAGGCTAATGATGGTAAATCGCTTCATAGGTTTGTGTGCTGTATCGGTTGATGTTTTCTTCGTCTAAGTGATAGGTGATGATGGTGTTGGCCAGACTGGGGCGCTCGGTCTCGACCATGCGTTTCACATTGAGGATGACGCTGTCCTCGACGGTGTGTTCGATGGCAAGACCCTCTACCTGTCGCTGCCAGCGGTAGACAGGATAGGCGGCGGCCAAGGGCAGCGCATAGTCGGCGAGGTGGCGGACGTAAGGCTGCACGTCGCGCTCGTCGAGGATGGGGTTGCGCTCGTGGAAACGGCGTGGGTCGCCGGTGTTATAGAGCATCAGCACGCCATAGTCGATGGGCGGCACCTCCATCTGCAGTTGGTGCAGGCGGATGGTGGCGGAGAGGGTGGTGATTTGAGAATTGAGATTTGAGAATTGAGAATTGAGATTTGAGGTTTGAGAATTGAGATTTGAGATTTCTGCCTTTACCTCGCTCAGGAAGTCGTAGAAGTTCTGACGGCTGCGCGCGGTGTAGTCGCAGTCCATCTGCAGTTCGGTGACGCCGCTGATGCCGTTGGTGGCGTTCATCTGCAGGATGCGGCGCACCACCATGCGTGCCAGGCTGTCGTGACGCTGGTGCATGCAGTCCTCGGTGATGTAGACGGTGGGCACCAGTTCGATGCCCTCGGGCAGCGTGTCGGTGAAGGTCAGCGTGGCATTGGGGTGTGGCATGGCCGCGCCATCGTCCATCACCACGTCGAAGTAGCGGCAGTACACCCGCCGTATGTGGTGGCGGTCCAGAAACTGGCGCTCTGCATCGTTGAGCCTCAGCTCCGTGCGCCAGTAGTACACGGCGTTGAGCTCAGCCAGCGACGCTGTCTGGCGACAGGCAGTGAGCAGCCAGGCAAACAGCAGCACGGGCAGCACAGGCAGCAGACGGCGGTAGCAAACCCTCCACTCTCCACTTTTCACTCTCCTCCCTCCACTCATCACCCTCCACCTATTACTCATCACCCTCCACCCATTATTCATCACTCTCCTCGGGGCGGTCCTCCTCAATGACGAGGTTGTCAATGATGAAGTTCTGCCGCTCCATGGTGTTGTCGCCCATATAGTAGGCCAGCAGCTTCTGCACCTGGTCGGTCTTGTGCAGGGTGACCTGCTCAATGCGGATGTCGGGACCGATGAAGTCAGCGAACTCATCGGGCGAAATCTCGCCGAGTCCCTTGAAACGTGTAATCTCCGGGTCTGGCCCCAGCTCACGGATGGCCGCCAGACGCTCCTCCTCGCTGTAGCAGTAGCGTACCACATAGTCAGACTTCGTCTTGGCCTGCGGGTGGCCCTTGACCTTCGTCCGCTTGTTCCTGACACGGAAGAGGGGCGTCTGCAGCACATAGACATGGCCCTCGCGGATGAGCTCGGGGAAGAACTTGAGGAAGAAGGTGATGAGCAGCAGGCGTATGTGCATGCCGTCGACATCGGCATCGGTGGCCACGATGACCTTGTTGTAGCGCAGCGTGTCGAGACCGTCCTCAATGTCGAGCGCCGCCTGCAGGAGGTTGAACTCCTCGTTCTCGTAGACCACCTTCTTCGTCAGCTTGAAGGTGTTCAGCGGCTTGCCCCTGAGCGAGAACACCGCCTGTGTGTTCACGTCGCGGCTCTTGGTGATGCTGCCGCTGGCCGAGTCACCCTCGGTGATGAAGATGCTCGACTCCTCCTTACGGTCGTTCTTCGCGTCGCAGTAGTGGATGCGGCAGTCGCGCAGCTTGCGGTTGTTCAGGTTCGCCTTCTTGGCACGGTCACGGGCCAGCTTGGTGATGCCCGCCATGGCCTTGCGCTCCTTCTCGCTCTCCTGAATCTTCTGCAGCATGACGTTGGCCGTGTCGGGGTTCTTGTGCAGGTAGTTGTCCACCTCCTGCTTGATGAAGTCGCCCACATACTTGTTGATGCTGGGCGGCATGGGGTGGTCGGCATCGACGGTGGCGGGCACGGGTGCCATGGTGAGCGAGCCGAGCTTAATCTTCGTCTGGCTCTCGAACATCGGTTCCTCGACATTGAGGGCGATGGCGGCGACGATGCCAGCGCGTATGTCGCCATACTCGAAGTTCTTCTGGAAGAACTCCTTGATGGTCTTGGCGATGTGCTCCTTGAAGGCGCTCTGGTGGGTGCCGCCCTGTGTGGTGTGCTGACCGTTGACGAAGGAGTAGTACTCCTCGCCGTACTGGTTGGCATGGGTGAAGGCAATCTCGATGTCGTCGCCCTGCAGGTGGACGATGGGGTAGAGGGCATCGGCGCTCATGCGGTCCTTGAGGAGGTCCTCCAGGCCACGGCGCGAGAGGATGCGCCGACCGTTGTACATGATGGCCAGTCCTATATTAAGATATGTGTAGTTGCGCAGCATCGTCTCCACTATCTCGTCGTGGAAGCGATAGTTCTGGAACAGTGTCGCGTCGGGCTCGAAATAGATATAGGTGCCGTTCTCGTCCTGCGTGGGCTCGGTGACGTCGCTCACCAGCTTGCCACACTCGAAGGTGGCACGGCGCACCATTCCGTCGCGGTAGCTGTGCACCTCGAAGTGGCTGCTCAGTGCGTTGACGGCTTTCACGCCGACGCCGTTCAGGCCTATCGACTTCTTGAACGCCTTCGAGTCGTACTTGCCGCCGGTGTTCAGCACGCTGACGGCCTCAATCATCTTGCCCTGGGGGATGCCACGACCATAGTCGCGCACGGAGACAGCCCCCCCCGTCCCCCTTGGTGAGGGTGATGAGGTGCCAAACGGGGTTTCATCATCCCCCTCAGAAGAGGCGGGGGAGGTGATGTTCACCTCAATCCGGTCGCCGGCCTTCATCTTAAACTCATCGATGCTGTTGTCGATGACCTCCTTGAGCAACACGTAGATGCCGTCCTCGGCCAGTGAGCCGTCGCCCAGTCGCCCGATGTACATGCCCGGACGGAGGCGGATGTGCTCAGTGCCGCTGAGTGTGCGGATGTTGTCGTCAGTATAGTCTACAGTCGCTAATGACTGCTCAGTGATATTGTTGTCGTCTGCCATTTGCTTCATTTCACTTTACGCTGGCAAAGTTACTAAAATCTTCCGTTTTAAACGCGCCAACACTGCTAAAAAACGTGAAACTTGCAGTTATTACAAAACTTTCGGCTACCTTTGCAGTCTAATTAAGTAACATCGGAGGTGCAAGGGTGCCGCCGAGAAATACGAAGTACAATCAACAAGAAGCAACATGTCAATAACAGGAATAGCCAGGAAAGTGTTCGCCCCGCGTTGGCGCGAGCTGGAACGCCACTACAACGGAGCCGAGGAGCTGCAGCGCCAGGTGCTGGGGCGCCTCATCAGTCGTGCCAAGGACACGGAGTACGGGCGCTACCACCGTTTCGGCGATATGAAGACCTATGACGACTTTGTCACCAATGTGCCGCTGAACAGCTATGAGGAGCTGAAGGGCAGCATCGACCGCATGCGTCACGGCGAGGCCGACGTGCTGTGGCCGGGCCGCGTGAAGTGGTATGCCAAGTCGAGCGGCACCACCAACGACAAGTCGAAGTTCATTCCCGTCAGCAAGGAGGGGCTGAAGCGCCTGCACTACAAGGGCGGCAGCGACGTGGTGGCCCTGTATCTGCGGAACAACCCCCAGAGCCGGATGTTCGACGGCAAGGGCCTGATTCTCGGCGGCAGTCACCAGCCCAACTATAACGTGCCGGGAAGCCTGGTGGGCGACCTCAGCGCCATCCTCATTGAGAACATCAACCCGGTGGTGAACCTCGTGCGCGTGCCGTCGAAGGAGACGGCGCTGCTCTCAGACTTCGAGGTGAAGCGTGACCGCATCGCCCGCGAGGCCATGACAAAGAACGTGACGAACCTCAGCGGCGTGCCATCGTGGATGCTCTCGGTGCTCAACCGCGTCATGGAGCTGTCAGGGAAGACACACTTGGAGGAGGTGTGGCCCAACCTGGAGGTGTTCTTCCATGGCGGCGTGGCCTTCACACCCTATCGCGAGCAGTACCAGCAGCTCATCACCTCGCCGAAGATGCACTACATGGAGACCTACAACGCCAGCGAGGGCTTCTTCGGC
This sequence comes from uncultured Prevotellaceae bacterium, assembly GCA_947168045.1. GTDB lineage: Bacteria > Bacteroidota > Bacteroidia > Bacteroidales > Bacteroidaceae > Prevotella. Next base: position 37,047 of record CAMVKN010000020.1, read on the forward strand.
ATCCAGGACGACCCGGACGACAAGTCGATGCTGCTGATGCTTGACTACGATTGCTTCTATGAGTTCATCCCCATGAGTGATCATACCTCTCACCTCTCGCCTCTCACCTCTCATCTCTCACCTGTTCCCCTCTGGGCAGTGGAGAAGGACAAGAACTACGCCATGGTCATCACGACATCGTGCGGACTGTGGCGATACATGATTGGCGACACCATCAAGTTCACCAGTACCAACCCCTATAAGTTCATCATCAGCGGCAGGACAAAGAGCTTTATCAACGCCTTCGGCGAGGAGCTGATTGTCGACAATGCCGAACAGGGACTGGCCTACGCCTGTCAGCAGACCGGCGCACAGGTGCTGGAATATACCGCCGCACCGGTGTTCATGGATGCCAAGGCGAAGTGCCGCCACCAGTGGCTCATCGAGTTCAGCGTCCCGCCACAGGACCTGCAGCACTTTGCACACCTGCTCGACACCCGTCTGCAAGAGCTGAACAGCGACTATGAGGCCAAGCGCTACAAGGACATCACCCTGCAGCACCTGGAGATTATCCCGGCACGCACCGGACTGTTCAACGACTGGCTGAAAGCCAAGGGGAAGCTCGGCGGACAACACAAGGTGCCACGACTGAGCAACTCAAGGGAACATATAGATGAGCTGCTGGAAATGAATAATGAACAATGAATAATGAACAATGAACAATGAAAAGGAAGGAAGATAATATTATTGGGCAGAAGACTGTTGATTTCGCTCTGCGTATAATTGGATGCTATAAATATTTGGTAAATGAAAAGAAAGAATTTGTTATGTCAAAACAGATTCTCAGAAGCGGAACGAGTATTGGGGCAAATGTCAGAGAAGGGCTATTTGCTCAAAGCCACCCTGATTTCATCAACAAGATGGGAATTGCGTTAAAAGAGGCGGAGGAAACAGACTACTGGCTATATTTACTTATAAAGTCGGAATTTATTGATGAAAAGACATACGACTCCATGCAAAAAGATGTCATTGAAATTGTCAGAATTCTTATGGCCATAATAAAATCAGCAAGAGAAAACAAATGAAACGATTACCCCTTCGTACATCGTTCAGTTCAGTGTTCAAGGCATTGTTCAGTGTTCATTGTCCATTGTCCATTGTTCATTGTTCATTGCTCATTGTTCATTGCTCGCTGCTCATTACATCCTGCGCCAGGATGGGCAGCCCTGACGGCGGGTGGTATGACGACACACCGCCACGCGTCATCAGCTCGTCGCCCTCAGAGAACGGCATCAGCGTGACACAGAAGAAGGTCATCATCAACTTCAATGAGTTCATCAAGGTAGAGAACGCCCAGGAGAAGGTCATCATCTCGCCCCCGCAGATGGAGCAGGCCGACGTGAAGGCAGCCGGCAAGCGGATTATCATTGAGCTGAAGGACACGCTGAAAGAGAACACCACCTACACCATCGACTTCAGCGATGCCATTGCCGACAACAACGAGGGTAACCCCATGGGCAACTATACGTTCAGCTTCTCCACCGGCAATCACATCGACACGCTGGAGGTGGGGGGCTACGTCCTCAACGCTGAGGACCTGGAGCCACTGAAGGGCATCCTCGTGGGACTCTATCCCTACGACGCCCCCGACAGCATCATCCGCACAGAGCCCATGATGCGCGTCTCGCGCACCAACGGCAGCGGCTTCTTCACCATCAAGGGCGTGGCACCGGGCAGCTACCGTGCCTTCGCACTGATGGATGCCGACGGCAACTTCATCTTCAACCAGAAGAGCGAGCACATCGCATGGGCCGACGACAGCATCGTGCCGTCATGGAAGCCCGACACCCGGCAGGATACCATCTGGCGCGACTCACTGCACATCGACAACATCCTGCGTGTGCCCTACACCCACTTCCTGCCCGACGACATCACGCTGCTGGCCTTCCAGGAGAAGCTGACCGACCGCTACCTGCTGAAGACGGAGCGTGCCACGCCCGAGAAGCTCACCTTCTACTTCACCTACGGCAGTGACTCGCTGCCCCAGTTGAAGGGGCTGAACTTCAGCACCGACAGCACCCTCGTGCCGGAATACAGTCTCAAGCGCGACACCGTCTACTTCTGGCTCAACGACACTACGCTCATCAACCAGGACACGCTGACGGTGGAGGCACGCTTCATGGCCACCGACGCCCTGGGCATGCTCGTGCCTAAGGTCGACACACTCACGTTCCTGTCAAAGGTGCCCTATGCCAAACGACTGAAGAACGAGCAGAAGGAAAAGGAGAAACGGGCGAAGGAAATGGAGAAGCGCCGCAAGCGGGGCGAGACCGTCGACAGCATCCAGCCGAAGCCGGCGCTGAACCTGACGGTGAGTCCCTCAGGACAGCTCACGCCGCTGCAAAAAGTCCGCATAGAGTGTGCCACGCCGTTGGCGCGTTGCGACACATCGATGATTCACCTCTACGAGATGATAGACTCAGTGTGGTATCGCACCCCGCACACCATGGAACAGCTATCGCCGCGACAATGGCTCCTCAGCGCCGACTGGAAGCCTGCCACGGAATACAGCTTAGAGATGGACTCCGCCGCCGCCACGAATATCTATGGCAGTAGCAACAAGAGCATGAAGCAGGGCCTGAAGGTGAGTTCGCCCGATGAATTCAGCACGCTGGCGGTCACCATCAGTGGTACGCCCATCACCGCTGCCGACAGCCTCGCTGCCATCATGGTAAGCCTGCTTGACGGCTCGGGCAAGGTGGTAAGAACCATGAAGGCCGACGCCAAGGGGAAGGTGCTCTTCACCTATGTCAAGCCAGCCACCTACTACATCAGCGCCTACTGCGACATGAACGGCAATGGCGTGTGGGACACGGGCGAATATGACACGCGCACCCCTCCTGAGCCGGTCTACTTCTACAACGAGGAGGTGGAGTGCAAGGCCAAGTGGGATGTCAGCCGTGACTGGAACGTGCGTTCCACGCCACGCTACCTGCAGAAGCCGGCGAAGATTGTCAAGCAGAAGCCCGACCAGGCCAAGAAGCTGAAGAACCGTAACATTGAGCGCGCCAAGCAATTGGGTAAGGAGTACTTAGGGGCTCAAGGCGTAAAAATGTAACTAATAACAATTAACCGCTATGACAAAGAAAAGAACATGGATGCTTGCCGCCATCCTGACACTATGCGGCATCTTGACGGCACAGGCACAACTGCTGAAGCCTGCCGATCTGGAGAAATATGCCAAGGAGCGCTATGGCGAGAAGTGGCTTGACGCCGCGCAGAACCTGGCCAAGGACCTGGTGCTGGACGCCAACGAGAACCTGACCTACCAGCAGGTCATCGAGGCTCCAGGCAAGACCAAGGAGCAGCTGTATGTGGCACTGAACTACTGGGCCACCTCAACCTTCCAGGACCGCAACGCCATCACGCTGAACGACAAGGAGGCGGGCTGCATCATCATCTCGTCGACCTTCAAGAACATCGTCGAGCACATGGGCACGCTGAGCAAGTACTCTGTCAGCATCACTCCCGTGATACGCCTTGACATCAAGGAGGGACGTGTGCGTATCACCTACACCGTGCAGAGCTACGACATCCTTAACGACGTGAGCGGCGGATGGCTCAGTCCCACCGACAGGGACAGAAGGACCTATGGCGACTCCAAGCGCAAGGCCGACGATGCTACCAATGCCAACCTCTATGATGAGAAGTGGGAGATAGCCCGCCACTACCCCTTTGTGGAGAGGGATGCCCAGAAGCGCACCTGCGCCAAGGCATTCATCATGACACATGCCTACTCCAACGCTGTCATCGACAAGGTGGAAGAGGCACTGAAGAACGGAGTCATTGGAAACGATAACGACGATTGGTAAACATGAAGAAAATCATTATCCTCTTCCTTGCTTTGCTGCCGCTGAGCATGCGTGCACAAAGCCAGTGCGGCATTGAGAACAACGCCTTCAAGGCTGGCGAGTTCCTGGCCTACGACCTCTATTTCAACTGGCAGTTCGTCTGGGTGAAGGTGGGCGCAGCGTCGATGTCAACCGTCATGTCAACCTACAACGGCACGCCGGCCTACCGCTCCAGCCTCATCACCCGTGGCAACAACAAGCTTGACGGCGTGTTCGTCATGCGTGACACGCTCACCTCCTACTGTTCTGTCAGCGACCTCTCGCCCCTCTACTACCGCAAGGGCGCACTGGAGGGCAAGCGTTACTACGTCGACGAGCTGTGGTACACCTATCCCAACGGTTTCTCAAAGGTGAAGATGCACCGCATCAACAGCCACGGCGAGCACAAATGGCAGGAGATAGCCTACGATGAGTGCCTCTACGACATGATGAGCATCTTCCTCCGCTCGCGCAACTTTGACGCGTCGAAGATGACCAAGGGTGACGTCATCCCCATGCCCATCACCGATGCCAAGCACCGCACCGACACCTGGCTGGTGTACCAGGGCAAGGAGAACTATAAGATTGAAGGCACCAGCGAGAAGTTCCGCTGTCTGGTGTTCTCCTTCATGGAGCGCGAGGACGGCAAGACCACTGAGCTCATCAAGTTCTTCGTCACCGACGATGAAAACCACATGCCTGTCCGTCTCGACATGAACCTGTCATTCGGCTCGGCCAAGGCTTACCTGCGTGCTTATCAGGGCGTACGCAACCCACTGACATCAAAGCTATAGGCGTTTTTTCGGGGGTACGGAGGTACGGGGGTGCGGAGGTACCCCCGTACCTCCGCACCCCCGAAAAAACACCCCCGAAAAAACACCCCCCATGAAATAAAGAAATGATTAAACAAAAGAGATAATTGAGCGAAATCACATCACCTATACTTGAGCTGCAGCGGCAGCGTGCCTTGCTGCAGATGGAGTATGAACAGGAGAAGGAGTCCTTTCAGCTGCAGCAACAGGCGCGTGGCATCGAGCACTTGGTGGCACGCGGCGATGCGTGGCTGCCAGTCACCGTGGGCCGCAGCTACTACAACTCGCTCAATCAGCTGTGTGTGGAGGTCTTCCGACAGCCACCACCAGAAGAGGAAGAACCCTTAGACCACAACTTCGAGTTTGGCAAGCCCGTGCGGTTTGTTAAGACCCACCCCCAGCCCCTCCCTTTGAGGGAGGGGAGTGGTTACTCTCAAGACGGAAAAGACGCGGCAAAACTATATACTCCCCTCCCTCAAAGGGAGGGGCAGGGGGTGGGTCCCACCTGCACCGTCTCCTATGTCGACGGCGACCGCATGGTCATCAGCGTGCCCGACGGTTTTCCCGTCGGTGACCTGGCGACACTGTCGCAAGGAAGCCAGCTGGGCGTGATGCTCTTCTTCGACGAGACCACCTATCGGCTGATGTTCGAAGCCCTGGAACGCACCATGAGTGCCAAGGGGCGTCTGGGCTATCTGCGTGACCTGTTCTACACCACCACACGGCAGATGAAGGCGGAGACCTTCACCTTCCCCGACATGGGCTTCGACTACCTGAACGCCACGCAGGAGCACGCCGTCAACGAGGTGTTGCGTGCCAAGGACGTGGCCATCGTACACGGCCCCCCCGGCACGGGCAAGACGACGACGCTCGTCGAGGCCATCTACGAGACGCTGCGCCGCGAGCCGCAGGTGCTGGTGTGCGCACAGAGTAACATGGCCGTCGACTGGATATCGGAGAAGCTCGTCGACCGCGGCCTGAACGTGCTGCGCATCGGCAACCCCTCGCGTGTGAACGACAAGATGCTGTCGTTCACCTACGAGCGACGCTTCGAGTCACATCCTGACTACCCGCAGCTGTGGGCCATCCGCAAAGCTATTCGCGAGCTGCGTAGCAACCACAGGCATGGCGACCAGTGGCATCAGAAGATGGACCGTCTGAAGAGCCGCGCCACCGAGCTGGAGATACGCATCAACCACGACCTGTTCTCGCAGGCGCACGTCATCGCCGCCACCCTCGTTGGGTCGGCCAACCGTCTGCTTGACGGCATGAAGTTCGGCACCCTCTTCATCGACGAGGCGGCACAGGCCCTGGAAGCCGCCTGCTGGATAGCCATCCGCCGTGCCGGCCGCGTCATCCTGGCCGGCGACCACTGTCAGCTGCCACCCACGGTGAAGTGCTACGAGGCCCTGCGACAGGGGCTGGGGCGCACCCTCATGGAGCGCATCGCCGCCAACCGTCCCGAGGTGGTGACGCTGTTGCGCATGCAGTACCGCATGCACGAGGACATCATGCGCTTCAGCAGCGACTGGTTCTACCATAACCTGATGGTGGCAGCGCCCGAGGTGCAGCACCGCAGCATCCTCGACCTGGACCTGCCGATGACCTGGATAGACACCTCCAGTTTAGAGTGTAGAGTGGATAGTGTAGAGTTTGCTACCGCCATGCCTTCAGCTAACGGGACTGCGGTAGCAAACTCTACACTCAACACTCTACACTCTAAACTCGAAACGTCTCAGCGTTCTTCGCTGAAGAACGAGGGCGAGGCCCGCCTCACCCTCCTTGCCCTGCAGGCATACTTTGAGCTGATAGGCAAGGAGCGCATCCTGCAGGAGCGCACCGACGTGGGCATCATCTCTCCCTATCGGGCACAGGTACAGCTGTTGCGCCAGCTGCTTCGCAAGAACGAATACCTGAAGCCCTTCCGCCGTTTCATCACCGTGAACACCGTCGACGGCTTCCAGGGACAGGAACGCGATGTCATCGTCGTCTCGCTGGTGCGCAGCAACGAGGAGGGACAGATAGGCTTCCTGCGCGACCTGCGCCGCATGAACGTCGCCATCACCCGGGCGCGCATGAAGGTCATCATTCTCGGCGACCGCCACACCCTCACCCGTCATCCATTCTATCGCAAGCTATGGCAATACATACAATCACTGAAGGACTAAACCTACTGCAGCTGCCCAGCCAGTCGCAGGTAGCCTACTGCGGCATCGCCGTGCATGCCGGCTCACGCAACGAGGAGCCGCACGAACAGGGACTGGCACACTTCTGCGAGCACCTGTGCTTCAAGGGCACCCGGCGGCGCAGTGCCCGACAAATCATCAATGCCATCGAGGGACTGGGGGGCGAGCTGAACGCCTTCACGAACAAGGAGGACACGGTGTTCTACTGCATCATCGAGCAGCGCCATGCCAGACGTGCCCTTGACGTGCTGCAGGACATCGTGTTCCACAGCACCTTCCCACAGCAGGAGGTGGAGAAGGAGTGTGAGGTGGTATGCGACGAGATTGAGAGCTATGAGGACTCACCGGCCGAGCTCATCTACGACGAGTTCGAGAACATGCTCTTTGACGGCCATCCCTTAGGTCATAACATCCTCGGCACCGCCGATGGCGTGCGGTCCTACACCAGCGAGGATGCCCGTCGCTTCACGCAGAAGTGGTACCGGCCGGAGAACTGCGTGATGTTCTGCAGCCCCAGCCCCACCCCCAGCCCCTCCCGCGGGGGGGAGGGGAGTAGTTACTCTCAAGACGGAAAAGACGCGGCAAAACTATATACTCCCCTCCCCCCCGCGGGAGGGGTCGGGGGAGAGGCTTTTTGTCACCGCGGCACCCATCAGGCCCACGTCATGGTGGGCACCAGGGCCTACGCCGCCGATGACGAGCGGCGCTGGGCGCTCTACCTGCTGAACAACATCATGGGAGGACCTGCCATGAACTCACGGCTGAACGTGGCGCTGCGCGAAAGGAACGGACTGGTCTACACCGTCGAGAGCACCATGGTGAGCTATAGCGATACGGGCGTATGGAGCATCTACTTCGGCTGCGACCCCGATGACACACGACACTGTCTGCGACTGGTGCGGCGACAGCTGGACCGGATGATGGAGAAGCCCTTGACCCCGACACAGCTGAACGCTGCCAAGCGACAGCTGCAGGGACAGCTGGCCATTGCTGCCGAGAACCGCGAACAGATGGTGCTCGACAGCGCACGCTCCTTCCTTCATACCGGACGCGTGCGCACCGTGGCCGATGTCATGGCACACGTCAACAGCCTCACCGCCGCCGACCTGCAGCGCTGTGCACAACAGTTGTTCGCGCAGCAAGCCCTCACCACGCTCATCTATCAATAGTCATTTATATGATGTGTGCACGCGCGTGCGCCATCGCTATCTTCTTCTCAACACCTTTCTGACGCTGCCGTCGGGCTGACGGATGATGTTCAGGCCCTGTCGGCTGTGGCTGAGCTGTGCGCCGCCGATGGTGTAGATGGCAGGCGACTGCTGACGGCTGAAGCCCGATGGAATGGTGGCGAAATCAATGCCGGTGTCTTCGCCGCAGATGGCTGAGAAGGCCATGATGGAGGCGTAGGCATACGAGCCGTTGGTGATGGTCACCGACGTCAGTTCCTTGTCAGCATCCACGGGCACCGAGAAGTCGAACAGACAATAGTGGTTGTCGCTGCTGTAGGTGTCATTGTCGCGCCTGATGTTGCCTAAGGCCACGACGGCCTCGTTGCCCTGCAGGGCGTTGTTGCGTACCGACCAGTCGCGGATGGTGTAGGTGCCCGCTTCCGTCTGTGAGCCGTCGGCATAGTTCAGCCTGACGCTCACCTTCGCTTCGCCGTTGCCGCTGGTACCCAGTATGAAGAGCTCTGTCGTGTTGACGGGCACCTGGAACTCTGCCGTGCCCTCCTGGCCATATTCGTGAAGCGACAGCGCATTGGGCGTGTCGTAGGTCGCCAGTTGGTAGCGCACCTCCTCGTTGGCCGAGGTGATGAGCCTGTCGGCAGGCAGTCCGCCGCTGTTGCGCAGCTGGGCGGCATAGAACGAGCGGTTGGAGCCGTCGATGGATGCCGAGGTATGGCTGCTGCTGGGCAGCGTCTCCGCCACGATGTCAGCGTTCCAGCCACGGGCCACCATCAGCGGCCTGGTTGTGATGATGCGTGGCGGCAGCAGGTGCTTGTCAAGGAAGAGCAGTCGCTGTCCAATCCATCCCTTCAGGTAGTTCACGGCATCGTCGTAGTTGTCGGCATAGTAGGGCAGGGGCCAGATGTAGCTGCGGTTGTAGATGCCCCATGCCTGCTCATTGCGTGCAGCGGCCCCACCAGTGGTGATGAGCGTCGCCATCGAGTCGACGGTGTGCAGCAGACGGTCGGTGCGGTGGTTGTCCTGTCGGTACTGCTGCCATCGCTGCTTCATAGCGCTGACGTATGCCGTGTCCTGCAGCATGCGGTACCAGTAGAACGGCACGGGGCAGTCGTCGTTGCGGAAGTTCATGTTCAGCATATACTGCCATTGGTCCGTACGCTCACCTGAGTAGTAGTTAGCGTTGCCCCATGCGATGTTAAAGTCCCACAGCGTTGTCTTCCACCTGTCGTCGATGCCCTCTTCCCTTGCCCGTTTCCGGCTGTGCTTGTAGAGGTGCGTGCTCAGTCGGTAGCCGTCGATGTTCATCGACAGCTCGGTGGCCAGCATGTAGTCGATGAACGACAGCACGTCAATCTTCTGCCGATAGCCGCCGTCGGGGTCCTGCCAGTCGTCGGCCATGAAGGCATCCTCCATCTGGTGCACCTCGCTCTGCAGCGCCTGTCGGGAGCCGGTGGGCAGTGTGCCGAACTCATCGTCGTCGGGGTCGCAGTATTCATACTTGATGTAGAAGTTGCGGGCCACCTGGCTGCCGTCCATCGACTGCCAGGGGCGGTAGCGAGAGGTGAAGTAGGGGTCATAGCCGTGGTCGATGCTGACGTGGTAGTCGCCGCTGAGGTCGTCCGTGCTGGGGTCATCCAGGTCCAGGCGGTGCTTGCCCTTCGACACCAGCTCGCAGAGCACATAGACACCATAGTAGGTGCCATCGAGGAACACCTCGCAGTGGCGGGCACGCGGCACCCAGTCCATCCAGGGTCGTCCCAGCTCGAAGGAGAGGACGTCGCGCAGCATCGTCTCGTCGGCCCATGGGGCAATGAAGCCCCATTTGTTGTCCTTCGGCATGCCCAGGATAGGCACCTTCTTCTTCTCGCCGCCGTTGTCGGGCAGCACGTTGGTGGCCAGGGTGCGCAGGGTATAGGGCTTCTTGTCAGAGCTGTCAAACGACGAGTTGCCGCGGTACTTCAGTGCTATCCATCCCTCATAGTCCACCCGCTGGCCGGGGTGTGCCAGGGTGTCGCCGTAGTTCGTCTGTCCGTCGCCGTTGTGGATAATCTTCATCCGCCCCAGCACATAGCTGTTGCGCTGGATGACCTTGCCCCCAACGTTGATGAACACGATGGGCAGGTTGGTCGACGTCACCTTCACGTTCTTGTCCAGCAGACGGCTGCGGTAGTTGTCGTACTGCTGTGCATGGAGAGTTGCCGTGCCGAAGCAGGGCAGCAGCAGGGCCACGACCCATATAAGCCACGAAGGACAGGACAGGAGTTTGGACTGGGGCTGTATGTTCATTGCTATAGATGATAAGTTACAACTAATAATGGGCACCTTCGTTCAGAAGATTGCTGCAAAATTACGCTGAAAAGTCGGGAGTACCAAGCTTTTATGCGTAAAAAGTGGATGATACAAGGTGCGATAGACCGAAAAACGCACAATTCTGACCAGCTATTACCATTTTTTATAACATGATTATATTACCTTTGCACCAACAATGACTCACAAAAAGAACTGTTGTTATGAAACTGAAGACCATAGTTACTGCCATCCTTGCCGCCGCCTCGACGGCGGTGCAAGCTGGCAACCCTGTCATCAACGGCTGGTATGCCGACCCCGAGGGGGTGGTGTGGAAAGGCCGTTACTGGTTGTTTCCCACCTATTCAGCCCCCTATGACGAGCAGCTTTTCTTCGATGCCTTCTCGTCGAAGGACCTTGTGAAGTGGAAGAAGCACCCGCAGGTGCTGAAGGCTGCCGACGTGTCGTGGGCGCGGCGTGCCATGTGGGCCCCCGCCGTGGTTGAGAAGGACGGCCGCTACTATCTGTTCTTCTCGGCCAACGACGTGCACGAGGGCGAGACGGGCGGCATCGGGGTGGCCGTGAGCAAGAAGCCACAGGGACCCTACAAGGACGCCCTGGGCAAGCCCCTGATACAGCGCATCGTGAATGGCGCCCAGCCCATTGACCAGTATGTGTTCCGCGATGACGACGGCCAGTACTATATGTACTACGGCGGCTGGGGCCACTGCAATGTGGTGCGGCTGAGCGACGACCTGCTCAGTCTGGTGCCTTTTGCCGACGGCGACCTGTTCAAGGAGGTGACACCCGAGAACTATGTCGAGGGGCCGTTCATGCTGAAGCGCGACGGCAAATACTACTTCATGTGGAGCGAAGGAGGGTGGGGCGGTCCCAACTACTGCGTCAGCTATGCCATCAGCGACTCGCCGCTGGGGCCCTTCCGCCGCATCGGCAAGATTCTGGAGCAGGACCCACAGATAGCCACCGGTGCCGGCCATCACTCCGTCATCCGTGGTCGTGGCGCTGACGAGTGGTTCATCGTCTACCACCGTCGTCCGCTGGGTGAGACCGAGGCCAACCATCGTGTGACCTGCATCGACCGTCTGCTGTTCGATGCTGACGGCTATATCCTGCCCGTGAAGATGACTCCATGAGAAACAGCCCCACCCCCAACCCCTCCCGCGGGGGGGAGGGGAGTATATAGTTTTGTCATGTTATTGCTAAAAGTATAAAAACCAATATTATATGAAGACAACACTGAAAACCCTTCTCAGCGCCCTTGTGCTGCTCGCCGCATGGCCGGCACAGGCCCAGAACACCGTGAGCTACCGTCTACAGCTGAAGCAGCCCGGCAATGCCGCCGTCAGCTACCAGCTGAAGGGTAGCAACCAGCTCACTGCCGATGGCCTTGGAGACAAGGTGGCCATCCGCCAGGAAATGACGCCGATGGCCACGGGCGTGACACAGCTCACGCTGACCGTCACGGCACACGAGACCCTCTACTTCAACCTCGGGGCCAGTCTGGCCACCGGCTTCAGCACCGACGCCTCCGACTTCTACCTGCCGGGCTTCTGGTATCACAAGAACCTGCGGTCGCCACGCGAAGCCCCGTCGTTCCACACCTCCAAGAGCTGGAACGTGCGTGAGGACCGTCTGTCGTCGCCCCTCACCGGCGTCATCGACCTGTCGGGCAGGCAGGCTGTGAGCGTCCTGCGCTGTCTCGACACCCCAGGCTGCGATGCGCTGACCACCCATCAGGAGGGCGAGGTCATCCTCAGCGGGCCCACCACCGTGGGCTATGTCGGCTTCGACAATGAGGGAGGCCGTGCCAGCCTCACTTTCGGCTATCCGTATGTCGAGACCCCCACACGCTATATCCGCAAGCTCACCCTCGCCCCCGCCATCACCGCCTTTGCGCGGCTGGAGAAGGGACAGACGTGCATCTTGCGGTGGCTCATCCGCCGCAGTGAGGCCCAGGACTATGGCCAGTTCGTCAGCCAGACATGGCAGCACTGCGTCGACGTGCTCCGTCCGCAGCCGCTCGTTCCCCGCTACACCCCTGAGCAGATGAAGGCACAGCTGGCCAACTACTTCCGTCAGGCATACGTCGACAAGTACCCCCTGAAGTATCATTCCGGTCATGGCCTGCGCACCGACGACTGTCTGCCCGTCGACCATGTGCAGTTGGGCTTCTGCGGCCGTGTGCTGCTCAACGCCTTCAATGCCCTGGAGTATGGCGAGGCCACCGGCGAGCAGCTGCTCGTCACCATGGGCCGTGACATCTTTGACAGCTGGCTGCAGCATGGCTTCACCGCCCGTGGCTATTTCAAGGAAGACATGTTCATTGCCAATGGCATCCCCGCCGACCAGGACTGCGTGCACAGCATACGTCAGCAGTCGGAGGCCGTCTATGCCGTCCTCCACTACCTCGTCTACGAGCGCCAGCACGGCCGGAAGCACAAGCAGTGGGAGCAGAAGATGCGCACCCTGCTGGACCAGATGCTGCAGCTGCAGAAGGCCGACGGCCATTTCCCCCGCAAGTATCGTGACGACCACAGCGACGTGGACGCCTCGGGGGGCTCCACGCCCAGCGCCACCTCTACCCTCGTCATGGGCTATCAGTACTTCGGCGACAAGCGCTACCTGCAGGCCGCCAAGCGCACGGTGGACTACCTGGAGGAGAACATTATTGCCAAGAGCGACTATTTCTCGTCGACGCTCGATGCCAACTGCGAGGACAAGGAGGCAGCCATCAGCGCCGTCACCGCCACCTATTACTTAGCCATGGTGACGAAGGGTAAGGAGCGGCAGCACTACATCGACCTCTGCCAGCAGGCCACCTACTTCGCCCTGTCGTGGTACTACCTGTGGGACGTGCCCTTCGCACAGGGACAGATGCTGGGCGACCTGGGCTTCCAGAGCCGTGGATGGAGCAACGTGTCGGTGGAGAACAACCATGTCGACGTCTTCGTCTTCGAGCTGCCCCACATCGCCACATGGCTGGCCGGCCAGACCGGCGAGCAACGCTTCGCCCAGGTGTGCGACGTCATCCGCTCGTCGCTCTGCCAGCTGCTGCCCACGCCCGACCGTCTTTGTGGCATCGGCGTGCCCGGCTTCAACCCCGAGGTGGTGCAGCACACCTGGTGGGACTATGGTCGTAATGGCAAGGGCTTCTACAACGACATCTTCGCCCCAGGATGGACCGTGGCCTCGCTCTGGGAGCTCTATTCGCCCGAGCGCACCACTGGTTTTATGAAATATTTCCATTATACAACAGGCCTGTGACGCGAAAGTATAAGTAGCTGATAATGAGAATATATAAGTGATGGTAGTGTCATATACACGTTATACAAACCCTATTCTATTACGCGTGGCGACGGAAAATGGCTACCTTTGCATCAACATTCGATAATAGCTAAAACCCAATGAACATGATCGAACATCCATTGTCAAAGTTCTGCCACCGCTGGCTGCCCGCAGGCGCCCTGGTGCTGTGCACCACGGCCATGCTTTCCGCTGTGCCAGTGCAGTTGAAGGCTGCCGATGCGGCCCATGCAGTAGAACAGAGTGAGAAGAAGGTACAGGTAACGGGTTTGGTGACCGATGAGAACAAAGAGCCGCTCATCGGCGTCACCGTCACCTTAGTAGGAACCGAACAGCGCACCGTCACCGACCTCGACGGCATGTTCCGCATGGACGTCGTGCTGAAGAGCACCACCACGCTGGAGTTCAACTACATCGGCTACAAGAACAAGCAGGTGAAGGTGAACGGTGCACGTCTGCTGAACGTGCAGATGGAGGAAGACACCAACGAGTTCACCGAGGTGGTGGTCACGGGCTACAGCTCGCAGAAGAAAGCCTCCATCATCGGCTCCATCGAGACCATCAAGCCCGCCGAGCTGCAGTTCGGTACCACGCGTACATTATCTAATAACCTGGCCGGTAAGCTCTCGGGCGTCATCGGCATACAGCGCAGTGGTGAGCCGGGCTACGACGACTCCAACTTCTGGATTCGTGGTATCTCCACATTCTCAGGCAGCAACAACCCCCTCATCCTCATCGACGGTGTGGCCCGCGACCTGAACAACGTCGACGTGTCAGAGATTGAGTCGTTCTCCATCCTGAAGGACGCCTCCGCCTCGGCCATGTATGGTGTGCGCGGTGCTAACGGTGTCATCGTCATCACCACCAAGCGTGGTAAGATTGGTGCGCCGCAGGTGCGCTTCCATGTGGAGCACAGCATCAACGAGCCGACGAAGATGCCCGAGTTCCTGAACGCCCCCGACTACATGACGCTGCTCAACCAGCTGGCCAGCCAGGACGGCGTGGCACTGCCCTTCACCCAGCAGCAGATTGACCGTACGCGTTCAGGCTATGACCCCGACCTCTATCCTGACGTCAACTGGATTGACGCCATCACCAAGGACTACAGCTACACCACCCGTGGCAACCTCGACATCAGCGGCGGTTCCGACTTCCTCCGCTACAGCATCGTGGCCAGCTACTTCAAGGAGGGTGGCATCCTGGAGCAGGACAAGAGCCTCATCGTTGACAACTCGACGAACAACCAGCAGTTCAACCTGCGCACCAATATCGACATGGACGTGACGAAGACCACGATGCTGCGTGTGAACATCGGCGGCTATCTGAACCGGTTCCGCAAGCAGCGCTGCGACACCGACGGTGCCTTCGGCGAGGCTTTCCGCACGCTGCCTTTCGTCTATCCCGCACGCTATAGCGACGGCTCCATTCCCGTCATCTCCAACCGTGCCAACCCTTGGCGTACCGTCACGCAGCAGGGCTACGACTTCATCACCTCCAGCAAGATTCAGACCCTCTTCAGCGTTGAGCAGGACCTGAAGGCCATCACCCCCGGTCTGAAGGCCAAGGCGCTGTTCAGCTTCGACCGCTGGAACCGCAGCCGTCGCAGCCGCACCGCCAACCCCGGCACGGTGTTCCCCGCCACGGGGCGCGACGCTGAGGGCAACCTCATCTACGCTCAGTATGAGACGGGCGACGAGTCAATGGGCTCGGAGCAGGGTACGGAGTACGGCAACACCAACGTCTACTTCGAGGCCGACCTGATGTACAGCCGCCGCTTCGGCAAGACCGACATCGACGCCATGCTGCTCTACAACCAGCAGGCCTACGACGACGGCAGCATCCAGGACTTCCGCAAGCAGGGCATCGCCGGCCGTCTGTCGGCCACCTACGACAACCGCTATGTGGCTGAGTTCAACTTCGGCTACAACGGCTCGGAGAACTTTGCCAAGGGCAAGCGCTACGGTTTCTTCCCCAGCTTCGCCATCGGCTGGCTGCTCAGCGAGGAGCCGTTCATGCAGGACTTCAAGGAGACCTTCAATAAGATTAAGTTCCGTGCCAGCATCGGCCAGGCCGGTGACGACAACATCGGCGGACGCCGCTTCGCCTACCTCGGCACACTCTACACCGGACAGGAGGGCTACACCTGGGGCACCACCGGACAGCGTTCCTACAGTGGCATCACCGAGGGTGACATCGGCGTGGACAACCTCACATGGGAGACCGTGACGAAGAAGAACCTCGGCTTTGAGCTGGGCTTGTGGAACATGCTCGACTTCAACATCGACCTGTTCCAGGAGAAACGTAAGAACATCTTCATGCAGCGCAGCATCGTTCCCACACAGAGCGGCTTCGTGCAGGCTCCCTGGGCCAACTTCGGTAAGGTGACCAACCACGGCATAGAGATGACGCTGAACTTCCACAAGCAGTGGAACAAGAACTGGTTCACCTCGGCCTACGGTAACTTCACCTATGCCAAGAACCGTGTCGACGAGCGCGACGAGCCAGAGGTGCTCAAAGGTACTCACCGCTCCATGACGGGTCGCTCGATGAACGAGCTGTGGGGCCTCACCGCCGAGCGTCTGTTCATGCCTGACGACTTCAACGCCGACGGTACGCTCAAGGCCGGCATCCCCTCGCAGGAGGGTGTGGGTGCCGTGTCGCTCCAGCCTGGCGACATCAAGTATGTTGACGTCAACAAAGATGGCGTCATCACCGAGGAGGACGAGGGCTACATCGGCGGCACCGAAGACCCCCGCATCGTCTATGGCTTCGGTGGCGTGGTCAGCTACAAGAACATCGACGTGAACTTCTTCTTCCAGGGCGCGGCCGACCTCTACCGCGTCATCGGACAGCAGCCTTACTTCCTGCCTGGCGGCGGCACCACCACCGAGGGCAACGCCTACGCCGAGAACATCGACGACCGCTGGACCGTGGACAACCAGGACCCCTACGCCTTCTGGCCCCGCCTGACCTACGGACCCAATGTGAACAACTACCGTCGCAGCACCTGGTGGAAGAAGGACATGAGCTTCCTGCGCTGCAAGACCATCGAGGTGGGTTACACCTTCCCCAAGTCATGGTTTGAGAGCGTCTACGTCAAGAGCTGCCGTGTCTTCGTCAGTGGCAACAACCTCTTCTGCCTCACAGGCTTCAAGATGTGGGACCCCGAGCTGGGCACCAACGACGGACTGAAGTACCCCATGAACCGCTCGATTATGTTCGGACTCGACGTGAACTTCTAAAGTCCACCCCCAGCCCCTCCCCAAGGGAGGGGAGACCGATGGACTTGTAACAAGAAATTATATAACGAATAAAGAATACAATTATGAAACCGACATATAGAATAAAGAAGAAAGTTACGTCGTCGCTGGTATGGCTCAGTGCTATCTTAGCCCCCCTCCCTTGGGGAGGGGTGGGGGTGGGTTTGACCTCTTGCTCTGACTATCTGGACAAGGAGCCCGACACCGAGCTGACCACCGAAATGGTGTTTGAGAACCGTGACAAGGTGTACTCATGGCTGAGCTATGTCTACAACATCATACACAACCCCGACAAGTGGGCACTCACGGCCGACGGCTATGAGGTGTTTGCCGACGACATCACCGCCTCCGAGCGCTGGCAGCAGTGGGACTGGGGTGGCGTCATTCCCAAGATTCACGGACAGTGGACCATCAACTCCACCTGGGGTGGCAACCTCTGGCACATGATGCCGCGCTACATACGCCACGGCTATATCTTTAATAATATGGTGAAGGCCATGCCCGACCATGACCTGCCGCAGACCGAGATTGACAACATGAAGAACGAGGTGAAGTTCCTCTGTGCCTACGGCTGGTGGCAGATGGCTGAGAACTACGGCGGCATCCCTTTCAAGCCTGACTACATCGCACCCACCGACTTCGAGATTAACGACCTGATGGTGGGACAGTCGAAGTTTGACGACGTCGTGGACTACTGCGACAAGCAGATGTACGACGCCGCCATGGCCCTGCCTGCCGTCTACACCGACCCCTCGAAGTATGGCCGCATCAACCGCGTCATGGCACTCACCGTCCGCTCGCGCATGCTCCTCTTCGCCGCCAGCCCCCTGGTGAACGGCAACCCCTGGTACACCAGCTATGTCAACGACAAGGGTGAGGAAATCTTCAACTCCACCTACGACCCCAACAAGTGGGTGAAGGCCGCCGAGGCTTGCAAGCTCGTCATCGACGAGGCTGAGAACGCTGGCTATGCCCTCTACACCGAGCAGGGACCCAACGGCGAAATCGACCCCTTCATGTCCACCTACAACGTGCACATCAAGAAGTGGAGCGAGGGCAACCACGAGATTACCTTCCCCGTGACCAAGGGTAACAGCTATCGCGACACCTACCTGCGCGTCACCTCCGTCCGTGAGTTTGGCGGCGGCAACGGCCTGGGCGTCTACCAGGGACTTGTCGATGCCTTCTTCACCAAGAACGGTCTGCCCATCAGCGACCCCAACTCAGGCTACACCGAGGAGGGCTTCTCGACGACCATCGACGACCGCAGCAACCAGACTACATGGGAGTACGGCACTGGCAACCCCGGCGAGGTGACCGCCCGTGGCACCTATAACATGTACTGCAACCGAGAGCCCCGTTTCTATAACGCTGTTTCCTTCCATGGCTCATGGCTTGCCGTGGGCAACCGCAAGTACAACTTCTTCATGAACGGTCGCGACAACGTGCAGACCTCGTCGCCCCACGATGCTCCGCAGAACGGCTACCTCGCACGCAAGTCGCTGTGCGTCACCGACAACTACCTCACCGGTGCCATCACTGACCGCCAGGGCTTCACCTATCGTCTGGCCTTCACCTATCTCGACTATGCCGAGGCCATCAACGAGGCCTACAACACCGCCGAGGCCCGCCAGGAGGCACTGAAGTATGTCAACCGCATCCGCGAGCGTGCCGGCGTGCGCAAGTACACCTTTGACCCCGTGGATGTCATCGACGAGGAATACATACAGGTGCAGAACACGCAGGAGGACGTGCGCCGCGTGGTGCGCATGGAGCGCCGTGTGGAGCTGTGCTGCGAGAACAACCGCTGGTACGACATCCGCCGCTGGAAGATTGCTGAGGAGCTGCCTGAGATGACGGGCGACTGCTACGGCATGAACTTCCAGGGCCGCAACCAGGCCGAGTTCTTCAAGCGCACCGTCTTCGACACACGCGTCTGGCGCCGCCAGTACTACTGGATGCCCATCTACATCGATGAGTACGAGAAGAACCCCAACCTGCGCGAGGCTCCCTTCTGGGTCATCGAAACCGAGGAATAACCCTATTGTTAAGTACGCTGCGTTGCCAACGCAGCCCCTAAAAACCCTATCGACATGAAAAAGATCGTTTATTCCATCATAGCGCTCAGTCTGACAGCGCTCACGTCCTGCAACGAGGACCCTTCTTACTATGAGCTGCCTGATCAGCCTGACCAGATGCACATCAAGGCATCGGCCACCGATGTGGTGTTCAACAAAGGCATGGCCAACGAACCCGCCATCACCTTCACATGGGACGCCGCCACCAGCCCCGTCAGCGCTGCTGACGAGGTGACCTACGGCATCCGGTTCTACGAGACATCGCAGAAGAGCGAGCACATGAGTGACCTCATCGACCTGGGCGCCACCACCCAGCGCGCCTTCACCCACGACGAGCTGAACAGCATCGTCTCGCGCTGGGTGCTGCCTGGCGAGAAGGCCGAGGTGACGGCACAGCTGCTGGCATACGTCCACAACGAGCAGACCTATGTCAAGCCCATACAGTCCACGGTGCAGTTCACCGCCGTGCCCTACGAGAAGTACCCCACCTATCTCTACATCCACCTCACCGACGAGGCCACGGGCATGGAGCGCATGGAGCGCATGGACCAGCGCCAGTTAGGCACCGGCATCTACGAGGCTAACATCAACCTCACCACCGGCACCTTCTACATCAGCACCACCACCGAGCAGTATCCGCTCTACGGACAGGCTGAGGGCGAGAAGATGGAGTATGTCACCGATGGCAACTTCACACCGTTCACCAACACGGCCATCGGTCCGCGCACCATCATCGTCGACACTAACCAGCCCTACAACGACTGCCGTGTGCTCGACATCGTCCAGCTGCCCACGCCCGGTCTCATCTGGATTTGCGGCAACGGATGCTCCGTGGGTTGGAACACCAACACCACCAACGGTCGCATGGAGATGACCGGAACGGCGCGCGAGCCCTACTACTACTCATGGACAGGCGACTTCACCGCCGGCGGCGAGCTGAAGATTGGCCTTGGCGGCGGATGGGGCGACCAGTTCTTCTATGCTCCCGAGGCAAATGCTGACCCGCTGACTGACCACCGCCTCAACATGTACCGTCTGCAGGACGACGGTGGCGACCTGAAGTGGGTGCCTTCCGTCAGCGGCCGCTACACCTTCACCCTCTGTCTGCTGGCCACCGACCTGCACACCACCTTCGAACCTGCACAATAATAGTGGTGAGAGGTGAGTGGTGAGAGGTGAGAGGATAGTTTTGCCGCTTCATTTTTCATCATGTTAAACAGGGCGTGCAGGCTATCCTCTCACCTCTCACCTCTCACCACTCACCTCTAAAAACCACCTCACACCTCTCACCTCACACCTCACACCTCACACCTCACACCTCACACCTCAATGAAAACAGTACTGAAATCCTTCTTTGCCATCATCCTGGCTGCTTGCACCTCTCACGGTGCAAGCGCCGGTGATGCTGTGCCCACCTACCAGAACCCCGTCATCAAGTGGAGTCTGCCTGACCCCACCGTCATCAAGGCGGCCGATGGCAATTTCTACCTCTATGCCACCGAGGACACCCACAACGTGCCCATCTACCGCTCGAAGGACCTTGTCACATGGCGCTATGCCGGCACTGCCTTCACGGATGCCACGCGCCCCATGGACTTCGTGCCCAACGGTGCCATCTGGGCTCCCGACATCAACTACATCAATGGCAAGTACGTGCTCTACTACAGCAAGTCGGAGTGGGGCAAGACGTGGGAATGTGGCATCGGCGTGGCCGTCAGTGACCGTCCCAACGGTGGCTTCCACGATGCCCACAAGCTGTTCATCTCCAGCGAGGTGGGCATCGAGAACTGCATTGACCCCTTCTTCATCGAGGATGATGGTCGCAACTACCTGTTCTGGGGCTCCTTCCACGACATCTACGGCGTGGAGCTCACCGCTGACGGCCTGGCCATCAAGGAGGGCTGCCAACCGCAGAAGATTGCCGGCGGACTTATTGAGGCCACGATGATTACCAAGCACAACGGCTATTACTACCTCATCGGCTCGGCTGGCACTTGCTGTGAGGGTGCCAAGAGCACCTACCGCTTAGTGGTGACCCGCTCGCGCAGTCTCTTCGGACCCTACGTCGACCGCAGCGGCCGCTCGGCCATCGGCGACAACTTCTCGCCGCTGCTCAACGCCAGTCCGCAGGTCTACGGTCCCGGCCACTGCTCAGAGTTCGTCGAGGACGATGCCGGACAGACATGGGTACTCTACCATGGCTTCCAGGCCGACAATGTCGATGCCGGGCGCGTCACCTATCTCGACCGCATCATCTGGGGCAGCGACGGATGGCCTAACATCCGTGGCATGCGTCCCTCCACCGAGGCTGAGGTCCCCCTCTTCGGCGATGCCGCTACTGGCATTGACAATGTGGAGGCTCAGGCCGCCAGCCATGGTGGCTATGAGGTGATGTCCGCAGGCTCCCCTCGCATGTTCCGCATTGAGGGACCTGAGGGTGAGACCTTTGCCTGGAGCCTCGTCAGTGCCGGCGGCGCCGTCGTGAAGCACGGCAAGGCTCGTCAGACCGCCATCGTCGACACCTCGCGGGTCAGCCACGGCATGTATGTCATCCATGTCAATGGTCCGTCGGGCGTCAGTGACCGCAAGCTTATGATGCTTTGACTGTGTAATCTGTGAGAGTAAAGCATAGCTCTGCTCTCACAGATTTTTTTTCTCTCCCAGCTATCACAGATGGCATAGATTTCTCCGATGGCTACACCCTGCAGGCGTACCAGAAACTGCTCATTGAAGCGCACCGGTTATAGGAAGCAACGGGCCAGCAGGCCTATTACCGCCATGTGGGCGGGATAGTAATAGTAGAAGAACTTGCCGAGCCACTTCAGCCGTCCTCGCTGGCCGTTGTACATCGCCAGCAGCGGTACTGCCAGCCAGCAGGCCAGGTGGACCATGCCGTAGGTGGGACTGTGGAATATGAAGAAGGCGACGGCGTAGAGTGAGATGATGGCCATCATCCAGAGCATCTGCTTGTGGAAGCAGCCCCGGTTCCGGCCTATCATGAGTATGGCCAGCGGGGCGGCACAACTCCAGTCGGAGGTGCAGGTGAGCAGGCAGGCCACCAGCGTGACACCGGCCTTCTGCCATCGGGCAAGTCGCTCCATGTCCCATACTTTCAGCAGTATCAGCCCCCAGAGCAGCGGCCAGGCGATGCTCGTGGCATTGAAGAGCAGGTTGCCGAGCGGGTTGAAGCCCGACATATTGAAATAGCAGAAGGCGAAGTGGCTCACCACAGCCAGCATGAGCAGACGGCGTAGGTAGCGGCGGAAGTCGTGCGTGTGGTGATAGCCCTCGGCCACGAAGAATATCATCATCGGGGCCGTCAGCCGTCCGATGCAGTGCAGGAATATCTGCGTCGGCGTCTCTGCCTGCTCGTAGGTCTCGATGCCCACCCATGCCAGATGGTCGATTGTCATGGCGATGATGGCGATGACCTTCAGTGCGTTGCCGCTCAGTCCTTTTTCCGTCATTACTCTAATCATAATGTTTACGATTATTATCTTTAAAAAGGAAACGGGGATGTACCCCGTCTCCTCGTTGTAATGGATATTATTTCTTCAGTTTAGTAACCGTTAAAAAATAACTTGGTATGATTAAAATACTGACCCCACCCCTGCCC
>CAMVKN010000021.1 GCA_947168045.1 uncultured Prevotellaceae bacterium
GAGGTAATCGGCTTGCCGCTTCGCTCGTCGAAGAACTGCTGACGAGCTTCAATAGTTTCGTCACAAAGATGAAAGAGATGGCCAGTAGGGGCAATGACAAAAGGTTCTTTGCGAGCAAAGCGAACAAGTTCGAGCGGGGTGATTGGCATGACAACCAAGAAGTATGCCAAATGCTGAACATCAGTCCAAGAACATTACAAACTTTACGAGATAACGGAACGTTAGCTTATTCTCAAATCAACCGCAAGATGTACTATAAGCCTGTGGATGTGGAGAGTATTTTTCATGTCTGTCCTAAAGTCCAGATTATGGGTTACGAATAAGAAACCTAACTCCTTCACCAATCCTCCCCAATTTGCTTTTAGTCCCTATTTGAACTTCCTCGTTCTTCCCCGTCTTGCCTTTATTTCAGGCTGAATTGCGTTAATCTTCCAAAAACGCTTCGTAACTACAACTTTTTTTCGTAACTTTGCACCGTAATATTCACAGTGAATGAAAAAAAGAATCGTCATTAAGGTTGGTTCCAACGTCTTGACCCGCCCCGATGGCAAGCTTGACGTTACCCGAATGTCAGCCATCGTCGACCAGATAGCATGGCTGAGACGACAAGACTATGAGGTCATTCTGGTATCGAGCGGTGCCGTGGCCTGCGGACGACGCGAGCTTCAAGTGGAGCACGCACTGGACAGCGTGGAGCAGCGACAGCTGTTCAGCGCCCTCGGGCAGGTCAAGCTGGTAGGTCTGTACTACGATCTGTTCCGCGAGTACGGCATCCACGTGGGACAGGTGCTGACGATGAAGGAGAACTTCGAGCCTGGCGAGCAGTACCGCAACCAGCGCGCGTGCATGACCGTGATGCTCGAGAACGACGTGCTGCCCATCGTCAACGAAAACGACACGGTAAGCGTCACCGAGCTGATGTTCACCGACAACGACGAGCTGAGCGGGCTGATAGCACAGATGATGGAGGCCGACACACTCGTGCTGCTGTCTAACATCGACGGCATCTACACCGGTCACCCCGACGACCCCAAGTCGACGCTGATACGTGAGGTAGCCCCTGGCAGCGACCTCTCGCAGTATATCAAGGAAGAGAAGAGTGCCTTCGGCCGCGGCGGCATGCACTCGAAGTACACCACCGCGCTACGCGTGCAGCAGGCGGGCATACGCGTCATCATTGCCAACGGCGAGCGCGACGACATCCTCTGCGACCTCATCCAGAGAAAGGCTGAGACACCACATACTGAGTTTGTACCATGCAGTTAAAAGAGACTTTCGAAAGAGTAAAGCGCGCCAGCAAGAGTCTGGCCCTGCTCAGCGACCAGCAGCGCAACGACATCCTGTTAGCTGTGGCCGACCAGATGATGGCCCAGCGTGACGCCCTCCTGGCTGCCAATGCCGACGACCTGTCGCGGATGGAGAAGAGCAGCCCCCTGTACGACCGTCTGCAACTGACGGAACAGCGCATCGCCGACATTGCCGCCGACATGCGCAATGTGGCTTCGCTGCCATCGCCGCTGGGGCACGTCACCAAGCAGAAGACACTGCCCAACGGCTTGCGCCTGTGTCGTATCAGCGTGCCCTTCGGCGTTATCGGCATGATTTACGAGGCACGGCCCAACGTCACCTACGACGTGTTCTCGCTCTGCTTCAAGAGCGGCAACGCCTGCGTGCTGAAGGGCGGCCGCGATGCCGACAGCTCCAACCAAGCCGCAGTGGCACTCATCCATAAGGTGTTAGAGAGCCACGACATCAACCCCGATGTCGTGACATTGCTGCCCGCCACCCACGAGGCCACTGGCGAGCTGCTGAATGCAGTGGGCTACGTAGACCTGTGCATACCGCGAGGCGGACGGAAGCTCATCGACTTCGTGCGCGACAATGCCCGGGTGCCCGTCATAGAGACCGGCGCCGGTGTGGTCCACGTGTACTTTGACAAGGACGGCGACCTGCAAAAGGGGCGCGCCATCATCAACAATGCCAAGACTCGTCGCGTCTCCGTCTGCAACGCCCTCGACACCCTGCTCATCCACAAAGACCGCGAGGCAGACCTTCCCCAGCTGCTGGCTCCGATGGAAGGAAAGGTGGAGTTCTTCTTCAACGACAAGAGCCGCTACGACACGGAATTCATGGATTACAAGATGAATGTGGTGACTGTGGCCTCGCTCGACGAGGCTCTCGACCACATCGACCGTCACGGCTCGGGGCACAGCGAGGCCATCGTCACCGAGAACGAGCAGGCCGCACGCCTGTTCCAGCAGCACGTCGACGCCGCCTGCGTCTACTGGAACGCACCTACCAGCTTCACCGACGGCGCACAGTTCGGCCTCGGGGCCGAGATTGGCATCAGCACGCAGAAGCTGGGCCCGCGTGGCCCCATGGCATTGGAAGAAATAACAACCTATAAATGGCTTATTGAAGGCGACGGACAGACACGACCTTGACACGCACAGTCTATAGACTCCTGTTGCTGCTACTGACCATGACCATCGGGGCAGAGGCAGTAGCGCAGACAGCTGACAATGCACCCATCATTGAGCAGCTGCAGCAGGACATGTACCGTTACTTCAACACCGCCGAGGAGGAGCGCTTCACCCAAGCCGTGGAGCAGTTGAAGGAAGCGGCATTGAAGGCTGGCAACGAGAAACTGTTCTACAAGGCGTGGGCCAACCAGGCTAACTATACCTTCACACGCATCAACCGGCAGGCCGGACTCGACATCTGCGCGGCTATTTACAGCTATGCGCAGCAACACGGAAGCAAGTACGGCCTCTATGCGTCAACCTTTGCCAACGCCGGCATGCTCACCTCCCTGCAACAGAAGACCATGGCTGTGCAGGGCTACATGAAATGTATTGAGTACCTGTCGAACAACTTCCCCGAAGAGAGCACCGCTCCCGTCTATCTCTCGTTGTCAAGGATTGCAATGAACGACAACGATGCGGAAAAGGCGAGGGACTACGCCAACAAGGTGCTGGCCGACCCGAAATCCAGCAAGATACACAAGCTTAGCGCAATGAGTTACATCTGCCTAAGCTACTCCAACATAGAAGGCAAGTACAAGGAGGAGTTCAACCGCATATACCATGAGCGTGAGAAGCTGAAAGCCGAGATGGGACATGAGGGTTTGTTCGGTCAGGCCATCGACTTTGAGTATGCCCTGCTGAATGAAAAATACGACACGGCGAAACAGGTCATCGAACTCATGACGCCCATGAACAGGCTTCACTGCTATTCACGTCTCTACGAGAAAAAAGGTCAGTACAAGGAGGCGCTGTCCTGGTATAAACGCTATCGCAACTACCGCGACTCGCTCAATGTCGCCTCCGTGCGCCAGCAGGCCTCCGAGCAAGCCGCCGAGCTGGGCGTGGCCCGAGCCGAGATGGAAGCGAAGGACCTGCGCCTGGCCAACCAGGCGCTGCGCCTGACGCAAGCCGAACAGGCGCTGCGGCAGCGGCAGTTAGAGGCTGAGGCCGCCGAACTGGAACTGAAGAACCGCGACGCCCAGCTGGCCAACGCCGCCATGCAGCTGAAGCACGCCACGCTCGACGGCGAGGCCAAGGAGTGGCAGTACAGACAGGAGCTGGCTGAAATGGAGGCACAAAAGAACGCCGAGGCGGCACAGCGCCTCTCGCAGACATACATCTTTGTCATCATAGCCATCGTCCTGGTCACCCTCGCCTTCTTCACCTACCGCAGAATCAAGCAGGTACGCAAGCTGAAGGCCATCAACGACGAGCTGCGCACGGCCTACCAGCAGTTAGAGCAGACCACAACGGTGAAGAACCGCATGGAGAGCGAGCTGCGCATAGCACGCGACATACAGATGACGATGGTGCCGGAGATATTCCCTGACCGCGCCAACCTGGACATGCAAGCCTACATTCAGCCGGCAAAGGAGGTGGGCGGCGACCTCTACACCTTCCTGCTCGTCGACCGGCCCGACGACGAGGACGGAAGCGAGGCACTGCTCTACTTCTGCATCGGCGACGTCAGCGGAAAGGGTATCCCCGCATCGCTCTTCATGGCACAGACCACCAGGCTCTTCCGCTCCATGGCGGCGCAGGGACTGATGCCGGCCGACATTGCCAACAAGATGAACCGCGAGCTGTCAGACCACAACGAACAGGGAATGTTCGTCACCATGTTCATCGGACTGGCCAACCTGCAAACCGGACACCTGGACTTCTGCAACTGTGGCCACAACCCACCCGTCATCAACGGCGAGTTCCTCAACGTCGAGAGCAACGCCCCGCTGGCACTATGGCCTGAGATGGACTTCGTGGGCGAGGAGATAGCCGACATTCGCGGACAGCGCCTGCTGCTCTACACCGACGGACTGAACGAAGCCGAGGACGGATGGCAGAACCAGTTTGGCGACGACCACCTGCTGCAGCTGCTGCAGCAACACCCCGACGACGACGCCCAGCAGACCATCGACATGCTGCGCGAAGCCGTGGCCGAGCATGTGGGCGATGCGGAGCCGTCAGACGACTTGACCATGCTGTGCATGAAGATTAGGAAATGACACACATTATTAAACAAACAATAGACACTATGAGGACTTTTATCAACGTCAGTGACATCGGCCCGTTGGACAAGGCGATGTCCGAGGCTTTTGAAATCAAGAACGACCGCTATAAATATCAGCACTTAGGCAAGAACAAGACGCTGATGATGATTTTCTTCAACAACAGCCTGCGCACGCGCCTCAGCACACAGAAGGCTGCCATGAACCTGGGCATGAACGTCATCGTGCTCGATGTCAACGCCGGGGCATGGAAACTGGAGACAGAGCGGGGCGTCATCATGGACGGCGACAAGAGCGAGCACCTCTTGGAGGCCATCCCCGTGATGGGCTGCTACTGCGACATCATCGGCGTGCGCTCGTTTGCCGGTCTCACCGACCGCGAGTATGACTATGCCGAGACGGTGCTCAACCAGTTCATCAAATACTCAGGCCGGCCCGTCTTCGCCATGGAGACGGCCACCGTGCACCCCCTGCAGGCCTTCGCCGACCTGATTACGATTGAAGAATCGTGGAAGGTGGAGGGTGGAGGGTTAAAGGAGAATACTCCTGCCGCAGATCATTCCTCCCTCCACACTTCACCCTCCACCCTCCACAAAAGGCCCAAGGTCGTCCTCACCTGGGCTCCTCACTGCCGCGCCCTGCCGCAGGCCGTGCCCAACAGCTTCGCACAGTGGATGCTGGCTGACAAGGACATCGACCTGGTCATCACTCACCCCAAGGGCTACGAGCTGGACCCGCAGTTCGTGGGCGGTGCCCGCGTGGAGTACGACCAGCGCAAGGCTTTCGAGGGTGCCGACTTCATCTACGCCAAGAACTGGAGCAACCCGGGCGTGACGAATCCTGCAGACTATGGCAAGATAACCTGCGAGGACCGCTCGTGGACGGTGGACACCGAGCACATGTCGTGGACGAACAACGGCAAGTTCATGCACTGCCTGCCCGTGCGCCGCAACCTTATCGTCACCGACGACGTCATCGAGAGTCCCAACTCGCTTGTCATACCCGAGGCGGCCAACCGCGAGATTAGCTGCTCGGTGGTGCTGAAGCGCATGCTCGAAGCATTGTAACCATATTGTCACACGGTTTAGGGTGCGGTTATGGACGATAATCCGTAACTTTGCACCCTCATTGTGATGAGTAGGAAATAACCGATAAATCAGTAAAAAGTAAATGGACTTGATGGGTATGCCCCTATGGGCATGGATAGTGTTCTACGTGCTGGTGATGCTCATGCTCATTGCCGACCTGAAGATGTTCGGCAAGAAGGGCCAGCACGAAGTGAATATTAGCGAAGCACTGAAGATGACCGCCGTGTGGATTGGCGTGTCGCTGGTGTTCTGTCTGGGCATCTGGCTCTTCGACGGTGGCAACTCGCATGAGAAGGCGATGGAGTTCCTGGCCGGCTATCTCATTGAGAAATCTCTGTCGATGGACAACCTCTTCGTGTTCCTGATGATTTTCTCTTTCTTCGGCATAGAGCGCAAGTATCAGCACGAGGTGCTCTTCTGGGGCATCTTCGGCGCCCTGGTCCTCCGCAGTGTGTTCATCTTCGCTGGTGCGGCCATGGTGGAGCGCTTCGAGTGGGTGCTGGGCCTCTTCGGACTCTTCCTGCTCTATACGGGCACCAAGATGTTCACCCACGACGATGAGCAGCAAGGCGACCCCGCCAACAATATCGTGGTGAAGCTGTTCAAGCGCTTCTTCCCCG
Organism: uncultured Prevotellaceae bacterium; assembly: GCA_947168045.1. Lineage (GTDB taxonomy): Bacteria > Bacteroidota > Bacteroidia > Bacteroidales > Bacteroidaceae > Prevotella. Next base: position 6,240 of record CAMVKN010000021.1, read on the forward strand.
TCACGGACAAGATGCACGGCGAGAAGTTCTTTGTCTTAGAGGAGAGAGGAGAGAAAAAAGGGAAGAGCGGGAAGCAGCTGCGGCGTGTGGCAACGCCTCTCTTCATCACGCTCATCGTCATCGAGACCTCCGACGTGGCCTTCGCCGTCGACAGCATCCCCGCCGTGTTCAGCGTCAGCCGTGACCCCTTCATCGTGCTCACCTCAAACGTATTCGCCATCCTGGGTCTGCGTGCGCTCTACTTCGCCCTGGCTGCCGTGGCCAAGTACTTCCAGTATCTGAAATACGGCCTGGGCATCATCCTCATCTTCGTCGGCGTCAAGATGCTCTTGGCCATGAATGAGTACATCAACCAGATAGGCTCATGGCTGGGCCTTGACCTGCACATGCCACACATTGAGGTGCCCACGCCGCTTTCGCTATCCATCATCTTCGGAGTGCTCGTGCTGTCGATGGGGATATCTGTGGTAATCTCGAAAAAGAAAGCTACATGATTCGCTCGTTCCTGCGATTGCTGCTCTATGTGCTGGCGTTCAGCGCGCCCGATGGTGCTGCCGCCAACGCAGTCAGTGCGTCCGATGGTTCATCCGTCGGAAACGCCTTCTGCCCCGTGGTTCGCATCGTGCCGGAACGCCTGCCCGACCTCAACATTCCGCGCAGCGGCCATAACATCTTCTATATCGGCGGCGAGCTGACCGTGGCGGGTGGCCACACCACCCACTTCGTGCCCACGCCCACGGCCGAGTATTTTGCCAATGGCCAATGGCACCTGCTCGAGATGGCCTACAGCCACGACAATGCCTTTGCCGTGGCGGTTGGCCCCGACGAGGTGGTTATTGGCGGTGGCCATGAGGAGCCGCTGGGCATTGGGCAGACCTTCCTGTTAGAGCGTTATCTGCCCAAGACGCACACCTTCGAGGGCTTTGGCTGCTTAGACCGGCGGCGCGTGCTGGCCAATGCCACACGGCTGGGCGACGGCCGTGTCATTATTGTCGGCAACCACTATGCCGATGACGTCCTGGCCTGCTACGACGGGCATAGTCAGGTGCAGCACGTCAAACGTGTGGCGCAGGGACGTTCCAATCCATACATCCTTCCCGTGGCCTACGACGATGCCCTCATCCTTGGTGCCAATGACGTGTATGACCAGCGGTCTGACACCGTTTGGGTAGACCGTGTGAAGGGCGACGCCTTCCGTGTGCCGCTGTTGGAGCAGTGGCGGCTGGTGTACACCGACCAGCCTTTCAGCAGCTTGGCCTGCGCCATTGGTAACGTGCTGCCCCCCAGTCCTGCGGACAGTACATCGCTGGCAGGGGAGCAGCAAGGCGACTACGCCTATCTGCTCTCGGCCACTGATGAGAATGGGCAGCCAGCCATCGTCGTGGTGCGCCACAAAGGCGATGGCTCGGATGGCGAGCCAAGCGAGTCTTGTTTCTCGCTGCTGCCCACCGTTTGCCCCATACCCACGGAGGGCCCTTTCGGCCCCATCTTCTATAAAGGCCCCATCGTGGCGGACCGAAAGGGGCAGCGGGGCTACATGATAGGCGTGGACTCCCTCTATCACCGTCAGTATGTGCTTGCCATCGACTACGTTCAGCAACCCGCCCCCTTGACGCTCTACTACACCGACTCCATGGAATGTGCCACCTTCACCATTCCAGTGGTGACGCCCGACGGCGACTTGATACTGGCAGGGGGCATACCCGACAACAACTACAAGCCTTTCGCCACCGTCTGGCTCTACCACTTCGCCACGCCTCTCACCTCTCAGCCTTCACCTTTCAGCTCTCGTTGGCCGTGGGTGGTCCTGGGCATTGCAGCCATCGCCGTCCTTACATATATTATTTATAGGAGGAGGAAACGGCCTGTCGGCGACAATCCGACAACAGACGATGCCGTGGACAGTCAAACAGTGTCCAACGATAGCGACCCCCTTCCGCTATCCGACAACAAGCATGCCGAACTCATGGAGCGTATCTGCCAGCTCATGGATGAGGAGCAGCTCTTCCTGCACAGCGACCTGCGACTGCAGGATGTGGCGGTGCGCCTCAGCACCAACAGCAACTATATCAGCGAGTGCATCAACAGTGTGCGCAGCATGTCGTTCTCGCAGTTTGTCAACACCTACCGCGTCCGGCACGCCCAAGCATTGCTTCGCCAACAGCCCGACATAAAAATCGCCACCCTTGCCACAGAGTCGGGCTTCAGTACCGAGGCCTCCTTCTTCCGCAACTTTAAGGCCGTTACAGGCACGACACCCCGCGATTGGCTGGGGCAGAAAAATGAGGAATAAACAGTAAAAAAAGACTATCATTTCTATGATTTGATAGTCTTTTTTGCTTTTTGATAGTCGCTTTGCAAGGTTTTATGCCTATCTTTGCAGCATACTTCGTGAGCAAACTCTAACTAAACAATATACAGCAATGAAAACATTAAGACTTTTCGGAATGATGCTGATGGCCGTAGTCATGGCTTTCAGCCTGAGTACATGTGGTGATGACGACGATGATGACGACCAGCCCACTTCTATCGTCGGAACAAAGTGGTATAGTGCCAACGATGTGAATGGCCAGATCGTGTCATACACCATCTTCTGCTTCAACCAGGGTGGCGTGCTCGACGTGGAGCATCTGGTCCTCAATGACGGCAAATGGTACAAGGGCCTCAGCCATCGCTACAGCTATACCGTCAACGGCAACAAGCTGGCTGTCACCTTCCATGAAGGAGAGCAACCGGAGTATTACACATGGGATGGTCATTCCGCTCCATTGCCAGGGTTTAGCCAGCTTAGCGGCGATGTACTCCAACTGTACAACAACGCCCAGCCCGACAGCGAACTGTAGATGATTCTACCTTCGAACGTGCCCTAACCACTAAAGAAAACCGAAGAACATGAAAAGACTATTCCTTCCATTACTAATCCTTGCCATGCCAGTGCTGGCGATGGCCCAGCTGAACCTCAAGTTGACAGTGCACTGCGAGGAGTCTGGCACCCTGTTCGTGAAGATTCAGGAGCAGATAGAGGAGATTGGCGAGCTGAGCGACATCAGCGAGCTCACCGTGACGGGCCAGCTGAACTTAGACGACTACAACGTCATCAGCAACCAGATGAAGAACCTGGTGCTTGTCGACCTGGGCGGTGTGACCAACAGCAGCGACTATCGCATGAAGCTTCAAGGGTTGTCAAAACTTGAGACGGTGGTGCTGCCGAGGAACATGACCAAGATTTGGGACAACTGCTTCTGGGAGTGCGGCAAACTTGCGTCTATCAACATCCCTGCAACGGTGACGGAGATTGGCAACCGTGCCTTTGCCCGCTGCTATAGTCTGGACAATGTCATACTGCCCGAGGGCCTCAAGACCTTGGAGTACCAGACGTTCTGGTTATGTAGCAGTCTGAAGAACATCCAGCTGCCAGCGGGTCTTGAGGAAATCAAGGAGGGTGTATTCCAGTCCACCGGCTTCACTACCTTCACCCTGCCCTCAGGTGTGAAGATAACGGGCAAGAACGCCTTTGCAGAGTGTGGCGCATTGGAGAGCTTCACCTTCCCCGACGGGCTGCCGACAGCCGCCGAGGTGGGCGCTGGTACTTTCAGCTATTGCCGCAAGCTGAAGAGCGTTCGCCTGCCCGCCGACCTCACCGAGATTCCCGAGGCTTTCTTCGCCTACACCGCCTTGGACACCATCATCTTTCCCGAGACGGTGACAAAGATTGGCTATCAGGCGTTCTACGGCATGACCTCGCCCAAGCGCATTGTGCTGCCCGACCGCATCACCAGCATTGGCAGTCAGGCCTTCTATCTTAATAAGGCTATTGAAGAGGTGGTGTGGCCCGCAGGGTGTACCACGATGAACAGCGACATGTTCCGCTATTCCAATATAAAGAAGATTACCCTGCCTGAGACGCTCACCACCATGTCAGGCTACAACCACTTCTTGGAAACTCCGCTGACAAGCGTTCACCTGCCCGACTCGCTGACCTCTCTCAGCGGCGGTATGTTCAGCCAATGCGGCAACCTGGCAGAGGTCAACATTCCCAAAGCCTGCGTAAGGATAGAAGGCAGTGCCTTTTGGCGTACCAGACTTACCCACGTTGACTTTCCCGACGGCATTACTTACATCGGGGTGCGTGCGTTTGGTGAAACACGTCTCGAAGACCTGACCCTGCCAGCAAAGATACAGACCATAGGCGGCGAAGCCTTCAACGCTTGCAGATTCAAGCATGTGGAGGTGCCCGAGGGCTGCATGTACATTGGTGCCAGTGCCTTCCGCAGCGACAGCCTGCGCTGCCTCGACCTGCCCAGCACCCTCACCGTGGCCCGCAACACCATCATAGGAGGCTACAAGTACCGCTGCGACAGCATCATACTGCGCACAATGCTGCCGCCAGACACCTACGGCGACTTCCTGCCAACGACAAACCCCGGAACCACAACGCTCTATGTGCCCGCCGCCAGCCTGTCCACCTATCAGCAGGACACAAGGTTCACCAACCGTGCAAAGGACATCGTGGCCATCAGCGACGGACGACCTGCCTCCGATGTGATTAACATCAGCGGTGCGGTGACCATGAAGGCAGGAAGCAGCCTCACTGACAGGAAATACTACGTGAATTTCTTCTATCAGGATCTGCACAAGAATCAAATGGAGAGCGACATTACCACCGCACATCCGAGCCTCATCATTGAGGATGGCGCAACCCTCACGGCCTCCACCATCCGTATGGACTGCAATGTGAACGACTATCACTCTGGCACCTACACGTGGGACTGCCTCATCAACCGTGGCTCGCTGACCGCCGACAACATCGACCTGCGGTGGAAGCTGCGCGATGGCAACTACTACTGTCCACCCTTCGACGTCAAGGTCAGCGACATCGTGACGGAGTACGAGGGAGCGCCTATCGCCTTTTTCCGCTATGACACCTCAGCGCGTGCCGTCAGCGACTTCAGTAACGCGTGGGTGCCTTTAGGCAAGGATGAGATACTGAAAGCCGGCACAGGCTACATATTCCGAGGCGACGAGGTGTTCACCGGCGAATATTACCCGTACGCATGGAACCACAGCGCTATCACCGATTTTTCCTACCAGCACCACTACCCGTATCTGGGAGACGGGAAATACTTCCTCACTTCTTCCGACATCACCCTGCCCATGCAGCACGCCGCAGGCCAGTTTGCCCACAACAAGAACTGGAACCTTGTGGGCCAGCCCTATCCCGCCTTCCTCGACATCCGGGGCATCGACTACGACGGCCCCATCTTGCTGCGCACTGGCAGCAGCGCCACCTCCGGTTTCTGGCAGGCCTACAGCCCCTTAGACGATGAGATTGTCATCGCGCCCATGCAGCCCGTGTTCATCCAGGTTCCCGATGGCGTGGAGAGCATCACCCTGAAGGCCAATCGCCGCCAGGTCTCAAAAGTGTTTGTCAAGGGCGAGTCCAGCAACAGCCGCATGGCCCTGCGCCGCGCCGACAAGAATAGTCAGCGCATGGTGTTTAACCTGAGGTTGGACAAAGCCCCCCTGTCGTCCCCCGAGGGGGACACAAATGTCCTAAAGAGTAATGAAGCCCCCTCGGGGGCCGTAGGGGGGGCCTTCACCCGTTTTGTCATCAACCCCGAGGCGACGACCCGCTATGACATTGGGCGCGACGCACCAGTGATGGCGGCCGACAGCGTCAACCTGCTCTATACCATGGCTGGCGGCGTGGCATACGCCATCAACGAGCGCCCGCTTGACGACGGCATCATCCGTCTCGCCATGCAGCTTACGAAGCCGGGCACCTATACCCTCACGCTGAGTCTGAAGGACGGCACTGTGCTCAGCGGTTCCGCTGCTGAGACCGTCTGGCTCATCGACAACGAGACAGGCACCCGTACGCAGCTTCTCCCCTCCCTTGGAGAGGGGTCGGGGATGGGCTCCTACACCTTTGAGGCTTCCGAGGCAGGCACCATCAGCAGCCGCTTCGTCATCGCCATCGGCAATGCGGAGCCTTCAGCTATCGACGAGACAGAGATGGGCATGCCACAACGCATAGACGGCATGTTCAACCTTGCTGGTCAGCGTATCAGCCAGCCCAACCATGGATTATTTATCAAGAATGGAAGGGTCGTGTTCAACAAGTAGATGCTTTCCTAAACGTCCCATTTCCCAAACGACCAACAATATGAAAAAGTTATTCTATATCATAATGGTGTGCTTCATTGCCACACTGACGGCAACGGCACAGGAGGCAGCGACCCACCACCTGAAGGTGAGGGTAGAGCCCAGCGTTTCTCTCCATTTCAGCTTGAAGTGTTATGAACCCTCTGCGCAGATGCACAAAAGCGGGTACTTCTACGGTGCCTCAGAACTGCTTTACCTCAGGAGCGACACACTGGACGTAGTAGACGTAGAGCTGCCAGTAGATGCAGGCATTACCATTTGGATATCGGCATACGGATCCGCCAATGGGTCTTTCGAGCCCATTGACTGGCGCGATGCCGGCACCGTGGTAGACGTTTACAGATACAACAACGGCAACAGCTACCATTGGCGCATGCCCGACCACGACGTAGACCTCGTGGGCACCTTCGAGTATGTCCCGTACTCTCCCAGCGAGGGCGAGAATCCCGGCATGGGCAGCTGGGACCCAGAGACGGGAACGCTTATTTTGGAGGGCAGCAGCGAATACTGGCCCATTGGCTACAATCGTGACACCGACAAGGACAAGGTGCAGCGCTTCGTCCGTATCAGCAATGCCTTTGGCAATCGTACCGCAAGCTTCACGCACACCAACTATCCTAACTGCACCGTCATTGACTATAGCCACACCAATGCCGCCACTGTGACGTGCATGGACAGTAGGGAGGACATTACCACGTCTGTTGTGGAAGCCATCCTGCCTGCCACCGTCACCTATTTCGACACCGACGCCTTCAAGAACACCCACCTGCAGACCCTCGTGCTCTACTCCCTGACGCCACCCGAACTAAAAGGAAGGAAGTGGAACAGCGAAATTCGCGAATATGAGTGGGCCACGTCGTTCCCCGACTGCCCCGACATGGTGGTGCGCGTACCTGCCGAGGCAGTGCCCCTCTACCTGGCCGACGAGCACTGGAAGGAATATACCATCGTGCCGATGGAGAGCAACTATTCTAATCTCACCGTGCAGCTCATGGCCACCCCCGTGGCCGTCACGCTGGCTCAGTACAAGGGCATGAGCCTGTTGCTGACCGACAAGAAGAGCGGCCAGGCGCGTCGCTACCTGCTCAACGTACAGAACAACAGCTATGAGTTCCGCTACTTGCCCGTCAACTCCACGTTCAAGGTACAGCTGCTCAATGGTTACGGCACTGAGGTGGCTGTGCTCGACAACGTGTTCGTTGGCGAGGAGAACAAGACCGTTACCTTCGACCACCTGCGCCGTCCCCACCAGATGGTGCTGAACCTCAGTGACGGCACGTCCTTCGTCGACCTGTCGCTCTACGAAGTGACATGGCTCAACGGCGAGGGCAACTATATCAGTAAGGGATATGTACTGAACGATGCCCTTGACGGCGAGCAGCTGCGCTATGCCATCCATCTCGACCGCTCGTTGGCCATGCAGTACACCATACCCGACAGCACGCTCATCACCGTGGGAGCCGAGGGCCAGCCGGACAACATCGTGGTGCCGCTGCTGCCTATTGCCAAGACTAATGCCACCTTCACCGTGGTTGACGCGCAGACTCATCTGGGCATTAATGGCGCCACCATCATCGTGACCCAGCGCTTAGACTATGGCGAGGCCGGCAGCGTGACTACACTTACCACTGGCATCGACGGAAAAGCTATCGGTGAGGTGCTGGCCACCATGAGCCACGTCAGCGTGAAGTCGCCGCTGCATGGCACGCAGGAGCTGATCATCAACATGGCCGACAGCACCAACTTCCGCATGGCCTTCGTCACTGCCGAGGGCACCACCATCCGCCTGCAACATACCTATCAGGAGGCTGTAGCCGCCGATGCGACACCTGCAGTGGTGCAGGGCTACGACAAAGGCCAGAGCCTGAACTACGAGTTCAAGGCCATACTGCCCGACGGCAGCGAAATGGCACTGACCGACTATATGGCCAACTATCCCGTCTATACCCTCTACGACCAACTGCCGCAGGACACAAAGGTGCGCGTCAAGGCCACCGGTGTCAATGACGAGATAGAGCCTGTAGAGGCCGAGGCCGTGGTGGGTTCAAACGGCATCGTCGCCGTTACACTGCCCATCGTTCAGCGAGGCTACCTCAGCGTGCGCTATGTCAAGAGCGACAGCCGCCGACCCTCCGTGCTGCTCTTCAACGATGCCACTGGCGAGCTGGTGAAGAAGGTGGGCTTCGGCAACTATATGACAGCCGAGTTCCGCAACTTGACTGCCGGCAACTATCTTGTGGCCGTGATGAGCAACGGCCCCGCCTTTCAGCTCATCAACAGCAGGAGCCAGTTGCTGCAGTACGAGGCCGACAAGGACTATGTCAGTCAGCAGGTGACACTTGCCGATGGCCGACTGACTGAGGCCGTCTTCGACAAGGTGCCGCTCACCATGACCCAGTTGGAGACGAACCTCACTACGCGGCGCGCACTGTGGAAGGGGGCGGCAGCCTACGCTGGCTTCCAGACGGGCATCGAAATCAAGGTCCAGTTCAAAGGCCTCACGGAGCGCATCTACCGCCGGGACTGGTACACCTATTACGACCACTCGAAGTATCCCACCGACTGCAGGGTGGAGGTTTATCTGCCTGAGGGCATGTCGAGGCCTCTAGCCCAGAGGAGCCTCCGCATGTATAGCAGCACTGGCTATACATGGCCTATAGGAAACGGCGTGTACATGCAAGGCGGCGATATAGAAACACTGTTGGCAACTGATCCCAGTCTATTCTTCATTGACCACAGCACCATACAGTGGACCACTGCCAAGTCGGTGTGGAACGAGCGTGAGCGCAAGCTCACTGTTGAATGGCCACACATCGACGAAGATGGTAAGATGTATATTGTCACTGGAGCAGGGAATGCAGGTACCTACACCCCTGAGGTCTACCTCACCTATACGCTGAACGGCAAACAGTACCGTGAGGTGCTCGAAACAAACACCCTGACGGTGGAAACGTGCGACATCAAAGCGCCCGAGGTGGTGACGCAGCCACGATTCAGGGTGAGCGGCCATGCCCAGTACACGGGCGAGAAAGAGATGGTTAAAGATCAGTTGCTTAGTGACAGATGGGCATTTGGAGGATGGATTGAAAACTGGAGTTATAAAGAGATTCCCTACGAGGCCATCACCATCATGGATGGCAACCAGCCCATCGGCAAGGCTGCAGTGAACAGCTCCGGCACATGGGAGGCATGGGTGACGTTGCCAAAGACCACCACACTTTCCAAGCACAACATCTATGCTACGGTGAAACCCTATAAGGGACAGGACTACACCTTCAACACAGAGGTGAAGGAGGTGACCTACGACCCCGATGCCGTGGTGCCTCTGGCGACGAAGATGACCTTCTTCAACCACCACCCGGCGCACCTGGAGAGCATCGATGTGACCTTCGACTACATGGAAGGCAAGTGTACGCCCCGCAGCTATGGCTTCTCCAATGAGCAGGGCTACGACACCGACTTCACCTTCGAGGTGAACCTGTCGAACAACGACACCACGAAGGTCTACGCCTGCGCACTGTTTGTGGCCACCAACGGCCCCGATGCTACGGAGGATGTCCTCTGGGCGCACTACAACAAGCGCAAGAACCGCTGGATAGCCTACGCGAAGTACAACACCCGCTCTTTGCCCTATTCGGTCATGGTAGAGCCCTATTACCACAAGGAGAACATTGGTTCAGCCGAAGATGTCAACGAGGGATATAACCTCTTCGATACCCTTCTCAACAATGACAACCAGGCCACTGCCGAGTTGCTGACGCGCTTCAGCCAGTTGGTGGATCAGGACTATCAGGCAGCCCTAAGCGGCGACCCGTCGAAGGCCATAGACCCCGACGAGCTCAACAGCGTCATGCAGCAGCTCTATGCACTCACTGGGGGCGGCGAATACGCAGAAGGCTCGACCACTACTGATGGCGACATCGATGCACTGCTCAAGAGCATTGACGACTACGACAGTCCGATGAAGCGCATCAGCGACATCTACGCCGACGTGCAGAAGAAACTCAACGAGGTGGGCGAGCTGGTGGAGGGCATCACCACCAGCCCTGCCACGGGGCTTACCCCTGAAGGCCTGCTGGCCGACGGCTACGAAGAGCTGAAGCTCGACGACGGCACCTCTGTCTATGTGCGCACCACTGAGGATGGCGGCTGGACGTATGTTGACTTTGCCAAGAACGTGAAGATGGATATATCGGCCGACGCCAAGCTGGCTCGCATGTTGAAGGGGCCGCAACACATGTCGACAGGCGAGGAGTGGTTCTATACTGCCGTGGAGATGGTCTATCTCACGGCACAAGACTTCGTCGATGTGGTGGGCAAGGTGGCCGACGCCTGCTCGGCAGTGGTCGATGCCTGTAGCCTGCACATTGACTGGTGTGTGTCCAAGCAGAAAGACTTTATTGCCATGGTGGAGTTCAACAACAAGAACCTCAGCTGGGTGGAACGTGGCTTTGCCAACCTGCGGCTCAAGTTCGCCTACGACTCCATGACCAAGTCCATCACTGCCGCACAGAAGCTAAAGGATGCCGTGTCAAAGTTCAAGTTTGGCGACGGTGTGGGAACGCTGGCCAGCTTCTATTCGCTGGCCAAGAACTATATGGGTTTCAAAGACCAGGACGAGAAGCTCTATAAGCTTGCCATGAGCCTGCCCATTAAGGACTGCTACGACTGGCAGAAGGCGGTCGAGCTGCAAGGCAAGATCATGAACTTCATCATGTGGATTATACCTTACCAGACGGCAACGCTCTTTGCCGACTTTGCCGCCGTGTCTACTGGACTGGCCAGTCTGATGGGCATCACCGTCGACCCTTCAGGTGCCACTTGGTTAGGCGTGGCCCTCTCGTTTGCCAAGATTGCTATCAGCTATGCTGCCGACAAGATCTATCAGGACCGCTACGAGTGTGCCCTCGAGGTGTTCAACTATGAGAAGGCCGACATCATCTGCGACAAGAAGAAGACCTGCCAGCAGCGAGGCGACTGTCCCACGTGCGTCAGCACTGGCACCTGCCCCCAATGGCCCAAGCTGCCCAAGGAGCCCAAGTATCCCACTACAGATCCCCTCATCGACCCTTCGGGCTTCGTCTATGAGGGCGTGGAGAGCAACCGCTTGGAGGGCGTCACCACCACCGTGTTCTACAAGGAGGTGACGAAGGACATCTTTGGCAACGATGTGGAGAACGTATCCCTATGGGATGCCGAGAACTACGACCAGCAGAACCCGCAGCTCACCAACGAGAACGGCGAGTACGGCTGGATGGTGCCTTCAGGCCTCTGGCAGGTGAAATACGAGAAGCAGGGCTATCAGACCGAGTTTAGTGAGTGGCTGCCCGTGCCGCCGCCACAGCTTGACGTCAACCAGGGCATGACAACGATGGCATCGCCCGTGGTGAGCGATGTAAAGGCTACGCCAAATGCTGTGCAGATCACCTTCGACAAGTACATGCGTGCCGACAGCCTGACCACTAACCGCATCTTCGTCACCCGTAACGGGCAGAAGGTCAACGGTACCATCGACCCGCTGCTGCCCGCTGATGAGGCTGAGAACATGGTGCACCTCACCAACCGCGTAAACTTCGTGCCTGCCGCACAGTTGCCTGCCGGCCAGAAGCTGACGCTCACCGTCAAGGGCGACGTCGTGAGCTATGCCGGCGTGGAGATGGGCAGCGACTTCCAACAGGAGTTCGACATCAAGGCTGCCGTGGAACGCATCGTGGTAGAAGCCCCCTCCAGCTCCCTCCAAGGGGAAGAGCGTCCCGCTGTCAATGTTGTCCTCGACAAGGGCTATGCTCTCAACTTATATGCAGAGCCCGCCGCTGCCGCCGCTGGTAAGAAGGTGGTGGTGCGCCTGTTGGGCGACATGGTGGCCAGCATCGTGGGAGCAAGTGCTTCGGGTGCCGAGCTGACCCTTGATGCCCAGGGAAAGGGTAGCTTCATCATTACCGGCGAGGCACAGGGCACCACCGCCCTGCTGTTGCAGATGGCCGATGACCCACAGGTGAAGCAGACGGTTGTCATCACTGTGCGTGAGGAGGGTGAATTTGTATGCCCCATGCCCACGTCGAACTATCGGTCGAGCCAGGCCTATCCCGAAGGCACGCAGATTGCGCTGACCTGCGATCTACCTGGAGCCACCATCTGGTACACCCTCGACGGTAGCTGTCCGTGCGACTCGGAAACCGCGCATAAGTATGAAGAGCCCATCACCTTGACTGGCGACATGCTCATCAAGGCCATCGCCACCGCTCCGGGCTATGCCGACAGCGACATGGCGGAGCTGACCTTCCGGTTGTATGATCCTGACGGCATCCGCGTCGTGGATGCAGGCCGCATGGCCAAGAACAACGTCACCTACACGCTCTCCGGCGTGAAGGTTGGCAAGACTAAGCGGTTGCCGCGTGGCCTCTACATCCGCAACGGAAAGAAGTTCGTGGTGAAATAAGACGGAAAGAAACGGATACTCCTTCAAGTACGTGATTAGACAAAAAGCCAGGGTTTAGCCCTGGCTTTTTCACTCCTTGGACATGCTATCTGACAACATAGTCAAAGAGGTCGAAATTGGAATAGCCCATGGTCTGAAGCAATTCCTGACTATAGTGCCGGTCGTCATCGGTGTTGAAGGCAGCAATGCTGGGCAGACGCAGGGTGACGCGCTCCTGCAGATGGCGGTCGGCCAGCAGGCGCAGGTTGCTCATCAGTGGGGCGATGTCACCACCCGTGTACTGGTGGTAGATGTCGGGATTCATGTCCTTCACATCTATATAATACTCATGTATGTAGGGGATGACAGTCGCCAGCCGCTCAGTAGGCACGTTGAGCGATGACTCCAGGTAGATGTGCCACTCCTTCGGGCAGAGCTGGCAAAAGCGCTCGATGAAGTCGCTATAGAGCAGAGGCTCGCCGCCACCAAAGCAGACGCCGCCGCCTGTGGCCAAGAAGTAGAGGTTGTCCTTCATCAGCTCATCCACCAGCTCCTCGGGCGACAGCCACTGCCAGATGCCGTCCTCCTCCCAGCACTGGCGGTTGAGGCAATAGGCACAGCGCAGAGGGCAGCCATGAAAGGCCACCAGCGTGGTGACACCGCCGCCATCGACGGTGAGCCGATGGCGGGCAATAGCGATAAACGGAGCATTCACTCAGCCCTGAAATTGACAGGAATGGTGTACTTGACGACGCGAGCCTCACCAAGCAGCTTGCCGGGATGCCACTTGGGCATGGCGTTGACCACGCGCAGGGCTTCCTTGTCGCAAGCCGGAGAGAGCGACTTCGTCACCTTTGCGTCGCTGATAGTGCCATCTTTCCCAATATTGAAGGTAACGATGACGCGACCGGTGACACACTCTTCGTCGGGCATTTTGACATTCTCTTTCAGATAAGCCTCCAAGGCAGTCTTGCCACCAGGGAAGTGAGGAGACTCTTCCACCACGCCATCCAGCACCTTTTCGTCAGCTTTCACAGGCTGGATGCTGTCTTCGGTCATTCTCAGCGGTTTGCCCATCAGTTCTTTTTCAAGACTGTCTTTTACCATTACTGGAGGTTCAGGCGGCATCACGGGGATGCCGGCAAGGGGCGGCTGAATAAGCTTGCCTACACCGCAGCCGCTCAGTCCGGCCATACCCATGGCGATGCCGGCCACGGCCACCTTCTTGCCCAGCTTTTTCCGCTTCAGGAGTTCGCTTTCCAGGTACCGCACCTCAGCCTCGCAGGCAGGGCAGGTGCCGGCGCACTCGCCTTCGTGCGTACATTCCTGCGGCTCGTATTCAATATCATTGGCCTCCGCTATCTGCTTGCGAATGGCCTTGAGTGTGTTGCAAGTGTTACGTCCTCTTGTCATATCAGATGAAGGTTGATAGTTAAAAAAAGAAGGTAGAAGGCGGAAGGATGATTAGAAGAAGAATACGGGTCGTGTGTTCCGTTGCTTCTGGGTCAGTTCACCCTCCATGCGGCTGATGGCTGCCTGGAGAATCAAGATGGCTGGCAACGAAGTCGAAGGCACGGAAATGGTCGGCCATCATTTATTTGTTCAGTTTCCATGTGACGCCGTCCTTGGTGTCCTTCACCTCAAAGCCGGCCTGGGCGAGGGCATCGCGAATCTGGTCGCTGGTGGCCCAGTCCTTGGCGGCCTTGGCCTTGGCGCGCAGGTCTAAGACCATGTCCACCACCTTGCCAAAGGCTTTCTCGCGCTCATCGTTACCCCCCGCTTCAAACTGTGAAGAAGCATGGCTCAGTCCGAGGATGTCCTCAGCGAAGAGGTGCATCACCTCACGCAGCTCCTTCAGGCAGTCGGCACAGATGGTAGCCTTGTGGTCGACGAGACGGTTGACGACGGTGGCAGCCTCGAAGAGCAGGCTGATGACCTGCGGTGTGGCCAGGTCGTCGTTCATGGAATCGTAGCAGCGCTGGCGAAGGGTCTTGACGACCTTCTCGGTTTCGCTGTCACATTGTGACTCCTTCCCTCCTTCGGGGGGATTGAGGGGGGCAAGACGGTCAACGTCGGCGATGGCGTTCTGTAGCTTCTCCAGACCCTTCTCGGCGGCCTGCAGGGCCTCGTCGCTGAAGTCGACGGTGCCACGGTAGTGGGCTGAGAGGATGAAGAAGCGGATGGTCATGGGCGAATAGGGCTTCGACAGCAGCTCATGCTGTCCGGTGAAGAACTGTTCCAGGGTGATGAAGTTGCCCAGCGACTTGCCCATCTTCTGCCCGTTGATGGTAATCATGTTGTTGTGCATCCAGTACTTCACGGCCTGATGCCCCATGGCGGCCTGTGCCTGGGCTATCTCGCACTCATGGTGGGGGAACACCAGGTCCATGCCGCCACCGTGGATGTCGAACTCCTCACCCAGGTACTTGCGGCCCATGGCCGTGCACTCGCAGTGCCAGCCGGGGAAACCGTCACTCCACGGCGACGGCCAGCGCATGATGTGCTCCGGCTGTGCCTTCTTCCACAGGGCGAAGTCAGCCTGGTTGTGCTTCTCCCCCACCCCGTCGAGCTCGCGGCTGGCATCCTTCACATTCTCTAACGAGCGGCCGCTCAGGATGCCGTACTTATATACCTTATTATATGCCTCAATGTCGAAGTAGATGCTGCCGTGGCTCTCGTAGGCGAAGCCATGGTCCATGATTTCCTTCACTAACTGTTGCTGCTCAATGATGTGCCCGGTGGCGCAAGGCTCAATGCTGGGGCGCAGCACACCCATGGCATCCATGGCCTGGTGGTAGCGCCGCGTGTAATACTGCGCTATCTCCATAGGCTCCAACTGTTCCAGGCGTGCTTTCTTGGCTATCTTGTCCTCACCCTCGTCCGCATCGTGCTCCAAGTGACCCACATCAGTGATGTTACGCACGTAGCGCACCTTGTAGCCCAGGTGCTTCAGATAGCGGAACAGCACGTCGAAGGTGATGGCAGGACGAGCATGCCCCAGGTGCGGGTCGCCATAGACGGTGGGGCCGCAGACGTACATGCCCACATTGGGTGCGTGCAAGGGTTCGAAACGTTCCTTCTGTCGTGTCAGTGTGTTGTATATAACCAGTCTTGATTCCATTGTTGAGTGTTTATTGTTAAGTGTTGAGTGTTGAGTGACATTACTTTAAGCCGGCCTTCAAGCCGCGGATGACGGCAGACGTAAAGCCGGCATGCTCCATCTCGTTCAGTCCCTTGATGGTCACGCCGCCCGGGGTCGTCACCAGGTCGATGGCCTGCTCGGGGTGCAGACCGCTGGCCTGCAGCAGCTCCACGGCGCCACGCATGGTCTGCATGACGATATGCTTGGCGTCGTCGGCCTTGAAGCCCAGCTCCACACCGCCCTCCGAAGCGGCGCGTATGTAGCGCATGGCATAGGCGATGCCACAGGAGGCCAGCGTCGTTCCGGCAGCGAGGTGCTGTTCGTCGGTGACAAGCACCTGGCCCATCTGCTCAAAGAGTGCCTTCATCTGTTCGGTATGGTGCGATGCCATCGCACCACACGGCACCAAGAACGTCATGCTCTGCAGCTGCGCGATGGCAATGTTAGGTATGCAGAGGAACAGCGGCGGACACTGATTGCCCAGCCACCCCTGTATGTCCTTCGACGGCACACCGGCAGCGATGACCACCAGCTGCTGACGGTCGGGCTGCAGGGCCTCCTTGATGCCCGTGAGCACCTGCTGCACCAGCCACGGCTTCACGACCACCAGCACCACGTCGGCAGCGCCGACAGCCCGACTGTTGTCGGTCGTGGTTGTCACGCCCAAGGCTTCAAACTTGTCTAACACGGTTGCTGACGGGTCGCTCACACAGATGTCCTTCCCTGCGTGTCCGGCCTTCAGCAGTCCCTCGACGGTGGCGCCACCCATGGCGCCAGCACCAATCACAGCTATCTTCATACGTCTGTCTTTTTCCAAAACTCAATCCTCCTCGGGCTGCACCCTGATGAGCCTTTCAATGAAATCGTCGGCATCGGCCTTGGTCAGGCACAGCGGCGGCAGCAGGCGCAGCGTGTTCTGCCCGGCCGCACCGGTGAAGCAGTGTTCGTGGCGTATGAGCGGCTTGCGCACCATCTTGTGCGGCATGTCGAGCTCAATGCCTATCATCAGGCCGCGACCGCGTACCTCCTTGATGTGGCTGCTGCCAATGCCCCGTATGCCCTCCATGAGGTAGTCGCCCACCTCACGGGCGTTCTCCACCAGTCCCTCGTCCTCCATGACGTCGAGCGTGGCCAGGGCCGCAGCACAGGCCAGATGGTTGCCGCCGAAGGTGGTGCCTAACTGGCCATACTCGGGCTGGAAGTCGGGGCTGATGAGCACGGCGCCCATGGGGAAGCCATTGGCGATGCCCTTGGCCATGGTGATGATGTCGGGCTTGATGCCCAGCCACTGGTGAGCGAAGAACTTGCCACTGCGACCGTAGCCACACTGTATCTCGTCAGCGATGAGGGGCACATGGTAGCGCTGGCAGGCGTAGGCCAGCTTCTGGGCAAACTCCGGCGTGGCCATCTTCACACCGCCCACACCCTGTATACACTCCAGGATGACCGCGGCGATGCCACCGCGCGACAGCTCGCGCACCCACGGCTCAATGTCGTTCAGCGGCAGGAAGCGCACATGGTGGTTGTCGTTGATGGGTGCCACAATCTTGCGGTTGTGCGTCACCTCAACGGCCAGGCTGGTGCGCCCGTGGAAGGCACCCTCGCAGGAGAGGACGCGTGTGTTGCCCGTCTTGAACGATGCCAGCTTCAGGGCGTTCTCGTTGGCCTCGGCCCCGCTGTTGATGAGGAACAGCTGGTAGTCGTCATAGCCGCTGGCACGGCCCAGCCTCTCGGCCAGCTCCACCTGCAGCTTGTTCACCACCGAGTTGCTGTAGAAGGCTATCTTCTGCAGCTGCTCCGTCACCTTTTCTATATAGTGCGGATGTGAGTGCCCTATGCTGATGACGGCATGCCCGCCGTAGAGGTCAAGATACTCCTGCCCGTGGTCGTCCCACACACGGCAGCCCTTGCCCTTGACGATGTTCACGTCGAAGAGCGGATAAACGTCGAATAGCTTCATGGTCGTTTAGTTTTAAAACTGGTGCAAAGATACAACTTTTCCCGCAAACAGCCAAGGTTTTGCGGGAAAAGTTGTTTTGTCGCGAGAGGAATCGTGCGGCAGTCATTCTCGCCCCCTGCTGTAGGCCGGCTGGTCGGTGGGCGTGTCGTTTGGGGTGTTGACGTTGGTGACTCCGCTATAGGCTGCTTGACGGACGGTGAAGAGCAGGGTGTCCTTGTCGTTATTGGCCAGGAAGACGATGTCCATCACGCGGCGCGATGCTTCGAGGTTCGCCGTGCAGGCCACGGTGACCTCCGGCGTTCCGGCCGAGTAGGGCAGCTGCGTGACCGTAAGCCATGGTGTGGCGACGGCCTGCGCTTGCTTGGTGATGCGGCTGTTGAGGCCGGTCAGGGCGACGGTCTTCTCCGATGCCTCGGCAGGCATGTCGCAAGTCATGGCGAGAAACCGCCCCTGCTCCGAGGGCGTAGGCGGCTGTGGCTGGGGTGTGTAGGGGTCGTCGGGGTCGTCGCTGCCACCTCCACAGGCCGCCAGCGCGAGGGTGGCCATCAGTGCTATGGAAAGAATTTTCAATGTTCTCATCTTATTGTTGTAGTATATGTTTATAGTTATGTGAATTCTGCTTCTCTCTTATTTCACCACCACCTTGCGCCCGTTCTGCAGGTAGATGCCGGGCTTTGTGGGTTTCTCCACGCGGCGGCCTTGGAGGTCGGTGAAGGGTGGCGCGGGTTGGATTTGTTGCGTTGGCAACGCAACATACTCGACGGCGTTGGTGCCCTCACCACTGATGAGGTAGGCGCGGGCGGCAGAACTCTTCGGCAGGGCGAGCCAGGCGCGGTGGGCGTCGATGCTAAAAGGTGCGCCCTGCTGTGCTCCCCAGAACCAGCCGAACTGTGTGGCCAACGAGGTGCCGCTGGGGCCGTAGGCCAGCTTGTAGTAAAGGTTGTCGCCCGAGGCGCTGGTCGTCGTGGCCTGGTCGCTGCCGTGTAGCAGGTTGGTGCCAGTGTAGGAGATATTGTCGTTGGTGCTGGTCAGCGTGTAGGTGGCGGCGCGCTTCTGGCTGGCCTCGATGAGCACGGCGGTGCCTCGGGGCACGATGTCGCCCGTGAGTGCCTGATAGCTGAGGCTGCTGCCGTTGTAGTTGCTGACGACGCTGGCCTTCAGCCCACTGGGCAGCTGGTAGCTCAGCTGTGAGTCGTAGAACGTGGCATAGCCTGCCTCGGCGACGGTCAGGTCGTAGGTCTGCTGGGCACTACCGCTGGTGGTGATGGTCACCTCGGGCTTCAGATCCTTGGGCTCGTTCCATCCCACGCGGTCGGTGGCCAGCACGCAGAATCCGTACTTCGTGCCAGGCTCAGCGGGTACAGGCACACGCTGTGCAGCACTGATGCCGCGCACGGCAATGGCTGAGTCGCTGTCGTTGACAAAGACGAAGAAGTCGTAGTGGTCGATGCCGCTAGTCTTGTCACTGCCTTCGAATGTGACGTATACGAATCCATTATCCTCTGTCACGTTGGTAATCTTCGATGTCGGGTAGTCGGTGTCGAAGGTGTTCACGTAGGTATTGGTCGTGATGGGTTCGTTGGCGTCGAAGACAATCGTTGCCTTGTTGCTGATGGTGGAGCCGTTGGCTGGATTCTGCTTGTGCTCGATGATGAACGAGACAAATCCCTCGCCGTCGCGGTTGTCGTTGTTGGGCAGTAGGAAGCCATTCATGATGTCTTCCAGTTCATTGCCGTTCTTCTCAAGTGAGACAAATGCCCAGCGGGCGATGCCAGTCTGCGGGTCAAACTGTCCGCTGACGCGCACGAGGATGTCGTGGCCGTTGACGGTGTAGGACACGTCGCGGGAGAATTCCTGCACCTTGCTGCCGCCGATGGTCATTGCCTGGTCGGCCCAGCCGTAAGAGGTGAAGCTGAAGGTCTCGGCATCCAGCTTCGAGAGGTCGAGCGTGTCGGTGACGAACACCTCGTTGGCAGGAGCCGTAGCACTGGCCTTGTTCTCGAAGGTGATGGTGTAAGGCATCTGATGGATAGGCTTGATGTAGTGGTGCTGGTCGTCTGGACCATAAGGACCTATCATCTCGTTGGGATCGTAGGAATATACGAGCAGGTTGTCCTTCCAGTTGGGGTCACCCCTAAGGCAGGCATCATAGGCCGCCTTGTTGCTTACCATGTCCCAGATGAGCTTGGCCATTGCCAGGCCTCCCTTGACAATCAGTGAGGGCGGGAAGAGGTCAGTACCGCAAGCAAAGACCGATGTGACGAAGTTGGTTCCGAAGTTGGCCCAGCTCTTATCCTTACCCCAGATTTTCTGACTTACGGTTTTAACAATGTTGTAAGCACATCCCACGACGGATACCACAGTCAAGCCAGTCTCTAGGAAGCTCATGCCGAACATGGTGAGGGCGCACTCGGTCTTGCTTCTTCCCTTGTTAATGCCTTTGACGTATCTGTCGAACTCATCTTCGGCACGTGTGGTGGCAGCGTCATCGTCAGTCCATGGTCCCCATGGCTCACAGATCATATAATATATCCTGATGTTGTTGTCCAGGCCACTGTCGTTCTTTGCCATAACGCGGAAGAACTGCTGGTTGGTGCTGTTGGGCGCGATGTAGGGGATGAAGAAGGAATAAATGCGCACGCTGTCGCCCGTCTGCTCGTCGTAGGCCATGAGGTATTCGCCCAGCTGTCTGGCCATCTTCAGCTCCTCTTCGCCGAAAGCATCGCTGTAGAGGTCGTACTCGAACTCAAACTGCACGTCGATGGTGCCCTTGCGGTCGGGTATGGCTATGAAGATGGGGGTGTTGTAAGCCGGTACATTCGACCTATTGCCATAGTCGATGGAGTAGCGCTGGTACTTGTTGAACAACTGCTTGTCGCGTCCGCCAATTTGCATCCACACTTCGGGCTCCTCATACTGCTCTACGGTGAAGGCCTGGCGCAGGGTGTCGCTGCCCACGATGACGTCGTACTTACCCGTAGGCGCTCCCCACAGGTTGAAGTTGGCAAGAGCCAGGTCGTTGATGCTGAGTGCCTTCGACGAGTCGTAGCCGTATTCCACTTCCCATGTGCCCTCAATCTCGGTGGTGCCTTGCTTGAGTACCACTTTGGGCTTGTTTGAATAGGTGAGCGTGTAGCCACCCTGAATGTGCAGCTTCACGTCGGGCACATTTCCTGATGACTCGGGACTCACCTTGCTCAGCCCGCCCACCACGATGCTCTGCTGCGTGGCCACGTAGGCGTTGGTGGTCTTGCCGTCGCCCTTGGCTATCATCCAGTAGTTGTACATGCCGGGATGGCCGCTCACGTCCTGCTGTTCGTGCTGCTTCTTGCTGGTGCTGTACTTGTCCGGGCGGTCCAGGTTCCAGGGGTCGGGCTTGATCCACTGGTAGGCCTGGCCGTCCTTGGTCATGTCGGTCATATAGACATAGCGGCCCGTGAGGTCCTTGGTCAGCGTGAACTCGGGGTGCGGCGGGCGGATGCCGTCGTGAGCCTTCAGGTAGTTCGGCATCAGCGGCGCCGGGTCGTTGTGATACTGGCTCTGGTCTTGCAGCGAGCCGTCGAAGGTGAGCAGCAGGCGGCAGTCCTTGTCCTTGGCATCGGGCCGGCCGTAGATGTGCTGCATGATTTCCTCGTGCGAGAGGGCGCGGCTGTAAAGGGCGAAGTTATCGACGTAGGTCTCGTTGACATACCAATCGCCAACACTGTTGGGACCGATGACGATGGGGTTGTTGCCCATGGCGACGGGGCCGCTCTCGGTGTTGGTGCCCATGAGCAGGCCGTCGATGTAGAAGCGGATGTTGTCCTTCTCAACCCGCGAGTCATAGGTCAGTGCCAGGTGGTGCCACGTGCCCGTCTCGGTAATGCGGTAGCGCCAGCGGTCCCACACCTCCTTGCCCTTACCGTCCACCGAGAGGTCGGTGCTGAGGCCGGCGTAGAAGGAATAGCCTTGATTGCCGTCCTCGTGAGCCTCTATATACCATCCGCCACGATAGATGGAGCCGCCATGATTAGGGTAGGAATTGCTGAGGGCGGCTATTTCGTGAGGTCCGCCGCAGCGCTTGTCAATGCGCACCCAGAGCTCCACAGTCATGGCCTCACGCGTCTCCATGATGCTGGGCGTCATGGGGATGGTGACATTGGTGAGCGGTTGGTCAAGAATGCGCGTCTCGGGTACGGATATGTCGAGTGCCATCTCCTGGCCCGTGATGGCGGGGGCGGGGTCGTTGCGCCGATAGACGATGCTCCAGAAATAGGGGTCGAAGGGCTTGTAGGGAGCCTGATAGTTCATCAGCCAGTGCTCAGTGCCCTCGCTGTCGAGGCGCACGGTGAGCGAGTGGTTGTTGCTGCGGCCCCCATACCACGACTCGCTGCCTAAGGCCAGGTTGCGGTGTACGGTGCGGAAGCCGTCTTTCGACTCCACCAGCAGGTTGCGGCAGCCAGTCATATAGACGTGCTGGCCCGTGGGGTCATCGGGGGCCAGGTAGAGGTCGTAGAAGTTGGAGTAGCCGTCATAGCGACCATCCCAGTAGCAGCGACGCTGGATGTCCCAGGTCTTGCCGCCGTCGTGCGAGTGGTACATCAGCGGGCCGTTGGGGGTCTGCAGCACATAGATGTTATCGCCCTTGGCGGCAATGGCTCCCCCAGTGCCTGTCGATTCGGGCAGGTACATGGCCTTGGTCCACGTCTTGCCGAAGTCGGTGGAGCGGCGGAAGATGGTATGGTTGCGGTCGTTGGTGGGTGACGGATCGCCCTTGTCCTCGGCACAGCCGCGGAAGATGACGTTGATGACGTTGCCCTCAAGAGTCATCTGGGCATGGTAGTTGAAGGAGGCACCGTTGAAACCCCTCATATATTCCAGCGAACACCACGATGTTTCGTCCTTCACCAATGGCGCTACGTTCTGCGTGGTGATGGTCTCGCCGCCGTCGGTAGAGGTGGAGACATAGACGTTGCCCCAGTGGGGGTAGTACCTGTACATGTCGTTGCCCAGCACGGCCCATTGGCGGCCCGACACCTTCAGGTCCACCAGCTCCTGGGTGGTGTCAATCAACTTATTGTTAAAGGTCTGACCGCCGTCGAAGCTGGTGAGCACGCGGGTATAATAGCTGTCGTTGTTGCTCAGCTGGAAGGCGATGACCACAGTCTGGCCGTCGGCCTCCACATGCGGACGGCCATAAGGGAAGGTGCGATGTTTGTAGAAGCCTTCTTCTTGGCTGCTTTCTGCCAACACACGTTGCTGGAATGTTGCGCCGCCATCGTGCGAGTAAGTGTAGAGCAGTTGGCTCTGTTCGACCTCGTCGCTGGTGACAGACTTGATGATGTTGACGAAGTACACGTCCTGCCCTTCCACTTCCATCCACTTGGCGTTGGAGCCGAAGCTGCCGCCCACGTAGTTCATGTCGGTCATATTCATCGTCGTTGACTTCACTACAGCGCGCGGCTCCTCCCACGTCTTGCCGGCATCGGTGCTCCGGCGGTACCACAGGCAGGACTCGCCTGCGGCATTAGGCTTCCAGTCGATCCAGGCCACATGGATGGTCTTGCCCGATACTTGCACGTCCATCGGCAGTTGGTCTGAGGTGTAATACGTAATGTCTGTCGTGCCGAGCGACAGGTTCTGCCAGCCGCCCCAGTTGGAGGGCACGTACTGGTCCTGGTCGGCTGCGCCGGCTCCCAATGAGGGCATCAGCGCAAGTGCGAATGAGAGTAGTGTCAGTTTCTTCATTGTTCGTCAGGTTGATTATTTTGTCCGCAAAGTTAGGGAAAATGGCCCGCAAAGCACTGACAATATGCAAAAAACGACTGACATCGTGCAAAATGTCAGTCGTTTGTGGGCTTTTTTCAGCAGAGGACTATCCCCCTTGCTGTGCGCGCCATTCGCTGGGTGTCATGCCGGTGGCGGCCTTGAAGGTGCGGAAGAACGACTTCTCGTTGGCGAAGCCCGACTCACTGCCTACGACCGACACCTTCATGTCGGGCTGCTGGCGCAACAGTTGCTTGGCGTGCTCCACACGGTAGTTGGCTACGAGCTGCGAGAAGGTGGCCCCCGTCTGCCGATTGATGCAGTCGGAGAGCTGGTTGCGGTGCAGGCCCAGCCGGTCGGCCAGGTCGGCTATCGTCAGCTCGCTGTTCAGGTAGAGCTGCTCCTGCTCCATGAGCTGGCGGAGGCGCTGCAGCAGTTCACTCTCCTGACCGTCAGAAGGTGGCAGCAGTTCAGCTTTCTCACGGTCGGCGAACAGCTCATGGCCAGCAGCCGTGCGCCGCCGTTGCCGCCATATATAAATAATGTACGCGAGGACGATGAGAACGACTACAATGATGATGATGACGGTCGGGGTGCTGACGACGGAGGCGGATGCAACGATTGGGACATCCTGGCCCATCACCAGCCGATAGACGGTGGCATAGGGGTGGAAGTTGTCGTCGGCTATTCCGCCCGTGATGATGATATCGCCATCGGGCGAGAGCACAGGTATCAAAGTGCCCAAGTGGGGCTGTCGCGCATCGGAGCGACGGAGGACGATGGGGGCGGGCCGGCGGCTGTAGTCCAGGCTGAGCACGTAGAAACGGTCCTTCTGGTTGGTGCCCACCAGATAGTACAGCTGACGTTGGCGGTCGACGAGAGGCACGCCGTAGACAATGGTGTCACGGCCGTCGGTAGTGGGGATGGGCGCAGTGGTGGGCAGCAGCGAGAAGGTGGAGCCCCGCATCTGCACGATGCCAACAGTGCCGCTGTCGTTGTAGACGGGCAACAGGTAAGTGTAGTCGGCAATCTCGTAGTTTTTCTGTTCGTGCGGCCAGTCAAGCCGGATGAGATGCCAGCTATCGAAGATGGGCAGGTGCACGGGACTGTCCTTCAGGCGGTCAGCAACGATGGTGTCGAACAGCTGGCCACGTGTGTTGTCGGAGCCGAAAACAATGACATCGTCGGGGGCGGTTCGCAGCATAAGGGGGTTGACGCGCTGTTGCGAAGTGGGCTTCAGTGGCAGGAAGTTGCTCTTGCCGTCAAAGACTTCAATGGCATCGTCGTGATACCAGTTGCCGCTGATGAGCACGCGCCCGCTGTCCGTCTCGACGGCACTCATCAGCGTGCGCTTCGTGTCGAGGCATCCGAAGCCGTCGAAGTGGTGTGTGGCCGGGTCGTAGAACTCCACAGTGAAGGTCTGCCCGATGCCCAGCGGCTCGCTGTGGCCTCCGGCCAGCAACACCTTTCCCGACGACAGCGGCAGTGCCAGCCCTTCGTCGTGGGTGTAGACCATCTGCATCAGGTGCCACTGCCCGTCGCTGAAGTACTCGGCCGTCGGTGTTGGCACAAAGCCGTTGGTATGGCCGCCGAACACCGTCAGCTCGCCGTTCAGCCACAAAACGGCATGGCCTGAGCGCGGCACATTCATGTCGGGCAACCGCTCCACCTGCAACGGCTCCACCGGGCACACCGCAGCGGACTCCTGGTGGGAGGCGTCAGCCCGCTGTGCCACCATTGGCAGCACTGCAAGCAAGCTAAGCAGCAGCGGTAGCAGATTCTTCACTATTCACTCTCCACTATTTACTCTCCACTATTCACTTAAAACGCTGATGCCTTCAGCCGCAGACCGCAGGTCTCGTCAATGCCACACATCAGGTTCATGTTCTGCACGGCTTGGCCTACGGCACCCTTCAGCAGGTTATCGATGACGCTGGTGACGAGCAGCTTCTGCCCGTACATCTCGCAGTGTACCAGCGCCTTGTTGGTGTTCACCACCTGTTTCAGGTCTATCGGGTGGTCGCTGTAGTGGGTGAAGGCGGCATCGGCATAGAACTCCTTATAGGTCTCGAGGATGTCGTCGAAGGGTGCCACCGTCTTGACCACCGCCGTACAGAAGATGCCGCGTGCAAAGGGGCCGCGATAGGGGATGAAGTCGACGCTGGCATCAAGATAGCCCTGTACCTGCCTCAGACTCTGGCGTATCTCGGCGATGTGCTGGTGCTGGAAGGGCTTGTAGATGCTGAGGTTGTCAGCGCGCCACGAGAAATGGGTGGTGGCGCCCGGCTTCTGCCCGGCTCCGGTGCTGCCGGTGATGGCGTTCACGCTGACGTCCTCCTTCAGCAGGTTCAGGTGGGCGGCGGGCAGCAGGGCGAGCTGTATGGCGGTGGCAAAGCAGCCGGGGTTGGCCACGCGCTGTGCCCGCCTGATGGTCTCGCGGTTTATCTCGGGAAGACCGTAGACAAAAGCGTCACCCTCCACGCCGGGCTCTTCGCGCTTGATGCGGAAGTCCTGAGCCAGGTCGATAATCTTCACATGGGTAGGGATGGTGTGCTCCTTGAGGAACTGCTCGCTCTTGCCATGGCCGAAGCAGAAGAACACCACGTCGACGGCCTCAAAGGGCATCTGGTCGGTGAAACGCAGGTCGGTGTCGCCGACCAGTCCTTCATGAACGTCGCTGACCAGGTTGCCAGCATTACTCTCGCTGTTGGCAAAGACAATCTTTGCCTCGGGGTGGTTCAGCAGCAGGCGGATGAGCTCGCCACCTGTGTAGCCTGCAGCACCAAGGATTCCTATTCGTATCATGATGTGAATGGTTTGTGATGATAGTTTTCTTGTGTCTTCTTGTCGGTTGCAAAAGTACGAAATAATACTGACGTGGCAAAACGAATTGAAAAAAGAAACGCTTTTCTTTTGTTTTGCTCTCGACTTTTCGTAACTTTGGCTTCGCCGAAGCTACATTGCACTCGGAAATGAAAAGAAAAAAGCACTTTTCTTTTCATTTCACTCGTTTTTTCGTAACTTTGCAGCGCACAAGCAGCAGGAGATGCCTGAAGGCTGGGCCCACTGCTTCAACAGAAATCCATTTGAAAAACCATAACAAAATGAAACAACTACTAACAATGGCCCTGCTGGCCTTTGCGACGACGGCAGGTGCACAGCGACAAGAAATCACACTGACCGACAACTGGCAGTTCTCACGTGACAGACAGGCATGGCAAACGGTGCAGGTGCCCCACGACTGGGCCATCAGCGGGCCCTTCGACAAGAAATGGGACCTGCAGGTGGTGGCCATCGAGCAGAACGGCGAGAAGGAGGCCACCGAGAAGAGCGGGCGCAGCGGTGCCCTGCCCTGGATTGGCGAGGGCCACTACAAGCGCACGTTTCAGATTCCCGAAGGCTTCAAGGGTCACGCTGAGCTGCTGTTCGACGGTGCCATGGCCGAGCCGACGGTCTATGTGAACGGTCAGCGCGCTGGCTACTGGCCCTACGGCTACAACACGTTCCGCGTGGATGCCACGCCTTTCGTTAAAGAAGGAGAGAACGAGCTGACCGTCGACCTGCAGAACCTGGAGGAGAGCTCGCGCTGGTATCCTGGTGCGGGACTCTACCGCCCCGTAACGCTCATCCTCACACCCACCAAGAGCTACATCGACGACTGGAGCCTCTTCGTACGCCCTTACGATGCAAAGAAGGTTAAGGAGGGCGACCGCGTGGTGATGAAGGCCGACTTCAACATCGTCAACCCCTCGGAGCGCATCAGCTACGAGGTGACGGTGACCGATGCCGACGGCAACCAGCTCTTCCCCGGAGACAAAAATCCCCTGGAGTTTGCCAACGGCAAGATTGGCTTTATGTTCCCTGTCAAAAATGCCCAGCTGTGGTCGCCCGAAAGGCCCACGCTATACAACATGGTCATCAGCCTCTATGACGGTCTGCAGAAGATTGACGAGAAGACGCTGCGTTTCGGCATACGCACTATTTCAGTCTCCTCCAAGGGTGGCTTCCAGCTCAACGGACAGACCCGGAAAATCAAGGGTGTCTGCGTGCACCACGACCTCGGCCCGCTGGGTGCCGCGGTGAACAAGGCGGCCCTCATCCGCCAGGTGAAGATACTGAAGGATATGGGCTGCGATGCCATCCGCACGGCCCACAACATGCCGTCACAGATGCAGATGGACGTGTGCGACTCGTTAGGCATGATGGTCATGGCCGAGAGTTTCGACATGTGGGTCTACCCCAAGTGCAAGAACGGCTACGCCCGCTTCTTCCGCACCTGGGCTGACAGGGACATTGAGAACCTGGTGCGCGCCCACCGCAACCACCCGTCGATAGTGATGTGGAGCATTGGCAACGAGATTCCCGAGCAGGGCATGGCGGGCGGTCGCGACATGGCCATGCACTTGCAGGACCTGTGCCACCAGCTTGACCCCACGCGCCCCGTGACGCAGGGCATGGACCGTGCTGAGAACGCCCTCGGCACCGGCTTTGCACAGACGATGGACGTGCCGGGCTTCAACTACCGTGTGCACAAGTACGAACAAAACATCAGCCAGCTGTGGCAGGGCTTCCTGCTCGGCTCGGAGACGGCTTCGACGGTATCGTCGCGCGGCGTGTATAAGTTCCCGGTCAAGGTGACCGACAACTCGCACTTCAGCTCATGGGCCAAGAACTACGACCCGCAGGCCATCAAGACGGCCGACGGCCAGTGCTCCAGCTACGACGTGGAGTACTGCTCGTGGAGCAACCTGCCCGACGACGACTGGCGGTGGCAGGACGACAAGCCCTGGGTCATCGGCGAGTTCGTCTGGACGGGCTTCGACTACCTGGGCGAGCCCACGCCCTACGACGAGTACTGGCCCTCGCGCTCCAGCTACTTCGGCATCTGCGACCTGGCCGGACTGCCCAAGGACCGATACTATCTGTACCGCTCGCACTGGAACATGCAGCAGCACACCATCCACCTGCTGCCCCACTGGACGTGGCCAGGCCGTGAAGGCGAGGTGACACCCGTCTATTGCTACACCGACTACCCGGAGGCCGAGCTCTTCGTCAACGGCAAGAGCCAGGGCCGCATCTGCAAACAGGCTGACAAGGACGCCAATGACGGCACCGGGGCCAACCGCCTCGACCGCTACCGTCTGCGCTGGAACGACGTGAGGTATGAGCCGGGCGAGTTGCGCGTCGTCGTCTACGACGGACAGGGCCTGCCCGCCGGCGAACAGACCGTGCGCACCGTCGGCAAGCCCGCCAAGCTGAAGCTCGACGTCTGGACGCAGCAGAGTGACCTCTCAACTCTCACCTCTCACCTCTCAACTCTCAATCCTGACGGCCAGGACCTGGCCTACGTCACCGTCAGTCTCGTTGACAGGCGCGGCAACCTCATTCCCCAGGCTGCCGACCAGCTGAATTTCGAGGTCAGCGGCGCCGCCACCTTCCGTGCCGTCTGCAATGGCGATGCCACCAGCTTGGAGCCGTTCACCGAGCCCACGATGAAGCTCTTCAACGGCCAGCTTGTCGTCGTCCTGCAGGCCGCCCGCCAGCCCGGCAAGGCCGTCCTCACCGTCAGCGACCCGTCCCGCGGCATCAGGCAGCGTGTCACCATTCCTGTTTTAGAGGTGAGGGGTGAGAGGTGAGAGGATAGCTTGCACGCCCAAATGAGATGAGAGATGAGAAATGAGAAATGACAATGATGAAAATGAAGCGGAAGAGGTATCCTCTCACCTCCTACCTCTTACCTCTGAAAAGAACATACTTGAATAAATAACAATAGCAGGCCGCTGGCATCGAACCAGCGGCCTGCATTGTGTCAAAAGGGATAAGACTACTTCACTGTTTTGCGCGTTCTTACGTTGCCGTTGCCATCGGTGTAGCGCAGGATACAGAGTCCCTTTGCCACCTGTGCGTTGACGTTGCGGCCTTGGAGGTCGTAGGCTCTGTTAACGTCGATGTCAATAGTGTTGGGAATCTCCGTGATACCAGTGGTGACGGCGGCGACCTCGGAGATGGTGCCTAAGCTTCCGTATTCATTGACGGGACGGACAGTGTAGGCACTGGCGGAATCGTCGACAGTCAGCCATGTGTCCTTGGTGATGCCCACCACCTGTTCGTCGCCATTGATGACAATATAGCAGATGGCGAAGGGCGAGGCCGTCCACGTGAGGGTCTTGTTGTCACTGTTCAGCTGCACGTCTTGCGGAGCCTCAACAGGTTCGAAGAAGCGGCGCGGGTTCCAGTCGTCGCCTGGGCCTGCTAGCACATTCTCGTAGGTGTAGCCCGCCGCCTCCTCAGCAGTGATGGTGGCGCGGCAGCTGCCTGTATAGGTTTGTCCGTCGCGGGTATAGGTATATTCCGTGCGGCGGTGGCTCAGGTCAACGGGGTCACCATTGCCGTCGATGCTGTTATACTCAGCAAAGAGGGCAGGTATGGCACCCATGTTGTTCCAGCCCGTCGGCGAGATGGTGGTCAGCATGGTGGTGTACAGCCACACGGTGATGGGGGCGTCGTGCCAGGGACGACCTAGGGCATGCTGTGCACCAACACCCTCCAAGGCGGCATCGATGGTACAGTTCTGCATGACGTAGCCCCACTTGGTGCCCGGCTTGTGGCACGGTGCCACGATGACCGACCCTGAGCGGACATTGCAGAAGGTGGTGTTCTCCACATACACGTCACCGGCTCCGTAGAAGTAGTCTACGGCACCCTCTATCCAGCAGTTGTTCACGTAGTGGCGGTCGCTGACATTGGTCGTAGTGGTGAACCATGTGTCCTGATACGAGCGGAACTTACAATTGTTGAACGACTGACGGTCATTGGTGGAGCGCATGGCCAGACCCATAGGGCCAGCCTGCTTCTCCACGCCGTAAGCGTCGAGATAGGTAATGTTCTCGGTGTAGAAGTCGGTGGCATCCACCTGGAATACGCTCTGATAGCCAAAGGTAGCTGAGGCAGGGTTGTTGGTGCTGTACTCGTAGCCGATGTCGTTGCTGCCGCCGTTGTTGATCCAGAACTTGATGATGGTTTTCTCCTTGTCCTGACCGATGAGGTGGATGAAGGGCTTCGTCTTCGGTATTTTTACTAATTCCTCATACTGCCCGTTTTTCACGAAGATAAGGTAAGGCATGGTACGACCCTCGGGGGCAGCATTGATGGCCGCCTGTACAGAGGTGAAGTCGCCCGTGCCGTCCTTGGCTATCACGGCGTCGAAGACGCGCTTGGAGGGTTCGGGACGGTCCATGGTCGTAAAGTTGATGTCGGTGGCAGGCAGTGCGTTGCCGTTCAGGTCTACAATGGCGTTCTTGCCGATGGAGAGCGAATAGGCTGTATTGTAGGCCAGTCCCTTATAGGAGTAGGTCACGGTCTTGCTGCCGAAGACACCTGTCAGCGTCTCACCGTTCAGTGTCACGGTACCCGAACCTGGCTTCACCCGTTCGTTGAAGTTCAGCACAAAGCGACCCTGTGCCGAGGCTTCCGTTGTGCCGGCGGCAGGCGACGACGACAGCAATATGGGAGCGTCGAAGTCCTCCACGGCAGCTTTGTCGCCATAGATGACCACGTCGGCCAGATAGAAGCCCTCCGTGCCGCTGGCCTCACCGAGCAGCGGACTGGTGACATCGCCTATCCAGCGCACGTAGATAAGTCCGTCAACGTCCTTCGTGTCTAACTCATACTCCATGGGAATCCACTCACTGCTGGACTGCTGGTCCAGGGTGACGGTGGTCAGTGTGGTATAGCCCTCGGTGGCGCTGGTAGTACTGTACTGCAGCAGCTGCTTGGTATGCACACAGCCATTGTCGGCAGCCACCAGACTGTGAATCTTTATCTTGTCATAGCCGGCCACGCTGAACTCTGCCACAAACGAGCGGGGGTTCGACATTTTGTCGGCATCGGTATAGCGGCGGGCGCAGTCCAATGCCACCCCTCCGAAGGTGCGGTTGCTGCCGCCCCACGAGGTCTGCGAGCCGTCGCCGTTGAAGAACAGCATAGTACCCGTGTTGTCGGTCTCAAAGTAGTAATCGCCTGGACGGTTGCCGCGTGGCTCTGAGGGATTGAAGCTCCAGGCCACGACAAAGGGGATAACGTCAAACGTTGCCGTCATTTCCTTCGGGCCGTCCATCACCACAAGGCGGCTCTGTTCGCTGCTACCATGCTCCCAGTAGAGGAACGACGTGACGCTGTTGTGTACCACGCTGACAGTCACCTCCGTGCCAGCCTCGTAGACACCGTTCACGGGTTCCGGCGAGAGGCGTATCTCGCCCCACTTGGCACCGTCGCCCTCCTTGTTGACGGTCAGCGTGTAGGTGTCGACAGCCCTGAACACCGCCGTCAGCTTCGTATCGGCACTAATGGTGAAGGTGTAAGGGTTCTCCGTGGTGAGCGTCGTGCCCTCGGCATCCTGCCACTCTTGGAAGCGGAAACCGTAGTTAGCCGTGGCAGTCACCGTCACTTGTTCGCCGATGTCGAAGGTGGCATTGGCCGGAGCCACGGTACCACCCTCAACGGGACTGGCCACTGCCTCAAGGCTAACAGCATTGGCCACTTTTTTCAGCCAACGAGGATCACCCAGCACACCACCAGTGGTGGAGGCGGTAGCTAAGGGCGACGACGACACGATGGTGAAGTCGCCACCGTCAGCATCGGGCCAGGGAAGGCTGCTGATGCCTAAGCCTTCGAGCGTCAAATCCTGAATATCTTTTGTACCCGAACAATTATAGTCTCCATAGTCTAACACCAGGTTGTTCCTGGCTGTCAGCGTACCGCCAGTGGCCTGCACCATCTGTGGCTTCACATTGTCAGTGCCGCCTTTGTAGATGATGTTGTCGGTGAAGGTGTAGGTTGATGCCGTGCTGTACTTGCCTTCCGTCTTACACAGGGCACGGTCGTTGGACTTCGC
Organism: uncultured Prevotellaceae bacterium; assembly: GCA_947168045.1. Lineage (GTDB taxonomy): Bacteria > Bacteroidota > Bacteroidia > Bacteroidales > Bacteroidaceae > Prevotella. Next base: position 38,563 of record CAMVKN010000021.1, read on the forward strand.
CCAGCGGTAGACGGTGTTGTTGGCAAACACAAATGAGAAGATGTTGCTCTCGTCCTTGGCATTGGCAAAGAAAAAGCTCTCGCCACCTATATAATTATATAAGGTGTTGTTTGTAGCCGTCACGCTCTTCGCGATGTGCTTGGGGTACATGAAGTTCCAACCGCCCGAGCCGCAGTCGTGGATGACACAGTTGTCGAACACGATCTCACCGATGCAGTGGCCCTCGCTGTTGGTGCGCAGGAAGCAACGGCCAACGTTGCTGATATCGCAGTTCTTCAGCTCAATCTTCGTGATGTCGCCATAGTTATCGAGGTTGATGAAATAGGAGTCAGTAATGGCAATCTTCAGACCATCCAGCACGATGCCGCCGCCCGTCAGACTGCCGTCATTGGCACGGAACAGACAGGCGAACTTCACCTCTGCTCCATCGGCGGCCTTCAGTGTAATGGTCTTCCCGCTCGGGAAGGTCAGCGTACCGCCATAGGCACCCTCGGCCAACACCAGCACGTCGCCGTCTTCGGCGCTGGCGTAAGCCGAATTCAATGTCGACGTTGTCACGTCAACGTTGGCAGCACCCACTGTGAGCGCTGTCAGCAAACTAAGGAATAAAGTTTGGATTCTCATAATTCTTCTATTGTTTTGAGTTACGTAGTGTCATTTGTATCATTCGTGTCATCTTATCTCCTTACACATTTGCTGCCGTTCACCACGATGATACCGCGAAAGGAGTCGGTGACGCGGCGGCCCATGAGGTCGTAGGCTTGGGTGTTGGGTGACCGGTGTTGGGAGTTGAGACACTCCGTGATACCAGTGGCTGAAGCCTCATCGACGAGGTGCAACTCCTGACCAGCGGTGGTGGGTATGTCGTAGAGATGAGAGGCAGGCAGGGTGGTGGCGGGAATCTTGGCGGGATTGGCCACAATGGGGTCTGGCATCACGTAGGGCTGCATGAGCGCGTTGGTGTTGTCGCCCTGGGCAGCGTTCAGTATGTTGCCATCAGCTGCCTTCAGCGGCGTAGCAGTGCGCAGGCGCAGGTTGCCGCCAAGGGTGGACTTTACCTTCAGCGAGACAATGTTGCCGTCCTTCCACTTCAACTCCGTCACCTCGAAGCCGCCACGAGCACGCAGGCCGCTGACCTCGCCGTCCTTCCATGCCGACGGCAGGGCTGGGAGCACATGCAGGAAGCCGGCATGCGACTGCAGCAGCATCTCGGCAATGCCCGCGCAGCAACCGAAGTTGCCGTCAATCTGGAACGGAGCATGCGCATCGAACATATTGGCGTAGGTTCCGCCGTCGGCATCGCTCATGGTGGCGTTAGGGTCCATCAGGCGCAGCTGATTCTTGATGATGGTCAAGGCATGGTCGCCGTCGAGCATACGTGCCCACTGGCACACCTTCCAGCCCATGGACCAGCCACGGGCGGCATCGCCACGGCCTACGAGTGACTTATGCACAGCCTGATAGATGGTAGCATTCACGTAGGGAGACACCTGATTGCCTGGATAGGCTCCCCAGAGGTGCGACAGATGGCGGTGACTGGACGTCTCCTTGTCCCAGTCCTCCTGCCACTCCTGCACCTGACCGTATTTGCCAATCTTATACGGTGTCAGCTCAGCTTTCAGGGCATCTAATTCGTCGGCAAAGTCGGCATCAGTGTCTAGGATGCGCGCAGCCTCGGCAGTATTCTTCAGCACGTCGAAGACCATCTGGTTGTCCATGGCCACGCCGCCGAAGAGGGCATAGTTCATCTCCTTGCCGTTGTCGTCGGTATATTTGCCGATGCCGGGATGGTTTTCGGGCGAGTTGGAGGGACAGACCACTTTATAGTGTGTGTTGGGGTCTTCTACGAGGATGTCCTGGAAGAACTGGGCACAGCCCTTCAGCACGGGATAGACGTCGGCCAGATACTGTTTGTCACCGCTGAAGAGATACTTTTCCCACAGGTGTGAGCAGAACCAGGCGTTGCAAGTGGGCCATACACCCACCGAGCCGTTATCCACGGCACCCGTGGTACGCCAGAGGTCAGTGTTGTGGTGCAATGTCCAGCCGCGTGCGCCGTACATCTTCTCAGCTGTCTCGGCACCGGTGACGCTGACATCCTTCACCATCTCGATAAACGGGTCGTGACACTCGCTGAGGTTGGCCACCTCGGCAGGCCAGTAGTTCATCTCCACGTTGATGTTCGACGTGTATTTCGAGTCCCATGCTGGATATTGGCGGGCATTGGGGTTCCAGATGCCTTGCAGGTTGGCAGGCTGCGTGCCGGGTTGCGATGAAGCGATGAGCAGGTAGCGCCCGAACTGGAAGTAGTTGGCTATGAGTCCGGGGTCGTTGCCGTCCTGCTGGCGGAACTCTTTGATGCGCGTCTCGGTGTCCTTCGTCTCCTGTCCGGAATTGCTGCCCAGGTCGAGGCTGACGCGGTTGAACTGTTCCTGATACTTCTGCACATGGTCAGCCAGTGCCTGTTCATAGTTCTTGGTGAAGGCGTTCATGTAGGCCAATGCTTTGGCCTCAGCATCGGCACTGATGTCATCGTAGTTGACGAAGTTGGTAGCCGCCGAGATGATGATGGTGGCCGCGGTGGCACCATTGACCATGATGGACGGGGCCGACGGATTGCTGGCCACCAGTCCGCCGTCGATGACGTTCTGAGTGCCGGTGGTCTGCTGGCCTCCGTCGTTGATGACCTTGATGAAGGTGAAGCAGTTCAGCTTGTTGTCAACGCTCTCCGTCTGTGTACGTGCCGGAATGAGTGAAGCCTCTATCATGCCATTGGTCAGTTTGTTGATGCCTAGTTTGGCCATATTTGTTTTCTGCGGGGCGGCGAAGCAGACATTGAAGTCCAGCATGCCAGGCTCGGATGCCTCGATGCGCATGACGGTCACGTTGTCGGCCAGCGAGGTGAAGACGGTGCGGGTATAGGTAATGCCATTCACCACGTAGGTCGTCGTGGCGGTGGCGGTGCTCAGGTCAAGGGAGCGCACATAGCCCTGTGCATCCGTTGCATCGGTGGTGCTGCCCTTTTCCTCGTCATCATAGCGATGGCCGGGGAAGCCCACCAGCACACAACCGGCAGCTTGGTACTGTGCACCGTGCGAAGCCTGTGACATCCAGTTGGGGATGGCCAGCTTCTGACCTGCGGCATAGTCCTTGTTGAAAATGTATTGCTGTACCTGACGGAGCACGTTCTTCGCATTGGCGTTGTAGTTGCGGTTAGGTGACTGTCCCCAGAAGGTGTCCTCGTTGAGCTGCAGGGTATCAACGGCCACGCTACCGCTGACCATGGCACCTAACCGGCCGTTGCCCAAGGGCAGGGCCTCCTCCCAGTAAGCGGCAGGGCGATGATACCACAGACGGTTCTTGCTGTCAAGCACGGGCGGCGGCACGGGGCGCGTGTCGCCCGTAGTGAACGTGATGCTGACGGCATCAGCAAAGACGTTGCCTGCCAGGTCGGTGATGCTGCCAGCGGGCAGCGTCAAGGTGTACTGCGTCAGCAGGTCGAGGTCGGCGTAGGGCAGCGACACCTTGTTCATATTTATAATGGGCTGTATGCTGACTGTTGCCGACGGGGAAGCCGTCGGGCACAGGGTGGCCACGGCGCCACTCTTCACTTTCACGCCCTCGTTGAAGAGCAGGATGACCTTACCCGTAGGCAGCACGCCAGTAGCACCGTCGGCAGGCGTGGTACTGGTCAGCAGCGGAGCCTGGGTGTCCTCGGCCAGGATGTTGAGGTATTTCAGGTTGTAGTTCGAGGTTTTCGTGGCACTCTGTATCAGCATACGCACGATGACGCTCTCCTTGTCGGCGGCCAACGGCAGGTCGTAGTTGGCATCCACCCATGTGTTCCAGTGGGCACCGGCGGTGTAGTCGCTGAGTACCGTCCACGTCTGGCCGCCATCCACGGAGTAGACCACACCGAACTTCGTGCTGCTGCTGGAGCCGTCGCCGATGGCGAAGTTTATCTTCACGTTGCTGAGACTGGTAGTAGGCAGCGACACCTCGAAGAACTGGTTGTGCTTCGAGCCGTCGGTGTAGTCGGACTTAGCGGTGAAATGGTCGGTGGAGGCCGTGTTCAGGCGCAGATGGTAGTTGGGAGCCGAGCCGCTGGTGCATACCTGCCACTTGCCGTCGCTGGTATGTACCGTTACCTTGCACTGCTCCGGCACCAAGGCACACTCGTTGGGCAGGAAGTAGGGCTGCAACTGCGTCCACTTGGTGTTGGCAATGGCCGACCAGCCCAGGTCGTTGGGCGTATAGGTGGCGGTAGTGCCTTGTTTCTCTACGTCGTAACCGGTGGAAAACACCCACTTGGCCACCGCCGTCTGCATGGCGCTGGCATGAAAAGCGCACAGGAGCAATGCCACCAGCATTGCCCCGTGCTTCACGAAAAGACTTGATTTATTCATTAATTATTAGTTTAAGTAGTGTGATTCGTTGCGCTTTGTCGTTGCAAATGTACGTTATTATGCTATTGCCTATGTGTAAAAAGGGCGCAAGCAGGGTACAAAAAAGGCGCAAGGCATGAAAAATGCATACTTTTTGCCGCCTTTTGGTGATTTTTTACTACCTTTGCCGCATCATTAAGACAACATGAAACACCTTTTACTGATATGGCTATGCTTCACCGCCATGACTGCCAAGGCGCAGGACACGGTGACCTACGACGACCGCTCGGGGCTGTCGCACTGGCGGGTATCCGACGTGCTGCAGGACCGGCAGGGTTTCCTGTGGATGAGCACATGGAACGGACTGAACCGCTTTGACGGCTATGAGTTCCGGCAGGTGAAAAGCCGCCCGGGCGACGGCACCAGCATACAGTCGGAGGTGATACGGCAGATAACACTTGACCAGGACGGCAACATCATCTGCAAGACGGAAAACGGATTCTTCCTATTTGACACCCATACCTATACGCTGCACGACCTGCCAGCGAGTGCCGGTGACACCATTCCGCACAACAGCCACCCCACGACATTCAGCGACATGCAGGGCAATCAGTGGCAGGTGGAGCGCTATGGCGTGACGAAGACCGTGCGCCGACATCACCCCGCCCGCATCGTAGAGGGAACGGAACGGGTGCATGCCCGTGCCTTTCTGTGTGACAGCAAGCAACGCTGGTGGGTAGGCACCAAGGAGGATGAGTGCATACGCATCTACGACAAGGCGAACACACTGCTGGGCTTTCTGGGTAGCGACGGAGGGCTGCACAGCAGGCAGACACCCTTCGGATGCCGTCCCTACTGCATCATGCAGACCCGTGGCGGCAACATCTGGATAGGCTGCAAGCCCGGTACACTGCTGCGACTGCGTGAACGCAGTGATGGCAGCTACGGAATAGACCGCATTGGAGAGCAGGTCATCTATCATATCGTGGAAGACCGGCAAGGCCGTCTGTGGCTGGCTACCTTCGGCGAGGGGGTGCAGTGTGTGGTCAATCCGGAGGCAGACCGTCCACAGGTAGTACGCTTCCCCGACAGCAAGGGCAAGGTGCGCCGCATCCTACTGACCAAGGACGGTCATCTGGTCTGTGCCACTACCAATGGCGTGCTCTTGGGTAGCGTCAATCAAACGGACGTCGGCAAGAGCAGCTTCCGACTGCTGCAGCGCGACGGCAACAGGGCTGGCAGTCTGGCGGGCAATGCCACCATGGACGTCGCTGCCGATGCTAACGGGCGCATCTTCATTGCCACAGAAAACAACGGCCTCGACATGGCTGACAGCGAAAAGACGCTGTTCGCGCCCAATGTAACATTCACTCATTTCAATACGGCCACGTCGTCGATGACCACCGACGATTGTCTGGCATTGACGATGAAAGCAGATGGACGGCTTTGGGTGGTAAGCACGGACTGTGTGATGGACTTCTCGCCCGACAGCGACCAGACCGTTACCTACGACCGCAACTTCTGGAACACGGAGAGCCACTTCTCCGAAGAACGCCCCCTGCTGCTGCCTGACGGCTCGTGGCTCTTCGGACAGGAGCAGGGTGCCTACGTGGCTACCCGCCACAACTTAGAGTCGAGAGGCTATACGCCGCCATTGCTCTTTACGGAGCTGCTTATTAACGGGCGGCAGCCAGCGCTGGGCATCTGCCGGCACGACACCATCGTCATTGCTCCCGACGAGCGAAACTTCAGCATCACCTTTGCCGCACTTGACTTCGGAAATAACAGCAGCATCCGCTACCGCTGCCGCATCAATGGCGCAGCCTGGAGCCATGCCAAGAAAGAACGGTCGCTGACATTCTTCGACATGCCGCCAGGGCGGTATCTGTTAGATGTACAGTCTACTGACCGCTACGGACGCTGGGTTGATAATACGCGGCGACTCACCATCATCGTCACGCCCCGCTGGTATGAGACGTGGTGGGCCAGCCTGCTGGGATGGCTGCTCTCGCTGGCTGCTGTCGCAACAGTCGCCGGTACGGTGGTCTATGTGCGCCGCCTGCACCGCCAGCGCGGGGAACTGTTAGAGAAATACATGGCACTGCTGGCTCCTGAGCCTCAGCTGATTCGAGAGGATGACCGTAAAACAGAAGGCACGCCGTCACTCTCAGAACCCGACAGCCGCTTCATGGAGCGCGTCATGCAATATGTGGAGCAGAATATCGGAAACAGCAATGCCAACATCGACGACATGGCCTCCTGTGCCGCCACCAGCCGCAGCAGCCTGAATCGCAAGCTGCGCTCCCTCGTGGGCATCACTGCCGCACAACTGCTAATCGATGCCCGCATGCAACGCGCCCGACAGATGCTCGAAAGTCCCGACCACCCAGGAATCTCCGACATTGCCTACCGCTGCGGCTATTCAGACCCCCGCTATTTCTCCCGCTGCTTCAAGCAGAAATACGGTGTGGCGCCCTCTGACTATCTGACTGCGAAATAATAAACTGCTACCTTATTCGTCACCACTGTCCCATCCGCCCCTTTGGCGGGAGAAGACTTGACTGTCGTTAGTTACTTTTTTATTACTGTCAACGTGTCGGCTATCGGCAACCATCCTTTCTGTATTGACAACTATAGCGAAAGAAACTGGCTCTATCAAAAGAAAAAAGAAAAATAAGAAGACGCAGGCAAAAAAAACAAAAAAAAAACTTGCTGATAAACAAAAAAAGCTATATCTTTGCATCGTTTTGAGAAGAAAAGACCAATTACTAACATCTAATAACCAATAAAAACAAACCTATGAAATCGTATTTCTGTAAAGAATTCAAGCTCGCGGCAGTGTGCTTGTCCCTGGGACTATGCTACTCGCCGCAAGTGCTTGCTGTAGGTGTAGGCACCGAGTCGGGCAACCCCGCTCCTGCCGAGGTGCAACAAGCCAAGAAGATTACAGGTGTGGTGAGCGATGCTACCGGCCCCGTCATCGGTGCCAGCGTCGTGGTGAAAGGCACCAGCAACGGTGCTGCCACCGACATTGACGGTCGCTTCACACTGAATGTGCAGCAGGGCCAGACTCTGGTCATCTCCTATATCGGCTACATGACGAAGGAGGTGAAGATTGGTGCCCAGAGCGTCTACAACATCACCATCGAGGAGGACCGCAACTCGCTGGAAGAAGTGGTGGTCGTGGGTTACGGTACGATGAAGAAGAGCGACCTGAGCGGCTCGTCGGCCTCCATCGGCGAGGCAGCCCTGAAGGGTAGCGTCATCACCTCGCTCGACCAGTCGCTGCAGGGTCACGCCACGGGTGTGACAGCCGTCACCACCTCAGGTGCCCCCGGCTCGTCGTCATCCATCCGCGTGCGTGGTATCGGCTCTATCAATGCTAATCAGGAACCCCTCTACGTCATCGACGGCGTCATCGTGCAGAGCGGTGGCCAGAGCGGTGCCGACTACGGTCTGGGCGACCGTCTGGGCAACGGTAAGGTGTCAACCATCTCGCCCCTGTCAACGCTGAACCCCTCCGACATCGTGTCAATGGAGATTCTGAAGGATGCCTCTGCCACCGCCATCTACGGTGCACAGGGTGCTAACGGTGTGGTGCTCATCACCACCAAGCGCGGTAAGGCCGGCGAGGCCAAGTTCAGCTACGACGGTATGTTTGCCATCAACCGCCAGGCCAAGCGCCTTGACATGATGAACCTGCGCGAATACTCAGAATACTATCAAGACTTCGTCACCAACGGCTGGATTATGGAGAGCCAGGCCAACCCCAACTACTCTGACCCCACCATCCTGGGCAAGGGTACGAACTGGCAAGACGCCGTGTTCCAGACAGCCCTGCAGCACAGCCATCAGGTGAGCGCCCAGGGCGGTACCGACAAGGTGCAGTACTATGTCAGCGGTAACTACATGAACCAGGAAGGTACCATCATCGGGTCGGAGTTCACCCGCTACTCGGTGCGCGCCAACCTTGACGCACAGCTGAAGCCGTGGCTGAAGCTCGGCATGTCGACCACCTTCTCGACCACCAACGACGACTTGAAGAAGGCTGACGGCAACGAGGGTATCATCACCTACTCGCTGACCACCCTTCCCGACATCCCCATCTACGACGTCTTCGGCAACTACTACGCTGAGGCTCGTCAGGGATATACCAACCCGAACCCCGTGGCCCTGGCCAACATGTACTCCTACACACTGGAGCGCCGCAAGCTGACGGGTAACATCTTCGCCGAGGTGACACCCATCAAGAACCTCGTCTGGCACGCTGAGCTGGGCTACGACATCAGCGACAGCAACGCCGAGACATGGGAGCCGAGCGTCGACCTGGGCGGCTGGAAGAAACCCGGCAACAGCGACCACTGGCAGTCGAACAACAACAAGTACTGGCAGCTGAAGAACTACCTGACCTACACTGGCAGCATCGGCAAGCACAGCTTCACCGCCATGCTCGGCCAGGAGTGCTGGGAGTCAAACTGGAAGTACCAGGGCATCACCGGTACAAACCTGCCGCGCAACGACGTGCAGAACCCGAGCCTGGTGGAGAAGACACAGAAGGACTACAGCTCCGGTTTCGGTTCGGCTTCGATGGCCTCGTTCTTCACGCGCGAAACCTATAACTATGACGACCGCTACTACGCCACCTATACCTACCGTTACGACGGCTCGTCTAACTTCGGCCCGAAGAACCGCTGGGCCGGCTTCCACTCCGTGGCTGCCAGCTGGCGCTTCTCTAACGAGGAGTTCATCAAGAAGTTTGCCGAGGGATGGCTCAGCAACGGTAAGATTCGCGTGGGCTGGGGCCAGACCGGTAACGCCAACATCGGCGGTTACAAGTGGGGTGTGGCCTTAGGCGTGATGCCGTCAGCCCTCGGACAGTCCTACCGCCCCACTGGCCTGCCCAACGAGGCCATTCAGTGGGAGACACAGGAGCAGGTAGACCTCGGTCTCGACCTGGGTTTCTTCAACAACCGCCTGAACCTGATTATCGACTGGTACAAGAAGGAGTCGAAGGACATGCTCATGCGCATGCAGCTGCCCTCATACATGGGCTCGCAGGGCAACGAGTCATCACAGCTCACCGCCCCCTATGGCAACTACGGCACCATGCGCAACACCGGTTGGGAGTTTGAGCTGAAGGCCACGCCCGTGCTGACGAAGGACTTCTCGTGGGACACCGACCTGCAGTTCTCGTTCAACAAGAACAAGCTGGTGGCTCTGCAAGGCACCACCTCAGCCGCCATCATCGGCTACGGCCAGTGGAGCGACGTGGTAGCCGTGTCGTCTGTGGGCCGCCCGATGTACGACTTCTACGGCTATGAGGTGGAAGGCGTCTACACCAGCTTCGACGACATTCTTGCCTCGCCCGTGAATACCCTCTACGCACAGTCAGCCGTGCAGGCTGAGGACGGCACCTGGCAACACGTCACCGACCCCACGAAGTATGCCAAGAACAACACTGTTTGGCCTGGCGACCTGAAGTTCAAGGATATGAACAACGACGGTATCATCAACGAGAACGATAAGACCACCATTGGCTCGCCTCTGCCCAAGTTCACCTTTGGCTTCACCAACACGTTCAACTACAAGGGCTTCGACCTGAGCATCTTCATCAACGGCTCGTATGGCAACAAGGTGATGAACTACACCAGCATCCCCCTGACGTCGATGACGAGCACATGGAACAACCAGATAGCCGAGAAGATTGCCGACCGCGCACAGCTGGCCGCCATCGACCCGAACAAGGTGTATGAGGACGGCACGATGTGGTACAACGACGTGACCAACGTCTACGTCACTAACCCTGACACAAAGACGCCACGCGTGGCCCTGGGCAATGGCTACAACCAGAACATCTCCAGCCGCTACATTGAGGACGGCAGCTACATCCGCCTGAAGAACGTGTCGCTGGGCTACACCTTCCCAAAGAGCATCGTCAGCAAGCTGTACTTAGACAACCTGCGCGTGTACTGCAACCTGCAGAACGTGCTGACCATCACCGGCTACGACGGCTATGACCCCGAGATTGGTGCCTCGACCACTGATGCCCAAGGCTATGTGTTCGGACTGGATAACGGCCGTTATCCCTCGCCCTTCACTTGCACCTTCGGACTGAACGTTTCATTCTAAACATATAGGAGAGCATTATCATGAAAACAAATAAGATAAAAGTATTATTGACAGCCGCCGTCATGGGATTAGGTCTTACCTCCTGTGAGGATTTCCTTGACCGCCCCACTAAGGACGGATATGTGGCCAGCGGCTACTACAGGACTGATGCCGAGTGTATCGCTGCCGTCGACTATCTTTACAACTCGCCCTGGTACGACTTCCAGCGCGCCTTCTTCGCTTTCGACGTCATGGCGGGCAACATCTTCCTCAACGACGGTGGTGACTACACGCCGTTCCTGCGCTTCGGTCTGACCTCGAACAACCAGCACCTGCGCAACATGTCATACGCCCTCTGGGCCGTCAACGGCCACTCCAACCTGGTGCGCCACTACATTGAAGGCGGCGGTGCCTCAGAGGCTGTGAAGAACCAGACTGTGGGCGAGTGCCTGCTATGGAAGGCCATGGCCTACTTCTACCTGGTGCGCACTTACGGTGACGTGCCCATCATACACGACAACACGGCCATGATTGAGGCAGGCGAATATAACGACCAGTACAAGGTTCAGAAGGCCGACGTCTACGAGTACATCGTGATGACGCTGGAGAAGGCCATCGAGCTGCTGCCCGAGCAGTGCACCAAGAACCGTCTGGACAAGTACTGCGCCAAGGGTCTGCTGGCCAAGGTGTACCTGCAGAAGGCTGGCGTGAGCGGACAGCTGAACCAGGCTGACCTGCAGAAGGCTGCCGAGCTGGCCAAGGACGTGATGGACAACAGCGGCCGCGAGCTGGAGAAGAACTACGCCGACTGTTTCACCCTGGAGGGCAACGACTCGCCCGAAAACATGATTGCATGGCGCTGGGTGGTCAGCTCACAGTGGACCTCGCAGAACTCTCTGCAGTCTGACCTTGGCATGACCGGCATCGACGAGTTCGGCGATGTATGGGGCGAATGGGGTGGCCCGTCGGTCGACCTGCAGGATGCCTTCGGCTTCAACGTGCTCGACGCACCTGACACGCGTCCCGATGTGGATACACGCCGCAAGGCCACGATGATGACCGTGGGCGACGTGGTGCCCTATCTGTGGCGCGACCACGGCGGCTTCGACTACATGCGCTTCGAGTATGACAAGAGCTACAACCCCGCTGCCTGGGGTGAGCATCGTTCACCTACAGGCTGCAACCTGGTGAAACACATGTACGGCAACAACGCCGACCACCTGGCAGCCCTCGGTACATCGGCCGACCGCATGGCCAGCTCGCTCTGCACCCCGATTCTGCGCTTAGCAGATGTATACCTGGTGCTGGCCGAGGCCAAGGTGCTGATGGGACAGGGAACGGATGCCGACGCCCTGAAGGCCTTCAACGCCGTGCGCCAGCGCGCCATACCCAACGCCATTCCCGCTACGTCGCTCACCTTCGATGACGTGTGGAAGGAGCGTCGCTTGGAGCTGGCCTGCGAGGGCGACCGCTGGTATGACTTCGTGCGCCTGTCCTACTACAATCCCGACAAGGCTATCAATGAGCTGAAGAGCCAGCGCCGCAACCAGTACTGGAACCTCGACCCGATGTTCAAGAACTACTATGAGACCGGCCAGTGGCAGCTCGTCAACAAGGACGATGAGGGCAACGACCAGACGGCCATGTACGACGACCAGACGGCAGCTCCCAATGTCAGCATCAACAGCTTCACTATTCCATTCCCCATGGAGGACCTCACCTTCAACCCACACCTGAAGGAAGACCCCATCCACGTGGATGTACGCGCTACCTACAGCTATTGAGCCACGGTTTTACACGGATAATAATTTAAACATTGAAAGATATGAACAACAAGATATTCAAAGGACTGTACCTCGGCCTTGCTGCCAGCGCCATGATTGGCTTCACTGCCTGCGAGGACGAGCCAGACAAGTATGAGATAAGCGGTGGTACACCTACCATCCACTACATACGCCCCGTTGACAAGGCCAGTGCCGACTCGCTGCTCACCGGTGCCTACATGGAGAACGGCATCTGCATCGTCGGCGAGAACCTGCGCAGCATCACGAAGATGCTCTTCAACGACCAGGAGGCTCAGCTCATACCCAGCCTCATCACTGACAACACAATGATTGTCACCGTCCCCGGTCAGATTCCCGGTGTGGTCTACAACAAAATCTTCATGATTAACAACGCCAACGACACCACCACCTACGACTTCAACGTGCTGGTGCCCGGCCCCACCATCAACAACATGAGCAACGAGTGGGCCAAGGCCGGCGAACAGGCCACCATCTACGGCAACTACTTCGTCGATGACCCGAACACCCCGCTGTCGCTGACCATCAGTGGCAAGAAGATTGACATTGAAGAGTTCACCATGAGTACCATCACCTTCACCGTGCCCGAAGGGCTGAGCGAAGGTCCCATCGAGGTGACATCAGTCTATGGCAAGAAGAAGGCCCGCTTCAACTACCACGACACACGCGGCATGCTGTTCAACGACTGGGGCACCGGCGATGCCGGCGACGCCTCTACCGGCCTGACCAACCACGGCTGGCACAACCAGCAGATACTGAGCGACGAGAACTCGCTCGACGGCAGCTACCTCATGCTCGGTGACGTGGACCTGGACGATGGCGCATGGCAGGACGGCGCAGTGTCATTCGAGTACTGGCCCGGCGACTGGAACGGCGGCTTCAGCGGCACCGACATCCGTCTGTCAGACCTCGTCAGCTTTGCCAACTTCGAGAACATGGCCCTGAAGTTCGAGGTGAACATCCCGTCGAGCAACCCCTGGACCAATCTGTCCATGCAGTGCATCTTCTCAGGCGACGCACAGGTGACGCTGCCCACGGCCAACAACACGTTCTTCAATGGCACCGACTACCCACGCGGACTCTGGACACCGTGGAACGCCACGGGCAGCTATGACACGGGCGGCAAGTGGGTCACCGTGACCATCCCCATCGCCAACTTCAAGTACAAGAACGACGGCACCCCTGCCAGCGTTCCACTTGATGCCTCTAACTTCACCGGCCTGACACTCTTCGTCTGGAGCGGTGTCACCAGCGGCACTACCTGTCATCCCATCATCCGCATCGACAATGTCCGCGCGGTAGAGATTTAAGTATTAAGAATTTAGACTTTTACAAGCTATGAAAAGATATCGCAATCTATCAGTACTGGCCATGGCGGCACTCGTTGCCACCACTGGGTTCACCAGCTGCAGCGAGGATGACCTCGATACCAACCAGTATGGCAAGGGCGGCGTGAACATCCTGGCCTTTGGGCCGATGCCTGTCACGCGCGGCGCCACCATCCGGCTGACGGGCACACAACTGAACAACGTCAAGGAGGTGCTCTTCCCTGAGGGCAACCAGAAGCTCACCCCGTCGAAAACATTTATCAACGCAGAATTCCAGTTGAAGAACGCACAGGAGATGGACGTCACCATCCCCGACCAGAGCGTGCCCGGCAAGCTCTATCTCGTCACCAACAGCGGCGACACCGTCGTGTCGGCATCCTCTATCACCTTCGCCGAGGAAATCAAGGTCTCGTCGTTCACGCCTGCATCGGCACACCCGGGCGACGTCGTCACCATCAAGGGTGAGTATGTGTGGAACATCGGGCAGGTGGTGTTCTTCGACCATGTGACCGTCGAAGCTGCCGACTTCCTGAAGAACACACGCAATGAGATTCAGGTGCGCGTGCCAGCAGAGGCCATGACGGGCGAACTAAACATCAACGACGGCTCTGACGGTGCCGAGAACACCGCCGTGGGCAACATCGCCATCGACTTCATCAAGGCCACGGGCGTGTCCAACCCCACACCCGACTTCGGTAACAGCATCACCATCAGCGGTGAGAACCTCGACCTGGTGACCAGCGTCGACTTCCCCGCCGTGAAAGACGTTGACTACAGTGTGGCTGCCGATGGCAAGTCCATCAGCGTGACCGTGCCTGCCAACAGCCTCTCAGGCGCCATCACCCTCCATTCCGCATCGGGCATCGAGGCTACGGTCGACATCACCGTGCCCCTGGCCGTCTTCGAGAGCGTCTCGCCCGACAAGGATGTGAAGGCTGGCATGACACTGACCATCAAGGGACAGAACCTCGACCGCATCGTCGAGATGACCGTGCCCGGACTGGAGGCTCCCATGAAGAAGGGTGAGTTCAACCAATCGGCTACCGAGATTAGCTTCGTCGTGCCCGAGGAGATGACCGACGGCAAGATTAAGATGAAGCAGCACGACAACCACAGCATTGAGACCGGTGGTATCATGATGTACAGCGAGTCGCCTGAGCAGGCCATCTGGGTCGGTGAGTTCGTATGCTCCAGCTGGAACGGCAACGAAGATCTGGCATGGGGTCGCTTCGACTGGACGACCATCGCTGCCAACACCGTGGTGAAGTTCTACTACAAGAAGAACAATCCTGGCAACTGGGGCTGCATCAGCCTGCGTCATGGTCAGAACTGGGGCAACCTGCCCGCTCCGATTCCCGGCCAGTACGACCTCGACGCCGATGAGGGCATCCTGTCAGTCACCTTCCCGCAAAACGTGCTCGACGACATCATCGCCAATGGCGGTATGGTCATCACCGGCGACAACTTCACGCTGACGAAGATTACCGTTCCGGCACCTGTCACGGAAATAGTGTTCTGGAAGAACGCTGGCGAAGGTGTTGTCAGCTGGAGTGGCACCTATCGCTTCGCCCTTGAGGGCCACGACGCGAACAATGAATGTCTCGCTGAGTTCCCGCAGGATGTATGGGACAAGATTAAGACTGAAACGTTCTACCTGCAGTATAAGCCCGAAGACGTTAACAGTTACCAGGTGCGCTTCACCAACGGATGGTGGGATGCCCAGTGGCTGGGTAAAGACGTCGACATTGCACCTTGGAGCATGACTGAGCTTATTACCGACAATGGTGATGGCACATTCGAAATCAAGGTCAACTTCGGCAGTGACCCCATCGTCGGTACACTCGACGAAAAGCATCTGCTCATCACAGGTAATGGATTCACACCGCTGAAGCTCTATTTTAAGTAAACACGCAACATGAGCGCTCCTCCCTCCGAGGAGCGCTTTTTTCATGCCCACCTCAGACATTCATCCCAAACAATGTTCACCACTTGGTGTTACACCACTTGGTGAACATTTACCATACGCAGCGTGTGGCAGCACCACCAACACACCTCCTACTGTCTCTTCGGCAGCAAGCAACACCTGTTGAGAAACCTGTTCTATAGCCAGAAGATGCCGTTCTACCAGTTTGGCGACATGTTCTTCCTCAAGAGAATAGCGCGCGAGAAATGGATTCCCTTCATCGTCGGACGCTTCCGCAGCGTGGGCAAAGACATTACCGAGGAGTTGGCGGGCATGATTTGCGACACGGTGGAGAACTATCCCGCATACGTACAACAGCTGGCATGGAACGTGCTGGCCATGTCGGGCGACAGCGTCACGGCGGCTTCGTTCCACGACGGACTGGAGTCCACCATGCAGCAGGTCACGCCGCTATTCGTTGAACAGACAGAGGGACTGACGAGCTATCAGCTGAACATGCTGCGCGCCATTAGCCAGGGCTATCACAACGACTTCGGAAAGCAGGAGGTGACAACACGCTTCAACCTCGGCACACGTTCAAACCTGGTGAAGCTGAAGAAGGCACTCATAGAGCGGGAGATAGTGGAAGAAAACGAGCAGGGACTCTTCATTGCCGACCCATTGTTCCTGCTGTGGTTCAGGAGAAACATGATGTAGACGGCCGACACAGCAAAAACGCACGCTTTTATTTGGGTATTTCAACAAAAAAGACTACCTTTGCCGCACTATTTGCCTAACGAATTTGAAAACAACAAAACAACCAAGATGAAAACGCTGAAAACACTACTTGCCATGGCCCTGCTGGCCATTGGCAGCGTGTCCATGCTGACGGCATGCGGTAGCGACGACAACGACGAGCCAGAGGCCCCGAAGACCAACATCAGCCTGCGCAAATGCAGCATCACCGATGGTACTGAGTATCAGGCCAGTGCCTTGACGGAGGTCACCCTCTCCTATAACACCGTGGTGGCCGTCAGCCCACAGGCCAACATCACGCTCAATGGTACCAAGTGTGCGGCGGCATCGAGCGCCATTACGGCCATGGACGTCATTGTCACGCTGCCCACCCTGGAAGCCGGCAACAGCTATACGCTTGACATCCCCGCAGGCAGCATCGTCGGCAAGGACGACGCCACGGCATCGGCACCAGCCTATCAGGTGAAGTTCACCACCAAGGCCGCACCACAGCCTTCGGGCCAGATTCCCGCCGAGCCTGTCACCGCCTCCTCAACTGAGGCAAAGGCACTCTACCAACTCTTCCTCAACAACTACGGCAAGAAGGTGCTATCCAGCGTCATGGCCAACGTCAACTGGAACAACGACTGTGCCGAGAAGGTGTACAAGCTCACCGGCAAGTATCCTGCCATGAACTGCTACGACTTCCTGCACATCTGCTACTCAGCCCCGGGCAGCTGGATTAACTACGACGACATCAAGCCCGTAGAGCAGTGGGTGAAGGCCGGCGGACTGGTACAGCTGATGTGGCACTTCAACGTTCCCAAGAGCGAGGGCTCTACCGACTATGCGTTCTACACTGACGGCAACACCTTCAAAGGCTCCAACGCACTCATCAGCGGCACGTGGGAGAACAAGTGGTTCTACGAGCAGATGGACAAGGTGGCCGCCGTACTGCTGAAGCTGCAGCAGGCTGGCATCGCCGCCACATGGCGCCCCTTCCACGAGGCTGCCGGCAACGCCACCGCCAAGCAGCAGGCGGCATGGACCAAGTCATGGTTCTGGTGGGGCTACGAAGGGGCCGAGACCTACAAGAAGCTGTGGCGTGCCATGTTCGACTACTTCAAGCAGAAGGGCATCAACAACCTCATCTGGGTGTGGACCACGCAGAACTACAACGGCAACAGCCAGCAGTACAACCAGGACACCGACTGGTATCCCGGCACGGAGTATGTCGACATGGTGGCACGCGACCTCTACGGATGCGATGCCAGTCAGAACGCACAAGAGTTCAGCGAGATTCAGGCTGCCTATCCCAACAAGATGGTGGCGCTGGGCGAGTGCGGCTACGGCACCAGCGGCAACACGCGCACCGAGCAGGGACTCATCGGCGACTGCTTCACCCAGGGTGCCACCTGGAGCCACTTCATGGTGTGGTGCCAGGGTGGACAAGGCAGCACCGACACCATGTGCAGCGACGAATGGTGGCGCGATGCCATGCAGAGCGACTGCGTCATCACCCGCGATGAGCTATAGCCTCACCACCGGCCCCTCTCGCGGGGGAGAGGGGAGTATATAGTTCTGCCACCGTGGTCTAACCCCGTGGCTATTACTGAAGCGCTCTATTCTCGCGCAGAGGCGCAGAGTATTCTATGTTTTCGTCGAGTTGTCCAATCTTGAGAAGAGTTCACAAAGGCGACCGGAACGGTCGCATCCTCCTAAAACTCCTCACTCAAAAGCATTACTCTAAAGCGACTATATGTGTAACTCTGCGACTCTGCGCGAGAACACAGAGCAAGCAGAACTACCGAAACTAAATTATTTAATTGTAAAATCATAAAAACAAATGAAGAAACTATTTCTACTCAGTTTGCTGGCCGCCGTCTTACCTCTGCTGACGGCCTGCGGCGACGATGACGACAGCAACGACGCCCCCACCCCGTCAGTGACCGTCAGCCTGCGCTCATGCTCAGTCACCAACGGTGCAGAGTATAAAGCCTCTGAGCTGACCAAGGTCACCCTGAGCTACAACAACGTGGTGGCCGTCAGCCCATCGGCCAACATCACCCTGAACGGCACGAAGTGCACGGCGACGTCGGGCGCCACGACAGCCATGGACGTCGACATCACCCTGCCTACGCTCGAAGAGGGCAAGGCCTACACGCTGACCATCCCCGAGGGTGCCATCGTGGCCAAGAACGATGCCAACGCCAAGGCACCAGCCTACACCGTCAGCTTCACCACCAAGGCCGCACCGCAGCATGTCGACGACAACGACGCCATCGCCCTGGGCAAGCGCTTAGGCTGGGGCTGGAACCTGGGCAACCACTTCGACACCAGCAGCGGCGAGGACGGCAAGCATCCGCAGTGGGGCTACTGGGACAACGCCAAGCCCACGCAGGCGCTCTACAATGCGCTGAAGGCCGCCGGCGCCAGCACCGTCCGCATTGGCGTCACCTGGGGCAACTACCAGAGTGGCGACGCATGGACCATCGAGGCAAGCTATATGAACGAGGTGAAGCAGAACGTGGAGATGGCTGAGAAGGCCGGGCTGAACGTCATCCTGAACATGCACCACGACGAGTACTGGCTCACCATCAAGGAGGCTGCCGGCAACAGCATCGTCAACGAGGCCATCAAGACCCGCATACAGAAGACCTGGAAGCAGATAGCCGAGACCTTCAAGGACAAGGGCGACTTCCTGTTCTTTGAGACATTCAACGAGATTCAGGACGGCCAGTGGGGATGGGGTGCCAACCGCACCGACGGTGGCAAGCAGTACCGCACGCTGAACGAGTGGAACCAGGCAGCCGTCGATGCCATCCGTGCCACAGGCAGTAACAATGCCACGCGCTGGATTGGCGTGCCCGGCTATGCCTCCAGTCCCTCCTTCGTCATCGACGATGCCTTCCAGCTGCCCAACGACCCCGCCAACCACCTCATGGTCAGTGTGCACTACTATGACCCCAGCAGCTTCACACTGACGCCAGTGAAGGACGGCATCACCGAGTGGGGCCACACCGCTGCCAAGGGCAAGTATGCCGAGGGCAGCAACGAGGACCACGTCACCGCCACCTTCCAGCGACTGCACGAGAAGTTCATCGCCAACAACATCCCCGTCTACATCGGCGAATATGGCTGCGTGATGCACACCACCGACCGTTCCAACCGCTTCCGCGACTACTACTTGGAGTATGTCTGCCGCGCCGCCCATGAGTATGGCATGCCGGTCTGCATCTGGGACAACAACGTCAGCGGCGGTGGCGACGAGCACCACGGCTATTTCAACCACAACGACGGCTCCTACGTGAACAACGCCCAGCAGCTGGTGCAGACCATGGTGAAAGCCGCCACCAGCGACGACGCCAGCTACACCTTGGAGTCCGTCTACAGCAAGGCGCCTTAAACGCACGGGAAGTGGCCGATGACAGACCGCCGTTTCATCTATCACGCCGTAGCCTTCCTGGTGGTGGCCGTGTGGGGGTCCACCTTCATCTCCACCAAGCTGTTGCTGCTGGGAGGGCTATCGGCGGCGCAGATTTTCACCATCCGCTTCGCCATCGCCTACATTCTGTTGCTGCTCTTCAGTCTGTGGCGCGGCATACGGTGGTTTGCCAACGGCTGGCGCCACGAGCTGCTCATGGCCATGCTGGGCCTGACGGGGGGAACGCTCTACTTCCTCACCGAGAACAATGCCATGAACTACACCACGACGACGAACACCTCGCTCATCGTCAGTCTCAGTCCACTGGTGGCCACGGCACTCATCAGCCTCTTCTACAAGTCACAGCGACTCAGCCGTCTGCAGACCGTCGGTTCGTTCATCGCTGCCGCGGGGGTGGCCGTGGTGGTCATGAACGGACACTTCGTGCTGCACCTCTCACCGCGGGGCGATGCGCTGGCCTTCGGTGCAGCCCTCTGCTGGGGACTCTACAGTCTCTTGATGATTCCTGCCGGCAAGCACTACGACACCCTCTTCGTCACGCGCAAGGTGTTCTTCTACGGGCTGCTCTTCATGGTGCCCTACTTTCTCCTGCGGCCCGGACTCGGCCTCGACGTGGTGGCTGACAACCCCACCCTCCTCCTCCATCTGCTCTTCCTGGGCTGCATCGCCTCCATGCTGTGCTTCGTGGCCTGGAACTGGGTGCTGAAGCGGCTCGGTGCGGTCGTCACCACCAACTACGTCTACTTCAACCCCGTCACCACCATCGTCTTCGCCTGGCTTGTGCTGCACGAGCAGATTACCATCTACTTTCTTCTCGGCACGCTCCTCATCCTCGTCGGCATGTACCTGGCCGACCGCCGCTGACCACCACTGCAAGCGATGCCGACTATTCATCCAGAAGAATAAAGCGGCACTTTACGAGCATAACTCCATGCCTGGCGAAATTATCTCCATGCCTGGCTGTCATAACTCAACGTGAGTTCGACGTAAGAAAAGTGTCCAAAAAGTTGTAGGAGTGAAATATTTT